>JAFUWG010000010.1 GCA_017483605.1 Bacteroidaceae bacterium | reverse complement strand
TCGGAACTTTGTAACGAAGTTGTGCATAACAATGATAATTGGACTTGATGAATTGGACACCACTAAGTTACTAATTATCTGCGATATGTACAACTTTTTAAGCATAAATGTTTTACAAATTTAATTCAACCAACAGGTAATAAATATGATTCTTATTTGTGGTTCAAATTATTCATATTATGCAAATTGGTTTCATTAAAGTGCTCATTTGTTATACGTTACTTTGAAAATATCGACGGCATTGCCACCACCTTTGCCTGAGTGGCCCTGTGCGGTGGTGAAGACGAATTTGCCGTCTTTGGAGATGTCGAGTCCTACGGGATAACTGTCGGCTGGGATGCTGGTGAGCACCTTCATCTCCTTGGCATCCACCACATAGAGGGCGCTGGCGTTGTTGCAGGCAGCAAAGATGTACTTGCCCGAAGGTGACAGTTCGATGGTGCGTGCTCCTGCCCCCACCTTGCAGTTCTGCCAGCCGGTGAGGGTGCCACGTTTGTTCTGCATCTTGGAGATGGCATCCAGCACCGTGTCGAGCGAAATCTTCTGCACATAGCCGGCACCGTTGATGCTCAGGTAGAGGTAGCCATTCTTCAGGACGAGATGACGCACGTTTGCCATCATGCCCTGCAAACGTCCCAGATATTCAGACTTCTGCAAATCAATCACAGCGATGCCGCCGCCACCGCCCATGCAGCCCACGAGCAAATAGTGGTTGTCGGGGGTGAATACGGTACCGCGCAGGGCATACCCGCTGCCTGCATCACGGTTGACCGAGCGGTTGAGCGGATAGTTGAGGTTCAGTTGATAATCCACCACATGACACGCCTTGTATTTCCATTGTTTGGGGTCGGCGCTGGAGATGTCGATGATGCCCACGGTGTTGTTGCCCCAATGGGAGATGGCAATCTGCTTGCCGTCGGGTGAGGTTGCAATCATCTTGGGCAGGGGACCTGTCTCCATCAGACGGATGATTTTGTCGGTTTGGGTGTCGATGATGGCAACCGCCGATGGGTCTTGGGCATTGATGTCGTAGGAACGGCGATAGTAGGGCACCCACAAATAGCGGCCTCCGTGGGAGAAGGTGCTTTCCACGGGCTTGCCGAAGAAGGAGTTGAGGTGGTCATTCTTGTAGTGGGTGAAGGGGAACAGTCCTGATGGCTTGCTCCACAAGGCAGCATCCTTTGTGTGGTCGAACTGGTGCTTGATGACTGCCAGTTTCTTGTACGTCTGCATGTCATACACCACGGTGGTGGCTCCTTCCAGCGAGTTCACATAGAATTTCTTGCCGTTGGGGTGTACGTTCACCGACTTGGGCGAGTTGATGTCTGGGTCGGCGGTCTCTTTGTCGCCAGGGGCGAAGAACTGTTTCTTGCCAATCAGTTCGATGCTGATGCGTCCGTCAGCCGATTGGGCTTGCTTGCCGATTTTGGGGTGAACCACTTGGGCATAGCCCCCGAGCCCCCAAAGAGGAAGGGCTAATGCAATGAAGAGGATGATTTTTTTCATTTTCTGTGAAAAGATTGATTTTATGCCACAAAGGTACTACTTTTTTCACTTTTTTGTGTTATCTTTGCACATTATTCCGTTAAAAAGCCTGATTTATGCTTCGATATATCTTTATCTTGCTCACTTTTGTGTGTTCTCTCACGCTCCATGCACAGGACACGAGCAAAGCCTTTCGCAACACGGTGAAAGACAGTTACAACTTTTGGTTCTATCGTCCCGAAGAGGATGAAGGCGATGGCGTTCATCGTCCCTTGCTCATTTTCCTGCATGGAGCCAGCCTTTGTGGCACCGACCTCAACAAAGTGAAACGCTATGGCCCCATGGAGGCTCTCAAGCGTGGGCGTGCCATCGACTGCTATGTCCTTGCCCCTCAGAATCCTGGTGGTGCGTGGAAACCCGAGAAAATCATGCGACTCATCGAGTGGGCAGAAGCGAACTACAACGTGGATAGCGACCGCATCTACTGCTATGGCATGAGCCTTGGCGGTTATGGCACGCTCGACCTCTGTGCCACCTATCCCGACCGCATTGCCGCAGGCATGGCGATGTGCGGGGGTGCTACCGTGAAAGACCTCAGCGGCCTCTCTCGCATCCCCATGTGGATTGTACATGGCACGGCAGACACCGCCGTCCCCGTCTCTGCCTCCGATCGTGTGGTGGAAGCCATCAAGAAGACGGGCGATGACTCACGCCTCATCTACACCCGTATGCCGGGCATCAATCACGGCCGTCCTGCCCGTCTCTTCTACTGCTATCAGACCTACGACTGGATGTTCTCTCATTCGCTCAAGGACGAAGGTCGCCCCATCAACCGCGACTTCGAGATAACGCCCGAACTCTTGCAGAACGCTTATCACGACCTCGGACGAAATGCCAATTTTGCCACCTACGACTGATTGGGGGGCATGAACCTTTTGACATCAACATCAAACATTCAAGAGATATGAAAAAGATTCTTTTACTTTCCGCACTCCTGCTTTCTGTCGCTTCGTCACAGGCACAGACAGCCAAGGAAGAAATCTATGCCGACATCCTCAAGTCAGCCTCCAACCACATGGCGTATCAGGCACCAACCCAGCCGCTCACCAAGACACCGAAGGGGTACGAACCCTTCTACATGTCTCATTATGGCCGTCACGGCTCCCGCTGGCTCTTGGGCGATGGCGACTACATGAACACCATCCGTACCCTTCGTCGTGCTCAGCAGCAGGGTGTCCTCAGCCCCCTCGGACAAGAGGCGTTGGAGAAACTCGAACGCTTCTATCCCTGCACACAAGGACGCCTGGGCGACCTCTCCGACATTGGCGAGCAGCAGCACCACGGCATCGGCAAACGCATGACTGAGCACTTCCCCGAAATCTTCAGTGGCAAGGATGCACAGGTCGATGCCCGAAGCACCGTCGTCATCCGTTGCATCCTCAGCATGACCGCCGAGTGTGAGGAAATCACCGCCTTCAACCGTCAACTCAAGATGCACAACGACGTGAGCGATGCCTTCCAGTGGTACCTCAACGCCGACTGGAGCCGCCGTCTCCGCGATGCCAGCCGTGACCGCGGTCGTATTGTCAGCCACTACAACAAACTCTACACCCATCCCGAACGCTTCTGTCGTGCCCTCTTCACCGACGAGAGTTTCTGGAACGATGAGGACTTCCGTCCACGTTCCTTCATGCGCTCCGTCTTCTACATCGTCACCAACATGCAAAGCCACGGATGCGGCGAAGATATGTGGAACCTCTTCACCAAGGAGGAATGCTACGACCTTTGGCGTGCCTGGAACATCGACTGGTATCTCGGCTATGGCCCTGCCCCGCAGACGGGCAGCATCATGCAGTTCTCACAGACAAACCTGCTGCGTAACATCATCGAGACCACCGACACCGTCATGGCGAGCAAGACCTACAAGAACGGTGCCGCCCTCCGCTTCGGACATGAGGTGTGCGTCATGCCACTTGCCTGCCTCATGGAACTGGACAGTTGCGGGCGTGCCGTGGAAGACCTTGACCACCTCGAGGACCAGTGGGTCAACTTCCGCATCTACCCTATGGCTTGCAACATCCAGTGGGTCTTCTACCGCCCCAAGAAGCAAGGCGAACCCATCCTCATGAAAGCCCTGCTCAACGAAAAGGAGGCGACCCTCCCCATCAAGACCGACCAGTTCCCCTACTACAAATGGGACGACGTTCGAGCCTACTACCTGAAGAAACTCGACGACTTTGAGAAAGAAAAATAACTTCAACCCAAACGGGGGTGCATCACACACGATGCACCCCCGTTTTAGTTGACACGAAAGCCTTTGACGGAAACGAATGTCGAATGCAATTTTGTCCACCTCCAAAATGCCCTGCTGTACGCTTCGGAAGTGGTCTGAGTCAGACCGCCTCGGTGGTGTGACTCAGACCACCCGAGCGGTGTGAGTCACACCACTTCTGACGTGACGAGCGTTTCATTTTGTCCTATTTTTGGAGGTCGTTATGGGTCATTGCACAGACGCACGAATCACTCCATACGTTCTCTGCCGTTTCCACCATGTCGATGATGGTGAAGATGGGCAAGATGATGCCCATGATGCCGATGGGAGCCCCGATGCCAGCCATGAGCGAGAGCGTGAGGAAATAGCACCCCATCGGTACGCCGGCGTTGCCGATGGCTGAAACGACGGCGATGAGTGCCCACAACAGCATGGTGGGCACTGTGAGCACGGTGCCGCCGTTCTGCATGACGAAGAGGGACGTGACGAGAATGAACGCCGCACATCCGTTCATGTTGATGGTGGTGCAGATGGGCAGCACAAATCGTGCCACCTCGGGCTTCACGCCCAAACGTTCTTCGGCTGACTGCATCGTGACTGGCAGTGTGGCAGCCGAACTTTTGGTGAAAAGTGCCATGAGCACCGCTGGCGACATGGCTTTCAGCACTCGCCAAGGGTTCACCCCTCGGCTCAAAAGGAAGAGGGACAGCACGACGAAGAACTGGATGGCGTTGCCACCCAAGATGACGGCAACATACTTCCCAAGCGACCCCACAATAACACCTGCCTCCACCTGTGCCGACAACTGGGCGGCAAAGGCGACGATGCCCACAGGTAGGGTCCAGATGAGTGCCTTGATGAGCGTGAAGAGCAGTTCCTGCAATCCGAAAATGCCCTTGATGAGCACCTGCACCTCTTCGCTTTTCTTCATGAAAGCCAGTGCCAAGCCCACCGCGGCGGCAATGATGAGGATGCTCAGTACGTTCCCTTGGTCAAAAGGCTCAATGATGTTGTTGGGCACGACGTTCAGAATATGGTCATAGTATGTCCATCCTTCCATCTTTTCCCCCACCTCGCCGATGCTTTCCTTCTCCCACACCTCCACGGGCAGATTTTCTGGCTTCACGGTCAGGAATAACACCAATCCCACTACCGCTGCCGCCACCGTGGTCAGCAGCGTGTATGTGAGTGTGTGCAGAAAAATGCGACCCGTATCCTTCCTGCCGCCCAACGACGACAGCGTAGTGACCACAGCCAGAGCGATGGTCGGCACCGCCACCAACTGGAACAGGCGTGTATAGACCGATGCCACAAACTGGAACAGCCCATCGAGCCAGGCGATGCCCAGATAGCCGAGCACCGTACCTACAACGAGAGCGCCAATCCACAGAATGAGTTGACGCCCTTGTGATGTTTTTTTGTTGTTTTCTTTCATTGGATGCTTATCTTTTCAGTTTCGTGTGCAAAGGTAAGCATTTTTTTCGTTCCTCCCTTGTCTTTTTGCATTTATCCTTTCTCTTTGAGGGCTTTGCTCGCCTATCGGTTTGCCAGCAGTTTGATTTGTTGCTTGATGTCTTTCTCTGCTAAGCGGAGGAAACCTTGCTCGTTGTTGTATTGCTGTCCTTCGTTCAGCACCCATGCGAGGAACTGGTCAATGTCATTGTCAAAAGCCTGGTAGGTGAAACCGACATTCTCTACGGGGATGGTGTCGAAGTGTTGCGTTTCAAGCAGTTGGATGGTCTCGTCCAAATTGCCCGAACGGAGTGCCTCGCCTTGCTCTTTTTTGACATTAAGGGGTAGCAAGGTGATGTTTTGACGGATGGAACGCGATTGGAGGTCGTAGAGAAATGTCAATGAGGAGAATGTGACAGCGGTGGGCTCCTCCTCGATGGCGTTGAGCAGATAGTAGTCGTCGCCAGCCACCTTGTTGCCCTTCACGTCATCCTTCGTGTGCCCGAAGTAAGCCGCCAGTGCAGGTGTCCAACTCGTGCTGTGGCTGCCTGTGTAAACCGTCAACTTGTCAGCCAGTTTCTCTTTCTTGCTCTTGGTGCCGTCCAGTTCTTCCTCGTCCAACTCTTCATCCGCAAAGAAGAGCCGCTTGAAGTCCTTTGCCGACCATGTTTTCTTCTCGATGTCCTCCCTCAGCGGATTCTTCTTCGCCGTGATGGGCAACAGGGCAAATCTGCCCACCCACGTCACGTTCGTGCCCTCCACGGGAGCGTTCACCAGTGTCAAGTCGGCCTCTTTCACCTTGGCTGACACCACCTCAATCTGTACTTCAGGATGCACCGTCTTGTACACCTCTGCCCATTTTTCCACCAACGGACGTCCTGCCTTGTTGGTCTTCACGGTGATGACACCGTCGTTCTGTGCTGCCCATGCCGTAGCACCCGTCAGCACCATCGCTAAAAACAAAGATAATACCTTCTGCATACTTTAATCGTGTTTTATTAACTTTTTGAATGACTTTGAATTTTGATGCAAAGGTACGGACATTTCCCCATCTGCGAAATACTCTTGATGAGGTAAATCCCATACCATAAATGTGGTATTGTCGGGTGTCGGAAAATTTTTGTACCTTTGCAATCGATTTCTTTGACTGACAAAATCTTTTTTCAACAAAATATGACAATCATCACATACGAAGAACGTTATAAAGAAGACTTCATCCGCCTGAATCGGCAGTGGATAGAGACATACTTTCGGCTGGAGGAGTCGGACTTGAAGACTTTTGCAAACATTGACAGTTACATTATAGGAGGTGGCGGTCAGATATTCTTGGCGGTGGATGAGAAAAATGATGAGGTGCAGGGGTGTTGTGCCCTCATCAACCACCCAGACAAGGATTGTTATGAATTGGCAAAGATGGCAGTTGCACCTCATGCTCAGGGCAAGCACATCGGCTATGAATTAGGGCAGGCACTTTTAGTGTATGCTCGCCGAAAAGGTGTGAAACGAATCTATCTGGAAGGGAACACCCGTTTGGCTGCATCCATTCATCTGTATCGCAAACTTGGTTTCGAGGAAGTCCCTCTGGTGAATCATGCTTATGAGCGTTGTGATATATTGATGGAAAAGTGGTTGTAAGCACAAGTCATAAGGGGGACATAAATGAGTGTTTTTTAGGTATTCGGCACATTCATCGGAGGAATAAGAAAAAAACAAGGGCTCTTCATCACGAAGAGCCCTTGTCTGCATGTGTAGCGTGTTTCTTTGTTATGGCATTCAAATCTATCTAATATTATGGGTTCAAAAGAACAAATTATTTGGTTGTGTTTGTGTTGGATTGAAATCTTTTGTTAATACCAATCAATATCTAATAACCTAAAACCTTATTTTCTTCTATGTTGTGAACAACATTTTGAAATTTGCTGCAAAGGTACGGACATTTTCCCTCCCCTGCAATACCGCAATCGTGGTATTTTCACGGAAGGCAATCCAGTTTGATATGGTTCTCAGGGTCAGAGTTTGCCGATGTTGATGCGGATGCCGACATATCCGAGGGCACCGTGGACGGGTCCCCACACCAGTGTCGGGTCGAAGGTGCTGCTCCAAGGGTCTTCGGCATTGAGGATGATTTGTTTCTGGCGAAAGCCCGTGAGGTTTTCGCCGCCTGCGTAGATGGAGAAGTGGCGGAACCAACGAGTGACTTGGAAGTTGAGTTGCTCGTAAGAATGGAAGGAAGTAGGAGAGGCGACGAGTGTCTGGGGCAACCGTCCGCCGCCGTTGAGTTGCAGGGTGAGGTCGAACTGCCACAGTTCCAATGGTGTCTTGTAACTCAGCGTGACGAGTCCTTTGTAGCGGCTGGTAAGAGGCTTCTCCATGAGCCGACCGCCATAGGTGGTCTTCACATCGTTGAAACGATAGGCGGCGGTGAGGTCGAGGCCGTCGAAGAGGGGATAGGTGGCATCGACTTGGAAGGTGTTGGAATAAGACCTGCCGGCAAGATTGGTGATGTGGAGAATGGAGGGGGCGGTATCGTAGTCGATGATGGCTTGCTGATGGAAGTGGGTGTGGTAGTATTCGGCATTGAGTTTCAGCGTCTTGCCGAAAAGAGGAATGTAGAAGGCGGTGCTGATGCCGTAGTTCCAAGCCTGTTCTTGCTCCAGTGGGTCGATGAGGAGGGTGCGTCCGCTCGACAGGAGGTAGGTGTTTTCTGCCAGGGCGTGGACGGTGCGATAGCCCTTGCCAGCCGAAAGTCGGAGGGTGACAAAGTCGGCAGGGGTGTACTTGAGGTGCAGACGTGGTGTGACGAAGGTTCCATAGAGGCTGCTGTGGTCGGCTCGGAGTCCTGCCATGGCAATGAGTTTTTCGTGCAGATTGTAGGTGTATTGGGCGTAGATGCCAGGGGTGGTTTCATGTTCGTCTTGGGTCAGGTAGTCGTGATTGAAAGAGAAACCTGCCGAGAGGTTATGTTGCTCGGTGAAGTTGGTTTCGAACATGAGTTGTGCATAGGCGTTTTTCTCGTCAACGCTATAGGTCTTTTGCCCATAGGTGGCATCCATCTGGTGCAGCGACGTGTTTGCCATGAGGGCAATGTTGGTGCCATGTTCGGGGTTGAGGATGAAGGCATGTTTCATGTACGCCTCGTAGCGGTGGGTCTCTACACCTATATTATATAAATGGTGATTGTTGGGCGATGTGTGGTGTGTCTGTCCGCCGTCTCTGTCTTCTTTCAGCAGGGAGAACCCTCCGTGGAAAAGGTAGCGGTCGCCCCGCCATTTCCAACGGTTCTGCAGGTTGTACTGCTGAACGTTGGGTTGGTCGAGGAAACCGTCGTGATTTTCGTCGTGATGTCCCCAATCGTCTTGATAGTGCAGCAGCACTTCCGTGCTCAGGTGCTCGTCCAGATGGATGTTGCCGTCAGCATTTGCCTCGAAACGGCTCAGTGTGTTGCCGTAAAGATTGGCGGTTGCACCCTGCTCGTCGTCGGGTTTCAGATACTCGATGTCAATCTGTCCCGTGATGCTTTCATAGCCGTTGCGAACGGAAGAGGCTCCCTTGGACACTTGTATGCTGTGCATCCAAGGGCCAGGCACATAGTCGAGTGCGTATGGAGCCGCTGCCCCACGGAAATTGGGCAGATTCTCGGTAAGCATCTGCACGTAGGTGCCGCTCAGTCCCAAAAGTTTGATTTGCTTGGCTCCTGTGGTGGCGTCCGAATAATTCACATCTACAGACGGATTGGTGGTGAAACTCTCGCCCAGATTGCAACAGGCAGCCTTGAAAAGTTCGGCTTGCCCCATTTTCATGCCATTCTCAGCACCACCCATCCGCAGCATACCCGAAGGGTGTGCCGTCACGGTCACATCGTCCAATCGTTGCGATTGAAGCGAATCTGTTTGAGCGGTGATGTTCACCCAAACCATCCAAAAGGCTCCTGCCAGAAGATATTTTGTGTTCATTGTTATTGTTTTGGCTGCAAAGGTACGAAAAATCCTGCATATACCCAATACCATAGAAAGGGTATTTGTGTGCATCGGAAGAAGGGGTTGCTTGTAGATGATTTTTCCGTGAAGGTTTCATTCAACGGATGAATTTGCTAAATCTTTTGCTGTTTATGGGGTATTCATTGGGAAATCCGTAACTTTGCAGCAGAAAATGAAGAATCTTGAAAAGAAAAAGACGTATGAAGGAAAACAGGCAAATCATTATAGCGGATAATCAGGATATCACGCGGCTGGGGCTGAAGACACTGGTGAGAGGTGTCTTGGCAGAGGTGGAGAACTTGGAGGTGAAGGAGGTGGGCAGGCGTGCGGAACTGATTGCGGAACTGAAGGAGAACCCGTCGGCGGTGGTGGTGATTGACTACACGCTCTTTGACTTGGGCAGCAGCGAGGAACTGATGAACCTGAGTGAGCGTTTCCCGGAAGCGATGTGGGTGCTTTTCTCGTCGGAACTGACGGAGCAACTGATTAGGCGGCTGAGCGTGGAGCAACAGTTCAGCATGGTGCTGAAGGACGACTCGGCTCAGGAGATTGCCACGGCGTTGAAGTGTGCCATCACGGGGGTGCGGTTCTTGTGCCATCAGGTGACAAACCTGCTGCTCACACCTCGGATGCCGCAGGAACGCAGTGACCAGTTGACGGCGAGTGAGACGGAGGTGCTGAGGATGATTGCCCTGGGCAAGTCGGTGAAGGAGATTGCGGCAGACAGGCATTCGAGCATCCACACCATCACGACGCACAAGAAGAACATCTTCAGGAAGATAGGAGTGAATACGGTCTATGAGGCGACGAAGTATGCCTTGAGGGCAGGATTGGTGGAGATGGTGGAATATTACATTTAACTAACGCACCACGGTGAAGTTTTCGATGAGGGTGAAGGTCTTTTCGTAGTCCTTTGTCCTCACGGTGTATTGTTTGCCCGTCTCGAAAGCAGGATGGCTGATGAGGCTTGAACTCCTTTGCAGGGAGAATGGGGTGGTGATGCTCTCCAGTTGCTTGCCTTCGCTGTCGAAGACAAGGATGGGCTCGTCTTTCTGTATGTTCAAGCCGATGAGTAGTGCGGTGGCTTGTAGGGCTGTCTCGTTGGTGGGGACGGAAGGCATGTCGCCCATGCCTGCACCGATGGAGAAGACGGTGCCGCCCGACACCTCGATGGGGGAGAAGTCGCAGTCGAGCCCTTCTTCGGGTGCTCCCCTCTGGCTCCATGCATAGACTTCGCCGTCTGTGATGATGATGGCAGGCTCAGCAGGTTTCTGCTTGCTGGCATCTTGCCCTCCGAAGAAGGGCGGGAAGCCGCCATCGCCGTAGTTGGCATCGACGGCATCGTTGGTGGTGCTGATGGCGGTGACGTGGGCACCATTGAAGTAGATGCGTTCGTTGGCATTGATGGCATCATCGGTGGCTGTGACGGTGATGTTGCCGCCATTCAGCACGACACCTTGCTTACCTTCGATGCCTTCGGCTCCGGGGGCGCAGGTGCTGACGGTGATGAAGCCGCTGTTGATGGTGATGATGCCTTTCGATGCGATGGCTTTGGTGGGGGAGATGTATTTATGCTTGCCTCCGAAGCCGCCCATGGGGTGGTCATCATCGTCGTTGTTGCCGAAAGGTGGAAAACCGCCATGACGTGTGCTGTCGTTGCCTTCGGGACGCATTCCGCCCATAGGTCCTCCGAAGCCGCCCATCATGGGAAATTCACCGTTTTTCTGCATCTCTTCAAATTTCTTCTTCATCTCTTCGAAGTGGGCTTTCACTTCTTCGGGCAGGTCGTCTGGATTGAAGTTGGGTGGTGGTCCTCCGAAGCCGCCCATCATCTTGGTGGTGTCTTCGCCCAGATGGTTGCCCGTGGTGGTCACGTTCAGTACGAGATTTTCGATGGTGATATTGTCCTTGGCTTTGATGCCACGGCATCCGTCGCCTGTGGCAAAGATGTTGAGCACTCCCTTGCCAGAGAGTTGCAACTTGTCTTTGCTCCAGATGGCAGCCGATTTGTGATTGGCTGTGTCGGCACAGGCGGTGATGGTCAGTGTGTTTTCTGTGTCATCGGCTGCCACGACTTCCACCTTTTTCTTGTTCTTCAACCACAGGGGTGCCCCTTCTTGGCTGGTCAGGTGCAGGTCTTCAAGCGTCACTTTGGCTTTTCCTGCGGTCTTCAGAATGAGTTGACCGTCTTCGCTCTCTCCTGTCAGAAGGAGGCTCAATTTGTGCCCCTCATATATGCTCTCGATACTGACTTTAGCACCGTCGATGGTCACGTTGACGCTGTCTTTCACTTGTTGTTGCACCTTGGCTGTGGAACCGTCGAAGTGGATGGTGATGTCCTCTGCTTGACAAATGCCACCCATCAAAAAGGGAAGTACCCATAAAAAGAATCGTCTCATATATAAATCGAACTTGTTTTGCCAATTGGATGCACAAAGTTACGAAAAAGATTAAAGTTTTGCCGCTCTTTTTCACATTTTTATCTAACTTTGCCCCAAATATAAGAGCAATGGATTATTTGGATTTGATACCTGAGGAGGAAACCTACTCGTCGATAGTAGGGGAGGATGCTGGCGAACATAACCGCGAGATGAACTTGGCGTGGCAGTTTGTGACCAGCACGAACGTGTCGGTGTTCTTGACAGGAAAGGCAGGAACGGGAAAGACGACGTTCTTGCGAACCCTGAAGGAGCGAACACCCAAGCGGATGGTGGTGTTGGCTCCTACGGGTGTGGCTGCCATCAACGCGCAGGGACAGACGATTCACTCGTTCTTCCAGTTGCCGTTTGGTCCTGTGGTGCCGGGGATGAAGATGGGGGAGAAGCAGTCCCATTACAGAATGAGCAAGGAGAAGAAGAACCTCATCAAGACCTTGGATTTGCTGGTGATTGACGAGATTTCGATGGTGCGATGCGATGTGCTGGATGCGGTGGATCAGGAGTTGCGGAAGTATCGTGACCGGACAAAGCCCTTCGGAGGGGTACAGTTGCTCTTGATTGGCGACTTGCAGCAGTTGGCTCCTGTGGCACAAGAGCGCGAGTGGGCGTTGCTGTCGCCTTATTACCAGACACCTTATTTCTTTGGCAGCAAGGCGTTGCAGCAGATTCAATATGTGACGATAGAGTTGAAGCATATCTACCGCCAGCAGGATGAAGCGTTTATTGACATCTTGGGAAAAATCCGCAACAACAAAATCGATGACGGAGTGTTGCAGTCGCTGAACAGACGCTATGTGGAGAATTTCCAGCCGTCAGCCGATGAGGATTGGATTCGGTTGACCACTCACAACCGCATGGCGCAGCAGTATAATGAGCAGATGCTTGGAGCGTTGAAGACGAAGGAGATGCGTTTTGTGGCGGAGATACACAAGAACTTCCCGGAGAGCAGTTATCCAGCCGACGAAACGCTCATCTTGAAGGAAGGGGCACAGGTGATGTTCATCAAGAACGACCCGAACCCGGGAAAGGAGTACTACAACGGCAAGATTGGTGTGGTGAAGGGCTTCATGTGGGATGAAGAGACGGACGAACGCCTCATTGTGGTGCATTGCAAGGAAGATGGGCGGACGGTGTATGTGCCGCAGTTGGTGTGGGAGAACACGAAGTATGTGATTGATGCCGAGACGAAGGAAATCCGCGAGGAGGTGGATGGTACGTTCAGACAATACCCCTTGCGGTTGGCGTGGGCAATCACGGTGCATAAGAGCCAAGGCTTGACCTTCGACTATGCCGTGCTGGACATCAACGACTCGTTCACCCACGGACAGGTGTATGTGGCATTGAGCCGTTGCCGCACGTTGGAAGGCATGGTGCTGGCACGTCCCTTGGCGATGCGCTCGGTCATTACGGATGCGTCGGTCAATGCCTACATCGACCGCGAACTGGCTGAAGCCCAGCAGACGGAAGGGAAGTTGCCGCAGATGAAGTACGACTATTTCTTGACCTTGCTGAACGAACTCTTTGACTTTCAGCCTTTGAAACTGGACACACAATATCTCTATCGGGTGGTGAATGAACATCTGTACGCAGCCTATCCCGACTATCTCTCCACGCTTCAGAAGGTGCTGCCAGAACTGGATGCCCAAGTGCTGGCTGTTGCCATCAAGTTCCGTCAGCAATACATGCAACTGATGCAGCAGAGCGGCACATCCTTTGCCCGCAACGAACACCTGCAAGAGCGTCTGAAAGCCGCCATGGGCTACTTCACCCAGAAACTCCACGAACTGCTCGACCCCGTGGTGGCAGCCTCGAAAGTGACCATCAACAACAAGCAGGTCATCACCCAATACAACAACGCCCTCGATGCCTTCCTCCTCTCGCTGAAACTGAAACTCGGCGTGTTCACCCGTCTGCAACCCACAGGCTTCAATGTACGGGATTTCTTGAATGCGAAGGCAAAGGCTGTGCTGGATGAAGTGAAGACCCTCTCCCAAACGGGAAGCCGTGCGGGAACCACATCGTCAGGGAACAAGCCGGATGGTTCTCCCCATAAAGGGGGAGATGTCCGCAGGACAGAGAGGGTCTCCAAGAAAGAAAAGGTGGACACGAAAGCGATTACCCTCAAACTCTATCGTGAAGGCAAATCCCTCCAAGACATCGCCAAGGAGCGTTCCCTCACCGTCGGCACCATCGAGAATCACCTTGCCCATTTCGTCACCGAAGGCGAACTGAAGGTGGGCGATGTGGTCAGCACCCAACATCAGAAAATCATCCGTGGCATCCTCAAGTCCTTCACCAAGGCCTACTCCCTGAGCGAAGTGAAGAACCTCCTGCCCAATGACTACACCTATGCCGAAATCAAATTGGTGATTGCCGACATGAACAAAAAGTGACCCCTTGAAAAAAATCTCTTCAAGCCGTACCCCTCGGGTACGAGGTGGCGTACCCGAGGGGTACACTGCATCGTAGCCGAGGGGTACGGTTTTATTTTACATAGAAGATGGGTTCGTCCGTCTGGGGGTCTTCGGGGTAGAAGTGGATGGCGGAGTCGTTGAGTTTGATGTGGTGGGTCTTGACGAGTTGGTAGATTTCTGCACCTGCCCAGAGGGTGGGGCCGTAGCCGTGGGCGGCGAAGTTGTTGACGGGGCGGTAGGCATAGAAGGCGGGGTCGAAGGCGAGGCCGGTGCCGACGCAGGTGCCTTCCACTTGTCCTTGCTGGTTGACGTGTGCATTGACGTAGTTCCATGCGAGGATGGCTTGTACTCCGTAGGTTTCGGCATCGAGCCACCCTTGGTTGATGGCATGGGCAAGGCAGTAGCAGTAGATGGCGGTGCAGGAGGTCTCGAGGTAGGTGTCGGGACGGTCGAGCAGTTGGTGCCATGCACCGTCGTGGTGCTGGAGGGGAAGGAGTCCTGCAAGGTGCTCCTTGAAGTAGGTCATGATGATGGCGGATTCTTTCACGTCGAGGAGTTCACAGGCGGTCAGGAGTGCCCAACCGTTGGCACGTCCCCAGAAGAAGGAGGGGTGATGTTCGCTTGGCACCCAGCCATGCCGGTACAGATGTTTGTCTTTCACCCACATCTTGTCGTGGAAGAGTTTGAATTGGCGTTGGGCTTCGTCGATGTCGCCGTGGAGGGCGAGGGCAGGGATGCCCATAAACATGTCGTCGAGCCACACGGTGTTCTTCACCGGGCGGAGACGGGCAAACATGCCGTCGGTGTAGCGGTATTGCTGGTGGGCAATGAAGTCGTAGTAGGTCTCAATCTGCTTGGAGAGTTTCAGGTCTTTCGCCTTCAGCATGGCGGCACAGATGGCTCCTGCATCGTCGAGGGCTTCGGGCTTCACCACTTGGTGCATGAGGGGGTCGATGTCTTCGCCCCTGTCGAGCCGTGCTTTGAAGTCGGGGGCGAGTCGGGCGAGGAATTCCATGCGGTCGATGGCGTATCGGGTGTAGGATGGGTCGCCTGTCACTTCGCCAGCACGGAGCATGGCGGAATAGGTGACGCCCCACTCATAGGAGGTGAGGCGGAAGGTGCCTCGTTTGAGCATCTTGCCTGATTCGTCCAGTTCCATGAAGGTGGTGGCATCAAGGTAGTTCTTGATTCTGTCCATCGTGGCTTTCACCTCTTCTGCCTTGGGTATTCCGTAGGGGATTTTGTAGGCAGGACGCATGAGGTGGAGAGGTGCGGTGGCATCGTTCTGTACTTCTTGTGCAGACACGGAGAGAGTGAAAAGTGAAAAGTGAAAAATGAAAAATCTGAGTATCCACCTTTCGGATGAGAGGAAGTGTATTTTTTTCATGTGGCTATAACATTTAACATTTTACATTCAACTACTTGTTGATGGTTTCTTTCAAGAATATGGCATCGAGTGTCCATGTGGCACAGTCGTTGGTCCAGATGGTTTGTCGGTTGGTGAGCGGTATGTGATGCAGCAGGTCGTCCCATGCTTGTTGCTTCAGCCGTTCATCGCCGAGTCGCCAACCTGCGTAGGCGGAGAGACGGGGGATGAGGAACTTGTTTTTCTTGAGGTTCCACGCGTTTTCTTTGTAGAGGCGGTTGTGTTCGAGCCACTTCTGGTAGAAGGCGGGACACTCAATCATGGGTTCCATCTCGTTGATGAGTTCGAAGCCGCCCATGATTGCCATGAGGTGGTTGGTGGAGGCGAAGGGCGGATCCACTTCGGAGGTGAGGATGCCCGTGGCAGGGTCGTAGCCGAGGGCGAGGGGACCTTGGTAGAAGCCGAAGGGGAAGGAGGCGATGGAGGACATGCCTGCCTTTATCTTCTGGAGGTAGGGGGCACTCCCCTTTGCTGCGACGGAATCGCAGCACACGGGGCGACGCTCCCATTCGGTGAGCCAGTTGCTGGCATAGGCAAGCCAGTCGGGGCCGATGCGGAGGCGGGCAGGGGCGGTGCAGGGGTAGAGTTCGCGAGGTTGGGCGAGCCGCATGGGGTCTAATATATATAATAATGTATCGGCATCAGCCACCTCGTGCATGATGTCGCCAGTGCGTTCGTCGGCAGTCAGGTAATAGTAGAAGCGGTTCCACCAGGCTTCGCTGATGCGGGCTTCCTTGGCTCCGCAACCCCAATGGGTGACGTTGTGGCGAGAGCCGAGACCTGCGTGGGGCCCTGTGTGGTAGGTGTCGACCTCACTGCAATGGCGGGTCATGGCTTCTGCCATTCGCCACACGTCGGGGTCGCCTGTGCGGAGGAACTGATACCAGAGCATGGCAGGGGTGCCCAGTTCGGTGTTGTCCCATGCGTAGCCGCCCACGTCGTATCGCCACTCGTCGCGGAAGGCATCGTAGGCATGCATCACGTCGCCGTAGTTGAAGAAGCCGTACCAGCCGTTCCGTTCGATTTCTTTTTCATAGAACTGCATGATGCCGCTGAGGGTGCTTTCGATGAGGCTGTCGCGTGGGGTGTTGAGGGTGGGGAGGCTCCAGATGCCGAAGGCACGCTTTCTGTGCAGATACTCGGGTGTGCAGACTAATTGACTATTGACCGTTGAGGGTTGACATTTACCATCTTCCATTTGACATCCAATCCAAATGGTGCTTGTCCTGCCGATGCCCCATGCGGTGCTCATGCCCGGCTGCACGTCTTCGTAGGCGGCTTCGAGGGTGTGGGCGATGGTGTCGTAGCGCTCGAAGGAGTAGGGTTCGGCTTCGGGCGAATAGAGGCTGACGGTGACGATGGCGGTGTCGCTTCGCATGCCGTCCACTTGGAGGGTGGAGGGGTAAGATTGCCAGAAGTCTTGGAGGTGGAAGGAAAAGACCCTCTCTGTCCTTCGGACATCTCCCCCATAATGGGGAGAGCCATCCGGCTTGTTCGGAGCGAGGGTCCCTATCGTTACTGTTCCGTCATGCCTTCTCCCTTCCATCGTGCCAATCCACGGGGAGGCATGGGTGGCTCGTTTGCGGATGCTGTAGCCGTTGGGGGAGAGTTGGGAGAGTCGGAATCCGTCCCATTGGGCGATGTTTTGGAGCATGGAGAGGGTGGTGGCATCCATCCTTTCGAGGTCGATGTTCCTGCGAGCAATGAGGGGTTGTACACTCATGGGTTTGCCTTCAAAATCAGCGAAGCGTTCGTAGGGCTTTCCGTGCATGGGCACCTTGAAGTGGATGGAGAGTTCTTTCAGGCCTTCTTTGTTCAGGGCACTATCCACAAGGAGGGTATGCACCAGTTTCATCTCCTTTCTGTCTGCATATTGATAGGTGCGGATGATGAAGTTCTTGCCCGTGTATTTGTGTACCTCGCGAATGTCACCTTTCGATTCGATTTCGTGGGTGAGGATGGGGCATTTCTCTCTGTTCAGCGTGACATAGAACGGTGGGAATGCGTCTTGTGATGGATAGGGTGGCACCATCTTCAATTTTGCGGATGGCTTTTTGATGAGGAGGACGGAGTCCGTTCCTTCGGGTACGATGGTGGTGAAGGCTTGCCACTTCGCACTTTCGTCTTGCCATGAGGCGAGTCGCCAGGTGTCGAAGGGGAGAGGGATGCCTTTGTCTGTCTGCAATGTGAAAGCCTCTTCTGTCACTTCGCCTTTGGAGAACGGTACACCGAAGGTGGTCACACCACTTCCTATGCCCCCAATCCACTTCAAGACAATGGGTTCTTCATCGAGTTTTCGGCATTCGTATTTGAAGTTTCTCAGTTCCGCTTTTGCCAAGGTGGTTCTGAATCCGAAGTAGCCTTCTGTGAGTGGGGTGGGGTCAACGTAATCGACCAGCAGTTCTCCATCGATGAAATATCGTGCATGCCCATCCACTTGCTCCAAGCGAATCTTGTACCATTTGTCTTTGACCAGCCGGTGCTCCTTGGCTTGGGAATGTTCTTGGGTGCTCTGCCCCAAGTCCTTCGTGTACTCCTTCAGTACGATGGGGCGATACGCTGTGCTGTCAATGCCTCGTGCGTCGCCTGTATAGCGGCGGAATCGGGTGGTCGTGTTCCAGTTTCCTCCATATCCCACATAGTAGGTTCTCAGGGCATAATTGTCCACAAACTTCCCTCCGTATCCACCGCACTTATCTGCCATCCAGAAGCAGTTTAGGTCGCTCACTCGCACGTTTCCCTGCTCATCCTTGAAACGCCTGTCCCCCACAATCCGTGCCTCATATTCAATCACCACGTTCCCCTCCATCTTCTCCTCACACCACAGGGTCAGCCCCTTCGGAGCCACAATAGTAGCCGTACCGTTCTTCCATGTCACGGTCGATGTGGGGTCTTCCGCCTCCACCTTCCATGTCTGGGCATAGGCGGATAGCGTCATCAAAAATAATAGGTTGATAAAAGCCGTTCTCATAAAGGTATAGGTGTTTCATCTTTTATTGGAAATGTCGGGCAAAGGCGACAGAGTCTGTAATCACGAGTTGTGGAGTGCCGTCGTTTTGACGGACGATTTTGCATCCCGTCGGGAGGTCTTCGACGAAAAAGTCAAAGTCTTTTCCTTCCTGCATGTAGGTTTGGTAATCTTTTTCGAGACGTTTCCTGTCCATCAGTTTTGCCATGGCGTCCAAAAATTTCTCTGCCGAAAAATCGTCGAGGAAGGGTTTGACTGCTTGCATCATCGGTTTCCACGCGTTGGGCTGTCCCGTTTCTTTCTCGTAGAGACCTGTCAGATGGAACGCATAACTGAATCCACGCCAATACAGCAGCCATGTGTAGTCATTGTCGTCCCAGAAACGCTCCTCGGCTTCTTTGCCCGCAGCGTTCCGATAGGGATTTTTGTGAAGTCCTGCCAGAGCAGCATTGAAATAAGTAGCGAAATAAGATGGGTCTTCCAACCCGGATGCCACAAATTGGTAGCCCGTCTGCATTTCGTCAAACCCCTCGGCAAACCATATCGTTCCGTTGTTCAGCCATTTGTGACCGATTTCATGTGTGAACAAATCGCGGCGGTCTTTGTTCATAATCGTGTCGGCAGTGGCGTCATATCGAGAGACAAATCCGTTTCTGAATCCGTTGCCTGTCATATCGAATGTATTGTTGCGGAACGGAAAGACAAGCATCGAATAGGGTGCCTTGTACTCTTCATTCCAAAAGTTGGAAATGGAGGCGTAAAATGTTCGGAAATAGTCTTTGAGGTCGGCTTTGTTCTTTTCGACATTTTTCCGAAGTGCCGTGACCAGATAGTGCAGATTTCCGTCCACCATCACCGTGTCCACCGTCAGCAGCGGGTCGCCAGCCATCACGGAGAAAGAAATGTCGCTGGCTGCTCCATCGAAACGCTCTGTCCCATGTCCTGCATTGTAGAGACAGAACACGGGATAGTCGGGCACAGAAGTCCATGTCACGGAGACGGGCATTTCGTCGTCATCCCGTGGCACGACAAAGATGTTTTCTGTTCTGGAGAAGAGCATCTTGTCGTCGATGTCGGGACGGAACACATCCATCAGGCATCCCCCCGGAGAGCCATACCCTTCGGGCAAGGTGCAGCGGATGACGTATGAAAATCTCGCCTGTCCGCCATCCGTCAAGATGGTCAGTTCGCGTGTGGCAGAGTCCACCAGCACTTCCCCTTGGCTGACGGTCAAGTCTTGCAGCCAACTCATTTGGTCAGTCTGCCCCCCTGCATCCGAAGCATAGGTGAACAGAACGGTGTCGTTGGGTGATGTCAGAGTGACGGCAACCCCGATTCCGTCGCCCTCCCACGACAACGCATAGTCGGCACGCTGGCTTTGGGGCGAACATGAAGCGATGAGGCTTGCTGTCAGAAGAAAGAGGAAGTTCTTTTTCATATAAGTTCTTGGTGAGTTTGTTGTATAGTCGTGTGCAAAGATAAGGCTTTTTTCTGACAAAACCTTCGTTTCTTATAGATTAAATGAGGTGGACGGCTATCTTTTTATGTCTTTTCGAGGGCTCTGAAATGGGCAATTGCTGCAAGTGCTCTTAAAACTAAAGTTAGATTTTATAAAATCCAACTTAAATTTTATAAAATTGAACTTAAATTTATATAAATCTAACTTGAATTTTATAAAATCTAACTTTAGTTTTAAGAACATCTGCGAGAAAAGGGTGTTTGTACTCCTGAATTGGCGGTTTGGGAGGTTCGAGGGATTTTTAGGGCTTGATGAAGAAAAAAAACTTCTTTTTATGCCGTTTAATCTTTTTTTTCACTATCTTTGCATATCGTTTGTGACGTTTCGTATGCGAGAAACCGTCACATTCCCCAAATGTGTTATCACTAAAACGACAATAAGATATGGAAAATTTGGATTGGTCAAGTCTTGGTTTTGGCTATCACAAGACTGATTACAATGTACGCTGTTATTTCCGTGACGGCAAATGGGGCGAGATTGAGGTTTGCTCAGAGGAAACCATCCCACTCCACATGGCGGCCACCTGTCTGCACTACGGACAGGAAGCATTTGAAGGTCTGAAGGCTTATCGTTGCCCAGATGGCAAGGTGCGTGTGTTCCGCTCAGACGAGAACGCAGCCCGTCTGCAAAGCACTTGCCGAGGCATTCTGATGCCAGAGATTTCTACTGAGAAATTCAACGAAATGGTGGATAAGGTGGTGCGTCTCAACGAGCGTTTCATCCCTCCCTACGAGACAGGTGCCACACTCTACATCCGTCCGCTCCTCATCGGTACGAGTGCTCAGGTGGGTGTGCATCCAGCCACAGAGTATCTGTTCATGATTTTCGTCACTCCCGTGGGTCCTTACTTCAAGGGTGGCTTCTCTTGCAACGACTACGTGATTATCCGCGAGTACGACCGCTCCGCCCCTCTCGGCACTGGTATCTACAAGGTGGGTGGCAACTACGCTGCATCCCTCCGTGCCAACAAGATGGCTCACGACTTGGGTTACGCCTGCGAGTTCTACCTCGACGCCAAGGAGAAGAAGTACATGGACGAGTGTGGTGCTGCCAACTTCTTCGGCATCAAGGACAACACCTACGTGACTCCAAAATCGACTTCCATCCTTCCCTCCATCACCAACAAGTCGCTCATGCAGTTGGCTGAAGACCTTGGCTTGAAGGTGGAGCGTCGCCAGATTCCAGAGGAAGAACTTGCCACCTTCGAGGAGGCAGGTGCATGTGGCACAGCAGCCGTGATTTCGCCTATCGGCAAGATTGACGACTTGGAGGAAAAGAAGACCTTCCAAATCTCCAAGGACGGCAAACCAGGCCCGATTTCTGAGAAACTTTATAACAAACTGCGTGGCATCCAGTATGGCACAGAACCCGACGTTCACGGCTGGACACGCGTGGTGATTGAATAAACATACAAACTAACCAACTATGAAACCAACATTATTCCTCCTTGCTGCAGGAATGGGCAGCCGCTACGGTGGCTTGAAGCAGTTAGACGGTCTTGGACCAAACGGTGAAACCATCATGGATTACTCCATCTACGATGCTGTGAAGGCAGGCTTCGGCAAAATCGTGTGGGTGATTCGTAAGGATTTTGAAGAGCAGTTCCGCACACAGATTCTCTCCAAGTATGAGGGTGTGGTGCCATGCGAACTCTGCTTCCAGAGCATCGACAGCCTTCCAGAAGGCTTCAAGTGTCCAGAAGGTCGTGTGAAACCTTGGGGTACCAACCACGCTGTCTTGATGGGCAAGGACGTGATTAAGGAGCCATTCGCTGTCATCAACTGCGACGACTTCTACGGCCGCGATGCCTTCATGTCTATCGGCAAGTTCCTCTCTAACCTGCCCGAAGGCTCCAAGAACAAGTATGCGATGGTCGGATTCCGTTGCTGCAACACCCTCTCCGAGAACGGCTCTGTGGCTCGTGGTGTGTGCGTCTATGACAATAACCGTCACCTCACCGACGTGGTGGAGCGTACCGAAATCATGCGTCAGGCAGACAAGGGCAACGCGATCTGCTACAAGGACGAAAAGGGCGAGTGGATTCCGCTGGAAGAGAACGTGCCAGTTTCTATGAACATGTGGGGCTTCACGCCTGACTACTTCCAGTACAGCGAGGAGTACTTCAAGGAGTTCCTGTCTGACCCCAAGAACATGGAGAACCTCAAGGCTGAGTTCTTCATCCCATTGATGGTCAACAAACTCATCAACGACGGCACAGCATCAGTAGAGGTGCTCGACACCACTTCCGTTTGGTTCGGCGTGACCTACGCAGCCGACCGTGAGGCTACTGTTGAACGCATTGCCAAACTCGTTGCCGACGGCGTTTATCCTAACAAGTTGTTCTAAGGCGAAGCGTTGATGAACACCATGCTCAAGGTGGCAGCCGTGTGTGCTGCAATGGCATTCCCTCTTGGGGCGGATGCTCAAGACAAGGTAGAAGCGACCATTGGAGCCGACCTCGTGGCCAACTACATTTGGCGAGGTCAAGACCTTGGTGCGGCAGCCATTCAGCCCTCGTTGGGTGTTTCGTGGAAAGGCTTGAGCCTGACAGGGTGGGGGTCTTACGGCATCGTTGACCGCGACGACACCAAAGAGTTTGACCTCACGCTGGCATACTCCACAGGCGGTTTCACCATTGGTGTCACTGACTATTTCTGCGTGAATGGCTACGACAACTGCCCTTCGCGGTATTTCCTCTACGATGCCCACCGCACAGCACACACGTTCGAGGCGAACATCGGCTACGATTTCGATGTGCTCTCCCTCAATTGGTACACCAACTTTGCGGGTGCTGACGGTGTGAACAAGTCGGGCGACCGTGCTTATTCTTCCTATGTGGAGATAGGTGTGCCCTTCAAGTTGGGTGGCCTCGATTGGGATTTTACGCTCGGTGCAGTGCCATACGCTACCGATTTCTACGAGGATGCCCACCATTTTGCCGTTACCAACATCGGTATCGGAACGAGCAAGGAAATCAAGATTACGCCAACCTTTTCTGTGCCGCTCTTCGGAAGTGTCATTGCCAATCCGAGCACACAGAAGATTTATTTCACAGCAGGCATTTCGTTCTGAACATGCCCCTGTCACACAAAGAAGGCTCAACCCCGTCGAGAGTTGAGCCTTCTTCTTTTTTGTTGCTTGTCCGAAGCGTTATTCCCGTCCTCCACCCAAGGCGGTGTAGAGGTCGATGACAGATTGAATCTCGGTGAAGCGGTTGGCAACCTGTCCGAGTTGTGCCCCAAGGAGCGACTGTTGGGCGGTGAGCACCTCAAGGTAGGTGGTGTTGCCGTGCTGCATGGTCAGTAGGGTGGCTCGATAGGCTTTCTGGAGGGCATCGACCTGCTGTTGGTAGAGGTCGATGTTTTGCCGAGCCTTCTGGCAGGCATCCAGGTGATTGTTCACTTCGGTGCCGGCTTCGAGGAGTTTGTGCTCGAAGTTCATCGAGGCAATTTCCAGTTCGTCCTTGGCGGCAATCTTTTGTGCCCGAAGTCCACCTTTGGCAAAGATAGGTTGGACGAGTGAGCCGACCAACTGGGCGATGGTGAAGGCAGGGTTGATGATGGCAGAACCTGTCGTGTTCGTCCATCCGAAGGTGCCTGTCAGGTTGAGTTGAGGGAAGAAGGCACTGGTGGCTGCCTTGTCGGCATAGCAAGCGGCACGCAGTTGATTCTCGGCGGCTCGCACGTCAGGTCGGTTGTGGAGCAGTTGGCAAGGAATGCCCACGTTGAGCACAGCAGGTGCATGGAAACTGTCGAGTGTCGGATGGAGCGATGTGCGGCTGCCTGCAGGTTCATTGAGCAAGAGGGACAGGGCGTTGCACACCTCGTTGCGGCTCTGTTGCAGCGAGAGCACCTGCGACTGCACCCCATACCATGCGGCTTCCATCTGACTCACGGCGGCTTGGTTCGCCATTCCTGCGTTCATCAGGGCTTTCATCGTCTTGACCGACTGCTGCCATGTTTGCTCCGTCTCTTGAGCAATGCGGATTTGTTCGTCGAGCATGGCAAGGGTGTAATAGACATTTGCCACGCCGCCAATCAATCCTGTCTTCACGGCTTGTTCCACGTCGATGAGCATGTCGCGAGTGGCTTTCTGCTCCATGTGTTGGTTGCGGAGTTGCCCGAAGATATCTACTTGCCATTGGGCGGTGAGAGGCAGGGTGTAAACCTTGCCGGTGGTGGCACCATCCAAGCCGTACTTGGTCAGGACACCGTTGGGCGTGAAAGCAAGGCTGGGCAGATAACTCAGTTTGGCTGCCGTGAGCCCTGCATTGGCTTCGTCGATGTGGAGGTGGGCGGTACGCATATCCACGTTGTGGGCAAGGCAGGTGTCGATGAGGGCTTGCAGTTGTGGGTCGGTGAAGAGTTCACGCCACTGCACATTGCCCAAACTGGAGGCACTGTCGCCCAATTCCACACTCCCGTACAGGTCGGGACGAACATCGCTGTCCGTCTTTGCTTGATAGGAGGAATAGATGCCACAACTGCTCAAGAGGGAGCAGAGAGCGGCTATGATGAAAAGATGTTGTTTCATTCTTCTTGATTTTTAGGATTAAATGCAGACATTTCGGCGAGCACCTGCTCTTTCTTTTCCTGCATGGCGGCATCGGCGATGAGGGGTTGAGGCTTGCGGAACTTCTCCTGAATCGTCTCGAACACGATGAAGAGCACAGGCACGACGAAGAGCAGGGCGATGGTGCCGATGAAAGAACCGCCCACCACGCCAATGCCGAGCGAAGAGTTACCATTGGCACCTGCACCTGTAGCAAACATCAACGGAATCATACCAAAGATAAGCGTGAGCACCGTCATGAGGATAGGACGCAAACGGTCTTGTGCGGCTACGAAAGCGGCGTCTTGGATGCTCATGCCCTTACGACGACGGTCGAGGGCAAACTCGGTGATGAGGATGGCGGTCTTGGAGAGCAAGCCGATGAGCATGATGACACCTGTCTGGAGATAGATGTTATTCTCCAATCCGAAGAAACGGGCAAACAGGAACGAACCCATCAAGCCGAACGGTACGGAGAGGATGACTGCCAATGGCACAAACCACGACTCGTAGAGGCAGCAGAGAATCAGGTAAATCAGGAACACGGCAACGGCATAGATGAACACCGTCATGTTGCTGTCTGCCGACTTCGCTTCCTCGCGTGACATGCCGCCGTACTCATAAGAATACCCTTGTGGTAACACCTGTGCCGCCACTTCTGCAATCGCCTTCTGTGCTTCACCTGTCGAATAACCCTCGGCTGGTGTGACGTTGGCTTGGATGCTCGAATAGAGGTTGAAACGGGTCGAAACCTCTGCACCCTGCGAAGGCACGAGTTTGGCAAACTGACTCACGGGTGCCATCGCTGCTCCCGAATGCACAAACATGTTGTCCAAAGCGTGCTCGTCCAGACGATACTCGGGTGCTGCCTGAATCATCACGCGATACACCTTGCCGAACTGGTTGTAGTTGCTGATGTAAGCACCACCGCAATAGGCACCAATCACGTCCAGTACCGACTGTGGCGAAATGCCCGCACGCTTACATTCTGCGGCATCCACGTCCACATTGTACTGAGGGAAATTCATGGCAAACGAAGTGTATGCCACGGCAATCTCAGGACGTTGGTTCAAGGCTCCGAGGAACTGCATGGTCAAGGCGTAAAGGTCGCTGCGTTCGCCACCCTTGCGGTCTTGCAGATAGAGTTCAATCGCATTACCCGTTCCGTAACCTGGAATCATGGCGGGTTGGAAGCAGAAGATGTCCGCCTCCTTGATTTGACTGAACTCAGCCATCAGTCGTCCCATCACGGCATCGGCGGTGTGTTCCTTGCCTGGTCGTTCGTCCCAATGCTTCAGACGTACAATCGCCATACCGTAGGATGTTCCTTCGCCCGAAATCAAGCCATATCCAGCCACCGTTGACTGACGTTCCACCTCGGGTTGTTTGGCAATGATTTCACGAATCTGCGTCATAACCTTGTCGGTCGATGCACGGGTGGAACCCGGTGCAGTGCCCACATTCACCATGATAGTTCCTTGGTCTTCTTGTGGCACGAGCGAAGTCTTGGTGGTGGTCATCAGATACACCAACAGCACGGCCGTTGCAGCAATGGCGAGCCATGCCACGGCAGGGCGGCGGAAGATGGCTTTGACGAAACGCTTGTATTGGTTCATCGTGGCATTGAACGATGCTTGATATGCCACCTTTGTCCAGTAATTGATGTTCCGCTTTTCATACTGTTCGCGGAGTGAATCGCTGTTGCCCACATATTTTGTCGGTCGCATCAGCACCGCACAAAGGGCAGGGCAGAGGGTCAGGGAGTTGACCAGCGAAAGTCCCACAGCAGTTGCCATCGTAATGCCGAACTGGGTGTAGAACTCGCCTGATGTTCCGCCCATGAAGCAGACGGGAATGAACACTGCCATGAAGACGAGCGTACAAGTGATAATCGCCATCGTCACATCCGACATGGCATCCTTGGTGGCGAGGTAACTGCTCTTATAGCCGCTGTCGAACTTCGACTGCACTGCCTCTACCACCACGATGGAGTTATCGACCACCGTACCGATGGCAAGCACCAGTGCGAAGAGCGACAAGAGGTTGATAGAAAAGCCAGCCATCTGCATACAGGCGAACGTGCCGACCAGTGAGCAGATGATGGAGATGGACGGAATGAGTGTTGCCTTCAGGTCTTGCAGGAAGAAGTAAACGACCAGCACCACGAGCACTACGGCGATGATAAGCGTCCACACCACATTCTCGATAGAGGCAAAGAGGAAGTCGTTGGTGGTCATCATCGTGGCAAACTCCACGCCTTCTGGCAGTTCGTCCTTCATCTCCTCCTTCAGTTTGTCGATGTTGGCGTTCACCTCGGTGGCATTCGCTCCAGCCACCTGCATGGTCAGGAAGGTGACACCCGGCTGACCGTCAATCTGCGAGTTGAAGCCGTAACTGAGCGAGCCGAGTTCCACACGTGCTACATCGCCCAATCGGAGCACACTGCCGTCGGGTTTTGACGTGATGACAATATCTTCAAACTCCTGCACCGTCTTCAGACGACCCTTATACTTCATGGTCAACAAGAAAGTGTTGTCTGTGTTCTCTGCAAGTTGTCCCGTTGGAGCCACCACGTTCTGTTCGTTGATGGCAGCGGCAATCTGTCCTGGTTCCAAACCATACTGTGCCATCAGGTTGGGTTTCATCCACACACGCATGGAGTAGGTGTCGCCCAACACAACCACTTCGCCCACGCCCTGAATGCGTCGGATGCGTGGAGCCACGTTGATGTTCAGATAGTTGGAGAGGAATGCATTGTCGTATCTGCCGTCAGGACTCGTCAACGCACAGATTTGCAGCATTGAGTTCTGACGTTTGATGACGGTCACGCCAATGCGCGTCACTTCCGATGGCAGCAAACCCAATGCCGCCGACACCTTGTTCTGCGTGTTCACAGCCGCCATGTCGGGGTCGGTTCCCTGTTTGAAATAGACGGTGATGGTTGCCTGTCCGTTGTTGGAGGCGGTGGAAGTGATATAATCCATATTCTCCACGCCGTTGATGCTCTCCTCCAGCGGCATGATGACGGAGTTCATCACGGCATCAGCATCGGCACCCGTGTAGGTGGCCATCACATACACCGATGGAGGTGCAATGTCAGGATACTGTTCCACAGGCAGTGTGAACAGCGAGATGAGACCCACCATCAGAATGGCAATCGAGATGGCAGCCGCCATCACAGGTCTCTTGATAAATATATTTCCTTTATTTCCCATGTCATTCGTTGAATTCGCTTCATTCGTTGTTTTACTTCAGTTTAGTTCCAGGACGCACCAATCCTGCACCTGTGGCAAGGATTTCATCCCCTTCTTTCAGTCCTTTCGTCACGATAAACTCTTTGCCGTCATTGATGGGGGCAACTTCCACGAGCGTACCCTCAGCCATGCCGTCCTTGCCCACTTGATAGACAAGATACTTGTCCTGCTGGCTTACGGTAGCACTTTGTGGCACAATCACGACGTCTTTATAGAGCGTCGGAATCTGCACCGTGCCGCTCAATCCCGAGTGGAGCAAACCATTGGGATTGGGGAAGACCGCCTTGCAAGTCACGGTTCCTGTTGAGCGGTCAATCACAGCACTCACGCTTTCAATCTTTCCCGTCTCTTCATACGTCGAGCCATCCTTTAGCAGCAAACTTACCGCTGGCATCTGGCTGGCTGCCGCACTCATCGAGCCGTATTCGCGAGTGAAGTTGAGGAACTGATTCTCAGTCATCGAGAAATACACCCACATTTCCGAGTTGTCGCTGACGGTTGTCAGTGGTGTGGGAATTTGTGGGCTCACCAGGTCGCCCGTCCTGTATGGAAGGTTGCCCACCTGTCCATTGGCTGGTGCTTTCACCATCGTGTAACTGAGTGAGTTGCGGGCATTCACCAATGCTGCTTCTGCCTGAGCCAATCCTGCCTGAGCGGTCAGATAGCCGTTTTCGGCTGTGGAGAGCGTGTGTTGGCTCACCACCTGTTGGTTGAACAGTTCTTTTTGCGAGTCATAGTTCAGTTTTGCCGTTGCCAGTTGTGCCTTGGCTGCCTGAACATTCGCTTCGGCTGTGCGGAGAGCGGCTTGGAACGGCACTTGGTCGATGATGAACAGCGTCTGTCCTGCTCGCACTTGCTGACCCTCCGTCACGCACACCTTCGTGATGGTTCCCCCCACTTGTGGCATAATCGCCACATCCTGCTTACCACGAATCGTGGCACTGTACGACAGGTTGAGCGTTCGGTCGCCCTTCTTCACTTTCATAAACTGATACGCACTCTGCCCCTGCTGGGCAACATCCCCCTTGCTGTCACCCTTCGACGAGCAAGCGGTCACAGTCATGGCGGCTACCATCATAGCCACACAGACACAGTGGTTAAAAAGAATCTTTTTTCCCATTGAGTTGTTTTGTATAATAATAAATAATGTGTGATTAGTGTCTCTAGAGCATTATCTCACCGATGTCACATAATCCTAAAAAATGGAGTAATGCCTACCAACAGAACCAATTGTACGACAGAGAGAAATCTCTGTCTGAGATTCGTTGCAAAGGTACGACTTTTTTCCCGAAAAGCCCAACTTTTGTCGATTTTTCTTGTTCAATACAAAAGAAAATGCGACCTTTGTAGCGACAAATTGTAATCTCTCAAAAAGCAATGAAAGGAATAGTTCTGGCAGGTGGTTCGGGTACACGGCTTTATCCCATCACCAAGGGCGTGAGCAAGCAACTCATCCCCATTTTTGACAAGCCGATGGTTTATTATCCTATCTCCGTGCTGATGCTGGCAGGCATCCGTGAGATTCTCATCATTTCTACACCCTACGATTTGCCGGGGTTCAAGCGGCTCTTAGGTGACGGCAGCGACTACGGGGTTCACTTCGAGTATGCCGAACAGCCTTCGCCTGATGGATTGGCACAGGCGTTCATCATTGGCGAGAAGTTTGTGGGCAACGATGATGTGTGCCTCGTGTTGGGCGATAACATTTTCCACGGGCGTGGCTTCTCAGGGATGCTGAAGGAGTGTGTGGCAAACGCCGCACAGGGTAAGGCAAGTGTGTTTGGCTATTGGGTGCAAGACCCCGAGCGTTACGGCGTGGCTGAATTCGACAAGGATGGCAACTGCCTCAGCATCGAAGAGAAGCCGAAGGAGCCAAAGAGCAATTATGCTGTGGTCGGTCTTTATTTCTACCCCAACAAGGTGGTGGAAGTGGCGAAGCACATCAAGCCCTCACCACGTGGCGAGTTGGAAATCACCACGGTCAATCAGGAGTTCCTCAAGGAGAAGAACCTGAAGGTGCAACTGCTCGGTCGTGGCTTTGCTTGGCTCGACACGGGTACGCACGATTCACTTTCTGAGGCTTCCACTTTCATCGAGGTACTGGAGAAACGCACGGGTCTCAAAATCGCCTGTCTCGAAGGTATCGCCTATCGTCAAGGTTGGATTACGACCCAGAAACTGCGTGAGTTGGCTCAGCCGATGATTAAGAACCAGTATGGGCAGTATCTGCTGAAATTGGCAGAAACGCGGTATTTTGGCGAGGTGGAAGAATGAATTGAAGGATTGAAGAATTGAAGGATTGAAGGATTGAAGTTTGGTGCACTCTCCGCATGGCAACTTCAATCCTTCAATTTTTTAATTTTTCAATTCTTCACAACAAGGTAACTTTTCAACGCTTCCACGTAGGCTTCGAAGGCTTCACGCCCCTTGTCGGTCATGCGGCAGAGGGTGCAGGGTTTCTTGCCTTTGAAGGTCTTCTCCACGTCGATGTAGCCAGCCGTGGAGAGTTTGTCGAGTTGCACGCTCAAGTTGCCAGCCGTGGCACCCGTCTGCTCTTTGATGTAGGGAAATTCGGCTTCCTCCACACTGATGAGCAGGGAGACAATCGCGAGGCGCAGTTCTGAGTGCAACAATGGGTCTAATGGCTGGAACATAGGCTATTTGTTTTTGAGCATCATACCAGGGAGCGTCAAACCGATGAAAGCAAAGATTGCAACGATGATACCAGGAATGATACCAAAGGTGATTCCACAGTAGTTACTGTTGGTGTAAGAACCAAGCCAACCCACCAGCGTCTGCGTCACGTAGAACGACTCCCAGATAAAGCCACCGATACCACCGATAATGCCACAGGCAACCATCCAACGGCTCTTCAATGTATAGCCATTGATGGTGATTGCCATGCCCATCAGCAGGAGTATGATACGGAACGGATGAATCATCAGGCGTGAATATATTTCAGGACTTTCCGTGTGACTCATTAGGAAATGATAAAGATTGGCAAACACAAAGAATGATACTGTAAAGATGCCGAATGTCAGCCAAGTCCTATTGACCATCGTGCCAACAAAATTTTCTGGCACTTTTGGAATGTTTCTTTTTACATAGCGGTCAACACCATAGATGACAAGTGGCAGCGAAACGTAGAGTAGATAGTAGGTCGTATTGACCGTGAAGAAGATGCAAATACCTATGAGGATTGCCATGCCCATTGTACACAGTCCTGCAATGTAGAGCGAAAGTCCTGTGTCCTTAGCCACGGCTTTGCGGCTTTGCTCAATCTGTTCTGTAATGATTTCAAGACTGCGCTCTGCAGTCAAATGTTTCTTTTCTTCCATTGTTTTGATTCTGTTTTGGGTAGGGCTGTCCTTACACATTATTTATATATAGGACACACCCGACCCGATTTTTGAACTTCTTTTACTGCTCTCTTGCCGCCCCAAACCCTCCTGCAGAAAGGGAATGGGAGGGCGGTTGTGTTCGAATCACGATGCAAAGTTAAAGAAGTTTATTTTATAAACCAAATTATTTTGTGAATTATTTATTCTTTTCTTCGTTTTTTAACATTTGGAATAAGGGGAGACCTCCTCAAACTTTCCCTCGTGGTGTAAAAATGGAGAATGAACGAGGCAATTTGTTGCTGAATCGGTGAAAATGAGCGGGGATTGTTAGGTAGATTGAAAAGGAATGGTTAACTTTGCCACAAAGTAGTATTTAACCATCACATAGTATGATACGTTTACAAACCACAGCAATGACCCTGATGCTGCTGAGCCTGATGGCGTGTACAGGAAACAAGGGTGGGGCAGCCTCCGGTGCGGAGGGTGACGGCGAATCTGCAACCGTGCAGGTAGATACCACGGCTGCGGTTCTCAAGTTTGAATCGGTCGAACTGGCCGATTCGTCCTCTTACAAGGCGAAAATTCAGGCAGATAGTAATGAAGGAGACGGAAGTGGCTACAGGATAGGCAAGATGACCTGCGACTACACCGTCCATACGCTTCAGGCGGTGGCAGGTCCTGCCGAGGTGGTGAAGTTCATCAACCAGTGGCTGACCATCGATGCGGCAGAAGAGTCTGTTGAGGCACCCGTCACGGTGGAAAAGGTGGCCAACAAATATGCCGAACTGAAGGCGGAAGGTGTCACCGATGTGCATTCGGCATTCAAGATCAAAGGCGGAGGCTGTCGTATGTTGGGCAATATCCACCTGGACGATCAAGATGAAGACGACATCGTTTGGCCCTTCGAGTCGGGCGACTCTTACTATAAGGAAGTCAATGTGCAGAAGTGTACCAAGGGCCTCTTGGTCATCCGCATTGGTGGGTCAGAGTATGCCGCCTGTGGTGTACACCCGATGCCGTTTGGCTATGCGACGACATTCGACCTGAAGCACCTGCGTCAGTTGACATTGGACGACATCATCAAGCCCGAAAGCCAACCCGTTGTGCTCAAGATGATTAGGAAGGACTTGATAGGACAAGGCTACGGCGAAGAAATGAACGAAGAGATAGACTTCCCAAGCGATGGGGCAACTCTGACAGATGAGGGTGTGGACTTTGCCTATGGTGCCTACGAGATTGGTCCCTACGCGATGGGTATGCCGTCGGTCACCTTCTCTTACAAGCAGATGCAGCCCTATTTCACCGCTCTCATCAAGGAACTGCTGGAAGAATCAAACTGATAACTAACAATATCTAAAACCATTTTAACATGAAAATCTTTACTTCAAGAGCCTCAATGCTCATTGCCATGATCCTGTGCATGGCATCATTCAGTTTGTTGGCAAAGGCACAACTGCCTACACCGACGACCAACTACAAGAATCTGAACATCATCAATACCGTTCAGATAGATTATCAGATGACGACCACCGAGGGTGGTTGGATTGAGATTGATGTCAATCCATTGCTCGAACAGGCAGGAGTCAGCATCGCCGATGCGTCTGCCAATTTGGGCAACGTGCTGTATCTGTGGAAATACGATAACTCCGAGACAGCCGAAGATTTCTTTGTGGCAGACGAGTTGCAGCCACTGGGCGAAATGGGTTGGTGGCCTCTTGTGTTTGCTGATGATGCCAAGACCACTTTCGTGGCTGGTTCGTGGACAGCAGATAGTTGGGGTTGGACAGGCGGCGATGTGGAGTTGACCGAAGATGGCATCTTCTGGTTGTGGCTCGCACCCTACTACGGAGCCGAAGTGGGTCAGAAGGCACACTCTCAACTCTATGCTGTCATTGGCGAAGATGCCATCCTGTACAATATAGATGTGGAGATTATCGGTCAGGCGATGCGTCCATTGGAGGAGTGTACTGTCTATGGCGAAAGCGATGTGTACACCAACAATCAGGTGGGCAACGGCTGGAACGGCAGAACGGTCAATTGGAATCTCTCCGAGGCACTCGATTCCCTCGGTTGCGGTGCTGGCGACCTCCATTTCTTCTATCTGGACGACGACGGTTATCTGAATCCTAACTTCACCGCCACGGCAGGCTTCTGGATGACGATGGACGGCAAGGTGGTTCCTTACGAGGAAGGGGCACAACTGTGGTTTGTCGAGTTGCGTTCAGACGGTTCGCTCAATGTGGGTCAGATGCCAGACGTGTTTGACGGCGACGGCACAGAAGAGTGCCACGGAACGGTATATGTCGGCTGGTACGACATGATGTGGCAAATCAATGTCACTATGAAGGTGATTCCTAACCGTGAAGTTCCTTCCGAGTTCATCGAGAAGGGCTACGAAGAACTCTATCTGCAAGGCCTTGCCAACGAGAATAGTTGGAGCGTGGGTTACGATGTGCACCTGAACTATGAGCGTGCTTGCGAACTGACGGAGTGCGAGCAGGGCGATGAACTCACCCTCTATGCCAAGACAGCCGAAGGTGCTTGGACAAAGGACTGCTCAACCACCACGCCATACGGTTTCTGGAAGACGGCCGACGGCGCTTTCTGCTGGTATGGTCAGGATCACGCTTACTTCTTCGAGAACGTGAACAATGGTGTGATTGGCAACTGGGGACACGTGCCTCTTGCTGATGACCCAGGCACGACCTATGAGGGCGAGTTCTACTATGTGAACGAAGCCAACGGCTACTACTACACGGTGAAGTATCGCATCGACTTCGTGACGGAAATCGTGGAGAACACCGTGGTGGGTGAAGAAGACGTGACCCTCGTGGCTGGCTACGACGGTGTGCTGACACCGGTGGACATCACACCTGCCCTCACCGCCCTGGGCATCGAAGAGACGGAGTTGCCCGAGGATGCACAATGGGTGGTTCCATCGTTTGCAACCATCTTCGGCCAAGTGAACTTCACAGGCGAAGGCTACGCATTTGATGCCGACGGCAAGACCTGCAACATCGACACCGAAGAGGGTGCCGCAAGTGCCATCTATCAACTTTCCTACAGCGCCGAAGAAGGTGGCTTCTATGTGGAGGCTTGGCAAGACCTTGCTGCCGATGCTCAGTACCGCATCCGTCTCGCCATTGGCTACAACGGCAAGTATTATGTCTATAACATCACCGTGGTGCCAGAAGACGCTCCCGATGCCATCGCCGCACTTTCCGCAGCGTCGGCAGCCAAGGGCGGCAACGTTTACAACCTCTCTGGTCAGCGTGTCGATGGCAGTTACCGCGGCTACGTCATCAAGCAGGGCAAGGTGACTTGGCAGAAGTAACCCGGAACTGACGATTCCGAAACAGAAATACGAACCCGAAGGGGCGGCGGACAGGAAAGTCCGTCGCCCCTTCGCTGCTTTAATCCTGTCTTTTGGGTGCCATTTGGCGGCTTTTTCGGCTGGTGTTCTTAAAACTAAACTTAGATTTTATAAAATTCAACTTAAATTTTATAAAATTGAACTTAAATTTATATAAATCTAACTTGGATTTTATAAAATTTAACTTTAGTTTTAAGAGCCCCTGCTTGGTAGATTGAAAAAGAATGCCTAACTTTGTAGGCGAAAGCGGCGGCGGAACGGCTGATGAGGTGGTGGAAGAACGAGCCGGCTCTTTCAAGAGATGTGTTAAACCGAACGATAAAAAATGAACAACTATGCAGTACAAGTTTAGAGAACTGCCCGACCTGAACGGTGAGGGCAAGCGGAAAATCTATCCGCACGCAGACCATTATCCAGTGATTGACACCGATGCCCTCACTCGCGAGATTGCCGAGCAGATGGGTTTCAACTCGGGCATGACGAAGGGCGTGATTGATGCCCTGGTCAATCGAATCACACACTACATCGAAGTGGGTCACTCGGTGAAGGTCGATGGCCTGGGTGTGTTCTACGTGTCGCTGGGCATGAAGGATGGCGTGAAGGCTGAGGAACTGAAGACGGATGGCAGCCGCTACAACACCAACGACGTGACCATCAAGAAGGTGACGTTCAGTGCTGACCGCAACTGGATGCGTCAACTCCGCCGCACCATCGAACTGGAGAAGGTGGGCGAGGTGGCTGAGATTGCCGAGGTGAAGAGCACCGTGGAGGAGCGTCTGGCGGCGTTGAAGGCATACCTGAAGGAACATGCTTACATCCGCGTGGCTACTTATGCCGAATTGACGGGTCAGAGCCACAGCGTGGCAGGTGCGGAGTTGCGTCGTTTCAGTCAGGACGCATCGACGGGCATCGGTTTTGAGGGGACTCGCAGCACGAAAGTGTATATTTTGAGATAGAATTGGCGATTTTCGGTTCTTTTTGTGCGGCTTTTTTGCAATTTTTGTGAAAAAGCCGTACTTTTGTAGCAGTATTTCGTGCGTTTCTGCGTTTAAACAGACAGAACGATTAAACGAAAGGAATATGAAAAAGATTCAAACAAAATGGCTTCTGTGGTCCAGCAAGGTGCTGGCTGCGGCAATGGCAATGTTGGGTTTCGTGACTTGCACGAAGGAAAGTGAGGACATGTATGGCATTCCTGTCATGTATGGGATGCCTCCTGTCGATTCGGTCGATGTGGATTCAACGATGATGGAGATGTACGGCACTCCATACGCCAAGTTCCGCACCACGGACGAAAACAATGAGGCTGACAATGAAAGTTCTGAAGAAGAAGTGGATACTGTTCTATGGTAAGGTGCTGTCGGCAGTGATAGCCCTGTTGGGACTGGTGTCTGCGTGCTCGCTGTTCAGGAAAGCACAGCCTGTGATGTATGGCATTCCAGATCCTGGCTACAATCCTGCTGATACGGTCAAGCCCAATCCGGGCGGACGGCAGGAGTACAAGTTGATGTATGGGGTTGCACCTGTGAAGTATGAGAAAAACCCTGCCATTGAACAGGATGGGGTAAACATCGAAATCAAAAAGTGACCGGCGGCCATGTCTAAACTATCCATCAAACAAAAGGTTGGCTTGGAACTGGAACGCCAACTGCGTAACAACAAGAAACAACTGCACCCCTTGCGGCAACTGTTCTGGGAGTGTACCCTGCGGTGCAACCTGAAGTGTAAGCATTGCGGCAGCGACTGCAAGTTTGAGGAACTGACCCCCGACATGCCGAAGGAGGACTTCCTGCGTGTGATTGACGAACAAATCACGCCGCACGTCAATCCGCATGAGGTGATGATTATCATCTCGGGCGGTGAGCCGCTGGTGAGGAAGGACATTGAGGAAGTGGGGCTGGCACTCTACAAGCGTGAGTACCCTTGGGGCATGGTGACCAACGGCATGGCACTGACCGAGGAACGTTTCAAGCGGCTGTGTCAGTCGGGCTTGCGAAGCATGGCGGTGAGCCTGGACGGCATGGAAGAAGACCACAACTGGATGCGTGGGCACGAGAGCTGTTTCAAGAACGCCATGCGGGCCATCCGTCTGTTGGCTGGTCAGCAGCAGGTGATATGGGACGTGGTGACGTGTGTCAACAACCGCAATGTCAACTACCTGCCGCAACTGAAGGATATGCTCTACGAGGCGGGTGTGCGTGACTGGCGACTCTTCACCATCTTCCCTGCTGGGCGTGCCAAGCAGCATCCCGACCTGCAAATCTCCGACGAGAAATTCCGCGAGGTGATGGAGTTCATCATCGCCTGCCGCAAGGAAGGAAAGGTACACGCAAGTTTTGCCTGCGAGGGCTTCCTCGGCGAATATGAGGGCAAGGTGCGTGACCATCTCTACCACTGTGCCGCCGGCATCAGCGTGGCATCCATCCTCATCGATGGCAACATCTCGGCTTGTACCAGCATCCGAGGCAAATACTACCAAGGCAACATCTACAAGGAAAACTTCTGGGATGTGTGGGAAAACGGCTTCGACTCGTACCGCAACCGCCAATGGATGAAAACCGGCGACTGTGCCGACTGCAAGATGTTCCGATACTGCGAGGGTGGGGGAATGCACCTCAGAGACGAAGACGGCAACTTGCTCCTTTGCCACCTGAAACGGCTGGGCAACTAATTTCTAAAAACAACGAATTTCACGAATTAAACGAATTTTTTCTTTTGAATGGGTAAACCCATCGAATGAATCCTTTGGATTTGGCGAATGTCAAACGCTCCACATTTGTTTCCATTCGTCGCCGCTTGCGGCATTCAAAAGAAGAAATTCGTTTAATTCGTGAAATTCGTTGTTAAAGACTATTATTGTTCTGCCAAGTGACTGCCAATCTTCACGATTCTGTCTTCCTTCGTCAATCCATTCACAGAATCGCCTTCTGCTGCACCACGAGTCTTGGCGTAATAATCCCAACTCCAGTCGTCATAGTACCAGTAGTAGTAATCGCCGTAATCATAATAGTAACTCCAGTTGTAGTAATCCGCAATCTTGTACAGGTAGAACGGCTGTGTGCCATTGCTGAAATAGCCCGTGAATCGGTCGTTGTTCATGCGATAGTCGCGGATGCTGGTGTTGTACTCTGGATACCCGGGATAGGTCAGATACACCACGCCGTTGTTGATGCTCCAGTTGAAGCGGTAACTCATTCGCTCGTAAGGTCCTTCGCGATACCAATCGACTTGGTAGCCATAGCCATGTGTGGCATAGTCATGGTCGGGATAGAACACGATGTCGGTGTCATACGAGTCGAACGTGTAGATGAGGCCGAGATGCTCAATCTCGTAATACATGCCCCAATCGCCTCGCCATTGTCCTGAAAGAACCATGGCTTCTTCTGTGTCGTCGTCGGTACATGATGTAAACATCGTGCAGAGCCCGAGCACGGCAAGAAGGCTGAAAAGTGTAAATGTCTTTTTCATTTCTGTCATTTTTTTAATGATTAATCTTCTTCAAAGCGGTTGAAAACGCGGATAGGACAATCTTTTCCGGCTGGTTGCACCGTCGTGCCGTCAGGCATGGTGATGGCATCGGGTGCGGATGCATCGGCACCTCGTGTCTTTGCGTAGTAGTCATCGTAGTAGATGGGTGCCGTGGCGCCCCATTCCCAAAGCAGCACGATCGTCGTGCCTACAGTGGCAGAAGTGTAGAATCCTGCATAGTTATACCACTTGTAATCTTTCGTTAGGTTATGAAGTTCAAAGGGTGTGTTGCCGATGTAGCCCGTGAAAAGTTTCTTCTTCATCACGTAGTCGTGGATGCGGCAGTTGTACTGAGAATACCCTGGATAAATGAGGTAAATGACCTGATTGTCAATGCTCCAATTAAAGTAGAGGCCAATCTTCTCGAATGGTCCATCTGTGTAGTAGTCTTCCTGATAGCCATAGCCTTGCGTCTCGAAGATTTTGTCGGAATGAAACTCGATGACCGTGTAGTGGGAATCGTATTGGTGGCCGTCGCGATCCACATACGACATGCCCCAGTCGCCTTCCCATGTGCCAGAGATACGGTTGGAAAGTTTCTCGTCTTTGCTGCACGAGGTGAACAGGGCGATGCAGAGCGTGGCAATGATTCCTGCAATAAAAGTTGTTTTTTTCATCTTCATTACACTTGAAGGTTTGTTTTAGGTTGATTATGGTCGCAAAGATACGACATAAAAATGAAACAACGATAGGGAAAGCACTATAAATTGCGGGAAAAACACTGCCATGCAGAGAAAAAACCTCTTCTTTGCAAAAAAACTTCCGTATCTTTGTAACAAACTTCTCAAAACTCTCGTTTGTACAGATAGAAGGCAGTCATCGATGCAACTTCTAAGAAAACAGTAAATGGTAAATCGTTAAATTGTAAATAGTATGAAGTGTACATTATTAAAGAGAATGGCGGTGTGTGCCGCTGCGGTGTGCCTCACGCTCAGTGCAGGGGCACAAACGAAAGACTTTGAAAAGTTTGCCAACATCAAAGGCGTAGAGTATGTTCATGTGGACAAAAGCATGATAGAGTTGGCTGCCCAAAATGGCAACCCTATCAAGCATGGCGATAACATCATCATTGGTGATACCAGTGGCGATATCCTTCGTCAAGTAGATGACGTGAAAGTTTTCTCTTGCAAGGCGGACAAGGCAGCCCAGAAACTGAAAAAAGGAGTGCTGGCTCTCTTGAAAGATGAGAAATTCCAGTCGCTGATTGACGTGAATGGAGAAGATGGTTACGTGAAAATCTGCCAGTCCCACAATGGCGAGAAGACGCTGAACGTCATCTTTGTAGAAGATGTCGAAGACAAGGAAACCACGTTGGTGCTGATTGACGGTTCACTTGACCTCGCCAAACTGATGGAACTGGTAAAACAACAAGCAGAAGAAGACTAACCCCTAAAAAACGAGACAGAGATGAAAAGGACGATTTTATCACTCATGCTGGCTCTGGTGGCGGGCAGCCTGTTTGGGCAGACGGTGGAGGAACTGTTTGTGAAATACATCACGATGGCAGCACCGAACGCTCAGTATGAGGACACGACTGACGAAGTGCGTGAAGCCATGAAGGAGAACAAGAAGGGCAATGACCTGGGCTTGACGGCAAAGGAGATTGACTTTACGCTGAAAAGCCTCAAGAAGTGTGAACAGGTGCAACTGACCCTCGATGAAGGCCAACTACAAGAACTGGAGCGAGACATCCAGTCGCTGAAAGGCTACGAGATGCTGTTCATTCAGAATGATAACAAGGAACCGAACGACTCCACCAGCATCCTGGGTCAACTTTGGAATCAGACATTCGCTCCGAAGTACAAACTCGCGGCGTATGGCAAGGTGAAAGGGAACATCGTCAGCAATATCCTGTTGCGTTGGGACATCTGGGGCAAAGTGGTGTTGGCACATCTCGATTGCAAGGTGCGTAAAGACTTGCTGGCACAAGCACTTTTCGATGGCAATCTGGTTAGTTTTGGTGATGACGAGGATGAAGGCAACTTGGTTGACATGAAGAAGGTCGTGGAAGACGTGGACAACGGCCATGTGCTGTTCGTCATTCATGGCAAGGAACATCCAGAATTCCATTCGGCAGAAGAAGTGCGTGACTACATGATAGCCAACGGCATCCGGTGGAACAGCGAAACGTGGGTGGTTGGCGAGCAAGTGAAAGAGAAATACCCCCACACCGACCGCAATGTCGTCATCGAATACACCGAAACGAAGAAAGGTGCAGAGTAAGGAAAAACGCATGGACGCACGAGAGTTTAAGCAACGCTTTTTGCCTCACCACAGGCTGCTCTATCGGGTTGCCTACCGTCTGACAGGGAACGCCCAAGATGCCGAGGACTTGCTGCAAGACACTTACTTGAGGCTCTGGCAGAAACGGGACGACCTACCCGACGAGGCGATGACGGAGGCTTACCTCATCACCCTCATGCGAAACCTCTTCCGCGACCAAAGGCGACTGAAGCGTCTCGACACCTCTGCCGACATCGACGAACAAGCGGAACCGCCCGATGAACGAAGCCTCTCCCAGCAAATCGAGGCACACGACGAGGCAGAGCAAATGACGCAACTGCTGGACGGATTGCCCGAACGGGACGGACGAGTCCTCCGAATGCACCTCGTCGAAGAACGCTCCTACGAAGAAATCGAACGAGACACAGGGCTCTCGCAAGGTAACATCCGCCTCATCGTGATGAGAACGAAACAAAAACTGAAACTCCAATTCCAAAAACTGACCAAGACATGGACAAACTGAACAGACAAGAACTCGAACGCATCCCCATCCCCGAAGGGCTGGAGGAACGGCTCTCGCAGAAGATTGACGAGTGGGAACAGGCTGAGAACAGACCCCCTCTGTCCTGCGGACATCTCCCCCTCTATGGGGAGAACCATTCGGAGTCTTTGCCATTGGGAAACAAGCCGCATGGACTCCCTCCCCATAGAGGGGGAGGGCTGGGGAGAGGGTCTGCTTGGCTCGCAGCGGCATCCATCGCCCTCGTCTTGGGATTGGGATACTATGCATTCACGAGTGTGCACGGTGATTCAGTCACCGTCTCCCCCCTTGCCGAACAAGACACCTACCACGACCCTCTCCTCGCTCAGCAGGAAGCGGAAAGGGCTCTCACCCTCCTTGCTGCCAACCTCAACAAAGGCATGGGACATCTGGAGAAAGCCAAAGCCCTCAGCGACCGAGCCGAAACAACACTGAACAAGCAACTGAAAGCATTAGAATAACATGAAACCAATCATAACAAAAATCATCCTTTGTGCAGTCATGGCTCTCACGAGCCTCGCTGCCAACGCCCAGGTGAAGGAGTTTGAAAAATACTCCGACACGAAGAATGTGACCTACGTTTACATCTCCAAATTCATGCTCCGTCTGGCTGGCGTAGCCTCCACGCCCTCCGTTCCTGGTGTGGATACGAAGAGCATCATGCACAAACTCTCTGGCATCCAAATCATCACCTCGGAGGAAAAAGCCGCTGCAGCCCGACTGAAAGCCGACACGCAGGCCATCATCAAACAAGGTAACTACGACCTCCTCATGCAAGTGGACGAAGATGACGAGAAAGTGCGTATCTACCATCGCAACGGTAAGCAGCAGTCCGTCGTCGTCATGCTCACCGAAGAGACCGCCGAAACCACCGTCATCGTCTTTTCCGGCACCTTCTCCCTCGAAGACGTGATGAAAATGGTGGACAATTAGCATACCTCTCTCCACTGCATCTTTTCTCAATTCATCACATTTTTCAAACACACAATTCTCCCTTTTCTACTACGATTGTGGATGTTCCCAATTGCTCCGCCAGAGCATTCGGAACATCCACAATTTGTGTTCTTCCATCACCTTCCCCACCTCCTGCCCGATATCTATCAAATATTTAGCCTGATTACACCTCAAAATTTGGCTTGATTACAACTTCCGATTTGGCTTGATTACACTTTTGTGTATTCAAGCCAAATTATTCTGTATAATCAAGCCAAATCTATTTTTATAATCAAACTAAAAGTTTCATTAGTCATGTAAGGCTGTGAGCAGAGGTTATGAGTGGTCGTTATTAGAAGCGACGGAAGACAGAGCGTGGAGGTTCTGAATGCAATGCTAACTCAATAATAACGAAAACAAAGAAAAAGAACGTTTTTCTTCCCAAATATTTGGATAATTGGAATAAATATATTACTTTTGCGGCATGAACGATAGAATTAGAGCAGCAACATATACGAAGGAGTTTGAAGAATACTATCAGAACTTGCCTCAGAAGATAAGAGACAAATATGATTATGTGTTCGAAATCATGCTGACAAAATACGTTGTCAGTACGAAATTTGTGAAACGCCTTGAGAAAACAGAGTTCTATGAGATGCGTGTGTCTGTTGGCAACAACGAGTACCGCACCGTACTATTCGCCATTGACTCAGACAATTTTATGGAATGCCATCGTATGGTGATGCTTAACTCTTTTGTTGAAAAGGGTACGAAGCAGTACCCTGCCGAGATTAAGAAAGCAGAACGACTATTAAAAGAATGGGAGGACAGTTTATGATAAAGATTAGTGATGAAAAGTGGGCAAAGTTGCCACAAATAGATGACTGCCTGACTGAAAAGTATGGTCCTATAGGTTCACCATCACGCAAGGAGTTTCAGGCGAAAGCGGAGGCTTGGTATTATTCCGAGTTACTGCGAGATGAGCGCAAGCGTCAGAAACTGACGCAGCAAGAATTGGGCGAGCGTATAGGTAAGAAGCGAGAGTATATTTCTTCGCTGGAGCAAGGTAAGACAGATATGCAACTTTCTACTTTTATGCTTATAACTAAAGCGTTAGGCTTGAAATTCTCATTGGTTGTTGGTTAGGTTAGATGAATCTACAAATGTCATTTGAAGAATTAGAAAAACTCTGGAATGAGTTTTAAGAATGTACCCATTGATAGAAATAAGTGCATAGATGAGGATTTCTATATTTGGGATAAAGGAATTGATAGATACGAGATATGACACTGGTTTGATGACTGGCTTCCTAACTCGATAAAGGAGGCAAATCGTGACTACAAGAAAACCCAACATTGGAATCTGGATGCAGAGTATCTGAATCCTCTAAAGGATTTTTGGGGAACAAAACTTGACAGAGCATATCCAAGAGGACAAGAAGTGAGTTCGTGAATAACTATAAATACATTTGGTGGGTAACTCGGAAAAGTTAGTGGATAAGTCAGAAATACAGATGATTATGACAAAAAGAAAACTCAAAGACGGCCTGAAACTTGAAGCCTTCCCCGAGGAAATCACCGAGGACGGCATCAAGATTTATGGCGAGACATCATACGAGAATCAGATGGCGGTGCTGAGCCACTATCTGCACAATGAAGGCTCGGATGAATCAGAAGAACGAAAGGCGGAAATTATCTCTGCTGTCCGCGAGTTTCTTTCGCGTAAACAATTCCAGCAGGGCTTACAAGATGAAATGAGCGACGAGGAAGTCTGGCGTGTTACCGAAGATGCCACGCAATACGACCTCTTCGCAGACTTCTTCTTCGAAAACGTGAAGGGGTTTGCCATCCATGACAGAGGCCGCACATTTAAGACCTTTCTCGAAAACATTGAAAATATTGCTGCATGATGAAGAGAAATCCCAATTGGACAGAGAATGAACTGAAGATGGCAATTAATGTCTATTGCAAGATTCCGTTCATAAAAGCACACAAGTTATCTCCCGACATTATCAAGTGGGCGAAGATTATTGGTCGCTCGCCAGGTGGATTATACACGAAGATTTGTAATTTCGGGCATTGTGACAGTGGCGTTCAAGCCAAAGGATTATCTCATACAGGAAACCTTGCCCCTATTGTTTGGGCTGAATTTGAAGAGAATCCTGAAAAGGTGATTTACGAGAGCGAACAGCTGCTGGCTCAAAGGATGGGAAAGACGCTGGAAGAATATACAGAGATACGCACGGAAGACTTGCCTGAAGGCAAGACACGAGAAGTAGTGGTACGCCAACGTGTAAACCAGCGTTTCTTTCATAATACCGTGTTGTCGGCATACAATTATCATTGTTGTATCACAGGTATTTCCAATTCGCCACTGCTAGAAGCTTGCCATATATCTAGCTGGTCAGATGATAAGAGAAACCGCACTAACCCCAAGAATGGGCTGTGCATGAACCCGCTCTTCCACCGAGCGTTCGACCATTTCCTTTTCACCGTCACGCCAGACTATGTCATTGTTGTTTCTGATCAAATGATAGAGACCGTAACTGAAATCACTTTCCGTGACTATCTCACCTCAATCAATGGCAAGAAGATCATCATGCCCGAAAAATTTAATCCTGACAAAGAACTATTGGCTATTCATTATCAAAAATATCGTGAATCACTATGAAACTGTCAGAATTTGAAAACGATGATTATAGGAAAGAGGCTTCAGACGAAATAAAAGTCTTTCTTACTCAATATCTAAGAAAAAACGGATTGACTCCCGAACAACTTTCCGTAATTCTTAGATGTTCGGTTCATGTTGTATATGCTATTCTGAATGCTACATGCAATTTTTCCTTGAGGGCTACGGAGTATATTGAGAATCGGTTAAATCTTGATTTGTCTAATGCAAAATCTCACATTGGCAGTTCGCCCACATTGTTTAACTGTTCCTCAACATCTGGTTTTATTTACAGAGTTGTTGGATGCGACGTTGACGGAATGTATCGGTTAAACTACAAGGAGGGCTTCCGTGACATCATTGATGCTATTAAGAAGGACTACAGTTTGGAGTATGCTGGCTGTCGAAATGAAATATTCGAACAGAATCTTCGGATGATTGATTGGCGAATGGACGAAATCCTCAGCCATGCCTTACTTATGCAGATTGGATATAATGAGGGGCTAGATTCAAGTAATATTGAGGATATGTGTGCTGCCCTTGCTAAAGAGAATCCACTTGGAGCAAGAAACCCTAACTATTTCTATGAATCCAAAATAAAGTGCTTGCTCTTTGCTTCATTTGCTGGTATGACTGCATCAACCGAATGGAACGGGCGCAAGAAACTTACTGGAGGCTATATTGACGTAGATAAAGATGGGGAATTGCTTTATTATCGTGCTATCTCTGACGATATTTTTGAAAACTACCTTTACAAACATACATATTTAGACCGCCCAGATAGGGGAGCCTGCAAGACTTTGGCAATGGCTGAAGCTAAGGTGAGAATTGATGAAAAGCGAGAATTGACTGAGGCAGAAAGGAAAAAAATCATCTATAAGAATGGCAAAGATGGAACTAAGAATAGTAAGAAGGGTGATTTTGGATATGTATATCAAGATGGCGAAGACTTCTATATAGTGGTCAATTTCCAAATCAGATTCAGATAATGATGCAACCAAGTCATCAGGAAGTTGAAGGAAATGGATGATAAACTGGTAAACTATTACACCAAATTCTTCTAATGCGAGTATATTTAGAATTATGGAGAGCAACATCATACTATATACAACTGACATTGGAAACGTAAACGTCTAAGTACAATATGAGGACGGCACGTTTTGGCTGACACAGAAAAGAATGGCAGAACTGTTCGGGGTAGATGTGCGTACAGTAAACTACCATTTAAAATAGTAGAGAATTGACGGAAGAAGCAACTATCCGAAAAATTCGGATAGTTCAACAGGAAGGAAAAAGGAGCGTGAATCGCAAACTTGACTTCTATCACCAATACATGCTTGGATTTGGCAGAAGGCCGTGCTGAGCAGGAATTGCCAACGACGATGGCACAATGGGCACGTATCCTTGAACTTGCCTACATTATTCAAGCCTGTAGCACGGATATAGGCTTGTCGTGGCGGAAGTTCAAGGTGAGGGCAAAAAAGCAACTCTCGGCGGAAAAAGTATTGCAACAATGTAATTTTTTTGCTACCTTTGCAGTATCAACAAAATCATGGATTTATGAAAAAGATTTCTTTTATATGTCTATGGCTGCTTTCGGTGGCAGCATCGGCACAAACGAAGACGGTCAAGGTGACGGTCTCGAACGAGTGGAGTGTGGACAAGGTGGATGAGCCTGTGGTGGTGAGGTTGAAGGAGGTGAAGAAGGTGGGCTTTGAGGTGAAGAGTGCAAGGGTTACTTGCGAGGGTAGGGAAGTGCCTTGTCAGTTGGATGATATGGATGGGGATTTGAGAGCGGATGAGGTGTTTTTCTTGACGGATGTGAAGGGGTTGGAAACGAAATCGTTTCAGGTGGAACTGTCGGGGGAGGAAAGTCATGCGGACGAAAAGCCGCGTGTATATACGGCGTTGCAGATTCGTGACAAGCAGGACAAGCATCCTGATGTGCTGAAGGTGGAGGCTCCGGGGAAGAGTTTCTTGTTTAACGACATTTATATGCACGGCGTAACGATAGAGTCGGAGTTGACGGGGTATCGCATTTACTTCGACCATCGGCAGAACATTGACCTGTATGGGAAGAAGTACAGGCGGATAGAGTTGCCAGAGACGCAGTTCTACACGTCGGCTGAGCAGTTGCAGCAGGGATATGGCGTGGATGTGCTATGGGCAGGTAATGCCATCGGATGTGGCTCGTTCAAAGATTGGAACATGAAGACCTTGCAACCAGAGAACTGGACAGATGTGGCGGTGAGAGGTCAACGTGTGGTGACGAGTGGTGCGTTGCGGACGGTCGTGGAAGTGTATGACTTGGGGGTGAAGGCTGCGGATGGCGGCACTTACGATATGCACCAGTATTATTCGCTCTATGCAGGACATCGCGACTTGACGGTGGATGTGATGTTGGAGGGTGCAGGAGACCATCGGTTCTGTACGGGTGTGCAGAAGGTGGGTGCCACAGCCGACGAGGAAACTCGACGTGGACATCAGTCTGAAGGCTTTTGGCATGCAGACGGTGTTGCTGCATCGTGGGGATGTGACTACCCCGATATGGGCAAGAAGCAGCAGTGGGCACCTGAGCCTGTGGGCTTGGCGGTGTATGTGCCCAAGGAGTATATCCAAGGGGCACAGGAGGATGATTTGAACTATTTGTTCACGGTGGAAGCCGACCGTAGCAATTCGATTCGCTACTATGTCAGTTTCTGTGCCGACAAAGAAGAGCAAGGTTATCATTCGGCCAAAGAATGGTTTGCCTCGTTGGATGCTTGGAAGGATGGCGTGAATCATCCTGTCCGTGTGAAAGTTGGGAAATAATAAAGAACGAAAAAACGGAGTGCCCCACATCTGTGAATCGATGTGGGGCACTCCGATGGATTGATGTGGGGCACTCCGATTTTGGGGTGCCCCCATTTTGTTATTTCTTGTTGAACTTCATGCCGAGATACATGCCGTTGTACTGGCTGAGCACCGAAGAGACGGTTGCCATCTGGCTGGAGTAGGCACTTGCCTTGGTGGTGATGGTGTTGACGATTTCCAACATCTTGTCGGCATTCATGGCAAGTTGCAACGTGCCCAACGAAATTTTGGCGTTCGTCTTGATGCTGCGGGCGGGTGAAGTGAAATTGAGGATCACGTTGGAACCGTCAATCTCGTAGGTGCCAGAGAGTGACTTTTTGCTGACCTTCATGGCAAATGTCTTGTCGGTGTTGAAGGTGATGGTCACTTTGCCTGACTTGATGCCTGCCTTTTCCAAAGCCTTTTTCAGTTTCTCTTCGACTTTCGACGATGCTACGCTGCCACCGATGTTGCTGAGCACGTTCTCGCTCTCGAACGCAACGCAAGGCTGCGTGTACACCCATGTGCCAGACAAATTCTTCTCTGTGATTTTGCTGGAACCGAGCAGGTCGCCAATGACATCGGTGACGGTGCCGGCTGTGGAGGACGAACCAGAGATGGCTTCTTTGGCTTTTCCGAGAATCTCGTTGAGTTGTGCATTCATGGTCGTAGGTGCGATGAATGCCACCATTGCCACAAGGGCAAGTTTAATCATGTTCTTTTTCATGTTTTTAATCAAGTGAATAGATAGGTGAATCTGTAATTTTCTACAAAAGTACGCATCTTTGTCGGTTTTTACAACAAATTCTTTGAAAGATATTTGCTGTTTAATGAATTTTAATCTATCTTTGTGGGTCGAAAATGTAATTTGAATTGTAATTTTTCAACTTTGGAGGACGGAAAGAACTTATGAAACGTTCCATTTTGTATTGGGTTTTTAAACTGAAGTATTTTGTGGCACTGGCAATTTTTGTCGGTGTGACGGGTTTTGTTGGCGAAAGCAGTATCGTCAACCGCATTGGTCAGCGGCAGGAGATTGCAAAACTGAAAGGGGAAATCGAAGAGTATAACCGAAAGTTCGACACAGACAAGCAGACGCTCGATGCCTTGAAGAACGACCATGAGGCTGTGAAGGAAGTGGCTCGCCGCCGCTACTACATGAAGACTGACAATGAAGATATTTTCATTGTGGAGGAAGACGAGGATTAGGCGATTGACCAGTTTTGTGATGGAAAGAGACAGAATTTTGGGATATGTGGAGATGTTGGGCGAAACGCTGGTAGTGGTAGGTGCTATCGGGTGGCTGCCGATGCGTGCCGTGGCTCCGTGGCTGATGGCTGTGGGGGTGGTGTTGTTTGCTGTGGGCAGGTTCGTGCAGACTCCTTTCTATCAGAAATATTCCGAGCGTGACCCCAAAGAATTGACCTTGCGACGACTCTATCATCAACGTGTGTTTGGCATGGTGGCACTCATCCTTTCTGCCATGCTGATGTTTCTGCCTCAGGGCTTCTATAGCGGCATGTATGTGGGGCCATCGTCGTGGCTGGTACTGTTTGTCATTTTTGTGGTGATAGAAGTGTACACCACATTTCGCATTTCAGCCGTCGATAAAGGTTAAAAATGCGTAAATGTCATGGCGAAAGGCATTTTCTTAGGGTGACAGCCCGTTTTCTTGGCGAAAAAGCATTAACTTTGCAACGTAAAAGCAAAAGACAATCATCGTTTAATTTAGCAATCAATTAGACACATTTAGGTATAGAGCGTCTCGGAGACGCCGACAGATTAGTATAAACGTATAGAAAATATGGAACTTGATGCACTTACGGCCATTTCTCCTATTGATGGCCGTTACAGAAGTAAAACACAGGACTTGGCTTCCTATTTTTCCGAATATGCACTTATTAAGTATCGTGTGCGGGTTGAAATCGAGTATATCATCACGCTTTGCGAACTGCCTTTGCCTCAGTTGAAGAGTTTCGATCAGAGCCTCTTCGAGCGGCTGCGTGACATCTACCGCAACTTCACCGAGGCGGATGCTCAGCGTGTGAAGGACATCGAAAAGGTGACGAATCACGACGTGAAGGCAGTGGAATACTTCATCAAGGAGGAGTTGGATAAAATCGGAAACTTTGACGAATATAAAGAGTTTATTCACTTTGGTTTGACCAGTCAGGACATCAACAACACTTCCATCCCGTTGACCATCAAGGATGCACTCGCTGAGGTGTACTATCCTCAGGTGGAGGAACTGATTGCCCAGTTGCAGGAGTATGCCGACGAATGGAAAGACATCCCGATGTTGGCAAAGACACACGGACAGCCAGCCTCTCCTACCCGTTTGGGCAAGGAGGTGATGGTGTATGTCTATCGACTGACCGAGCAACTGAACCAGTTGAAGGCTTGCAAGATAACGGCTAAGTTTGGTGGTGCGACAGGTAATTATAATGCCCATCACATTGCTTATCCCGCTTACGATTGGAAAGCCTTTGGCAACAAGTTTGTGAGCGAGAAGTTGGGCTTGGAGCGTGAACAATGGACCACTCAGATTAGCAACTACGACAACATGGGTGCCATCTTCGATGCCATGAAGCGTATCAATACCATCATCATCGACCTCGACCGCGACTTCTGGATGTACGTCTCGATGGAATACTTCAAGCAGAAGATTAAGGCAGGTGAGGTCGGTTCTTCCGCCATGCCTCACAAGGTGAACCCCATTGACTTTGAGAACTCGGAGGGCAACCTTGGCATGGCAAACGCCATCCTTGCCTTCTTGAGCCAAAAGTTGCCAGTCAGCCGTTTGCAGCGTGACCTGACCGACTCGACCGTGCTTCGCAACGTGGGCGTGCCGATGGGTCACATGGTCATCTCCATCCAGTCAACCTTGAAGGGGCTTCGCAAACTTCTGCTCAATCAGGATGCCATCAATCGCGACCTCGACAACTGCTGGGCAGTGTGTGCGGAAGGCATCCAGACGATTCTTCGTCGTGAGGCATATCCTCATCCATACGAGGCACTCAAGGCACTCACTCGTACCAATGCCGCCATCACCGCCGAGAGCATCGCGGGCTTCATCGATGGCTTGGACGTGTCGGAGAGCGTGAAGGCGGAACTTCGTGCCATCACCCCTCACACTTACACTGGAATCTAAATAACAACACATAAAAAATTTTTAGGATTACAAACATTTAATAGCATTAACAATTATGTCTGAAATTGATGAATGGCAGGGCAAGACACCTGCATCAGAAGAAACATCTGAAAATGGAGGCAGCCGCGAGGGCTATCGTCCATCCTACAACCGTGAAAACAACTATGGCAGTCGCCCCTCCTACAACCGTGGCGACCGTCCGCAGCGTCCTCGCATCAACCGTGGTGCTGCCTACAGTTCCAATGGCTCTCAGAATGAGCGTGGTTTCCGTCCAGCAGGTTTTGGCGGCTCTTCCTCCGAGGAGGGTGGCTACCAGCCACGTCAAGGCGGTTATCAGCCACGTCCTTCTTATAATAATGGCGGCTATAACAATCGTGGTGGCTATCAGAGCAACCGTGGCGGTTATCAGCAGCGTGGTTACAACAATCGTGGTTATCAGCCCAATGGTGACCAGGAGGGTGGCTACGAACAGCGTGGCGGCTATCAGCCACGTCAGGGAGGTTATCAGCCACGCCAAGGCGGCTACAACAACCAGCGTGGTGGCTACCAGCAGGGTGGTTATCAGCAGCGTGGTGGCTACAACAACCAACGTGGTGGTTATAATAACCAGCGTGGCGGCTACAACAATCAGCGTGGTGGCTATCAGCAGCGTCCATATCGTCAGCACTCTGCCGACTACAACCCCAATGCCAAGTATAGCATGAAGAAGCAGATTGAGTACAAGGAGTATCTGGAAGACCCCAATGCACCTATCCGTCTCAATAAGTTCTTGGCAAATGCAGGCGTCTGCTCACGTCGTGAGGCCGACCAGTTCATCCAGGCAGGCGTTGTGTCTGTCAACGGACAGGTGGTGACTGAGTTGGGTACGAAGGTGCAGCGTACTGATGAGGTACATTTCCACGATCAACTTGTCAGCATAGAGAAGAAGGTGTACGTCATCCTCAACAAACCCAAGGATTACGTGACTACTTCCGATGACCCACAGCAGCGCAAGACCGTGATGGACCTCGTGAAGAACTGTTGCCGCGAACGCATCTATCCTGTAGGTCGTCTCGACCGCAACACCACGGGTGTGCTTCTCTTCACCAACGATGGCGACCTTGCCTCTAAGTTGACCCATCCTAAGTTCCTCAAGAAGAAGATTTACCATGTATTCCTCGACAAGAACTTGACCGCTGCTGACATGAAGCAGATTGCCGAGGGCATCACCCTCGAGGATGGCGACATCAAGGCAGATGCTATCAGTTATGCCTCCGAGACCGACCGCAAGCAGGTGGGCATCGAGATTCACTCTGGCAAGAACCGCATCGTTCGCCGTATCTTCGAGAGCCTTGGCTACAAGGTTTGCAAACTCGACCGCGTCATGTTTGCAGGTCTCACCAAGAAGGGCATCAAGCGTGGCGATTGGCGTTTCCTCACCGAGCAGGAAGTGGCTATGCTGCACACAGGACATTATGAATAAATAAGGAAACAGATGAAAAGAACAAAAATCATAGACCTCCTTCAGCGCACCGACTTCGGTGCCGAGGTCACCGTCATGGGTTGGGTTCGCACCAAGCGAGGCAGCAAGGCTGTCAACTTCATTGCCTTGAACGATGGTTCTACCATCAAGAATGTGCAGGTGGTTGCTGACGTGGAGAAGTTTGACCCGGAAATGATGAAACTGATTACCACTGGTGCCTGTCTTTCTGTGACAGGAACGATGGTAGAATCTATCGGCTCGGGTCAGGCAGTAGAAGTGCAAGCCACGGACATCAAGGTCTTTGGCGAATGTCCTGCCGACTACCCGATGCAGAAGAAGGGACAGTCCTTCGAGTATATGCGTCAGCACGCCCACATGCGTCTGCGTACTAACACGTTTGGTGCTGTGATGCGTATTCGCCATAACATGGCGATGGCCATCCACACCTACTTCCATGAGCACGGTTACTTCTACTTCCACACCCCCATCATCACCGCCTCCGACTGTGAGGGTGCTGGTCAGATGTTCCAGGTGACCACCAAGAACCTCTACGACCTCAAGAAAGACGAAAATGGCTCCATCATCTACGATGACGACTTCTTCGGCAAGCAGACCTCTCTGACCGTCTCCGGTCAGTTGGAAGGCGAACTGGGTGCCACCGCCTTGGGTGCCATCTACACCTTTGGTCCCACTTTCCGTGCTGAGAACTCCAACACCCCTCGCCACCTGGCTGAGTTCTGGATGATTGAGCCAGAAATTGCCTTCATGGATTTGGACGACCTCATGGATCTTGAGGAAGACTTCATCAAGTATTGTGTCCGTTGGGCACTCGACCATTGCAAGGACGACCTCGACTTCCTCAACAAGATGATAGACAAGGGGCTCATCGAACGTCTCGAAGGCATCCTCAAGGAAGACTTCGTGCGTCTGCCCTACACCAAGGGCATCGAGATCCTGCAGCAAGCCATCAAGGACGGCAAGAAGTTCGAGTTCCCCTGCAACTGGGGCGACGACCTCGCCAGCGAGCATGAGCGCTACCTCGTCGAGGAATACTTCAAGAAGCCTGTCATCATGACGAACTACCCCAAGAAAATCAAGGCGTTCTACATGAAGATAGACGAGAAGAACCCCGTACTCGACGGCAAGGAGATGGAGCAGACCGTGCAGGGCACCGACGTGCTCTTCCCTCAGATTGGCGAAATCATCGGCGGTTCTGTCCGCGAGGAAGACTACGGCAAACTGATGAACGAGATTGAGGAACGCCAAATTCCGATGAAAGATATGTGGTGGTATCTCGACACCCGTAAGTTCGGCTCTTGTCCCCATGCAGGTTTCGGTCTCGGTTTCGAACGCCTCATCCTCTTCGTTACCGGTATGCAGAACATCCGCGACGTCATCCCCTTCCCACGCACGCCGAAGACAGCCGAGTTCTAAACACTTGGTCAGTCTCAGTAAATGATATGATACGAGGCACAAAGCACTTTTCGCTTTGTGCCTTTTCCTTTTATTGATTTACCCCTCGATAAACTCAACCCGTGTGCCCGACTCGAATGGTTTCGAGTCGGGCACACAGGTTTTTCCATTCCTCCCGATAGGACAAAATGACACGCTCGTTGCGTCTGAAGTGGTGTGACTCACACCGCCCAGGTGGTCTGAGTCACACCGCCGAGGCGGTCTGACTCAGACCGCTTTTGAGGCTCCCTGTGTGCCGTTTTGACCAAGACGAAATTGACATTCCTGCCAAGACGGGAAGGAATCGGAAGATGCCATGCGATGAGCCACCCCAACGTTGCGTCAATCCTCTTTTCCTCCTCTTTTTATCTATGTTGCAACATCAATATGTCTGGAAACAACAAGTTTCCCTCTATTTTTGTTTGGATACATAAATATCCTTTGCCCGATTGGTGGCAGTCTTTCTCAACGACATACGGGTGTGTATGGTTGTAATTGTGCCTCCGAAAAGTTAAACTACCTTTAATTGTGGTTTAAGGTGTGTGAAATATTTTGTCAGGTGGGAAAGGATTTGTACTTTTGCAACATGAAAAAGAATTTGAACATATTGGCGATTGCGGGACTGGTGACGGTGATGCTGGCGGCATGTTCGAGCAGTTACAACATCACGGGCACATCGTTGCAGTCGGTCTATGATGGCGATATGGTGTATTTGCGTCCGTTAGGTACGGATGCGAGCAAGACGGTGGACTCGTGCAAGATTTTGCACGGTGCCTTTTCGATGAATGGCCCTGTGGACTCTGTGATGTGTGTGAGGATGTTCTTTGGTAACGGCGGCGACAACATCCCTGTGATTTTGGAGGAGGGTGATATCAAGGTGATTGCCCTGAACAATGCGATGAAGGTGGAGGGCACTCCGCTGAATGACCGTTTCTATGCTTTCATGACGGAGCGTGATTCGCTGATGTTTCTTTTGCAGGAGTTGCCTCGCAAGGAGAGTACGATGATTCTGGATGGCTATGACCATGACGAGATTCTTCGTCAGTTGGGCGAAGAGGAAGGTGAGTTGCGTCAGGCGATTGACAGGCTGGAAACGGATTTCGTGACGGCGAATTATGATAATGTGTTGGGTATCACTTATTTCTTGGTGCTTTGCGATAACGCCTACAATCAGTTTGGCTACCCAACCACAACGCCGCAGATTGATGAGATTTATGGCCGTGCTCCGGAATCGTTCAGGAATAATAAGGATGTGAAGGAATACATGAATCTGTGCGAAGGTAACGGCGAATAGTTTTTTAAACAACGAATTTTTCGAATTAGACGAATTATTTAGGGAATCATGCATCTTTGGTGCAACTAATAAAAGCGAATGCCAATCGTGTGGCATTCGCTTTTATTAGTTGCCATTTATGGCATTGCTACAAAATAATTCGTCTAATTCGAAAAATTCGTTGTTTTATAATAAAAAATTCGTTGTTCTTACCCGTTCATGCTGATGAGGAACTCTTCGTTGTTCTTCGTGCGTTCTATCTGTTTCATCACGAAGTCCATGGCTTCCATCGAGGTCATGTCGGCGATATGGTTGCGGAGCACCCACATGCGGTTGAGGGTGGTCTGGTCTTGCAGCAGGTCGTCGCGACGAGTAGAAGATGCCGTGAGATTGACGGCTGGGAATACTCGCTTGTTGGCAAGACCGCGGTCGAGTTGCAGTTCCATGTTGCCGGTTCCCTTAAATTCCTCGAAGATGACCTCATCCATCTTGGAGCCTGTGTCGATGAGGGCGGTGGCAATGATGGTGAGCGAGCCGCCGTTTTCGATGTTGCGGGCAGCACCGAAGAAACGCTTGGGCTTGTGCAGGGCGTTGGCATCGACACCACCAGAGAGTACCTTGCCCGATGCGGGAGAAACGGTGTTGTAGGCACGTGCCAAGCGGGTGATGGAGTCGAGGAAGATGACCACGTCGTGTCCGCACTCTACCATACGCTTTGCCTTTTCGAGCACGATGCCTGCAATCTTCACGTGGTTCTCAGCAGGCGCGTCGAAGGTGCTGGCGATGACTTCGGCATTGACGGTGCGGGCCATGTCGGTCACTTCCTCAGGACGTTCGTCGATGAGCAGCATCATCAGGTATGCTTCGGGATGGTTGGCGGCAATGGAGTTGGCAATGTCTTTCATCAAGAGGGTCTTACCCGTCTTTGGCTGTGCCACGATGAGGGCACGCTGTCCTTTTCCGATAGGGGAGAAGAGGTCCACCACACGAGAGGATTTGCTGTCGTTGAAACCTTTGCAGAGTTTGAACTTCTCGTCGGGGAAAAGGGGCGTGAGGAACTCGAAACCGACACGGTCACGCACACGGGCAGGGTCGCATCCGTTGATTTTCTCCACGCTGACAAGTGGGAAGAAACGTTCGCCGTCTTTGGGAGGACGCACGAAACCATCCACCACGTCGCCCGTCTTGAGGCCGTAGTGCTTGATTTGCTGCAAGTTGACATACACATCGTCGGGTGATGGCAGGTAGTTATAGTCGCTGCTACGGAGGAAACCGTAGTTGTCCACTGTCTCCAACACGCCACTCACACGCACAATGTTGTCGAAGTCGTATGGTTTTTCCTTGATGACTTTTTCATTCTTGATGGGCGGTTCCGGAACATTGTACTCCTCATACTGTGGAGCATCATAGTTCTCAACAGGCTGATTTTCTTCTTCAAAACGGTTGAAGATGTCCATCGGTGCATAGAATTCCACCTCTTGAGGAATGTCTTCGAGGATGATGAAATCAGGGTCGTCGTTCTGTGTGCCAGCATTCGCATAGTTGTTCAGAATGATTTCCTGATGCTCCGCCTCTTGTGATGGAACGTAAGTCTCTTCAGGGACGGTGAAGTCATTTTCGTTGTTGCCTGCTGGAACCTCCTCTGTAGCCGCAGATTCTTCGGCTTGTGCCTTGGACTTGCGTCCACGTTTCTTGGGAGCAGGAGCCTCTTCTGCCTTGGGCTCTTCAACGGTTTCGGTTGCTGCATTTCCCGCTTCCGTCTCTTCGGCCTTTGCTTTTGGCTTGCGTCCACGCTTTTTCGGTGCAGGCGTTTCTTCTGCCGCAGCAGGTTCAGCCTCGGTGGTGGAAAGCATGGCTTTCTCTTCGTCCGACAGGTCTGCAAAGAGTGATTCGTCCTTGGTCACTTTCATGTTCTTGTCCACCTTTTTTGCCTTATCTTGGTTTGCGGTGTAAACACGGTCCACGTTCTTCACACTGACGCGTGAACGTTTCCGTGATGATTTCTCTGTTGATGTGGCATTGGATGCGAAGTTCGCAGCCTGCTCGTCAATGATGGTGAGTCTCAGCATGGAAGGCTCCATCTTCTCTGCATTCTTGATGCCGAGTTCGGAGGCGATGCTGACAAGTTCTTCTTTCTCCTTGCCGTTAAGTTCTTCTAAGTTGTACATATAAAAATAGGTTGAAATATCGAATCTTTCCTTTCGTGCAGGAAAGTTTCAGTATTTTGAAATGTCAATATTTGAAATGTTTTGTGAGATTTTGATTTTGAGACGGCACTCGTAAAGGTCATGGTGTCTGTTGTCTCAAAAAGACAATGCAAAAGTAGTGATTATTTTTGTTACAGCCAAGATTTTTGCAAAAAAAGTGCTCAAGAGAGTCGTCTTGAGCACTTTTTTATAGGTTTTTGTTGATGCTGTCGATGTAGTTAAGCAGTTCTTCCCTGCCAAGTTTCGTGGAGGCACTGGTGATGAAATGAGGTGGCAGTTCCTCCCATTGTTCCTTGAGGGCAGTAAGGTATTTCTCCACGGCAGGCTTGATTTGAGCATTCTTCAGTTTGTCTGCTTTGGTGAAGACGATGGCGAAGGGTACACCATGTTCGCCCAGGAAAGAGAGGAATCCCATGTCAACGGCTTGCGGGTCGTGACGGATGTCGATGAGGACAAAGAGGCAGGTGAGTTGTTCGCGTTCGAGCACATAGTGGCTAATCATCTGGCGAAGTTGTTCTATTGCCTTTTTGCCTCGTTGGGCATAGCCGTACCCGGGCAGATCGACGAGATACCAATCCTCGTTGATGAGGAAGTGATTGATGCACATGGTCTTGCCTGGTGTGGAAGAGGTGAGGGCGAGGTTTTTCCTTTCTGTCATGGCATTGATGAGAGAGGATTTGCCTACGTTGCTTCGTCCGATGAAGGCATATTCAGGGCGTCCGTCGGTCGGACATTTGTCTGCCCGTGGTTGACTGCCGATGTATTTAGCGGAGGTTATTTTCATGGGGGGAGTGATGGGGGTGATGGGAATTAGGAGTTATGGGAATTATAGGAATGATGGGAATGATGGGGAGTTAGGTGAACTCGGAGAGTTCGAGCCAACGCATTTCCTTCTCTTCCAGTTCGTCGTTGAGGAGCGGGAGGCGTTTGCTCAGTTTTGTGATTTCGTCCACGGAGGTGGTGCCGCCGCAGAGGGCTGCTTCAATCTGCTTCTTTTCTTCCTCGAGGGTGGCGATGTCCTTTTCCAGTTGGGCATATTCCTGCCGCTCTTTGAAGGTGAGCCTCCGTGCTCGGTTCTGGTTGTGGTTGTTTTCTCGTGAGGACTCTTTGGGGGCGGGCTTGCTGTCGGTGGCAGGTTTGCTGTTTTGTTCTTTCCAGATGCGGTACTGGCTGTAACTGCCAGGGAAATCCTGCACGTTGCCGTCGCCGTGGAAGACCAACGTGTGATCGACCACTCTGTCCATGAAGTAGCGGTCGTGGCTGACGATGATGAGGCAACCACGGAAAGACTTCAGATAGTCCTCAAGGATTTGCAGGGTCACAATGTCGAGGTCGTTGGTCGGCTCGTCGAGGATGAGGAAGTTCGGGGCTTTCATCAAGACGGTGCAGAGGTACAATCTCCGTCGTTCTCCACCACTAAGTTTGTAGATGTAACTATGTTGTTCTTCGGGAGGGAAGAGAAAGTGCTGCAGGAACTGGCTGGCGGAGAGTTTGTCGCCATTGCCCATGTCCACATACTCAGCGATGTCTCTCACGGCATCAATCACTTTTTGGTCGTCCTTGAAACTCATTCCCTGTTGTGAGTAGTAGCCGAAACGCACTGTCTCGCCGATGTCGATGATGCCGCTGTCGTGTGGTTCCAGCCCGAGCAGCATCTTCACGAAGGTTGATTTGCCCGTACCGTTGTTGCCCACAATGCCCATCTTTTCGTAACGGGCGAAGTTGTAGTTGAAGTCTTTCAGGATGACGTGCTCGCCAAACGCTTTGTACACATTCTTCATCTCGAAAATCTTGTTGCCGATATAAGTACCACCCATCTCCAGTCGCACGTTTCGTTCCTCGATACGCTGTTTTGCCACCTTCTCCAGTTCATAGAAAGACTCAATGCGGTAGCGTGCTTTCGATGTTCGGGCACAAGGGGTGGAACGCATCCATTCCAGTTCCGTTCGGTACAGGTTGTTGGCACGGGCAATCTCTGCGTTCATGTTGTCGATACGCTCCTGCCGCTTCTCCAGATAGTAGGAGTAGTTGCCTTTGTACGTATAGATGCGTGAGTTGTCCATCTCGATAATGCTCGAGCAGATGCGGTCGAGGAAATAGCGGTCGTGCGTCACCATCAGTATTGCCATCGTGCTGCGTGACAGACGGTTCTCCAACCATTCAATCATCTCGAGGTCAAGATGGTTGGTCGGCTCGTCGAGGATGAGCAAGTCGGGTTCCCCTGCCAGCACACGAGAAAGGGCGATGCGTTTCACCTGTCCGCCGCTCAGTTGGGTGGCAGGACGGGCGGCTTCTTCCTCCGTGATTTTCATCTGCGTGAGGAACTGCTTGTATCGTTGCAGGTAGTCATCGCCCTTGCCTTCCATCTCCTTGCTGTCGATGGTCGGTGTCTGCTCCAGATAGCCCACCTTGAGGTCGTTGCGGAAAATCATCGTGCCGCCGTCGTCGCCTTCCTTGCCGGCGATGATGCTGAGCAGCGTCGATTTGCCGGTGCCGTTTTTAGCAATCAGCCCGATGTGCTCTCGTTCGTTGATGGTGAACGAGACATCCTCAAACAGCACACGGTGGCCGATGCGTTTCGTCAGTCCTTTTATTTCGAGAAAAGGTGCTGCCATGTTACTATATTATATGTATGTATATATGCCAAAGCCGTCAAGTCGAAGACCAATTCGCAGATGATGAAGGTGGCACCACAGCAGTCACCCGTGTACCCTTGAATGCGTCGGTGCATGAGGTGGAACAAGAGGATGGCCGTCAAGATGGAGGTGGTGCAAGCGAGTATCAGAAGGGGAATGTCGTTGAATAGTTGCAAGACCATGACGATGATGACCATGGGAAGTATTCCCAGCATCAAACTGAGAATTTTCTCCAAGAGTGATGCACGGGTGTAAATGAGTTTGTTCTTTGCCTCAGCCTCCGTCCGGGCATAAGGCAGAAAGTAGATGATGGTGGAGGAGACCCACTTGCAGAAAGGGTCTGCCATCAGGAAGAGGAGCACGATGCGGTAAGCCCCGTCTGAAAATGGTCCGAAACCGAGAATCGTGTCGAAGGTGACGAAGAGCAGGAGGAAATACATGATCAGCCCCAGCACACCATAGGTGCCAATGTGGGAGTCTTTCATGATGTCAAGAACACGCTGGCGTGTTGTGCCTCCGCCGAAACCATCACAAAAGTCGGCAAATCCGTCTTCGTGCAGTGCCCCCGTGATGAGGAGGCGGGCGGTCAGTGCCAACAGAATGGCAATGCCTGGAGGAAGAATGAAGGAGGTGAGCCAAAAGGTCAGTGCCATCACGCCACCTGTCAGCCATCCCACCAACGGCCACAAGGACACCACCTTTTGGTAGCACTCTTTCGGCACTTCTGCGATTCGCCAGAAGGGTAGGCGAGTGAAGAAGATGAATGCGGCAAGTATTCTGTAGGCGAGGTGTTTCATCCGTTGTCTTCTCTGAGTCGTTTTTCTTTATCGTACCAGCAATTTCAGTTCCTTGGCAGACAGGGTACGGTATTTCTCCGCATGGCGAATATGCTTTTCGAAGAGATTCAGAATCTCATCCAGTTCGCCCAGGTCGTGCATTTCTGTTGTGACCTTGTATCCTGCCTTTTGCAGCGATTGAGCCCATTCCCTCATGCGGTCGGTCACCGCTTGCTGGTCAGCCGCAAACATGAAGGGGATGAGGTTCACTTTCTTCAACTTCTGCTGCTTCAGCCTTTTGATGAGGCTGTCGAGCGAAGGATAGCCATCCACCGTGCCCACAAACCAACTTTTCGAGTCTTTGTCCTGCAAGGTATATTCCAGCATCGTGTATTGTGCGTCGGTGGTGACATTCTCGCTGCCGTTGCACACCAGCACATTCACCTCCTTAGGCTTTCCGTATGCTGTCACCGTCGTCTTCACCACCTCTTCATAGTCCTGCACATCTTTCAGCAACGGCTCGCCCAGACGTATCTGCTTGAATTTTCCCTTGTTGTTGTCCACCACATAACGCAGATACTGCATGTCCGTACAGTCAATCAGTTCCGATGTCTGCACCAGCACATGGGTGTAGCCTTCTTTCTGCAATTGGCTGAACAGGGCGTCGGGATTTGCCACCTGCTTGTTGACAGCCTTCGAAGTCCACGCCTCCCGAAAGTCATAATTGGGGTATGCCTGACGCAGCCTCATGTTGAAGCGGTCGAGCGTCTGCTGTGCCTCCCTGCTGTCCGTGCCGGCATGTACCGCCACGATGACCGCCTTGTCTCCGTCACGCATGGCTTCAAACATATCTTGCTCCATCTCGGTGGTTTGTGCCATCAGCGAGATGAAAGATGATGCTGCAAGAGCGATGGTCAAAAGAAATCTGTGCATAAGTTATCGAATGAAAATCTTGCGAGCGACACCGTTCTGACGCATCAGGTAGATGCCTCTTTGCTTGGGCTCAGCCACTTTCGTGCCGCTCAGTGTGAAATATTCCGTTTTGTCCTCATTGTCGAGGTTGATGCCAGTCACGGCATTCGTGCCGCCGCCCATGAACTTGAACGATATCAATCCGTTCTCCTCCGTGATGTCCGTGATGGGCTTGTTCATATAGTATGAGCCGTCTTTGTTCACATGGAACAACTTGGCGTTGTAGTCTTCGTGTGAGGTGTTGGTCAGTTCGGTCACATTCTTGGTGCCAGGAAAGAGTTGGGTGTTCAGTTGGGATGCCGAGGGGCTGTACTGACCCGATGAACTGTAGTATCTTCCGTATGTCTTTCCTGCGGGAATGATGCTCATGCGTTGATGTTTAGCCTCCGAGTTCACCTCGTTGTTTTGCCATGCGTAGAGGTCGTAATCCACGTGGTAAATCAGCATCCCGTGAGCCTCCTGTGAGTCACCTGCATACTGAAACCATCCTCTGTTTTGGCGATTCTCCAAGATGAAATACTCGTTCCAGTGGTTGCTGTTTCTCACGATGTATGCCACCGCCGTGTCTTGCAGGGCAGGCATATCCACCACGTCGCATGGCTCTGTCAGTTCCGTATAGTTCAGCCATCCCACGAAGTTGCGTTCGTAGGCGGTGAATCCTGCGGGCGTCTCGCCGTAGCCTGTGGCACCGTTGTACGAGCCTGCATCCAGCACGTCCCAGGCGTTCATGCCGAAGCCGCCGGAATAACTGGTGTCGTAGGTGTCGGGCAAACCGAGGCCGTGGCTGAACTCGTGACAGGCGGTGCCGATGCCGTCCATCGTGCTGCCCTTGCTGCCCCTCAGTTCGCAACTCACGGCATAATTGTCGATTTTCACGCCGTCGAGCGTCAGGACTCCCGTGCCGTCGCCATATAAAGCACCGCTGCTCAGTTCCCATTCGTGTGGCCAGATTCTGTTCGTCTCACCCGAGGCGTGTTCGCCTGTGCCGGCATACACCACATACACCATGTCCACCTCTCCGTCTTTGTCCCAGTCGTATTGTGTGAAGTCGATGTCTTCCTGATTGGCCAGTTTGCACGCCTCAATCACCATCTCGCAGGGGTGCGTGTCGTCCCCCTCGTCGTCGTTCTTCCCGTAGTAGGCGTATTCTTTGCTCAATGTCAAAGGACCCACCACGTCAAACTCGATGTCGAACTTGCCGTAGGATTGGTCATAAAAGTAGTCGTGTACGGACCCCGAGCAGTGGTTCTTGTCGTAGCCTTGCTGATTGAACTGATTGTTCCACGCCGTTTGGGTGTTTGCCGACTTCATGGCTTGGTTGGCAAAATTGACCAGCAGCACCAGTCCTCTTGCCTTCCCCACATAGGTCGTTGGCTTGCCAAATTCCTTTCTCATCGCCTCAGCCTTTCCTCTCGCCTTCGCCAGCCTTGTGGCATTGCGTTTCGCCAGTTTCTGTGTCCACTTCGCCGACATCTCTTCCTTCAGTTCTGGAGCCAGACGAAAGAAGCCTTCTCCGTCTTCCACCACAGGCGTGCCGTCCAGCGTGGCGAGGAAGTGGAACGTCTCGTCGCCAATCATCGTCACCGTCAACGCCGTGCTGTCGCTCTGCCAGACGGTGAATGGGGTGCGTCGTGCCGGTATCGCAAATGTGCTCAACCAGCACAGTGCCGTCAAAAGGGTTGTCAGCAGTCTATTCATATTGATTCATATCCGCCGCTTCTCGGATGGCGGAGATTTGATATTTCGTGATGGTGGGTACAATCATGTGCAGCAAGTGCCCAATCTTCTCCACCTTGATGCTCTCTTGTCCTTTCTCCATCAGGCGGTACGTGCCATCGCCAGGAATGCGGACACCCACGTCGCCTTTTTCCATCGAGGGCTTGATGCCGTTTCGAATCAGCGCCTTGCAGCACAGATTGTACTCCAGCGTGCCCTCTTTGCCTTCCACATACACCTCGCGTGCCGTCTCATGCTCGATGGAGAACGAGCACGATTCGCGGTCGAACAGGAGTCCGTCGCGGGCAAAGTAGCGTTCAATGCTGCCGTCGATGCTCAGGTCCTCAGGTAGTCCTGTGGTCAGCCCCTCCCGCTGGTCGAGCAGCCACACTTGGTCCGCCACCTGAAGGGCATGTTCCAGATCGTGCGTACTCATGAAGATGGTCTTCTTCAGTGCCTTTGCCAGCCGGTGCAGCAGGAGCATCATCTGAATCTTGCTCGGATAGTCGAGGTAGGCAGTGGGCTCGTCCAGAAAGATGATGGGCGTCTCTTGTGCGATGGCTTTGGCAATCATCACCTTCTGCCGCTCGCCGTCGCTGAGGGTCTGCATCTTTCTGCCTTTCAGTTCCTCGATGCCCACCCAGTTGAGGCATTTCGCCACAATCTGACGGTCTTTGTCCTTCAATCTGCCCCAGAAGCCTGTGTAGGGACTGCGTCCCATGGCCACCACCTCCTCGGCAGTCATGTTCTTGATGCCCGAGTTGTCCGTCAGCACCACGCTGATGAGCCTTGCCAGTTCTTGGCTGGTGTACTTCCGAATGTCCTGTCCCGCCACCTCGATGCTGCCGCCGAGGGCTGGCTGAAATGCCGACAGCGTGCGGAGCAATGTCGATTTGCCCGCACCGTTAGGGCCCAGCAGACAAGTCATCTCGCCGCTGCTGAGTGCTGCACTCAGCCCTGACGCAACCACCTTCGTGCCGCCCTTTATCTTGTAACCTGTCGAGAGGTCTTTAATTTCAATAGATGTACTCATAGTGGGTGCAAAGGTACGAAAAAACGACGAGACCGAGAAGAGATTTCGGGGAATTAACGCATCTCGGCCAGAAAATAGGGGAAATCGAGAAGTGGAAGCGCCGTTTCGGCGGTGATGAGCACTCGACTTTCAGCAACATTCCGATACCTCCAAAACGGTACGCTCGATACCCCTCAAGTGGTCTGAGTCACACCACCCGAGCGGTCTGACTCAGACCACCGAGGCGGTGTGACTCAGACCACTTTTGAGGCTTCGAGCAGGGGTTAAAAGCCCTCTGCTGCAGTTCTTTCTTTTTTTCTTGCGGGTTTGACAAAAAAGTTGTACCTTTGCCGCCAGAAACAGAAACCAAAACAAAAACTGACATGAAAAGAACATTGACACTGGTGGTGGCAGCCGTGCTGTGCTGTGCCACTGCGTTCGCCAAGGACTTGAAGGTGCTGGTGGTGAAGACGACCCCCGAGATGCACTGCGAGAACTGCGAGACGAAAATCAAGAACAACGTCCGTTTCACAGCGGGTGTGAAGAAAATCGAAACGAACTTGACCACCAAGCAGGTGACCATCACCTACGATGCCGAAAAGACGGATGCCAAGACCATTCTTGCCGCCTTGAAGAAGGTGGGCTATGAGGGCACCGTGGTCAGCGACGGAAAGGCACCCGAAAAGAACTCGAAAAAGGTGCCGGTGGACGGTACGACAGGGGCTTCACCTCAACAAAAAGGGTAAAAAAATGTCAATTCGGTATAAAAAAGTGAAAATCCTTTGGGAGTTTCACTTTTTTGTTTTACTTTCGCACATCAAAACCTTAAATAATCGTTTTTGCTACCTAAAAAACTAAAAAACCGAAATGGACATTAAAAATTATTGCGTGATACTGGCTGGCGGACTCGGAACCCGTTTGTGGCCGATGAGTCGCGAAGCAAAACCTAAACAGTTTATTGACGTGCTGGGCACAGGGAAGACGTTGCTGCAGATGACCTACGAACGTTTTGCCAGTTGCATTGACACCGACAACATCATTATCGTCACCAACGAAAATTATCGCCAACTGGTGACGGAGCAGATTCCAGGCATCAGATATGAGAACATCCTGATGGAGCCGATGCGGCGCAACACGGTGCCGGCGGTGACATGGGCAGCCTTGGAGGTGAAACGCCGCTGCCCGGAAGGACGTTTCATCGTCAGCCCTTCCGACCAGAACATTACCGACTATGACGCTTTCCGGGAGGATGTGCTGAAGGCACTCGACTTTGTGGGGACACATCAGGTGCTGCTGACGATGGGTGCTCAACCCACACGCCCCGAGGTGTCATACGGCTATATCCAGATGGCGGAAGCCGCGGAGGGCTATCCACATATATATAAAGTGCAGAGTTTCACGGAGAAGCCCGCCAACGAGTTTGCTAAGATTTTCTACGAGAGCGGCGAATTCCTCTGGAACACGGGTCTCTTCGTGTGGAGTGCCGATGCTTTCCTTCGTGCCGTGCAGGGGGCGAGCGTCGAGTTTGCAGGAATTGTGCAGTCGGTCATTCAGAAGTATGCCAACGGAGAATACATCGCCGACCTGCTGATGGAACTCTTCACGAAGTGCCCAAACATGAGCCTGGAGCAGAGCGTGCTGGAGAAGTCGGACAACGTGGACGTGATGCTCTGTCACTTCGGTTGGGCAGACCTCGGCACCTGGGCGGCTGTCCACGATGCACTCCCCAAGTCGGACATGGGCAACGTGGTCATCGACTCGAAGTCGCTCCTCTACGACTGCAAAGACTGCATCATCAAACTGCCCGACGGCCATGTGGCAGTCGTGCAGGGATTGGAAGACTATGTGGTGGTGGAAGAGGGGAATGTCCTCGTCATCTGCCGCAAGGGCGACCAGAAGAACATCCGCAAGTTTGTGAATGATGCACAGTTGAACTTAGGCGAGGAGTTCGTCTGAGGAAAGAATGAAAAAGTAAAAGAGAAGAGTGAAAAAGGTAAAAGGGGAGAGTGAAAAGTGAAAAATTTGCTACCGCAGCAGTATGTCACCTGTTGGCAAACACTCGCGGTAGCAAATTTTTCACTTTTCACTCTTCCCTTTTACCTTTTTCTCTCTTCACTATTGCCTTTTCTATCGCATGGCACACCTCCTCGCAGATGCCGTCGTAGGTGCTCGAAGGGGTAGGGCACACGGGTGGCAGATATTCCACCATGATTTTCTTGGGGAGAGGCCATTTCTTTCCTCGTGGCAAGGCCTCGAAGGCTCCGTGGATGGTCACGGGGACGATGGGTACTTGCAGTTCTACGCTTAGGATGGCAAACATCTTCTTGAACTCACCCAAGTTGCCGTCTGCCGTGCGTGTACCTTCAGGGAAGATGATGAGGTTCTTCCCTTGCCGCAGCACATCGCCCAGTTTCCCGATGGAACGCTTCATGTTGTTTTGTTCGAGCACCACCACGTTGTGCCGACTGGCAAGCCATCGGCGCATAGGCGTGTTGACGTGCTTCTCTTTGGCAAAGAAATAGGTGTTGCGGATTTGCTGCCGCTGGACGTAAGACATCACGAACATGCCGTCGAGGTAACTCTGATGGTTTGCCGCCAAGATGAAGGAACGGTCGGCAGGAATGTTTTTCACCCCCTTCGATGCCAGACGGAACTGCATCTTGAAGAACGTCTTAAACGTCTGCACAATCCAAGGCCCCGTCGGCCATGTGTCGGGCAGTTTCACGTCGGGATGCTCTTCGTGCAGGATGCTGTGCCAATCCACCTCCGCCATCTCCATCTGAGTCTTGAAGTTTGCCACGTGTTCCGCCAGTTCTGTGACATGGCGGAAACGCCCCATCGCCTCCACCGTCAGATCCAACCCGAAAGTGTTCTGAAGGAACCCTTGCAGCCCCACGTTGTCGAGCGAGTCGAAAGCGAGGTCGGTTTCCAGATTGTCGGTGGGTCGCAACTCGTCGAGGTGCTTCTCTCTGAGGATATATTGCTTGATGAGTCGATACTCTTCAAAAGTCGGCTCCATCAGTTGAGGCTTCGGAGCGGAATGCACCCCTGCCTGCAACAGAGAGGCGAGTTTGAACCGTTGGAGTTTGTCGAGTTTGGTGCGAGGCAAGTCGCCATGATAGACGAAGAGGCTCATCACCTTCTTGTATGGCTCCACCGTCTGATTGTACGGTTGCAGCACCTCCTCCTTCAGTCGTTCTTCCTGCTCGGCATCGTCCTTCCCTTTCGCCCATTCTTTCTGGGGCACGAGAATGGCACACAGTTTGTCGCCGTCAGGCAGCACAGCCGCTTCCTTCACCTGCTCCGTGAATTTCTCCAGCCGATACTCCAACTCGGCAGGGTTGACGTTCTTACCGTTGGAGAGCACGATGATTTCCTTCGTGCGTCCGGTGATGGTGATGTGTCCGTCCTTGTCGATGGTGGCGAGGTCGCCTGTCCGCAGCCAACCGTCTTGTAGCACGGCAGCCGTCTCTTCCGGACGATGGTAATATCCCTGCATGATGTTTCGTCCTTTGGCATACAGTTCTCCGTTTCGCAACTCGCATTGCACGGCAGGAAGAGCCTTGCCGGCACACCCTGGTCGGATGTCGTCGGGGCGAGTGAAAGCGATGACTGGGGCAGCCTCCGTCATGCCGTAACCTTCCAAGACATCCAAGCCCAGCGTCTTTAGCCCCTTGCCGATCTCCAAGTCCAGTGCCGCACCGCCACTCACGCAATAGGTGATGTGTCCGCCCATCTTGGTTCGGATGCTTTTGAAGATGAAGCGGGAGAGGGCACGGCTTTGTGCCTTCTCGCACAGCCAGAACAAGAATCGGGTGAGGAAATGAGCGTCGATGCGTTGCTTCATCGTGCGGTAAAGTGTTTGCCACAGGCGTGGCACGCCGATGATGATGGCGACCTTGCCACGATTCAGCGTCTCCATGATGTCTGCACCCGACAGGGACGGGCAAATGATGATGCCGCCTCCGCACAGGATGGGGGCGATGACCGACCCCATCAGTGGCAGCACATGATGGACGGGCAGGAGCATCATCGTGCGTCGGTCTTCGCTGAAGATGGGCACGTCTTTCCACACTCCCTCGATGTTCGCCAGCAGATTGTCAAACGACAGCATCACTCCCTTTGGCGAGCCTGTTGTGCCCGACGTGTAGATGATGAGGGCGGTACGCATCACGTCGTCCGACAGTTCGTAGAGTGCTTCGGGGCGTGGCATCACGACCCCATTGTATTCGGGCGAAGAAGCGTCGTAGGAAAAGTCCGCATCGGGGTCTTCCGTCGCATAGTCCTCCACGAAGAGCACAGGCACGGTGACGTTTGCCTCCTTCATCGCCTCCCTCACCGTGTCCAGTTTGGTGCGAGAAGTCCAGATGCAGTCGGGGGTGCAGTCGGACAGGATATAGGCGAGGTCATCCACCGTCGAGGTGGCATCCACCGGTACGGCGACACTCTTCTTCATCCAAATGGCATAGAGGGCATACACCCATCCCTCGCAGTTGTTGGCGAAAATCAGACACTTGCCACCTTCGCCAAAAGTCTGCTGCTGAGCATACACCCCGATGTGATAGAGCATCTGGGCATAAGTCACTTCACGCTTGCCTGCCATGATGGCAACCTTCTGTAAGTCGAAAGACATCTTCAAGTCTTTTTTAGGTGATAGAATAGATTTTGAAAGACAAAGATAACTCTTTTTCATCAAAAATCACTACCTTTGCCGAAAATTTGCAGAAATATGAAGAAAATACTTCCTTTTGTCGTGGCTGGAGCACTTCTTTGGGGTGCTTGCGACCACGCACCTCAGTTTCGTGTGGAGGGAACGATAGAAGAGGCTGCCGACTCCATGCTCTATTTCGCACAGAGCACTTTGGATGGTGTGAAGAACCTCGATTCCGTCAAGTTGGGCAAAGACGGCTCCTTCTCTTTCAAGGCGGCAGCACCTGTCGGCTGTCCTGATTTCTACTTGCTCCGAGTGGGGCGGCACGTCATCCACTTCTCGGTGGACAGCACCGAAACGTTGACCTTCCAGGCAAAACTCCCCACGATGGAGAGCAGTTACACCGTCAAGGGTAACGAGAGCAGCGAGAAAATCCGCGAAATCAGCCTCATGCAGCAGCAAGTGCAGGCACAGTTGGTGGCGGTCGAGCAGAATGACGATATGTACCCGGGTGATAAGGTGGACAGCATCGAGAGCATCATCGAGCAGTACAAGGAACGCATCAAGCACGACTACATCTTCACCGAACCTCGTTCCGCCTCTGCCTACTATGCAGTCTGCCAGAGCCTCACCGACCTTCGGGGCACCTTCATGCTCTTCAATCCGCTCTCCGACCGTAGCGACGTGAAGTGCTATGCCACCGTCGCCACCGCATGGGATGGCATCTATCCCGAAGCCCCTCGCACCCAGCAACTCTGCAACATGGCAATTAAGGGCATGGACAACACGGCCGCCCCACAGCAGAAAGTAGTCGAAGTGGATGAAGACAAGGTGCAGGAGACGGGCATCATCGACATCAACCTGCCCGACATCAACAGCAACCTCCACAGCGTGCTCGACCTCAAGGGCAAGGTGGTGCTCATCGACTTCACCGTTTATGCCGCCCAGGAGTCAGCCGAACGTACACGCCTCATGCGTACACTCTATGAGAAGTATCACGCGCAAGGCTTCGAGATTTACCAGATTTCGTTGGATGACGACGTACACTTCTGGAAGTTCTCGTGCGAGAACCTGCCGTGGGTGTGTGTACACGAGACGGATGGCACCACCACACGCATCTATGGCGTTGCCAACCTCCCCACATTCTTCCTCGTCAATCGGCAGAACGAAATCGTGCTGAGGAGCGACTTCATGAAGGGAAGCCTCGAAGAAAACATTCAGAAATTACTCTGACCGCCGAATCAAAAGCAGGGCTAAATGCCTAAAAAACACCCGATAAAGTAAGATTTTCGGGCAAAGATAGTCGCTATATGGAAAGAAATGGCTATCTTTGCCCGATTTTTCGTGCATAAAGGATGTACGACACAGATGTTTTTATTCAATATTATTTTTTTCAAATGAACGTAATTACAAAGAAGGTCTCGCTGCCTGATGGAAGAGAAATCAGCATCGAGACAGGAAAACTTGCCAAGCAAGCGGATGGTTCGGTGATGCTCCGAATGGGCAACACCATGCTCCTCGCCACTGTTTGTGCAGCGAAAGATGCAGTACCGGGAACAGATTTTATGCCACTCCAGGTAGAGTATCGTGAGAAGTATGCGGCTAACGGCCGTTTCCCTGGAGGTTTCACCAAGCGCGAAGGCAAGGCAAGTGACGAGGAAATCCTCACCTGCCGTCTTGTTGACCGTGCACTCCGTCCTCTGTTCCCATCCAATTATCACGCAGAGGTTTATGTGAATGTCATCGTCTTCTCAGCCGATGGCGTAGATATGCCTGACGCACTGGCAGGTTTCGCTGCATCGTCAGCCCTTGCCGTGTCAGACATCCCCTTCGAGGGTCCTATCTCTGAGGTGCGTGTCGCACGCATCAATGGCGAGTTTGTCATCAACCCCACTTTCGAGCAGTTGAAAGAGGCTGACATGGACCTCATGGTCGGTGCCACCGAAGAGAACATCATGATGGTGGAAGGCGAGATGAAGGAAGTGCAGGAGAAGGACTTGCTCGAAGCACTCAAGGCAGCACACGAGGCCATCAAGCCACAGTGCCGCTTGCAGAAGGAACTGATGAAGGAACTGGGCAAGGACGTGAAGCGTGAGTACTGCCATGAGGTGAATGACGACGAGTTGAAGGCAGATGTGAATGCTAAACTCTATCAACCCGCTTACGACGTGACTAAGCAGGCACTTGAGAAGCACGCACGTGCAGAGGCATTCGAGAAGATTCGTGAAGACTACAAGGAGGCATACGCTGCTGCTCACACCGAGTTGAGCGAAGAGGAACTGGAGGAGAAGTATGCACTCATTGACCGTTACTATCACGACGTGGAGCGTGACGCCATGCGCCGCTGCATCCTCGACGAAGGCATCCGTCTTGATGGCCGTAAGACCACCGACATCCGTCCTATCTGGTGCGAGGTAGAACCCCTGCCAGGTCCTCACGGAAGTGCCATCTTCACTCGTGGCGAGACACAGGCACTCGCTACTGCCACCCTCGGCACAAAACTCGACGAGAAACTGGTGGATGGAGCCTTGGAGCGTTACTACATGAAGTTCCTGCTTCACTACAACTTCCCTCCATTCTCTACCGGCGAAGCCAAGGCACAGCGTGGCGTAGGCCGTCGTGAGATTGGTCACGGACACCTCGCATGGCGTGGTATCAAGGGACAGATTCCAGAAGATTATCCTTACACCATCCGCGTGGTCAGCGACGTGCTCGAGTCTAACGGCTCCTCGTCTATGGCAACCACTTGTGCCGGTACCCTCGCCCTGATGGACGCAGGTGTGCCAATCAAGAACCCTGTGGCTGGTATCGCAATGGGTCTCATCAAGAACCCGGGCGAAGAGAAGTATGCCATCCTCTCCGACATCCTCGGCGACGAAGACCACCTCGGCGACATGGACTTCAAGACCACAGGTACCAAGAACGGTCTGACTGCCACTCAGATGGATATCAAGTGCGACGGTCTCTCATACGAGATTCTCGAGAAGGCACTCATGCAGGCAAAGGCAGGACGTGAGCACATCATGGGCGAGATGATGAAGACCATCTCCGAACCACGTCCAGAACTCAAGCCACACGTACCACGCATCGAGCAAATCATCATTCCGAAAGAGTTCATCGGTGCAGTCATTGGCCCTGGCGGCAAGGTCATCCAGCAGATGCAGGAAGACACCAAGACTGTCATCACCATCGACGAAGAAGACGGCGTGGGCAAGGTGCAGATTTCTGCTCCCGACCGCGAAGCCATCGAGGCAGCCATTGCCAAAATCAAGGCAATCGTTGCCATCCCCGAAGTGGGCGAAGTATATCACGGCACCGTTCGCTCTGTCATGCCATACGGCTGCTTCGTTGAGTTCCTGCCCGGCAAGGACGGTCTGCTCCACATCAGCGAGATTGACTGGAAGCGTCTCGACACCGTCGAGGAGGCTGGCATCAAGGAAGATGACGAAATCGACGTGAAACTCATCGACATCGACCAGAAGACCGGCAAGTTCAAACTCTCCCGTCGTGCCCTCATCGAGAAACCCGCCGACTACGTGGAGCCACGCCAGCAGCGTGAACGCCGTCCACGTCCCGAGCGAGGTGAGCGTCCCGAACGCGGCGAACGTCGTCCACGCCCAGAGCGCAACGACCGCCAGCCACGTCAGCCACGCAACGATGCACCAGACGCAGGCAGCGACTTCAAGTCAGCACTCGACGACCTCTTGAAGTAACCTTTGGCTTCACTTCGTCAACCCTTTCGTTCGGCGAAGTGAATCCAACCCTACGTCGTTACCTCGATACGTATCAATTTATGCACGGGTAACAAATCAATACAATACCTCGACACGAATTAACTCGTGTCGAGGTATCTTCGTCTCACACCCTGAAATCATGAAAACGACACCAAATCACCCAACCATCTTTCTTCGTTCCACACTTTTTCTCCCTAAAGCGTTTGGAAGTAAAAAAATAAGTTGTATATTTGCAGCAAAATCAGAGACTATGGAACAGAAAGAAATAAAAGGTCGCGTTGGGGTTCTCTATCCTGCTGCATACCAAAGCACACGCTCAAGGATTGTTCCAATGACGAAAGAAGAAGAACGAAAGGCTTTAGAAATTGCACGAAATGGAAAGCGAATTCGTAAGCATAACTTTAAGGGCGTTTCCCACAGAGAACTCCTTTAAGGTCATTTGTAGCGTAAACTTGCAAGACATGGCACAGAATCATAGTTGCCGTGTTGAAAATGCTCTTATTGATACAGGGGCAACTCACACTTGCATCAGCCAAGAGATTGCCGAACTTCTTCATTTAAGTCCCATACGCTCCGAACTGGTTAGCATGGCTGATGGATATGTCAGCGAACTTCCTGTATATGAGATTGAAATGACCATCTCCTTGGGCTATAATCTGCCGTTGGAGGTCTATGGATTGCCTGTTGAGACACAAGCAACCCAAGAAGTGCTTATAATTGGAATGGATGTGATAAGTATGGGAGCACTTCACATTGAAAGTACGGAAGACAGCATCGAAGGGACGTTGACATTCTGGGTAGGATAGAAACTGCTGACAGAGACAACAGGACTCTTGAACCGAACAAATCAATACAATACCTCGACACGAATTAACTCGTGTCGAGGTATTTTCGTCTCACACCCTGAAATGTCTTCAAAAAGTTCTCTGAAGTCTCTTGACTTTTCCCTCTGAAAACACCTCTACAGAAGACACGAGCCAGAGAGCAGAGTGATGACGAGCGTGAGGAAAAGGTGATGACGAGCCTCAGAACAAAGTGATAACGAGCAAGAGGCAAAGGAAGACACGGGCAAGAGGCGGAGCAAGATACGGGCATGAGAACTCGGAAGACACGGAACACAGTCGTTTGAGATGACGGGCATGAGGACGAGGAAGACATTGGCAACCGTTTCCGCAAGAGACGGGTGAGAGAGTTGAGTGAACATTGAGGGGCATCATGAAAAACAGCACAATTTTTTTCACCCCCACCAACGATGCATAGCCCTTCACCTCCACTACACGCAACCCTGCACACCCTCTATCCTGTCACCCTACGTGGCAACCCAACGCCATCCAGCACGACAGCCTTGCGAAACCCTACGTGGTTGCCCAAAGTGTTCCTTCTTGACCACCTCGCCTCACTCTTCTTGACCACCTTGCCTCGCCCTGTGTGGTATCCTCGCCTCGCCCTGCGTGACCATCCCACGTATCCCTTCGCCTCTCCATCGCCTCGCCCAGCAAGTCCACCGAGCCTCGCCCTTCAACACCTCCCGATGTCACCCTACGCCTCTACACAGCGTCACCCTGCAAGCCTCCGCAACGTAGCCTTGCACGATCATGATACGCCACCCTGCACGATCATGATGCGACACTCTGCACGACCACGCAACGCAGCCCTGCGTGATTCTTGCATCACCCCGTACACGGTGCCGATCCCAAACCGCCCTTCATCGCAATCGTGCTTCCTTTCTCTAACCCATTCCCTTCTCCAAACCACCCCTCTTCCATTACTTTTCTTTTCTCGCCTCACAAATTTTCCACCGAAAAGTTTGGAGTCTGTGAAAATTGTTGTATATTTGCAACGTCGAATGCAACTCTTTGGAGTTTGTGTATGACAAGGGCGTTTAGCACGTTACCTCTACTTGAATCTGGACAATTCTTGATTGAAGGTGATGAGCAAGAACGCCCACGCCAATGGTATATTCGACCCTCAGGGGCTTATTATATCGCTTGGCGTGGGTATTGCTTATTATTCAATCAGGGCAGTCCAGAGCCAAAGTAGGTGATAAGCAAAGAGTTCCCACGCCTTTATTATGTATTTTACTAACCGCCAATGTTTGGGGACTAGTTGGAGTGAAAAACAAAGATAAATGAAAAAAAATCTATTTTTATTTATGTCTTTTCAGAGTCTAATCTCCCCCATATATGCGAAAGATCCAATGGGCAGTCGATTGGATGGAGGAGAAGGTCCGAGTGATTTTATGGCTTTTCTTTCGTGTATAGTAGGGGTCCTGCTCTTCGGTCTATTTGTGTACGCATGGTTACAGTGTTTAATAAAAGGAGAATCTGACAAAGAAATGAATAAGTTGGGATGCTTTTCTCTTGTCGGAATAATTGTATCTGTACTTGTTCTTATTTCCGTCATAAAATCATGCTCATAAATATAATGTATATATTTAGATCTTATCTTTAAAAACGTTATCAATTTATCAATGGAAAGCAACTATTATAAGCTGTACACGACGATTGATTCGTATTATGCAACCGAAACAGACACTTTGTCCCAAGATGGATACGAGGTCAAGTTTTCACGGAAAAATATAGGAGATTTCAAATGGGAAATATTTGAAGCATTCTTTCTTAACAATGGTATAACAGAGGATTTCAAATTGAATGGATGGACATTTAGTTATGTCATTCAGGGGCATTATAGAATTTATAATATGATGCATCCTGATTCTCCCCATTTCACCATAAATGGAATAGACCCTAAAACTCATTCTTTCAAGGCTGAAATTTATACCCGAGGTTTTCTCAAAGAGGCTGCTGCTGATTTCATGAATAACATAATCCTCTTTAGCCTGTTTCCTGATAAAGATATCGCAATGGCATTTAACAAGTTGCAAAATTGTGACCAAAAAGGTCCTTGTACCACCACCAAACTCCTTCCGCTTATACAAGAAGTGTACCATTTTTATAAGAAGCATTATACCCCCTGCCCTAATGAAAGATTGTGGGAACAAATCAGAATAACGTATAATAAGGCTCTTGATATCTGTAAAAGAGATTTGGACTCGTTTTCATTAAAAGTATAATATACTTTTGTGTGAGATTTTTTTGAATAGTCCAAAGACGAAACTGTACATGATGTCTCATAATATTTATACCTCAAATGTTAAAATGTCTCTCTTTGTTTCTTTAATGAGAAAAAATGTGTAATTTCGCAAATATTTTTAATCACAACATATTCAATATGTCAATGAAACACATATCATATTTATTCGTCATTCTCTTTCTGGTATGCCTCTTTTCTTGTCTAAGTAATGTTTCAGATAAAAGTTCCAAGGCATGGATACAAGAAAAACTTTCACGTGCAAGAATGTTGATTCATGAAATTGATGAAGCGATCACGGGGAACGGAGATATGACTGGTCTAACACTGAGGGAAATTCGTGAAAAACAAGGATATGCTTATACTTATGAAACAAAATGTTTTTTATAATATGAAGTATTTGAAAGTGTTTTTGGCTATCGCCTGTTTGTCTTTTGTTTCTTGTCAAAACAAGACTGTGCATCACGATGGGAATACAAGTGGTGATGATTCTTTGAGGGTCGATGCCGCCATCGTGGATGATTCCGTAAGTGAAGGTGTTATCAACTCTCAAAATGAGGAGGAGAATGAGGAGGACGGGTCTGAAATGGGCTGGTCCCTTAATGACATCCGTTTTTCTGATTTTACGGCGGAGGATTGGTTGGACAATGAATACATTCGTGCATTGCGTACCTATCTTGACCAATATAACGCAGGGAAAGTGGAAAACGAGAATCTGGAGCCTTACAAAGACAAGATAAAAGGCAAGTTTGTGATTGGCAATACGGAGCCTTTCTTGGGTGGCGGTATGTTTATTCGGATTGTTTTTCTTGACATGCCAGATCGGTTCTTTGCCGCATGGGTTTATAGTTTTGTGGATGAGGATGCCCAAAAGGTTACGGGCTATGAAGTGCGTTCTGTTTCCATTCAGGAGGAAAGAACAGGTTTCACCAAAGAGGAAATTCTGGAGATTGTGAAAGAACATCCAGAGTTGAAGTTCTGGTAGTACGGACGTAGCCAATATCTCTTGAATTATTTGTGATAATTTGTGGCTGTTCGTGATAATTCGTGCTCAAAAGAAACGTTTCTCGCGGAAAAGTTGTATCTTTGCAGCGTGAAACTTATAAAAACATATAAGATATGGAAGCAATTACCTTTAGTCCTGCACAAGTACATGTGTTCAATCTTGTGTCGCACATCAAGACGGCTGTCGGACTGGAGCATCTACGTGAGCAATTGGCCGCATTCTACGCCAAGCAGGTGGATGACGAGATGGATGCTCTATGGGAGAGTGGTCAGTTTGGCGAGAAGCGAATGAAGGAGTTGCGTGGCTCCCACTTCCGCACGCCTTATAACAAGTAGTCGGCGATATTTCGGCGTGCTTCAAAATACTCCATTTCCAAAGTTGAACCTCGTCACCCTCGATGAGTTCATGCAGACAAGGCTTGTAGCACAGTAGCCCAACTTCGTATTCGAGATTATATCCGCAGCCAAGAGCCTTTCGGGCTCTTGGCTGCATTTTGTTTTGTCTCAATCGGAAAAGCAACTCATTCAAGAAAAAAGGAAAGTCTGCTTGGCACTACTCAGGCAATGTGGTCGATGATGCGTTGGATGCCTTCTCGGAGAAGGGCACGACGGGTGGCGAGGTTGATGCGGATGTAGCCTTCGCCGGTGGTTTCGCCGTACATGGTGCCTGCGTTGACAAAGACTTTGGCATGGCGAAGCAGGTGGTCGGTGATTTGCTGGGAGGTCTTGCCGGTGGCCTGGATGTTCACCCATAGGAGGTAGGTGCCTTCGAGGGTGGTGACGGGGCAGTGGGGGAGTGCCGTTTCCAGCATGGACTTCGTCATGAGGTAGTTCTCGTGGATGTAGTGGCAGAGTTGATTGAGCCATTCTTCGCCTTCGGGGGTGTAGGCGGCTTGCAGGGCGATGACTCCAAAGGGGTTGACATCGCACACCTCGTTGATGTTGATGGCTTTGTCCACTTTTGCACGAATGTCTTTGTCCTTGACAATGATGTTGGCGATTTGCAAGCCTGCTATGTTGAAGGCTTTGGAGGGGGAGATGCAGACGGCACAATGCTGGGCAAAGTCTTCGGAGAGAGAGGCGAAGGGGGTGTAGGGTCGAGAGGTGGGCATGACGAACTCGCAATGGATTTCGTCGCTGATGACGAACACGCCGTGCTGGAGGCAGATGTCGCCCATGCGTTGCAGTTCTTCCCTTGACCACACACGGCCTGCCGGGTTGTGAGGATTGCAGAGGAGGAAAACCTTCACGGCGGGGTCGGCACATTTTTGTTCGAAGTCTGTCCAGTCGATGTGGTATGTTCCCTCTTCCGCCTTGAGTGGGTTTTCTGCAAGGATGCACCCGTTGTTGCGGATGCAGGAATAGAAGCAGTTATAGACAGGTGTCTGCACCAGCACCTTGTTGCCTGGCTGTGTCAGGGCTTTGATGATGGCGGAGATGGCGGGCACGACGCCGCTGGTGTAGATGAACGATGTGCGGTCGATGGTCCAATGGTGACGACGCTGGAACCACTGGATGTTTGCATCGTAGTAACTTTCAGGCACATGGGTGTAGCCGTAGCAACCGTGCTGCATCCGCTCGATGAGGGCTTGCTGTATGCAGGGGGCAGTCTCGAAGTCCATGTCTGCCACCCAGAGGGGGATGATGTCGGGGGCGGAAAACTCGTCCCATTTCACACAGTTGGTGTCGTGGCGGTTGACTTCTTTGTCAAAATTGTAATCGTGATGGGTGGGTATCATAGTGGCTGATGTTTTTGATAGGTGTCTTGCAGTGTGATTGGAGAAACGTACCCCTCGGCTATGGTGCAGCGTACCCCTCGGGTACGGTACGTCGTACCCGAGGGGTACGGTTGAGAAATGCCGAAAAAGGAGTTACTGATTTTCTTTTACAATGATTTTTGCGTCGGCGGGTGCTTTCTGGTTTTCGTCCCAGATGATTTCGCCTACTTTGCCTTCCACGGTGACCGTTCCGCTGGTGGGGTTCTTGATGCTGTGGACATCGCCCTTGATGTTGCCGTTCACCGTGGAGTATTCGAGGATGAGGTTGGCGTCGGGGCCAAAGGTGCAGTCTTCAAGCGTGAGGCCATCGACGTAGCAAAGGAGTTGCTCGCCTGTGAGGTGACAGCGGACGAGGCGGATGTTCTTGCCGTACCAGGCAAGGTATTCGCCGTTCACTTCAGAGTCGTAGATGGTCACGTTCTCTGATTCCCAGAAGGAGTCCTTCGAGTTGATGACCGCATTGCGAATCTCCACGTTCTTGGCATACTGGAAAGCGTAGTTGCCCTCTTGGCGATAGTTCTCAATCTTGATGTTTTCGGAGTGCATGAATGCGTAGTCGCAGTTCTCTATCTTGACATTTTTCAGTTCGATGTTTTTGCAGTCCCACAGGTATTGCTCGCCATTGGGGAAATCGGTGTTCTCCACATAGATGTCGTCCATGCGGCGGAACAGTTTGGGGGCATCGACCTTGCAGTTGGTCATGCGGCAATGGCGTGAGTACCACAGGCTGCTTCGGGCACTCTCGGCAAAGTAGCAGTTGTTGATGCGGAAGCCGTCGTTCTCCCAGAAGACGTACTTGCCCTCGAAGCGGCAGTTCTCGGCTTCGATGTTGCTGCTTTCCTTGATGGACGATTCGCCGAGATGGATGGTGACACCTTCCAGTCGGAGGTCGTGGGAGGCATAGAGCGGACGCTCACCTCCAAATTCTTGGTCTTTAATCAGTTTCATATATGGTTTTGATGTATTCTTCGTTTTCTTCTTGGCTGGGCAAATCTTTTGCCTCTGCCATGCTGATGTTGCTCCATCCGCGGCGGCTGAGACGGAAGATGAAGGCGGCACCTCGCCAGCAGAGTTCTACGCACATGGCGATCCACACGCCGTGCAGCCCCATGGTGGGTGCCAGAAGGATGGCTAACGTGAGTCGCACCACCCAGATGCTGGCAAGGTTCATGATGCTCGGCACGAGGGTCTTGCCCGAACCAACGAAGGCTCCGTAGGCAACGATGCTGGCGGCGAACATGGGTTCTGCCCATGCCTCAATGCGAAGCACTTCGGTGCCCAGTTGCACGACGGCGGCATCGGTGGTGACAATCGACATCATCTCGGAGGCGAACACCCACATGAACACGCCCATGATTGCCATGATGGTCATGCCTAACCCCATTGATATCCACGCAAAACTACGCATGAGGTCTTTCCGACGGGCTCCGAGGCTCTGACCGACCAGTGTGGTGGCGGCTTCGGAAATGCCGTAACCAGGCATGTAGCAGACGCTTTCGATGTTGATGCCGAAGGTGTTGGCGGCGATGGCGACGGAACCAAGGGGCGCGATGATGCCCGTGATGGCGATTTGTGCCCCGCACATCACGCCTCGCTCCAAACTGATGGGCGAGCCGATTTTGAGGGCTTTGAGGAGGGTGTCCCGATGGGGCACATATCTGGCAAGGTCCCACTTGTCAAGGAGTTCTGTGTCGAGGGAGAATCGCAGGCGTTGGTCTCTGACGGCAAGGAAGTACATCATCAGGGCCATGGTGATGGCGTATGCCACCAGCGTGCCGTAGGCAGCACCTGCCGTGCCCATGTTGAAGACGAAGATGAAGAGGTAGTTGAACGCTACGTCTAAGCCACACATGAGGGCGTTGAGAAAACTGGGCACCTTGATGTTGCCGCTGCATCGCAGACTTCCTGCTGCCAGCATGTTAATCTCCAGAATGGGGAGGGCGACGGCAACGATGGAGAAGTATTCGGAGGCTCCGGCACAGATGCTTTCGTCGGCACCTAACCAGTGGGGCAGCATCGGTGCGATGGCAAGGCCGAGCAGCATCATGAAAACGCTGAATGCCAATCCTGCCGCAATGCCCTGACGAATGATGTTTCTCGCTCCTTTCAGGTCGTCAGCCCCGACATAATGAGCCACTTGCACGGAGAAGCCTGCCGCAAACGCAGAACAGAGTCCGCCAAAGAGCCAGATGGTGGTGGAAACCAGTCCTACGGTGGCAGACTCTTTGGTGCCGAGGTGCCCCAGCATGGAGGCATCGATAATCTGCATGGCAACCGACGAGATTTGTGCCACCATGGCGGGTAGGCTCAACAGCACAGTGAGTCGCAACTTTTCTTGCCACGACATCGTTCTGGCACCTTTTCTGACAAGTGCCAACAATTCATCTTTGGATAAACTCATCGGTTTGTAGTGTGCTCTTTTATGTTTAGAGAGTACAAAGTTACTAATTTTTCTTCAAATAAAAGGCATTTTTTCTGGTACAGAGTGGAAGATTCGGAAATAAAGGCATGAGAAACTGAATTTTTTATTAACTTTGCGACATAGTTACTAACCTGACAACCGAAAGCGACAGGGTTGTGTCATGTTTTATCACCAATGAAAAGAATCTTAAAACAAATGCTTATGGGTGCTCTGCTCAGCACATCACTTTGGACGGCGAAGGCACAGGATTTGAAGTCTTTGCCTGTTCCCGTGGGTCCTATCTCCGAAATGACGTATTCCCCTTCTGCCACCCACTTCTCGCTGTGGTCGCCATTGGCAAGCGACGTGGTGGTCAACATCTATCCGCAGGGCGATGGAGGAGCCGTGGAGGCTCGCCATCATCTGCACAAGAATGGCGACGGCACGTGGTCGCTCAGCGTGAAGGGAAACCTGATTGGCAAGTTCTTCACGTTCGAGGTTTTTGGCGAGGATGCTTCACGTTCGTATGGCGAAACACCGGGCATGTTTGCCAAGGCGGTGGGCGTGAACGGCAGCCGTGCCCAGGTGATCGATATGGCGGCAACCAATCCCGAGGGGTGGGAGCATGACCAGCGACCTGTCATCAAGGATTTTTCGGAGGTCATCATCTATGAGATGCACCACCGCGACTTCTCGATGGACGGGGAGTCGGGCATTCAGCACAAGGGGCAGTTCTTGGCTCTGACGGAGACGGGCACGAAGAACCGTCAGGGGCTTCCCACGGGGCTTGACCACTTGAAGCAGTTGGGAATCAATCATGTGCATATCCTCCCTTCGTATGACTACGGCTCGGTGAATGAGGCTCAAAACGTGCTGGCACAGACGGATGGGCGTATCCCGCAGCAGTATAACTGGGGCTACGACCCTGTGAATTACAACGTGCCGGAAGGAAGTTACAGCACCAATCCTTACGAGCCGTCGGTGCGTATTCGTGAGTTTAAGCAGATGGTGCAGTCGCTGCATAAGGCGGGCATCCGTGTGGTGCTCGATGTGGTGTATAACCACGTGTTTGATGCTGCCTCGTCACAATTCAACAAGATTTGTCCTGAATACTTCTTCCGCCACAAGGCAGATGGTACTCTGTCGGACGGGTCGGGATGCGGAAACGAAACGGCCAGTGAGATGCCGATGATGCGTAAGTACATGGTGGAGAGTGTGTTGTACTGGATTCGGGAGTTCCACATTGACGGCCTTCGTTTCGACCTCATGGGGGTTCACGACATCGAAACGATGAATGCCATTCGGCAGGCGGTCAACACCATCGACCCGACCATCTTCATCTATGGCGAAGGATGGGCGGCGTCGGCTCCTGCCCTGCCCGAGACGCAGTTGGCGATGAAGGCGAACACGGCTCAGATGCCCGGCATTGCTGCTTTTGGCGACGAGATGCGTGACGGTCTTCGTGGCGGTTGGGATGACGACAAGAAGGGGGCGTTCCTGATTGGAAACCCTGGGCACGAGGAGAGTGTCAAGTTTGGCATCGTAGGAGGCATTGACCATCCGCAAGTAGCGTATGGACAGGTGAATTACAGCCAGAAGGCATGGGCGGGAGAACCCACACAGATGATTAGTTATGTTTCGTGTCACGACGACCTTTGTCTTGCCGACCGACTCAAGTTGACCTTGGCTGAGAAGAAGGCTCCTGTTGTTCCTTCGACCGAGGAAGTCCTTCGTCTGCAGAAACTGGCGGAGACGGCAGTCCTCACCTCTCAGGGTGTACCTTTCATCTGGTGTGGCGATGAAATCTTGCGTGACAAGAAAGGGGTTCATAACTCCTATAATTCTCCCGATTCCATCAACACGATTCCGTGGGCGAACAAGACCGAATATAAGGATTTGTTCGACTATGTCAGCACGCTCGTTGCCATCCGCAAGGCTCATCCTGCTTTCCACATGGGCAGTGCCGAGGCGGTTCGTCAACACCTCCATTTCCTGCCCTATAAAGGCACGAACGTGATTGCCTATCAGTTGGATGGTGCCGCCGTGGGCGATGAATGGTCGTCTGTCATCGTCGTGCTGAACAGCCGCACCAAGCCTGCCCGTGTCGCCATCCCTCAAGGTTCATACACGCTCATCGCTCAGGGCGGACGCATCTCTCCGACAGGCCTGGGCACAATAAAGGGCAAGACCGTTACCGTTCCTGCCCAAAGTGCCTGCATCATGTACAAGTAGATTTCCGATAAGAGGAAAAACCTCTGCTCGATACCTCAAAAGTGGTGTGACTCACACCGCTTCGGTGGTCTGAGTCACACCGCCGAGGCGGTCTGACTCAGACCACTTTTGATGCGTCGTGTGATTATTTCAGCACGTCTGCCACAGCCTTCTCGATTTCCTCGCCGCGAAGGTCTCTCTTCACGATTTTGCCGTCAGGGGCAAAAAGGATAATCTGTGGGATGCCGCTGATGCCGTATGCGTCGCTACCAGCCTTCTGTGCATTCAGCATCTGAGGATATGGAATGCCCAACTCTTCGATGGCTTGCTTGGTGGCATCCGGCTCGTCCCATGTGGCAACACCCAGCACCTCGAACTTCTCGCCCTTGTACTTGTTGTAAACGGCAATCAAGTTGGGAATTTCCATTCGGCAGGGACCGCACCAACTTGCCCAGAAGTCAACAAGCACATACTTGCCCTTGCCGACATAGTCAGACAGTTTGGTCACTTTGCCTTCATACTCGGTTTCGAAGTCCTTGAACATCTTGCCTTCGCCAGTTTCCAACTGAACGTTCCAAGTCTTTTTTGCCTCGATGATGGTAGAGTCGTTCTTGAAATACTCGTTGCCATCGACAAACTCGATGAGTTCTTCTACAGGCATGGTGAACGCCAAAAGACTCTGGATGACGTACACGCCGGCTTCGTTTTCGTTGTCTTTGATGAAGTCGAGAGCCAACTGCTTGATGGCTTTGTCCTCGTTGCCGTCTTCGGGAAGGTTTTGAATCTTCTCGTAGAGAGGCTGGAGTTTGGCTTCAATGGCTGAATCGCTCAAAGCCACGTGCTCGGGCTTTGTGGCCGCTTGATTGCAACTGATGGTGGTCAGCATGGCCAATACGGCTACCAATGCAAAAATCTTTTTCATTGCTTTTTCTTGTTTCGGGGTTAATAATATGGTTGTTTGATAGAGTTTATCGTCCTCCTGCCGGCAAGAACTTCAGCCAGAAATTCTCCATCGTCTTCCGCAAGTGTCGAGTGGTACCTTCTCCCTCGCTGATGCTGTGGGAACGCATGGGGTAGGACACCTGGTAGAACATCTTTCCCTCTTCGATGAGTTTGTTGACCAGCATTTCGCAGTTCTGATAGTGTACGTTGTCGTCGCCTGTGCCATGAATCAGAAGCAGGTTGCCTTCCAAACCATCGACATAACTAATAGGAGAGCCGTTTTCGTAACCTTCGGGGTTGTTCTGTGGCGTGTTCATGTAACGCTCCTGATAGATGGTGTCGTAGAGTCGCTGGTCAGCCACGAATGCCACGGCAATGCCCGTCTTGAACACTTTGGGATAGCGGAACATGCAGTTGAGTGTCTGGCTGCCGCCACCGCTCCAACCGGTGATGCCGATACGCTCCGTGTCGATGAAAGGGTATTGCTTGGCTAAATCGAGGATGCCGTTGGCTTGGTCTTCGCTGGCGAAGGTGCCCACCTCGCCGTAGATGCACTTCCGCCACTCTCTGCCTCGAGGGGCTGCCGCACCACGGTTGTCGATGCTCACGACGATGTAGCCGAGGCTTGCCAAATATTGGTGCCATGTGCTGCCTGACCAGACGTCCTGTACGGTCGAATTGGCGGGCTCTCCATACACGTCGATAATCACAGGGTATTTCTTGCTGGCATCGAAGTTGAACGGCTTAATCATCCATGCGTCCAGCATCAAATCGCCCGATTTCACCTTCACAAACTCTTTGGCGTTCACGCCTATTTCTTCATATTCTTTCTGTGCCTTGCTGTTATCCACCAAAGTCCTCACCGACTTGCCCGAGGGGAAAGACTGCATGTCTATCTGTGGCACGGTGTGGGCATTGCTGAAGGTGTGCACCGCCCATGTGCAGGTGGGCGACATGTTGTAACTGTGCTGCCCCTTCTGGTTGGCATCGCTCACCAACTCACACTTGCCATTGCCGAACAGTTTGGCTCTGTACAGGTATCGTTGTGTGGCATTGTCGGGGGATGCGATGAAATAGACATCGCCACTCTTCTCGTTCATGCCGACCAGCCCGATGACGTCGAAGTCTCCTTTCGTGATGCAACTCATCTGCTTGCCGTCGGCACTCACTCTGTAGAGGTGTCTCCACCCGTCTCGCTCGCTCATCCAGGTGAAGAATTTGTTGCCTTTCAGCCATGTCACGTTGTCGTTTGTCTCGACCCAAGCACTGTCGCTATCCTCGAAGATGGTCTTCAAATCCTGCTGTCCAATCGTGGCTGTCCATACTTTGTTGGTGTGCTGTGGGCGGTCCATCTGCTGAATGAACAACTTGTTGGTGCCTGGAATAAACTCCATGCGTGGCAAATAGTTGTTCCGCTCATCACCAGGAATGGGCAGCCATGTCGTTGTGCCTCCATCGGCACGGACATAGCCAATCTTCACGGCACTATTGGTTGTACCTGCCTTGGGGTAGGGGAAGTGTTGGATGGTAGGGTAGATGCTATCCACGTTGTTGATGATGTCAAACCATCCTGTTCCGCTCGTATTGCTCTGCCAATAAGCGATATACTGTCCGTCACCGCTCCAACGGAAACCGTCGCGGCAATCGAACTCTTCTTCATACACCCAATCGAAGGTGCCGTTCACGATGGTGTCATTGCCATCTGTCGTGATGGCCTTATACGTCTTGGTCGCTAAATCTTCCACGTAAATGTTGTTCTTGCTCACATACGCCACCTTGCTGGCATCGGGTGAGAACTTGGCAAACAACAGGCTACTTTCTGGCAGCCCTTTGCCCAACTGATACAGTTCCCCGCTCTTGCGGTCGAGCACCCAATAATCACCACGAGTGTGATATCGCCACACCTTTTTTGTGTTTGTGAAGAACATGACCTTCTCTTGATCATTGCTGAAAATGATATCCATGACTGGTTTTTGGTCAAAGAAATACTCTCCGTTCTCCTTGTTCACCACAAGTTGTTCTGATGGAATCAACACCGTCTTGCTTTCATCTTTAGCAGAGTAGGCTGCAACTTCAGGTTTGCCCGTTTCATCATTCAAGTTTACCTGCAGGTAGTGTTCGCCGTCAGGCATCCACTCAATGTGTCTTGCGTATGAAGGGTAAACGATGGAACCGTAGGCTCTCAACTGTAAAATTTTCGCTGTGTCAGTCTTCTTCTGAGCGAAAGCCACTCCATTACACATTATTAATATATATATAAGGAGTGATTTTGATAAGTTTTTCATTTGTTTCTCTTGTTAGTGATATTGGTAGAAGCACTTGAAAGTGAGTGCTTCGTAAATCTGTTGCAAATATAGACCATTTCTTTCAAAAAGAGGCGATTTTCAGTGTTTATTATTCTTAAAATCTGTAAAAATGCAACTTTTTTGCTGAAAAGTTGAAAAAACCTCGTGAAAGATTTTGCCGTTTCGTGAAAAGGTCGTACCTTTGCACTCGCTTTCGGGAAGCAACCGGGGTGATGTCTCCGGCAGCATTTTTGTGCACTCCGCTTTCCGCTTA
>JAFUWG010000009.1 GCA_017483605.1 Bacteroidaceae bacterium | reverse complement strand
GCAAAGCAGCCAGATGGACTCTTTGCGAGAATGGCTGCCAAAGTGGCGGCTTTCACAATGTTGCAGTATTTCAACTTTCTCAACCATCGCCCTATAGGACAAGTTAAGTATGCATTTTTTTAATTCAACCAACAGGTAAATCTTTATATTTTATGAAGACAAAAGTACAATCAGACACAAATATTTGAACAAATGTAGAATAGAACTAAAACCTAAAAAAGCATTATGAAAAAGAATTTTATTCAATTTGCAAAAATTGCAAAATGCACGGCAGTTCTGGTACTGGCGTGTGCAGTAACGTTCACATCCTGCAGCAAGAATGATGACGAACCTTCTGTTGACGAACTCCTGTCAAAGGAAACAACGCCCATCGACTTTGAGATCACCAATTTCAACTGGGGCTATGAAGCCATGCTGTTCGACTATGCCGGCAACAACTACATCGGTTCAGACACGCTTTCACGCGACAAGAAAACCATCGACCTACGCCAGGGGAAGCACCATCTAATTTGGATGGATGGCCTGAAAAAAGATGGGGTAAGTTCCTCTTGGTACAAGGATGAATTACTGTCATGGAAATACACGTCGGGCAGCCACTTCGATCCTATCACACGTACCGTGACAACCTACACCGACTATGGTGCCGAGCGACCCGTCCGATACTACGAAAAGGACTTCGAGGTATATCCCTATCTGATGCCCGTACAGAAGGTGGAGTACAACCAATATCTTACAGCCGAAGCGTACATCTACATCACCGACACCCACCCCAACCTCCCAATGCCAGCGAAGGGGGAGGAAAACTATCCTTTCGAGCGATTTGAGGAGGTAGGCAAAATGACGGGATTCCCCCATATCAAGATGGTTTCGCTGGATAACAACCGCTATGAGATGATGGAAAAAGAGTACGAACACGTCATCTATACTTGCGACATGGGAACCTATTGGAACTGGCACGGTGGTTACGATCCTAACTGGCACGACAAATACGACCTCTTTGACTATGACAATGCACCCAGTGGATTTGTGATGACAGATGTGACTGGCTATCAAATGCTTTGTCCCAAGGACGGTCTCAACAACATCCAACTCACCACCGAGGTTCACGACATAGACGGCGCCCCCATCCCCACCACTAAACTCCCCAAGTTCTCCATTCGCCGTGGCTACACCACAGTCCTCCGTGGTCCACTCTACTCAGGTTCCACCTCTGACTGGACTGTGGAAATGGTTCCCTACGACGATTGACAAGAAACTTTTACAACTTCACTCCACCACCAGACACCCACACCTGTCTGGCGGTGGGTACATTTTTTATAGAAATCCTGTAAATACAACTTCATCCATTGTCGCGATACGTATAACCTATTCAAAGAATCAATGAGCCATGAGACTTCATTCATTGATGTGATCAAAAGTCTGTCTATGGGTTCTATTATAGTCCGAATATCCGATGATGTGTACCTAATCTGAGTAATTTGACTACAGACCCGTTTACTGCCCATACTAATAGCAGTCCACATTGCAAATGACATTCTTTTAGTCCCTTTAGTTTACCTTTCAGAAAATGTTCCATGGGTAATTTTTCGCCATTCTCTAATTGACTAATAGCATCATTTACATTTGCAATAATCTTAGGTCTGTGACGGAGACACTTCAAGTCTCTAATGAAGGAGTTGCTCTTTTTGACTTGATAATTCTGCATAATAATTGTCTGTTTTTGCTCTCGCTAGCATGACGAGGTAACAAACAATCTATATAATCTATAGCCCGTGGTCAAGGGCAATCTATAACACGGCTAGAAGGAGTTGATAATTAGCTCTATACGACGATACAGGATGTACCTGTATTATTTATTAGAGAGTAGATATAAAGTTTAAATGTGCTTATTCTCAGAGTACGGCATTCAAACCAACAAGTTTTGCTATAGAGAGGTCGTTTTAATGATCTTTAGCCATAGAAGATGTACAATGTATGTATTTTCTCGCCATATTTGTTCTTGAATAATGAAAAATCGGTCAGCACCAATTTCAAGGTTGGTGCGTACCAAATCCGAAACGGTCAGCACCAAATAAAATAGAGTTATCAACAATTAAAGATACCGGCCTATTTTCTTTCTGACGAAACATAAAAGTGCTACCCGAATGTCTCGCGGAGATGCGAGATGTTCGAGTAGCCTTCTTCCATTAAATTTCGATAGGCTTTCTCATGCCCAGAATTGATTGATACGGATTCTCGAATAGCCGACGTGTTCTAAAAGCCAATGTTGCAACTCATGAACGTAGTGGAACTCTTCAGCCTGCATTTCCTCCCAAAGTGGAGTGTTGCGTAATCTTTCTGCCATCGTCACCATAAAAGGAGGTCGCGAATAGATGTCCTCTTGCAGGTACACTTTGCCTAGTTCATAATGTCGGGCATGAACAATGTCGTAGTAGATTTGCTTTGCAAGTTCACAGTGAACAGGAACACCCTCTATGTACTGGGCTGGTATGTCAGGCCATACGCCAGCGAGAGTGATTGTACCATCATCATTGGAGGACATTACTTCGTAAACTTGAATTTGTGGCTGTGCAAAGTCAAGATTCGCGGACTCTTTGTAATCCTTTGCGATAGTTGCAATGTCGCCGACATTGAACTGAGGTGTTGTTGTTTGTGTCATAAATTTTTTATTGTTTTTATTATTGATAGTGAAGCAATGCTTCTGTGGCAATATATATATCAGGATGCTCGTAAAAAAGGGCAATCAAGTCGAACATTCTGTGTGTTGAGGGCTTTTGGAACGATTTAAAAAGAAGAAAAAGACTGGAAAATCCCGCTAAGAAAAGTATGGGGATTTGAGTGTGGAAGAATTGCAATATCTTATTATGAATTGACTATCAGTCAATTATACATCTCCATGAAACACATTGATTTTTGTACAAAAGAGTCGCTTTAGGACAAAAATCCCCTTTTTGTCCCTATCTTTTAACACTTATTAACAAGACTCTGGTGGTTTGTCGCTGACATTGCGTGATACAGCAGGACAATGTTACGCAATCTACGAATGTACTTGTTAGACAATTAGGTTTTCGCCAAGTTGGTGAATCGGGGATAAGTGGAAAACAGAAAAGGCCATGAAAACATCGAACAGAGAGAGACAAGTGCCTATGAAATAATATCAGAGACAGAGTTTATACCGATAATAAATGAATAATATAAGAAACTAAAAAATAGAATGATTGAGAACAAATAAGAGACTCTTTTTAGTTTTTAGCCATAGAAGATGTACAACGTATATGTTTTTCTTTTGAACAATTATTCTTGTGGGAAAATGTGATAAGAGGGGAAAAAGTTGTGAGGTTGCAGATTTTTCGCTAACGTTGGCTCCGCCGAAGTTACTTGCACTCGGAAAAGCACAAATATATTTGGCTTTTCACTCGTTTTTCCGTAACGTTGGATAAGTTACTCCATCTCAGCATAAAAAAAGAACGAGTTCTTTTTGTTCTGCGCTCGTTTTTCCGTAACGTTGGCTTCACCGAAGTTACTTGCACTCGGAAAAGCACAAATATATTTGGCTTTTCACTCGTTTTTCCGTAACTTTGCACCCAAAAATTGAAAGAGTATATGGTAAAAGTAGGAATATTAGGTGCGGCTGGTTATACGGGCGGTGAGTTGATTCGCCTGTTGCTGAACCATCCGGAGGTGGAGATTGTGTTTGCCAACTCGGAGTCGAACGCAGGGAATCTTATAAGCGATGTGCATGAGGGGTTGCTTGGGGAAACTGAGCAACGCTTCACGGCTGAGATGCCGTTCGACCAAGTGGATGTGGTGTTCTTCTGCTTCGGACACGGCAAGAGCGAGGCTTTCCTGAAGGAGCACACGATTCCTGAGAACGTGAAAATCATCGACTTGGCACAGGACTTCCGCATCAAGGGTAACCACGATTATGTGTATGGTTTGCCTGAGATTCACAAGGAGGAGATTGCGAAGTGTCAGCACTTGGCTAATCCCGGGTGTTTCGCCACCTGCATTCAGTTGGGGCTGTTGCCATTGGCTAAGGCTGGACTGCTGACAAAGGACATCGCCGTGAACGCCATCACTGGTTCGACGGGTGCAGGTCAGAAGCCGGGTGCCACCACGCATTTCTCTTGGAGAAACAACAACTTCTCGGTGTATAAGTTGTTCACGCATCAGCACCTGCACGAGATTTGCCAGACGCTGAACGAGTTGAAGCCAGAAGGGGCTCCTCATGTGGTGGACACGCTGAATGAGGGCTTTGAGGCAGAGGGAATTACGGTGGACTTCATTCCCTATCGTGGCGATTTTGCAAGGGGCATCTTCTGTACGACGGTGGTGACACTTGACCACTGCCCTGTGGAGAGCGACATCGTCGCTCTATACAAGACCTTCTATGAAGAAGCCGCTTTCACCCATTACTCTGAGAAATCGCCTGACCTCAAGCAAGTGGTCAACACCAACAAGGGGGTTGTGCATGTGGAGGTATTCGGCAAGAAAGTCGTTGTTATCAGCATGATTGACAACCTCTTGAAGGGGGCCGTGGGTCAGGCAGTACAAAATATGAACATCATGTTCGGCTTGGATGAACGAGCCGGACTTAACCTTAAAGCATCCGCTTTTTAATTATGCAACTATTCGACGTTTATCCACTTTTTGACATAGCCATCGACCACGGCAAGGGTTGCCATGTGTGGGACGAGGAGGGGCAGGAATACCTTGACCTCTATGGTGGCCATGCTGTCATCAGCATCGGACACTGCCATCCTCACTATGTCGAGGCAATGACCCAACAATTGAACAAGTTGGGCTTTTACAGCAACTCAGTGCAGAACCCTCTCCAACAGGAACTTGCCACCCGTCTGGGCAAGGCTTCGGGCTATGATGACTATCAGTTGTTCCTCATCAACTCGGGTGCCGAGGCAAACGAGAACGCTCTGAAACTGGCATCGTTCTACAACGGCAGAACCCGTGTGCTGTCGGCAGAAAAGGCTTTTCACGGACGTACTTCTCTGGCTGTGGAAGTGACGAACAACCCCAAGATTATCGCTCCCATCAACGATAACGGACACGTTACTTACTTGCCTCTCAACGACTTGCAGGCATGGAAAGAGGAGATTGAGAAGGGCGATGTGTGTGCCGTCATCATCGAGTGCATCCAAGGAGTGGGTGGCATCCGCATGGTCACAAAGGAGTTCCTGCAAGGGCTGCGTACCCTCTGCGACCAGCACGACACGGTGCTGATTTGCGACGAGATTCAGTGTGGCTACGGACGTTCAGGCAAGTTCTTCGCCCATCAGCACCTGGGCGTTCGTCCCGACATCATCACGGTTGCCAAAGGTATCTGCAACGGCTTCCCGATGGGCGGTGTGCTGATTGCTCCGAAGTTCCAACCTGTGTATGGTCAGTTGGGCACCACATTTGGAGGCAACCACCTCGGCTGTGCAGGTGCGATTGCCGTACTCGACGTGATTGAGAAGGAGAACCTGGTGGAGAATGCCGCCAAGGTGGGCACGTATCTACTGGATACGCTCACAGCAGAGATGAAGGCGGGCAACCTGCCGCATGTGGTGGATGTACGTGGCGAGGGCCTGATGATTGGCATCGAACTGGACATTCCTTATAAGGAGCCACGCACACGCCTCATCAAAGAGCAGCACTGTTTCACGGGCTGTTCGGGCACCAACGTGATTCGTCTGCTGCCACCGCTCTGTCTCTCGATGGACGAGGCGAAGGACTTCATCGCACGCTTCAAGGCTGTCCTATAATGCATTACTTAGACAAATTTCGGTATTGTCCCGCCTGTGGGTCACAGCACTTCGTGGTGAACGACTTCAAGTCGAAGCACTGCGAAGATTGTGGTTTTACGTACTACTTCAATGCCGCTGCCGCCACCGTCGCCATCATCGAAAACGAGAAGGGTGAATTGCTGGTGGCTCGCCGTGCCTGTGAACCCAAGGCAGGTACGCTCGACCTGATTGGTGGCTTTGTTGACCCAGGAGAGAGCACGGAAAAGGCAATTACACGGGAAATCAAGGAGGAGACAGGCATCGAGGTGAAGGAGAGCCAACTGAAGTACCTCTTCACCCTGCCTAACACCTACAACTTCAGCCACTTTCTCGTCCACACCACCGATGCGTTCTTCCATGTCCGCATCCCCTCCTCCACCACCTTCGAGGCTCACGACGATGTGGCAGATTGCTGGTGGGTGGCAAGAGAAGAACTGAACACGGCAGAAATCGGTCTCGACTCCGTTCGCAAAGGCATGGAAAGGTTCTTAACTCATTTTTCGTATGTTAAGAAGATATAGGAAGAAAAAGGAAGATAGTCGCTTTTCAGCGGCGGAAGATAGAGGACGATACTTGGGGCAACGCTCCCAAGAACTCTTTCAAAGATACTTGGTCTAATAGCAAAGCATTCGTCTTTTATCTCCTTCTATCTTCTTCTAACTCCCTCTATCTACAAGACATGCAGAATTCCTAAAACCTAAATTATAAAGCAAAATAACAATGAAAAAACTGATTCTACTTACCACCGCACTGATGGCAACACTTGCTGTCAATGCTCAGAAAGTCCACAAAGTGCCCACCGAGGCAGAGATGGGTGCCTACGTGATGGTGTATCACAAAGACGCTGACCACAGCCTCCACATGGCACTTAGTTACGACTCCTACACCTGGACATCGCTCAACAACGACGAGCCAGTCATCTCGGGCGACACTATTGCCGTGCAGCACGGCATCCGCGACCCCCACATCTTCCGTGGTCCCGACGGCGGCTTCTACCTCGCCATGACCGACCTCCACATTTTCGGTTCGAAGGCATCGGCTGAGCGTGAGGGCCATACGAACACGAAGGTGTATCGCGACACCGAATGGGAACGTGACGGCCGCAAGTATGGCTGGGGCAACAACCGTGGGCTCGTGCTGATGAAGTCTTTCGACCTCATCCACTGGACACGCACCAACCTCGATTTCTCGTCACTCACCTGCCCCACCGGCGTGACCGACATGCACGGCAACCCTGTGCCTTGGAGCGAAGTGGGCTGCGTGTGGGCACCCGAGACGGTGTATGACTACGAGGCTGGTCATCTGCTCGTTCACTTCACCACCCGCATGAAGACGGGCGTGAACATGATTTACTACATCTACATGAACGACGACTTCACACAGATGCTTTCCGAGCCGAAACTCCTCTTCGAAGCCCCTCACAATGAGAACGGTGTGCCACGCTACAATATCATCGATTCCGACATCATCAAGGTGGGCGACACCTACAACCTCTTCTATGTCTCTCACGAAAAAGGTGCCACCGTCAAGCACGCCACATCTCCTTGCATCACAGGTCCTTACGTGATGGATGACAAGTACGACGACGGCGAGAAGCAGGGACACGAGGCTCCCAACTGCTGGAAGCGTCTCCCCATCCACACCAATGGTCAGGACACATACGTGGTCATGTTCGACAACTACAGCCGCCGTCCTCACAACTTCGGTTTCGTCGAGACCAACGACCTCCAGAACTTCCGCATGATTGGCTATTTCGACCAAGAAGGCAGCCCCATGAAACGCACCAACTTCTCTGAGCAGAAACACGCCGCCGTTGCCCCTCTGACGGTGAAGGAGGCAAAGGCGTTGGAGGGGTTCTGGGAAAAGAGGGGAAAAGCCTCAAAAAAGAAGACGAAATAACCCTCGAAAACACAACTTTCAGATAAAGAAAAGAGGACGCATCCTTGCCCGATGCGTCCTCTTTGTGTATGCTCGTAACCTCAAAACCGACCACGTCGTGGTCGGCAAACCGATTACGTCGTGGTCGGTCAATCGACCACGACGTGGTCGATTTTCACCTCACCACGTTCTTCCCTCTCTCCAACTTCACCACCTTCGTTGCCCCGTTCACCTTGAGGGCAACCTTGCAAGCCTGCTGAGCCGTGAGGGTGAGGGACGTAACTTTGCCGTTCTCCCAAACCATATCCACGGTGATGCCACCACGGGCACGGATGCCTGAGACGGAGCCATCCTTCCAATTGTCGGGCAGGGCTGGCAACAGTTCGATTTCAACGGGAGTCTTGACATTGCCCACGAGATAGTTACTCTGCATGAGCATCTCAATCACACCTGCACAACCACCAAAATTGCCGTCAATCTGGAAAGGCGAATGGGCATCAAGCAGGTTGGGATAGGTGCCGCCGCCACGACGAGCATCGGCTCCTTTGTACTTGTCAGGACTAATGTAGTTGAGGAGTTTGCGATAGATGTGGTAGGCATTCTTCGCATCGTGCAGACGGGCGTAGAGGTTCACACGCCACCCTGTGCTCCAACCGGTCGTTTGGTCGCCTTTCAGTTCGAGGGTCTTGGAGGCGGCACGTTCGATTTCGGCTCTCTTATGCACCCCATCCTCCACATTGTGGCCCGGATAGATGCCGAACAGATGGCTCTGATGGCGATGGTGCGGGTCTTCATCCTCCCAATCGTAGAACCATTCCTGCAGGTTGCCCTTCTTGCCAATCTTGTAGGGCTGGAGTTTGGCGAGGGTGGCTTCTGCCTCCGCAATGAAATCCTTGTCAATGCCCAGTTCCCAAGCCGCATTCCTGGCATCGGTCAGACACTCGCGAATCATGGCGATGTCGGCAAAACCGCCATAGCAAGAACGTCCGTGATAGCCTTCTGGCGTGACGTAGATGTTCTCTGGCGAGGTGGAAGGAGCCGTGATGAGATACTCCTTGCCGTCCACACCCATGCTGGTGGTAGTGACCATCCAGTTCATGCAGAACTCGGCAGCCCCTTTCAGCACGGGGTAATACTCGCGGAGGAAGTCCTTGTCGAGCGAGAAAGTGTAGTGTTCCCAGATGTGGGTGCTCACCCACGCACCACCCATGTTCCAGTTTGCCCACGAAGGGTCACCCGTGTGGAGCCCCACAGGACAGGTCATCGCCCAGATGTCGGTGTTGTGAGCCAGACACCAGCCCTTGTTCACACCATAGTATGCCTTTGCCGTCTGCTCACCCGAGCCTTGCAGTTCCTTCAAGAACATCAACAACGACAGGTGCATCTCTGGCATCGCCGCCGTCTCGGCTGCCCAGTAATTCTCCTCCACGTTGATGTTGCTCGTATAATTGCACGACCAAGGCGGCAGGATGCTCTCGTTCCAGAGTCCCTGCAAGTTGGCTGGCACATTCGGGGTGCGAGAGCAGGAGATGAGCAAGTAGCGTCCATACTGGAAGTAGAGGGCTTCGAGGTCGGGATTGAAGATATTTTCATCCAGATACTCACGAAGCACCTCATCCGTTGCCTTCTCGTTGGCGACCGACTTGCCCAACGACAACTTCACTCTGTTATAAATTGCCTGATAATCATTGACATGTCGGTTCATTAGGTCATTATACGATTTTGTGTACAAGCCCCTCAGCCGTCTGTCCGCAATGTCCTGATACGGCAGTCCTTCCTTCACAGGGTCTTTGTCGAAACCGTTGAACGACGTGGCATTGGCAATGTAGAGCGTCACCGTCTGCGAGCCATACACCTCGATGTCCTTTTCGCCCACCTTTATGCCAGCCGCCGACACCTTCACCGCCGTGCGGAAATGAATGCCACGCAACTGGTCGTAGGCAAACTTTTCGTCCGCCTGATAGTAACTCGGCAGCGAGCCATAGCCGGCATATCCGTCATTCACAATCACGCCGTTCTCCACACCGATGAGGTTGCGAAGTTGGCACGACAGCGAGATGCGGGCCTTGATGCCCTCGGGATTGTCGGTCGTGATACGCACCACCATGCCCGAGTCGGGATGAGTGGCGAAATACTCTGTCGCATACTGATACTTTCCTCGGTGGTACACCGTGTGGGCGGTGGCGTTGCCGATGTCGAGCCAACGGCGATAATTGCTCACCTCCCCCTCGGCATCGAGATACTGAATCTGCAACTCGCCCAGCGGCTGATAGTTCTGCGAGAAGTGTCCCTGCACATCCCGCTGCAAGCGGTCAGCCTCCTTGTAGTCACCTTTCCGCAACGCCTCCCTGATGGCAGGAATCGTCTTGTGTGCCTCGGGGGAATAAATGTTCATGTTGCACGGTTCGCCCGTCCACAGGGTGATGTCGTTGAGCGAAATCTTGTCCGTGTCGGTACCGCCATACACGATGCCGCCCATCGTGCCGTTGCCAATCACCAGTGCCTCCTCGAAGAAGTCGGCAGGTCGATTGTAGTGCAACGTCTGTGCCTCGGCCGTCGCCAGCGTCGCAATGCCCAAAGCCAATGTCATCAATCTTTTCATATTAGGTTAATTAGTTAGATGTTAAACTTTCGTAGGCCTCATTTTGTAGTTAAGTAGTTATCGCTTCGCTCTGGAGTTAAGCCGAATGTCACGCCAAACGTTGCCAAGTATCGGCTTCACTACTTAACTACTGACTACTTAACTACTTCAAAATGATAAATGTCAAAACTTCAGCGTCACTTTCTTGCCTTTGTAAGTGACGGTCTGGCTCTTTCCGTTCGGCAGCACCACGTTCATCTTCATCGCCTTGGGCTGATACTTTCCCTGTCGAGCCGAGAGCGTGAGGGTCTGCTTCTGCTCATTCCACGTCAGCAGGAACTCCGAGCGTTCGCCCTGCTCGTAGGCGTAGCCGTCGCCACTGTCCTGATAGATGGTGAAGGTGGCATCGGCGCCGGGATAGACGCGGATTTCCCAAGTGGCATCGGCATACAGGGCTGCATATTCAATCGCGTCGGCACAGAGGGGGATGATGCTGCCCGACGGCACAAACACGGGGATGTGCTCCAGCGGAGCCTCCACCGTCACGGTTTGTCCGCCGCCGTAGGTCTTGCCGCTCCAGAAGTCCGTCCATTGCTTGCCCTTCGGCAGATACACCTCACGGGTCTTCGCCACGCCCTCTAATGGCTGCGAGTTCTTCTCATAATACATCGGCTTCGTGACCGGAGCCACCAACAGGTTCTGCCCCAAGAGAAACTCATCCTTCAGGTCGAGCACCGCCTCGTCCTCGGCATAGTCGAATGCAAGTGGACGTGCCATCGTGCCGCCACGGAAGGTGACATCGGCTGCCAGCGAATAGGTGTAGGGCAGGAGTTGGTATCTCGTCCTGATGCAGTCGAGGATGCTCTTGTAGAACGGACTCTCCGCATCGCCAAACCGCCACGGCTCGCGAGGCGTGTCGGTGCCGTGACTGCGCATGACGGGCAGGAAGGTGGCATACTGCAACATCCTCACGTAGAGTTCCCTGTAACCCATATCTTCCACGCCCTTATCATAGTCGCCGTCATAGAACCACGCCCAACCTTTCTTCGTGAAGAACGCACCTACGTCTATCGTCCAGTAGGGGCATCCCGTGGACATGAAGTTCAGCCCTGCCGGAATCATCTGCCGGAAAGCCGACCACGAGGCGTGGGTGTCGCCGTTCCAGATAATCGTGCCGTAACGCTGCTCGCCTGCGTAGGATGAACGCGTGAGATTGACCACACGCTTCTCGTCCGTCACCTGCCGCTGATGCTCATAGATGCCCTTGGCGTGATAGAGCGAATAGAGTTGACTCCGTTCATGCCCCAACGCATCTGCCAACTTCTTGCTGCACAGGTCGAACCGTTCCGCATGGCTGTCCCATCCGTAGCCCCCTCCACGGTTGCTCCAGTCGGCGTCGAGCGGTTCCGACGAGTCGCACCACCACGCATCAAACCCATTGCTGAAGAACTCCCCGTTGGCATACTGCCAGTAGAGGTCGCGAGCCTCCTTCGAGAACACATCATACACGTTCGTGCCTGGAATCAGCATCCCCTTTGCCGCAAAGTCCTTTTCCTGCGGCGAGTTCGTCATGCTGGGCCAGATGGAAATCATCAGTTTGGCGTTCATGCCGTGGATGGCATCCGTCAGCGCCCTCTTGTCGGGATAGTCGCGAGCGTTCATCTTCATGTGCCCCCAACTGCCCGGCTCCCAATAGTTCCAGTCCTGCACAATCATGTCAATCGGAATATGCGAATCCCTGAAACGCTTCAAGGTCGTAATCAAGTCGTCCGAACTGACGTACCGCTCCTTCGACTGCGTGTAGCCCAACAGATACAGCGGCACCATCGGCACATCGCCCGTCAGCCAACGATAGTTCTTCACCGTCAGGTCCATCGTCCGACCCTTCATGAAGTAGTAGTCGAGTTGCGGAGCGGCACCGATAAGCAGACCCCCTCTGTCCTGACGGACATCTCCCCCTCTATGGGGAGAACCATCCGGGGCGTTTGTCGTCAGGGAACTCGCCGAATGGCGACTCCTCCCCATAGAGGGGGAGGTTGGGAGGGGGTCGTTAAACACCATCTCGCTGCCCGCATTCATCAGCAGCCCATAGCCCGCCGTCGAGTTCAGCACCGGCACCATCTCCTTCAGGTTGTGCTGACACAGATAGACCGTCTTCCCCCGCAGGTTCATGTAGTCCTCCATGTAGCCGCCCAGCCCGTAGAGCGCCTCCTTCTCTTGGAACGTCAGCCCCAGCCGCCACCGCCACGAACTGCCCACCGTGTCCCTCCTCAGCACATCCATCACCTCCTTGTCGCCGTCTGCCGTCTTCACCGTGCGACGCGTCGATTCGTCGAACGTCACATTCTCCACAAAGATTCTCTCTCCCTTGTGCGGCACCGCCCTGTCCTCCTGCAAGAGCAGCGCTCCGTCCGTATCATAATAAGCGATGCTGCCCGTCTGTGCATCAATCTTCACCGTCAGGCTGTCCGACCGCAGGATGACCTCCCCCTGCGAGTCCATCCGCTTCACCCTCACCTTCTCGGGTGCCCTCCGCACACATATCCCATTATCCACGTCCGCCACCTCGTCCGCCAACGTGTAGCGAACCCTCACCACATCGCTCTTCACAAACTCCACCCTCAGCAGGGCATCGTCCACGTGTATCTCCACGCCGTTCCGCACCTTCTGCTGGGCACACAAACTGCCACTTGTCGCGGCAATCAGAGCCGCCAACACAAACTTTTTCATACGCTTATCCAATCGTTTTAGGTTAATTTTCCACAAAGATACGGCATAATTGCCAAACCGTCACCCTTTTTACATGAAAAAACACGCAAACGTTTGCAAAACCAAAAACATTTGTATCAAAAAGGAAGAGCGTCCTCCCACTTTTTCGGAAAAATCTTTGCCATATCTCTTTTTTTTAAGTAACTTTGTCAACAAAACTAATTTAAGTTTCGCAAACTCTATATGTCTTGTAGATAGAGGAAGTTAGAAGAAGATAAAAAGGAGATAAAGGACGAATGTTTTTCCTTTGGACAAGGTATCGTCCTCTATCTTCCGCCGCTGAAAAGCGGCTATCTTCCTTTATCTTCCTATATCTTCTTAACATACGAAAGTTGAGTAAACCAAAAGACAAAAAATGGGAAACATCAAATCGCTCAAAGACATCGCAAAAGAACTGGGCGTTGCCGTATCCACCGTCTCTCGTGCCTACAGAGGGAAAGACGGCGTAGGAGAATCCATGCGAAAGAAAGTTCTGGAATTGGCAAAGAAATACAACTACGTGCCCAACCGCTTTGCCGTCGGTCTTCACGACAATTGCTCCATGACCATTGGAGTCATCATCCCCATGATTCATGCTTACTTCTACACCTCCATCATTGCAGGCATCGACGAGGCAGCAAAAGAACAGGGGTTTTCCATCGTCATAGAGTCTTCCTACGAAAGCGTGGAGAACGAGAAGAAATGCATCGAAAACATGCTCAAACTCCGAGTGGATGGCATCATCGCCTGCATCTCTCAAGAGACTCAAACAATGGAGCATTTCGAAACCCTGCTTGACAACAACATCCCCGTCGTGTTTTTCGACCGCGGCAACCTGGGTACACGCTGTTCGCATGTAGTCATCGACAACAAAGCCTCAGCCAAGAAAGCCGTCAACCATCTGGTAGAACGGGGCTGCCAACGCATCGCCCTCATAGGTGCCCAGAAGTATCTGCAAATGTCAAGCGACCGCCGCGAGGGATATATAGAAGCATTAGAAGAAAACCGCCTCCCAGTCCGACGGGAATACATCATCGTGCCCGAGAAGATGACGTTCAAGTCGGGGCTGAGTTCTACCCGCCACCTGCTTTCCCTGCCCGAACCTCCCGATGCCATTATGACGATGAGCGACGAAATCACCTTTGCCGTGCTGAAAGAAGTGAAACGTCACGGGCTGAAAATCCCCAAGGACATCAAAGTTCTTGGCTATGTTGACGAGTTTCATGCCGAGATTATGGATCCATCCATCACCTCCATCAGCCACCACAACTACGATATGGGAGTCATCTGCTTCAATCTCATCTTCAAACACATTCAGAACCCCAAACAGAAAGCCAAACGGGTAGTCGTGCCAAGTTATCTTGTCGCACGTGAATCTACCAAGTAAAGCCCCTCCCCCCTATCGGATATACTTTTTCTTGCCATCGATAATGTACAGACCCTTGGGCAATAATCTTTCGTTGCCCACATTCATCTTTTGCCCAGACAACGTGTAAATGCCCATTCGTTCCGTCTGCTCGAATGAGGCAAAAATGTTTTCCACACCGTCAGCCCCTGCATCATATCCCAATTTCTTATCCATCCATCTGGTGCGACCACAGAGAAAGTCCTTGAGGGCTTCCACTTCCGCATCATAACTCCCCAAAGCCCTCGGATTCTGGTGTACCCGACTGTTCAGCGTATTCCATCTGAGGAAATTCAAACGTTGTGCTTCATCCAGTTCATACGCAATACTATCCACCAAAGCACACAAAACCTCCTCCGTCACCCCCGCATGACGACGAGCCTCCACCCATCTGTCCCTCAGTTCGGCACTCACATACTGGTCAGAAAGTACACGGCGGAAGAAATCACGCATATTTCCGGCTGCGTTTGTAGCGAAAGTATAGAGAAAGCCCGATTGGTTTGATACGGGATAGACACGCACATCATTGTCGAAAGCAATATCAAAATCCCACACAGGCCCCGTATAGAGCAAGCCATCTCCTTTATCCTTATAGAAACAGGTGCTCCACATGATGTCGGGATTTCCTGCAAGTTCATTCACCAAGAAGTATTGTAAGAAACTATGAACATCGAAACACGAACGGAAATCGGCAGAGACACCATTGGAGGAAGCGTACAAACGGTTCTCCATTGTATTCCAAAACGACTCGATATAGTTTTTCTGTCCTGACGTGATAGAATCGTCAGGCGACTTGATGACAAACACGTTGTCATGCCCAGTCCAAATGAATGCGGGTTCTTTGTAGTAATAGCCATCGGATTCTATCAGATAGCCCCCCGAAATGTCCTCTGCATCGGGAGTCAGTTCCTCTATATCCACCCTATTCTCCCGCACCTCTATCTGGTCTGCCAACTGGTAATTGCCACGATACTCCCCATTCACGATGACATCGACCGGCTGACACCAGGGCGTGTATGCCATACCCATACGTCGGCTGAGGTCAAACGCCACCATGTTCCGCATCAGCGTCTTGTCGCCATAGTTGTTTATCAGCGTCCATTTCTTCGCCTTGGCTGGAGCCTCCAGCGGCGAGCCTTTCAGCATGTGGTGCTTCTTCCCGTCATTGAACTTCACCCGATAAGGCTTCTTAGGGAAGTCCATAGAAGCATTCCCACGCAAACGGGTCAACACCGGATAATCCTGCAAACGAGTTCCTCCATCATAAACAAGCAACATGCGAGAAGGCAGTTGATGCTCCTTGTCGTAGGGCTCTTCACCTTCCTCCACATGGATGCTCATCGTAGGCAAATGGGTGATTTGATAGAACTGGCTGTCATTCCCCTCATTTTCATATCCATAGAATGCCACTTCTGCCACATTGCACCGAGCGTCAGCCGGTCCCACATATCGCACATAACGGAAACCGCGACTCACGCATACTTCCGCTGAATCCATCACGCCAATTGCACCTTCCCGTTGAATCAGATACAATGGAAGGGCATCCATGAAGTCGGGGCTGTTCGCACCTTCAAACAAAGCCAATTGCACTCGCCGAGGTCCGTAACTGTCATCTCTGGGCGACCACTTGACTTTCGTGATAACATGTTTTGTTCCCAAGTCCAACCCCACCCAAGTGCGTGAACGCTCATAACTGGCGAAATACGTATCAAGCCGTCCATCAAAAGCACACTCACGCGTATTGACGGTTTGGCTGGCACGAAACGTGGTGTAATCTACACTCTGTTCTGTTCCAATAATCTCACCTGTCAACAGATGAGAGATTTGAGCAACGGCTGGCATACAAGCCAACTGCATCAGAAAGGAGAAACTGATATGGAAGAAGAATCGCCGCATCGTTTGATGAAAAAAGAAAAGGAGCCACGGAATGCATCACACAACCGTGGCTCCCCACTGAACTAACTAATAAATTAACCAATTTTACTGAATGAGAACCTTACTTGTCTTGATAGAACCATCAGGCATCTGTACTCTCATCACATTCACACCATGCTGTGGCTGTGAGAGTTTTACACCTGAAATACTGTAGAATGTTGCTGTTGCACCCATCACACCATCGACCGAACGGACACTCGTTGGCTGAGCAAGAGTGAAAGTAACTGACACTACGCTACCAACCATTGCCGTCTGGTCAATTGGAGGATTCGAATTGGTGCCCGCACCATAGTCATTATAGATTTCGATGCGGAAATTGCCGTTTCCTTCAAGGTCGCCATAGAGAATCTTTGTATTGTCCACGGTGATATCTACGTCATCCACCGTAAGTTTGTCAACTGTAGCCACAGTATTCTCCGCATTATACTTTTCACCCGCACCAACGATGTCAATACAGAACACGGTTACGCCATTGAGACCGCCATTGATGGTTTCTGTCACATTGTAAGTGCCATAGCCTGTCACGTCGGCATTCGAAGCACGGTTGGCATCCACATAGACCGATGGTCCCCAACTTGGGTCAACACAAATCATTGAGGCTGGATAACCCTCCCATTGCGGTTGCGGCTCTGGTTCCGGTTCCTCTTCTTCGCCACTTGCAGCAATCTCTTTCAGCAGTTCTTTGTATCTGCCGATAATGGCTACTGCCGATTTATAATCGGACACGTCAGGCAATGACTTCACGACATCGTTATACTCCTGTAACAACTCAGCAGAACAATCTTCCTCCGTAAACTCTGGAGCATTGTCAGCATAGTATTGGGCTATGAACTCAAACGATTCGGCATTCCGTCCGTAATACTCCAGATGAGCATTGTCAATACCAATCCATGTGCTGTTTGCCACGGGGCAAGAAAGACCAATCTCAAACTTATCTGTGCCATACACAAACGTGTACACATCATACACATGTGGGTCGGGAGTGACCAGTTCGGTACTGTCTTGGAATGCATAGACGTATGCGTTCTCACCTGCTTCGCTGTAGGCAGAAAGGCGAAGATGGTAAACACCTTCAGGAATGCCCGTCACTTCCTTGTACATCTTACCCGTCATTGGGTTACCTTTCCAATTGAGCCAGAACTTGCCTGAGAAAATCTCGCCATCCACACGCTCGGCATCATCATCAAGACCTCCATAGTCACAATTGGTCGTCGAGAGCCATCCGTCATACGTTTCGTCGAAAGTGGTGTTGACCACATAAACATCATCCATATTGAGCGGATGGGTCGGGGTGTACTTATCCTCGTCATACACAGCCTTTTCCGTTGCTTCAATCAGGTCGGCAAACTCCGTCAACGCGGCAGTAATCTCCTCTTGAGTAAGGTCGCACTCCATATAGTGATTGCTTGCTTCCAACACATAGTCTTCGAGGTCTGGACCGTACTTCTTATCCAACACATCATAAGCCTCATCCAGCAACTGACCGTATGCTTCGTAGGCTGCGACACAGGCAGCAATGCTGTTCTGCACCGTCTTGAAAGTTCCGATAACGGACACGGCTGTTTCATAATCTGAAACTGACGAGAGTGCTTTCTTGGCTGTCGCATACTCTTCGAGCAACGGCTTGTAGCACTTCACGCTGGAGTAGTCGGGAGCGTTCTCCATGTGATAGTTTGCGATGTAGCCATAAGATTCCGCATTGTTGCCATAATATTCGAGATGCACATTGTCAATGCCTATCCACGTGCTATTAGCGACAGGACAGTTCAGGCCGATTTCAAAAGTATCTGTTCCATAAACGAACGTGCTCACTTCGTAGAAGTTTGGCTTTGGCGTGGTCAACTCCGTGCTGTCGTTGAAAATGTAAACGTATGCCTGCTCGCCTTTCTCGCTGTATGCCGCCATGCGGAGATGATAAACGCCTTCCGGCATGCCTGTGAGGGTCTTGTACATCTTGCCTGTCATGGGACTGCCATTCCAGTTGAGCCAGAACTTATAGGTGAAGTTGACTCCATCCACATTGTCGTCGGAATTCGGATAGTTGGCTGCATTGTTGGTGGTGGTTGCCCATCCATCAATGTTGTCGTCGAAAGTTGTGTTCACCACATAGTCTGCATCCATATCAAGCGGATGGGTCGGCGTATAAACTTTCTGCAACTGCTGCTTGTAGAGTTCCGTGATGGACTCACGGGCTGCGGTCAGTTGAGCGACGGTGCTCTCGTGATTGGCATAGACGGCTTTCTGTGCCGCCACATCAAGCCCCTCATTCTCGGCGGCAATGATGGCGTCGCCAAGAGCCTCGGCTGCATAATAGAGTTCCAACTGAGTTTGGAAGGTCTCATACGCCTCGATGGTGACAAACTGCCACTCCACCAGATAGTCTCCCTCCTGCACGTCCTCAGCACCCACTTCAAGGAATGCCTCCACGGCTGTGCTGGTGGGGTTGGTGCTCACATCGACACCTGTATAAGTGCCTGGATGCTTTGCGTGGTTCAAGGCTGGATTGCGGTCTCCAGGATAGAGACGATAGGTGTTGCCGCCCAAAGCCTCCAACTCCCAGAAGTAGTTTTCTTGGTCGCGATGGTCCACATAAATGTGTTCATTCCACTCTTCCATATACACCTCATGCCATCCCTGAAGGTCGCCCGACTCGATGGAATCATTGAATACGTAGGACTTACCATCCCATTCGCCGTTCTCGTCCACAAACTGCGTGAAACTGACCTGATAGCCTTGGTCGGCAACACTGCCTTGCGTGCCATACTCATTGCCCTGCGTGAAGAACATGCCACGCCCTACATTGTAGAGGTACATCACTTTGCCCGCCTGAAATTCCACAGTAGCAGGAACAGGACGTTCCCACTCTTGAGCAAACGCTGCGACAGACACCATCGACAGCATCAGAATTAGGTAATGAATCTTTCTCATAATCTCATTGTGTTAGTTAGATTGTTGAACAAAAAAATTGCTGATTTCACGGCAAAGGTAGCGTGTTCCATAGAACTATGCAACAAAAAAAGAACAAAAAATGACGCAAACGATTGCGTTGCGTCACTCCCTTAGATGGTCCTCGCCAGCACAGTTAAAAGTGGCAACGGTTTCCTGTTCGTCCATCTTGTGTATGGTATATGACTGCTTGAACTCGTCGAAATTCACAGCAATCTTCAAACCTCCATCATCTCCGCCCATAAATTGTGTCAATATTTGCAAAACATAAAGCATTTGTATCATGTTATTCCCCTATCGTCTACCACATTGCTCTGTTTCCACAACCGATTTTCTTGCATGCACCTTGCCGCCCTCATTCCGTCAATACTTATCGGCAAACATCTTTCTTTGGCTGAATGTGGGCAAATCAAAAGATGCGAATATGGCAGCCATCACGATGATGCTTGTCGGAAGCCCCCTCTTTTACCCTACCTCAATACCTCAAATTGGGATACCTCAACATCATCTAACTATTTGGCTTGATTATAAAAATAAATTTGGCTTGATTACAACTTTCCATTTGGCTTGATTATAAAAAAGTGTAATCAAGCCAAATCCATTCTTGTATTCAAGCCAAATTTTGAGATGTAATCAAGCCAAATTGTTTACCTCTGACGAGTGACAAGTGACAGAGGTGAAGGTTTATTCTTCAGTTGCCATCATGGCAAGCGGCATCATGGCCGTGCCAGACAAGCCGACCGTCTCAATCAGTGCCTCGATGATGGTTTGTGCTCCTCCGCACACATATCCGATGCTGCTCAACGACGTGTGTACCATCACTGCCATCCCTTCGTGCATCCCTAATTGTTGAAATGCGTCCAGGACTTGTCGCTTCAACACGAGTGTCTTCTTCATTGCTTTCTTGCTCGGAACGATGAGTTTTTCCATGTGTCCTGTTATTGATTATCCAATCAGGTATTTGCTTTGGGGAAGAAGAGAGAGAAGTTTGGTGATGAGGAAGCAGAGCACAAAGGTGAGCACGCCCGTCAGCAGAATGGTGAGCGGAGTGCTGAACCGCCCTTCAAGAAAAGCATAGACAGCACCTTTCATACATACAATAATCAAGATTCTCTTTCGTTATTATTCAATAAAAGAGAACGAAAAATAAAAAACATCCGAATGAAAGAATCGACACAACATGCAGAGGCACATCGCAGGGAAGAATCTGCTCGTGACCATCTGAAAAAGGCAATTGCCATCGCAGGCATCATTGAGGTGTGCTTTCTGATGCTAAGCCTCGTGTGCTTCGGAAGCCAAATGGCAACAGGAACAGCAATAGGCATCCATCTCCTGGTGGTGGGTGTCAGCGTGGCAACCGTCTTTACAAGCCTGTCGCTGTACAGGACAGACATCGGCGTGAGACGCTTTTTCCATCTGCTGCTGATGTCGCAGGTGTTCTCGCTGTTGGCGATGCTGCTTGGGGGTCTCTTCTTCGGAAAGGGGTTCATGTCCGTCCTTTCCTCGTTGTTTCAATCATTCTTGTGGTTTATCATGCACATCTGCATCGTATCAGCCATCCCCTGCCTGATTGCCACCATTGTCATTTGCTATTGGAGCAGAAAACTTTTGAAGGGCATCTTTGTCACGCTGCTTGTCCTTTCGGCACTCCTCACAGCCAACGTGTCCCCCACTCTGGGACAACAAGTTCCCTTCAACCAACTGATATGGAAGAACCCTCCCGTCCGGAAGATAAGGTTCTATATGTCCGAATCGCTTGTCAAGAAACTGAGACAAGAACGCCCCAACATCACAGAGGTCCAGTCCATGTTGGGGAAATCAGACTTCGGGAACGAGAACACAGAATTGACCTATGTGCTGAAAAACAATGGGTTCCTCGGCATAAACGTCGATGTCCTCTTTATCCAATTCGACGAAGAGGGAGAATTTGTCAATGCCGGGGTCTGCAACTGGGACTGACGCCGATGTTTCTCACATTTTTCGGAACTGCTGGGGCGAGATGCCTGTGTGACGACGGAAGTAGGTGCCGAAGTGTGACTGGTTGGCGAAGTTGAGGCGGTCGGCTACCTGCTTGATGCTGAGGCGGTTGTCGTGCAGGAGGATTTTTGCGGTCTTGATGATTTCCTCTGCGATGATTTCGTTTGCCGTCTTGCCTGTCTGCTTTTTGCACACGGAGGAGAAGTATTTGGGGGTGATGTGAAGGAGGGCGGCGTATTCGTTCACGCTGATGAAGGGCTGGTGGGGGTCTTCGAGCAGTTTGATGAACCGCTGGAAGATGTTCTCCGCTGAGGTGTAGTTGGCGCTTTCCAGGAGGAAGTTGTTGTGCTCGAAGATGTCGCAGAGTTCATAGATTAGAGCCGTGAACAAACCGCTCAGCGACAGATGCTTGCTGGTGGATTCGGGAGCGTTCAGTTTGTCGTTCAGCAGGTCGTAGTACATGCACAGCCGCCTGATTTCCTCCTGCTCGGCATGTATCACGTAGTTGGAGGCGATGGTTCGGTTCGTCCAACTCATCCGTGCCTCTTTCATGCCGTTTTCAGCCATTTCTTTTGAAACAATGAATCCTCTGATTTCCAGGTCTATGCTCATCATCGACTTCTCCAGAATGTTGCTGGGAGGGCAGATAAAAATGTCGCCTGCCTGTATGGTGAACTCTTTGTCTTCCATGCAAATGCTTCCGCATCCCTTGAGCACGATGATGACGATGTAGGTTTCCACCAGCACGACTTTCTTCTCCACCTCTTCCTTCACTTTGCCCATGTCACTGATCAAGGCGATGGTGTTGTCCCGATAGTCGGTCACGATTTTTTGACCGATGGATGCTAAATTGACTCTTTCCATTGTTTCATTTTTCTTTTTTGTGTGCAAAAGTACGGCTTTTCTTTGAATTTCCGTTGTTTCATTTCACGCCTCATTTGTTCTACGCCTCTCCTTTGCGTCGAAAATGAGAGAAATAGAACAGGATGGGCGTGCTTTTTTTGTCCTATGTTTCTTTTTTTCGCCGTTACTTTGCACAAAAAAGTAGCAATAAAAGTGTAATAGAACATGAAAAAAGCAGCATTTCTTTCTGCTGTGATGCTGGCATTGCTGGCATCGTGCAGCGGAGGCAAGGAGGAGCGGAAGGTGGCTCCTGTGAGGGTAAGGACGGAGGTGGTCGGTGAGGCTGCCGACGTGAATGGTCGAACCTACGTGGGCGAGGTGGAGGCTGAGTCGAGCACGGCGGTCAGTTTCACGGGCAGCGGCACGGTGTTGCGTGTGCTGGTGGATGGAGGGCAGCGTGTGAGCAGGGGGCAACTCATCGCCGAGATGGATGCCACACAGGCACGGAACGCCCTTGCCAACTGTGAGGCACAGATGCGGCAGGCGAATGATGCCTTGGCTCGGATGAAGCAACTGCACGACCAGAACGCGCTGGCAGACATGAAGTGGGTGGAGACGCAGAGCCAAGTGGCACAGGCGCAGGCTCAACTCGACATGGCGAAGAAGGCGGTGGCTGACTGCCGTGTGTATGCACCCGTGAGCGGTGTGGTGGGCAAGAAGATGATGAACGCGGGGGAAACGGCTCTGCCCAGTCAGCCTGTATGCACCATCCTTGATATAAGTCATGTGAAGGTGAAGGTGAGTGTGCCGGAGAAGGAGATTGCCCAGTTTTCGGCAACAACGCCGACGGAGATTCGTGTGGAGGCGTTGGGAGAGACGTTTGCAGGGGGCAGAATCGAGAAGGGGGTGCAGGCAGACCCTGTCAGCAGGACGTATGACGTCAGAATCCGTGTGGAGAATCTGGGGGAAAGGCTGCTGGCAGGGATGGTGTGTGAGGTGAAGGTGATGGGGGGCTGCGACGGCGTCGCTGCAAACGAGACCCAGAGAGGGGCTGCCGTTTCGGTGCCGATTACGGCGGTGCAGCGGTCGGCTGATGGCAGCATGTTTGTGTGGAAGGCAGAGGAGGGGAAGGCACATCGGGCGAAAGTGACGCTGGGCGAGGCTTCGGGCAACCGCATGGAGGTAGTGGGTGGCTTGAAGAAAGGAGAGAAGGTGATTGTGGAAGGGTATCAAAAACTAAGCGAAGGAACTGAATATGAAGAATAACTGGGTGGGATGGCTGATGCGGAACTACCGCATCACCTCCCTGTTGATTGTGTTGCTGTTCATCTTCGGACTCTTCGGGTTCGACAAGATGGCTAAGGCAGAGTTCCCTGACTTCGTGATTCGTCAGGGTGTGGTGGTGGCGGTCTATCCGGGAGCCACAGCCGAAGAGGTGGAAGAGCAGGTGGCAAAGCCTTTGGAAAGGTATCTCTTCACTTTTGACGAGGTGAAACGCAAGAAGACCACCACCACGAGCAGCAACGGCATGTGCGTGTGCATGGTGGAGTTGCAAGACCATGTGAACAACAAGGACGAAGTGTGGTCGAAAATCAAGCATGGGCTGAACGCCTTCAAGAGCCAGAGCCTGCCAAGCGGTGTGTTGGCATTGGCGGTGAACGACGACTTTGGCAGTGCTTCGGCACTCCTCATTGCCATCGAGAGCCAAGACCGAAGCCCTCGCGAACTGAAGAAATACAGCGACGACCTTGCCGACCGCCTTCGCCGCATTCCCTCCGTCAGCAATGTGGTGCTGTATGGCGACCTGAAAGAACAAATCAGCATAGAAGTGGACCAGCAGCGACTGGCGGCATACGGCATCGGCAAGATGGCGGTGATGCAAGCCTTGCAGTCGGCAGGCATGACCACCATGGCTGGCAGCATCAGCGGCACGGAAAAGGATGTGCCCATCCATGTGGCACCCACGGTGTCGAGCGAGCAGGAGATTGAGAATCAAATCATCTACACCGATGCACAGAACCATGTGGTGAGGGTGAAGGATGTGGCGACCGTGAAGCGTGAGTATGACCGCACGGAGAGTTACATCGAGTACAACGGACACCCCTGTGTGCTCCTCTCTCTCGAAATGATGGAGGGCAACAACATCGTGCAGTATGGCGAGGATGTGCAGCAGGTGCTGGACGAATACGTGGAGACAGAACTGCCCAAGGATGTGACGGTGAGCCGCATTGCCGACCAGTGCAAGGTGGTGGTGGGGAGCGTGAACGATTTCATGGTCAACCTCCTGGAGTCGATGGCAATCATCGTGATTGTCATGCTCATTCTTTTCCCGTGGAGGACTGCGGTGGTGGCAGGCGTCACCGTTCCGCTCAGCACGTTCATCTCCATCGGCGTGATGTATATGGTGGGCATTCCGCTCAACAGCGTCACCCTCGCAGCCCTCATCATCGTGCTCGGCATGGTGGTCGATAATGCCATTGTGGTGCTCGACGGCTACTTGGAGTATCTGAACAAAGGGATGTCTCGTTGGCACGCAGCGGCAGAGTCGGCACAGCACTACTTTATGCCCATGATGCTTGCCACGCTCTGCATCTCCGTCATTTTCTTCCCGTTCCTCTTCCTGCTGTCGGGCATGAAAGGCGACTTCCTCCAGTGGTTCCCTTGGACGATTCTGATTAACCTGATGGTGTCGCTGGTGCTGGCTGTCATCGCCATTCCCATCATGGAATACTTCATGATTAAGAAGCGTAAGAAGACTGTCCATAAGCATGTAGAGGTGTCGAAGCCCACCAGCCGTGTGGGCGACGTGACCGAAGAGGACATCAAGGAGCAACCACAGAAGAAGAGCCTTACCGACTATGTGCAGACAGGGTATGAGAAAGTGCTTGAGTGGACGTTTCGCAATCCCTGGCTCACCATCGGGAGTGCCGTGGCATTGGTAGCCTTGAGCCTTGTGCTGGCATCGACGCTGGAAACGCGCCTGATGCCCATTGCCGACCGCGACCAATTTGCCGTGGAGATTTTCCTGCCTCAAGGAGCAGGGCTGAACGAGACGAAAGCCATTGCCGACTCCATCTACGAGGTGCTGAGCGAGGACGAGCGGACCGTGAGTGTGACCCGTTTCATCGGATGCTCCTCTCCTCGTTTCCACACGGCGTATGCACCGAAGGTGGCTGGACGGAACTATGCCCAGTTCATTGTCAACACCATCTCGCAAGAGGCAACCATTGAGATGCTTGACTATTACGAGCCGCTCTATTCCGAGCACTTCCCCAACGCTTTCGTGAAGTTCAAGCAGTTGGACTTCCAGAACTACGACCCCTTCGAGTACCGTTTCTATGGCGACGATGCAGACAGCCTCCGAACCGTGGCAGACGAGATGATGGCGGTGATGCGGAAGAACCCCGACATGATGAACGTACACACCGACTGGCGGGAACCACGTTCCATCATCGAGGTGGAACTTGACCCTGTGGCAACCAGTCAATTGGGGATGAATCGCACGATGACGGAATTGCAACTGGCATTGAGCACTGGCACCACGAAGGTGGGGCAAGTGTGGGAAGGTGACTACGAGGTGCCGATGATGCTGAAAGATATACACAAGGAAAGCCTCGACTGCGATGACGTGAACGGTCTTTATCTCTCCTCCGTGGGCACATCGGTGCCGCTCCGCCAGATGGGGGAGGCACACCCTGCATGGACTGCCACCAACATGGTACACCGTGGTGGCGAGCGTTGTGTCACGGTGTCGTGCGACCTGAAACGCAATGTGTACCCCGCCCCCATCCACAAGGAGATGCGGCAGGTGGGCACCACCCAGATTCACCTACCCGAAGGGGTGCGCTTCGAGGTGGGCGGAGAACCGGAGGACGATGCCGAAAATCTGCCATCACTGGGCGAGGGACTTGCCATTGGCGTTATCATCATCTTCTTCTTTCTTCTGTTCAACTTCAAGAACTACAAAATCACCTTCGTCTGTGTGCTCTCCATTGCTCTCTGTCTGCCGGGAGCCATCTTGGGCTTGTCGCTGATGGGGCGTGCTGTGGGCATCACTGCGGTGCTGGGGTTCGTCACGCTGATGGGCACGATCATGAGGAACGAAATCCTCATTTTCGAACACGCCAACGGATTGGTGCGGCAAGGCTGGACGGTGCGTGATGCAGCCTACGATGCAGGTCGCCGCCGCATGGTGCCCATCTTCCTCACCACAGCCACCACGGCAGTAGGCGTGGTGCCGATGATTGTGGCTGCCACCAATCTGTGGATGCCCGTGGGTGTCTCCATCTTTGCCGGCGGCATCGGCTCGCTCATCATGGTGGTGACGGTGTTGCCGGTGGTTTATTGGAAAATATTCGATAAGTAAATGAACGTACCCGAGGGGTACGGCAAAGTGTACCCCTCGGATACACCCCATCGTACCCCTCGGGTACGCCTGAAAAAAAACAAAGGATACAATGAAAAAGATTCTCTTGATGATTTATATGCTGTACGCTTGTGGCATGAACGCCCAAGAGTACACCTTGGCACAGTTGCAGGAGATGGCTGTGCAGAACAACCGAACACTGAAGAATGCACGTTTGGGCATCGATGCCGCCAAGGAGGACAAGGCAAAGGCTCGCACCAACTATTTCCCACAGGTAAGTGCCACGGGAGTGGGCTTTCATGGCTTCGATGACTTGGTGCAAAGTACAATGGCTGTGCCTGGCATGGGGGCATTGGACATGGCGATGGTGAAGAAAGGCATGGTGGGCAGTGTGATGGCTGTGCAACCCATCTTCCAGGGCGGACAGATTGTGACAGGCAACAAGTTGGCAGCCCTGCAAGAAGAAGTGAGCCAACTCCAATTGCGGATGTCGGAAAAAGATGTGGCACTTCAAGTGGCTCAATACTATTGGCAAATCGTCTCCCTGCAAAGCAACATCGCCACGCTCGACTCGGTGAAGGCACAACTGGACGAGGTGCATCGGCTGACGGACAACTATGTGAAAGCAGGTGTGACTACTCGCAACGACCTCCTAAGGGTGGAACTGAAACAGCAAGAAGTGGCTTCCAGCCGCTTGGAACTGGAGAACGGCATCAGCATTCTGAAACTGCTCTTGGCTCAACAGGTGGGGATGGGAGAAGGTGACTACCAACTGACCCTTTCTGCTTCCTTTCTGTCACCTTCCCTCCCCACCACCTTTCTGAGAGACAAGGACGAGGCCATTGCCAACCGCGAGGAGTATGTGCTGTCGCAAAAGAATGAAGAGGCACAACGGCTGAACGTAAGGATGGAGCGTGGAAAGTTGTTGCCCTCCGTGGCTGTGGGAGTGAATGGCTTCTATCAGAGCATCGACCACGACGACCAGACGAACGGCTTGGTCTTCGCCACCCTCTCGGTGCCCATCAGCGACTGGTGGGGTGGCAGCCATGCGGTGAGAAAGGCGAAGTTGCAACGCCTGCAGGCAGAGAACGACCGTCTGGATGCCCGAGAGAAACTGGCAATTGACCTCCAGTCGGCATGGAACAACATGGAAGAAGCCTACAAGCAGATAGACATCGCCCGCACCTCCGTGGAGTCAGCAAACGAGAACCTAAGGATGGAACGTAACTTCTATGCCGTCGGCACCACCACGCTGACCGACTTGCTGGATGCGGTGACACTCTACACGCAAGCGGAGAGCCGACTCGTCACGGCGTGTGCCACCTACCAGACACGCATAGCGGAATATCAGAGAAAGGCACAATAGCCCATATGGGAGAGCAGATGATTCTATCAGATGATGG
>JAFUWG010000056.1 GCA_017483605.1 Bacteroidaceae bacterium | reverse complement strand
CTTCATTCGTTAAAGTTGAAGTATAAAAAAGGAATCGACATCTGCTTGCTCACCCCTGACCCCGCGGCGGTCTTCCGCCGAGGCAGGGGCGCTGCCTTGTCTGATTTCATTTGCGTTCGCAGTCTGTCAAAGAACTATCTTTCGAAGCCTCCCTTTCGGAAAGCGAGTGCAAAGGTACAACCTTTCCGCGAAACGGCAAAACTTTTCATGAAGTTTTTTCAAAAAAAAGAAACGTTTTTTGTGAAGATCATGAATTTTGCAAGATTTTTCAAGGCTAAATGAAAAGTTTGGAGGCTTTTAGAGCGGTGTATGAATAAATTAAGTAGGGATTTAATTGTATTATTTTGCAGAGCCAGAAAAAAGTTGTAACTTCGCACTCGATTATGAAAAAAGAAGAAACCTCACCAGTATATAGTCACGACGTAATGGAGTTTGTTACGGTCGCTGTGGAATATTGTGTTTTTCTGGAAAAGACAGAAGAGCAAGAACGCATGGAGTTTGTCGATAAATTGACCAAACTCTTGCCCCTGCTCTACCTGAAGACATCGCTTTTGCCCAAATACGAGATTTTGTCGGAAGAATATTATCCCGAAGATTTTGTGTCCGAAGACAATTATAATATTGTACGCGCGAACATATCTATAATAATGGGTGATAAAGACGACTACTTAGATGTGTTCATGGAAGACATGAAATACAGCGAGTCCCCCATCTTGACTACCGTAAGCGAGAACTTAGCAGACATCTACCAAGATTTGAAAAACTTTGCCATGCGATATAAGAACGCAACGGATGAAGAGCAGATGATGAATGCTCTCGCCGAAGTGAAAGATGAGTTTCAATATGGTTGGGGGCAGAAAGCCGTCAATGTGTTAAGGGCATTGCACGAAGTGAGGTATGCCGAAGTGGATGAATATTAGCAAAACAGCCGTGATGAAAATCATTCAAGACAGATATGAGAAAAAACTGATTCCGTCTCTCCCCAGAGAACTCTTTGAGGGGAGAATCATTGTCATTTTTTCTGAAGTCGAAGCCCAAAAAGCGGTTGATTATTTGATGAGACAGAAGATTCTGGGCTTTGACACAGAGACACGACCATCCTTTCAAAAGGGGAAGATGCACCAAGTTGCACTATTGCAAGTATCGACTCCCGACACATGCTTTTTGTTTCGGTTGAATAGAATTGGCATCACAGATGCACTCGTTCGGCTTTTGGAGGACCAACAGATTACAAAAGTCGGGCTATCTCTGCAAGATGACCTTCGGATGTTGAGGCAAAGAAGGGACTTTGTGCCAGGCACTTTCATTGAGTTACAAAAAGAGGTGAAAGCCATTGGCATCGAGGACATGAGCCTACAAAAAATCTATGCCAACCTTTTTGGAAAAAAGATTGCGAAAAACCAGCAACTGTCCAATTGGGAAGCCGAAACCCTGAGCGAAGCACAACGGAAATATGCCGCAACAGATGCCTGGGCGTGCATTCAGATACATGAAGAAATTGCCAAGATGAAGCGAAATGGAGATTTCATTCTGGAACTGACACCCCAGCCAGAAAAAGAGGCAAATACCAACCACAATAGTTTATAATACAACAATATAGAACCCACATGAAGAGCATTTTCTTAAAGCGAGGCAAAGACGAGTCACTCAGACGCTTCCATCCTTGGATTTTCTCTGGTGCCATTCATCATATAAGTGAAGAGCCACAAGAAGGCGAAATCGTACAAGTCTTCACCAGCGAAAACGAATACATCGCAACAGGACATTACCAGATTGGCAGCATCATGGTTCGTGTCTTGTCCTTTGAGAATGAGCCTATTGACCAGCATTTCTACGAAAAAAAATTGGCAATTGCCATCGATGTGCGACACCGCATCGGAGTGATTGGCGGCAATAACAACACCTACCGCCTTGTGCATGGCGAAGGCGACAACTTGCCCGGACTTGTCATCGACATCTATGGCACCACCGCCGTAATGCAAGCACATTCCGTTGGTATGCACATTGACAGGGAAATCATTGCCAAAGCGTTGAAAGTAGTGATGGGCGATGCTCTCCAAAACATCTTCTATAAGTCTGAAACTACTCTACCCTTCAAGGCCGACCTCGGTCAAGAGAACGGCTTCCTTTTAGGCGGCAATACCGACGATGTGGCAACAGAAAATGGCTTAAAATTTCATGTCGATTGGCTCAGAGGACAAAAAACAGGCTTTTTTGTTGACCAGAGAGACAATCGTAGCCTGCTGGAACGCTACTCAAAGGGGAGGAAAGTGCTCAACATGTTCTGCTACACAGGCGGTTTTTCTTTCTATGCCATGCGAGGTGGTGCCGAGTTGGTGCATTCTGTCGATTCCTCTCAGAAAGCCATCGACCTGACCAACGCTAACGTAGCACTCAATTTTCCTGAAGACAAACGTCACGAAGCGTTTGCCGAAGATGCTTTCCGTTTCCTCGAAAAGATGGAAACACCATACGACCTCATCATTCTCGACCCACCTGCCTTTGCGAAACACAAAGACGCCCTTCGCAATGCACTCAAAGGCTACACCCGCCTGAACAAGAAAGCCTTTGAGAAGATTCAGCCAGGCGGAATCCTCTTCACATTCAGTTGTTCACAAGCCGTCAACAAAGACCAGTTCCGTACTGCCGTCTTTACAGCGGCTGCATCAGCAGGCAGGAACGTCCGCATCCTGCACCAACTTCATCAACCGGCTGACCACCCCATCAACATCTATCACCCAGAGGGAGAATATCTGAAAGGCTTAGTATTGTATGTGGAATAAATGCCACATGCCACAAATTCAGAGATATAAAAAGAAGGGACGCTTCACAGCGTCCCTTCGTCAAACTTAAAACAACCAACAAAAGAAATAGATATTTTATCTCTGCTTCATCGGCATGAAGTTATCGGATGAAGAGGAGTTCTCTATACTTCGGAAGTGGCCATGCTTCGTCGTCCACAATCGTTTCGAGTTTGTCAACGTGGTAACGAATCTCTTCCAGCAATGGTGCCACCGTATCGTGATAGGCAATGGCTTTCTCACGTTCCGACTCGATATGATTTGCCACCTTGCGAGCATCCACCATCTTTTCCACATTTTCGATGATGAAAGATTCGTGGTCGGAAATCTTCTCGATGAGGTAGAGATTCTCCTTCGATATCTTCTGTGCCTTTTCAGCAGGGAATATACCTTGCACCTTATGTACGTTGTCGATAAGCATCGACTGGTACTTCGTCACCACAGGAATGATGTGGTTGAGACAGAGGTCGCCGAAGATGCGTGACTCAATCTGAATCTTCTTCGTGTAAGTCTCCCACTTGATTTCGTTACGTGCCTCCAACTCAAACTTCGTCATCACGTGTGTCTTCTCAAACATCTTGACAGAAGAATCCTTCAGATAGTTGTCGAAGATGAGCGGTGCCGATGTCTCGCAATCAAGCCCACGCTTAGCAGCCTCGGCTTTCCATTCGTCGCTGTAGCCATTGCCGTTGAAGATAATGGGTCGGATATACTTGATGTCCTCGCGCACCACTTTCAGGATGGCAGCCTCCTTGGGTTCACCCTTCTCGATGAGGGCATCCACACGAGCCTTGAAGTCGATGAGGGCTTCTGCCACGGCCGAGTTGAGGGTGAGCATAGCCGAGGCACAGTTTGCCTCGCTGCCGACAGCACGGAACTCGAAGCGGTTACCAGTGAAGGCAAACGGAGAAGTACGGTTACGGTCCGTATTGTCGATGAGCAGTTCGGGAATGGATGGCAGGTCGAGTTGGAAAGCGGTCTTACCAGCCACATTGAGGGCATCCTCATCGGCCTTCTCCACGTGGTCAAGTAGGTCGGTCACCGTCTTGCCCAAGAAAGAAGAGATGATGGCTGGAGGAGCCTCGTTGGCACCCAGACGATGTGCGTTGGTGGCACTCATGATCGAGGCTTTCAGCAGACCGTTGTGGTCATACACAGCCTTCAGTGTCTCCACCGTGAAAGTGACGAAACGCAGGTTGTCGAGCGGAGTCTTGCCTGGAGCATGGAGCAACACACCTGTATCGGTAGAGAGCGACCAGGTGTTGTGCTTGCCCGAACCATTGATGCCCTTGAAAGGCTTCTCGTGGAGGAGACAACGGAAACCGTGCTTGCGTGCCACACGTTTCATAATGCTCATCATCAGCATGTTATGGTCAACTGCCAAATTCGTTTCCTCGAAGATGGGTGCCAACTCAAACTGGTTGGGAGCCACCTCGTTGTGACGAGTCTTGCAAGGGATGCCCAGTTCGAGAGCCTGAATCTCGATGTCCTTCATGAATTCCTCCACACGGGCAGGTATAGAACCGAAGTAGTGGTCATCCATCTGTTGGTTCTTGGCGGAGTCATGCCCCATCAGCGTGCGACCCGTCATCACCAGGTCGGGACGAGCGGCGAAGAGCGATTCATCCACAAGGAAATACTCCTGTTCCCAACCGAGGTTGGAAACCACCTTCTTCACTTCAGGGTTGAAGTATTGTACGACAGCCGTGGCAGCCTTATCCACCGCATGAAGTGCCTTCTTGAGTGGCACTTTGTAGTCGAGTGCCTCACCTGTGTAAGAGATGAAGATGGTTGGAATCATCAGCGTGTCGCCAATGATGAAGACTGGCGAAGTGGGATCCCAAGCAGAATAACCGCGTGCCTCGAAGGTGGAGCGGATGCCGCCTGATGGGAAGGAAGATGCGTCAGGTTCCTGCTGAACGAGGAGTTTACCCTCGAACTCTTCCACCATGCCGCCTTTCCAGTCGTGTTCTACAAATCCGTCGTGTTTTTGTGCTGTGCCTTCTGTGAGAGGCTGAAACCAATGGGTGTAGTGAGTGACACCGTTCTCGATGGCCCATGTCTTGATGCCTTGAGCCACAGCGTCGGCGATAGTGCGGTCGAAGGGTGCACCGTTGTCAATGACGTCACACATCTTCTTGTACACCTTAGCAGGAAGATACTTAAACATCTTCTGCTTGTTGAAGACGTACTTAGCAAAATACTCACTCGGACGCTCTTTGGGCAGGTCAACAAACACGGGACCACGCTTGAACGCCTCGTCTACAACCTTAAATCTAAGTCTTGCAGCCATAATTCTTTAATTATTAAATATAAAAAACCGTTTGTTTGTTTTCGAGTGCAAAGTTATAACATTTTGTTAGAATAACCATAACATTTACTGACTTTTTTTTAATTATTCGGCAAAAATTTTTGAAAATAGTTATAAAAATCGCAAAAACAGCGTCATTTTGAACAAATAAATCAGAAAAGAAACAGAAAAATGTAAGGCAAATGGAGTTATCTTCTGACAAAACGAAAAAAGGGAACTGTTCCATCGAGCAGTTCCCTTTTTTAATGATATCGAAATTTCTGATTACTTGTTCAGAGCCAAAGCCACGTTCACGGCACAAGCAACTGTACAACCAACCATTGGGTTGTTGCCGATGCCGAGGAAGCCCATCATCTCTACGTGAGCAGGAACAGAAGAAGAACCTGCAAACTGAGCGTCGCTGTGCATACGTCCGAGCGTGTCAGTCATACCGTAAGATGCAGGACCTGCAGCCATGTTGTCTGGGTGAAGTGTACGACCAGTACCACCACCAGAAGCAACTGAGAAGTATGGCTTGCCGGCAAGGATACGCTCCTTCTTGTATGTGCCTGCCACTGGGTGCTGGAAGCGAGTTGGGTTTGTAGAGTTACCAGTGATAGAAACATCTACATTCTCCTTCCAGAGAATAGCAACACCCTCACGAACGTCGTCTGCGCCGTAGCAGTTCACCTTGGCACGAGGACCGTCAGAGTAAGCCTTGGTCTTCACCACTTCGAGTTTGCCTGTGAAGTAGTCGAACTTCGTCTGCACGTAAGTGAAGCCGTTGATACGAGAGATAATCATGGCAGCGTCCTTGCCAAGACCGTTGAGGATGCAACGGAGTGGCTTCTGACGAACCTTGTTTGCCATCTCTGCAATCTTGATAGCACCTTCAGCAGCAGCAAAAGACTCGTGACCAGCCAAGAAGGCAAAGCACTCTGTCTCCTCGCGGAGCAGACGGGCAGCGAGATTGCCGTGACCGATACCAACCTTACGGTCGTCAGCCACAGAGCCAGGAATACAGAATGCCTGCAAGCCGATACCGATAGCCTCGGCAGCGTCAGCAGCGTTCTTGCAGCCCTTCTTGATGGCGATAGCAGAACCTACAACGTAAGCCCACTTAGCGTTCTCGAAGCAGATGCGCTGTGTTTCTTCACAAGTGAGATATGGGTCGAGACCTGCCTTTTCGCAGATTTCGTTAGCCTCTTCGATAGAGGAAATGCCGTTTTCGTTCAGAGCAGCAAGAATCTGCTTGATACGACGGTCTTGACTTTCAAATTTTACTTCGCGAATCATAGTCTGTTTCCTCCTTATTCTTTACGTGGGTCAATAGATTTAACAACTCCCTGCTCTGGCTTTGTGCGGCCGTAAGTGCCTGTCACGCTCTTGAGAGCCTCATTAGCGTCCATGCCCTTCTTCACAGCCTCCATGAACTTGCCCATGTGGACATACTCATAACCACAAACCTCGTTGTCCTCGTCGAGGAACATCTTCGTGATGTAACCCTCTGTGAGTTGGAGGTAGCGAGTGCCCTTGAGTTTTGTGCCGTAGAGTGTACCGCACTGAGAAACGAGTCCCTTGCCGAGGTCTTCCAAACCAGCACCGATCACAAGACCGCCCTCAGAGAAAGCACTCTGTGTACGACCGTAAACAATCTGGAGGAAGAGTTCACGCATTGCAGTGTTGATAGCGTCGCAAACGAGGTCGGTGTTCAGAGCCTCGAGGATAGTCTTGCCAGGCAGAATCTCAGATGCCATAGCGGCAGAGTGAGTCATACCAGAGCAACCAATCGTCTCAACGAGACACTCCTCGATGATACCTTCCTTCACGTTCAGAGAGAGTTTGCAACAACCCTGCTGAGGAGCACACCAGCCAATACCGTGTGTCATGCCAGAAATGTCTTTGATTTCCTTAGCCTGAATCCACTTACCCTCTTCGGGGATAGGAGCCGGTCCGTGATTAGGGCCTTTGGCTACGCAGCACATTTCCTGTACTTCTTTTGAATAAACCATAACGTTATAAAAAAATAATTATTTAGTTAATAAAAATGTGTATTCCGACAAAAACACGTGGCCTCTGCCACCTTGAAAAACTGTTTTTCAATCTTTACTGCTTGCAAAAGTAATAAATAAAAACAAAAATCCCCAACAAAAATCCAAAAATTATTTTCAACCCCCAAAGTTTTTTTCCAAAAGCCTTTCAAAGCCGTTATTTTTTAACTTTCGTCTTTGCAATATTCTCTATATTCCATCATCAATTCTTCCGTCAAATATTCATCGCTACGACAATGCATATCAGCAATACCCTCACTCACAAGTTTGTACGTTTCTGAATCATAAAAGAACGACAAAGCGTCTTCCAACGCCATACCCGATTGCTGGGCAAACAGGGCAACAATGCGTGCATACTTCATTTGTAATATTGTTTTGTTCGCATCCATTTTCACACCCTTTCTGCTCTGATGAAATGAAGATGGCGGTCAAGCATTTCCCCATTCAAAATACACAATTGATGATTGGGCTTCTCATATTTTAATCTGCCAAGAGCCTCCTCTTTCGAAATGACACCTGCAAAATACAAATCAACGGTATTGAACACCTTATCATTTGCCACTCCACCCGACACGGCATCGTATGTTTCAGAACCTTTCTGTCCTTTCCTACAAACCGTCACATAATCAAGCCATTCTTCATCATAACTCATAAACAACTTGACCACAAAACCCTCCGTCTTATCATCCAATTCATATTCATTGATATACGCCTCTTTTCCCCTCCGAGTAAACCGTTCAGCATAACGAACTGCCTGTTCTCGCATTGCTGTCATATAAAATCCTCGTCCAAAGTCTAAATGTTCACGAGAATGCAACACGTCGGGCTTCTCAATTACAACCGTCGAAGCATGATAGAGTTTCATACCAAAGCCCCCCTTTCTTTCAGCACCTCGGTCAAATCTTCCACTAAATATTCCTTGCTGAACGTATGGAGCACATCATAACAGGGCAGAATATAATCAGCCAGTGCCCCAGAAGATCTTAGTGCCCCATAAACTTGCGATGCACTCTTGCCAAGTGCATCAACAAGACTGCCCACACAGAATGTGATGAAATCCAGATGTTCTGTCCTCATTTCAAAAATCTTTTTTCGATTGCAAATATACAAAAGATTTTTCTAAACAGAAACAACAGGAGCAGAAAAACAACAAAAAGCCACATTTTTTCAAGACATCCATTACAATCAGTAGAGCCAGAAAGTATTTTTCAGCATCCAAACCCTTTCCAAAACCTCCTTTTTTCGGCCTTATGTAACATACACTCTTAAAACTAAACTTAGATTTTATAAAATTCAAGTTAGATTTATATAAATTTAAGTTCAATTTTATAAAATTTAAGTTTGATTTTATAAAATCTAACTTTAGTTTTAAGAAGGGGTGTGGGAAAAGGGAGAAAAGAGAGACACTAATACACAAAAAGAATCGTGGGCATTTATGGGATTTTCATATAAAAGGTTTTACACGAATGCCCATAAATGCCCACGAATGAATCATGAATTTTATAATTTAAATTTGTAACCTACCGTAAACTGCCAAACGCTATTTCTTGAGTCACTATCTTTTGCCATTTTTGTTACCCCTAAATTATAGCGAGCATCAACTACAAATCCGCTACAAAATTCGTATGACAACCCTATCGGAATAGAAAAATCAAAAGATTTGACATCTATATCAAAATCTGAAAGATTTCCTTTTGTATTAATTGAGGCGTTGCTCCATTGATCAGACACAGAAGCCTTGTACTTATCTTTTACATTAAAGGCTGGCTGAAGTCCCAACTTAAAGGCCAATCCTTTAACAATATAAATATTAGCCATGATTGGAAGATTCACATAATCAGTTTGAGCAACAACCTTCGTTTTGGTAACATAATTTGTCTCAGAAGCCTTCGAGCCCTGTGCTGAATACAATAGTCCAAAAGCCAAACCAAAATGCGTTGAGGCTTGATACTCAAATTCAAAACCAGCCGCCAAACCAATTCTTGGGTCAGAGCCATCCGCGTCTGTGTAATTAGCAATGTTAAGACCAACTTTGGGTTGAATAGTAAAAGAGCCGACCTCTTGCTGACACCAAGCACTAATGGACAGCATCATGACTGATACAATCAAAAGAATTTTTTTCATAAAAGTGTTTTTTAGTTAATACCTGTTCACATCAATAATGGATGCCTGCATTAACCTTTGTAGACAAAAAGTGCAGACTAACCAAACTCTGACACAGGCCTACCACAGCCTAAATACCCTATGGAGAAGTCTACACTTATAGTGTACACTCCAACGGGTATTTAAATGCTCTTAAACTCTTGTCGAGGTGGTAGTTCGTGCCAGAGATTTGAGCAAATATAAAATGCCATGTTCCGAAGAACACGCTGCAAAAGTAGAGAAAAAAGACGAAAAGACAAAATAGTTTGGGAGAAAATATTGAAAGACAAATAATTTTGTTTAACTTTGCAAACGATTTGTGAAAGATTAGCAATTAACGAAAAACTGACTAACCATGAGAAAAAGAGAAAACTATTTGAGATGGATACTGGCTGCGTGTGTCATCGCGGGCAGTACGACTGTGGCTGTGGCTCAGACGAAGAATGAGGAACAAGCAACAACAGAGGCAACCGGAGTGAAGGTGGAAAGCCCTACGTATGAGGCTCCGAAAGGAAAGGAAATCTTCATTCCAGAAGACCTGAAGGACAATGACTTCACGAAGGCAGATTCGAAGTGGAGTTTTGCACGGTGTGCCTACACGGATGATGTCATCGTATTCTGGGAAAAGCCGTTTGGCGACGACCTCAGCAAAGCCCCCGACCTGGAAGGGCATAACATGAAGGTGGATTTGCCCAACCTGCTCAGCCGCATCCAATCGTTTTACGACTACTACAAAAACGACCTCAAGTTCATCAAGCCCGGGTCGAACGCCGACAAGTATCGCATGATGGTGATGCTCAACTACTCGCTGGAAGGAACGGCATACGGTGGCGACTACGACGGCGTGATTGGGGCACTGTGGATTGCCCCCAACCGTGTGCAGGACAAGAAACTGAATTGCATCGCCCACGAGTTGGGGCACTCGTTCCAATCGATGATTTCGTGCGACCACCAAGGCAAAGGCGGCATGGTAGGCGGCTTCTTCGAGATGACAAGCCAGTGGATGCTCTGGAACGTAAACCCCGAATGGCCAACGGATGAGAACTACCACTGGAAGGCTTTCATCGACCACGCCAATCTGCGTTTCCTTGACGGGGAGAACATCTACCATTCGCCCTATCTGCTCGAATATTGGAGCATGAAGCACGGGCTGACGGTCATTGCCGACGTGTTCCGCGAGGGAATGCGTGGCGAAGACCCTGCATCGACCTATATGCGAATGTTCAACCTCACCAATGAGGACTTTGCCAAGGAGGCTGTGGATTGTTATTCGCGTCTGCTCACGTTCGACTTCCCCGGCAAGCACGAAATGAACAAGAAGTATGCTGGCGAATTTGTGAACGACAAACCTTTGCAGATGTTTGGTGTGAATGTCATCAAACTCGACACCAAAGGAAAGAATGTGGCAAAAGTGACCTTCACGGGAGCCGACAAGGGCGACGGTTACGCATACCGTCTGGTGGCAGTAAATGACAAGGCCAAGGCAACATACGGAGACATCAGCACGAAGCAGAAAGGCACAGCCAAGCTCCAACTACCAGCCGACACGAAGGACGTGTATCTGGTGGTGACCGGCTATCCACTGGGCGAGTACAAGCCATACACGTTCAATCCTTACAGCCACGAGAAGCCAGCGGAACCACACACATATACATATAATATAAAGTAAAATAAAATTCATGAAACGCATATTTCTCACATTTTGCCTGATGGCATTCACCTTTGCCATCAACGCACAAGTCAGCACGACCCTCTCTTCGCCCAACGGGAAAGTGAAAGTGGAAATCAATGCTGACAACGAACTAACATTCAAGGTTATCGACAACGGAACGGAACTGCTGAGCGGCACGACCGACCTATTGCTCAACGGCAAGAAAGCCAGTCGATACAGCGGCACGACCACCAAGTCAGCGAAGGAGCACATTGATGCCCCCAACTACAAACTCGCCTCGTTCGACGACGAGTACAACCAACTCATGGTGAAGAACAAAAATGGGGTGAACGTCGAGTTTCGTGCCTACAACAGCGGCGTGGCTTACCGCTTCGTCACCACATCGACCAAAGGTGAATGGACGGTGAAGGATGAGGTGGCAAAGTTCACCTTCGCCAGCGATTATACGGCTTATCTGCCCTACTCCACCAACCCACAGAAACCGAAGGCGATGGCGTTCCAAGCCACCTACGATGTGGCACCGTTGTCGCAGAGCAAGGCCCTCGACACCTTTTTGCCTGCCACGGTTGATTGCAAAAGTGCCAAAGTCACGTTGCTCGAAACGGACGTGGAAGGCTATCCTGGCATGTTCGTGAAGGGAGTCGGCACTTCGCTCGAAGCCTCGTTTGCCCCCTATCCCAAGGCTTTCGATTTCTACCCCTGGCGTGTGCAGAAGTATGTGACCGACACCGAGGACTTTATCGCCAAAGGCAAGGGCAACCGCACCTTCCCGTGGCGCATCCTCGCCATCACCCACGAGGACAAGGAAATGCCGACCAACACCCTCGCCTACTCCCTCGCTTCGCCCTCTCGCATCAAGGGCGACATCTCGTGGATACGCCCCGGCAAAGTGGCTTGGGACTGGTGGAACGACTGGGGCTTGAGCGGCGTGGACTTCAAGGCGGGCATCAATCAGCAGACCTACAAATACTACATCGACTTTGCCGCCAAGCACGGGCTGGAGTACATCATTCTCGACGAAGGTTGGTACAATCCGAAGAGTGGCGACATGCTCACCGTCATTCCCGAACTTGACCTCCCGGCACTGGTGCAATACGGCAAACAGAAGAACGTGGGCATCATCCTCTGGACGGTGTTCAATGTGCTGGATGCTCAGTTGAACGAGGCTTGCGAGAAATATGCCGCCATGGGCATCAAGGGTTTCAAGGTCGATTTCATGGACCGCTACGACCAAGAGGGCGTGGACATGATTTACCGCATTGCCGACCGTTGTGCCCAGAGCCACCTCGTGCTCGACTATCACGGCATCTTCGCCCCTCAGGGCATCAACCGCACCTACCCCAACGTCATCAACTTCGAGGCTGTCTTCGGCATGGAAGAAGTGAAATGGACACAGCGTGAAAAGGGTGTGGAGAACGGGAAGAGTTATGACCGTCCATCGAAAGACATGCCTACCTACGATGTCACCTTCCCCTTCATTCGTGGCATGGCAGGTTACGTAGATTTCACGCCGGGCGGCATGAGAAATGCCACCGCAGCCGACTTCCAACCGATGTACTACAACCCCGTCACGATGGGCACCCGCTGCCACCAACTGGCACACTACATCGTGCATGACTCACCGCTCACCATGTTGGCAGACGCCCCAACCGCCTACGAGAAAGAGCCCGAATGCACCAACTTCATCGCCTCTCTCCCAACGGTGTATGACGAGATGAAAGTGCTGGACGGCAAACTGGGCGAATACATCATCACCGCCCGTCGCCAAGGCAACAACTGGTACGTAGCAGGTGAAACCAACTGGAACGGTCGCGACGTGGAACTCAACAGCGACTTCCTCCCCACTGGCACCTACGAACTCACCGCCTTCTTCGATGGCATCAACGCCGACAAGGCTGCCACCGACTACCAAGTGTTCCAGCAGACCTTCACCATCACCCACTCCCCACAGGAGCACATCAAGGTTCACATGGCAAGCGGCGGTGGATTTGCGGCAAAACTGATTCGCAAGTAGAAATAGACACGCCGTGAGATGGGCATACCGCACATCATTATATGATACGAGACATCGGGCAATTCACATCGAGTTGCCCGATGTTTTTGTTTGTTCTTCTGCGATATATTTGTCCGACCAATGGATATAAGAGAATAGAAACAAATGACTACACATGAAAAGAAGAACAACAGAAATGGCAGTAGTGGCATGGATGATGGCAACACTGACGACGGCGGCACAGGAGGCAGATACGCTAACGGTAAAGAATGATTCAACCGACTGGAGTATCGAACTGAAAGAGGTGGCGGTGGCGACATCGAGCATTCGCACAGAGGGCGACAAAACCACGGCGTTCATCACGAAAGAAATGCGACGTGGGGCACACAATACGGCTCAGATGTTAGGGAACGTCCGAGGATTGACTTGGAATGCGGTGGATAACAGCGTGGAGTATAACAACAGCCGCAACATCATCGTGTTGGTAGATAGTTTAGAAAAGGGTTACGGCTATGTGATGAAACTGCATCACATGCGGTTTGAGAAAGTGGAGATTATTGACCATCCGCATGGGAAGTACGAGGGGTATGATGCTCTCATCAATCTGGTAACGAAGAAAAACTATGAGGGTTATGAAGGGAGCATCTATGGGAACACACGCTTCATGCCGGCAGGAGCGAATGCGGGCAAGTTTCTCTATTTTGTGACCGAAGGGGCATTCACCTACACAAAAAACAAGTGGAACTTTGTGGCACATGTGACGCGAATGTCGGACAACAAAAACGTGGTGCAACAATGGCATGAACGTACTTTTCCCGTACAAGGACTGACGGAGCGTGTGCTGCACGACAAAAACACGAACGAAAAACTGTTGAAAAGCCAAGACTATGAAGCAAGCGTTTCGGCGGATTATCAAATCAACAAGCATCATTCGTTGTCGTGGACGTATGTATATGATTACAACAAGAATGAGAACCAACTGAACTGCCTCTTAGAACAAAGACACGTGAATATTGGTACAATTGACACCCTTGATGTTCACGGCCTCAACAACACCGACAATCACAACCACAGCACCGCCCTCTTCTACCGCGGCAAGACGGGAGCGTGGAGTTACGAAACCGACTTCAACTATGTGTATAACCGCAGCACACCCGACAAGACCTTGCAGCGTGGCGAGACGTTCACCTTGAGAAATCATTACAACGACCACATGCACTACACCCGTTTCCGCTCGGAAGCACGGCGTGGGTGGTACGAGAATCGGCTGCAACTGCGAATGGGATACCACAACACATGGAAAAACTATCAGCGTGAAGACTTCGAGAGTCGCCAACGGCTGAACGCCAACGGTTTCTTCCGCAACTGCGGCTGGTTCAACCTGTGGGGACGACTTGACAGCATCGGGCACAACACGGCATCCATCGGCGGGCATGTGGAGGAAGTGCACGTGAGAAGCAACGGACTGAGCGAGAACCAACTGGTGTGGTCAGCCAGCGCGATGTACTGGCACAGGCTCACGGAGAAGAACTGGATTCGCTTCAACTACGACTACTCCATCGGCTACCCGAACCAAGAGCAGACTTCGGCTTACGGCTACTTCACCGATTCGCTCACGTGGAGCGGCGGAAACCCTTTCCTTCATGCCAACGTGAAACACCTGTGGAAGGTGTGGTTCGATGCGTGGTGGTGCTTCAACGCACAGGCTGGCGTGACGTATGCGTCCAACACCATCACGGGTTTCTCGGAGGTACGGCACGGTTTGTTACCCAGCGGCACAGAGGGCGACTATGTGGCAAACACCTACGTCAATTCCCACTACCTCTCGTTGTGGGCAAGCCTCTCCTTCACCAAGCGGTTCTGCAAGAACTTTGTCTATAAGGCCGATGTACTCGTCGCCCAACCCAAGGCATGGTACGACAACTTCGAGCAACGTGGCGTGGAGTTCCGCTTCAAGACCTCTTTGCAGTATTACGCCCCCAAATACAAGATGACCACCTACGTGGGGTATGAACTACAGCACAACAAGTATGTAGCACCACAATCTTACTGGACAAACTACAAAGATGACTTCCTCTATGTCTCCATCAACAAGCCGTTCTGGAAAGACCGCCTCAACGTCACCTTCATGGCTGTATCTCCGCTCAAGTGGGGCGACGGCATCGACAAGACTTACATCGTCTCTCCTGCCCAGCAAGCCACCAACTATTTCAGTTCGTGGAAGAGCAACAACCGTGGTGCCCTCCAACTCCAAATCACTTACCGCTTCATGGGCGGCAAATCGGTGAGGGAATATAACAGGGAGATGTCGAGCGAACGGTAATAAGCACAAAATAATTCATGAAAAATTCATGTTTCTTGCGATATATTTCCGAACTTTGCGGATAAAAGAAGTAGGAAAACTACGCATTCAATGGATGAGAAGCGACTGATAGAGCGTATCTTAGGAGGGGAAACAAGTGAGTTTCGCCACCTGATGAGGAAGTATGAGGGCGAATTATTCGCTTTCATCTTCGGCATTGTCAGTCGCCAAGAGGATGCAGAGGATGTGCTACAAAACACCTTCGTGAACGCCTTCAGGTTTCTGGAGCAGTATGACAGCCGCAAGGCATCGCTCTCCACATGGCTGCACCGCATCGCCTACAACGAAGCATTGAAACACGGACGGAAAACAAGAATCACCACCCTCTCATGGGACGAGGACGAACGATTGCTCTCACAAGTGACGGACGACGAGGCCGATGAGTGGATGGAAGGAGCACAGGAGGAGCAGTTGCAGCAATTGGAGGCGGCGGTGAGGCGGCTGCCCGACGAACACCAACTCCTCTTGCGGCTCTACTACGAGGAAGGGCTGCCACTCAAAGACATCGCCTATATCCTCGACAGCGAAGCCAGCCGACTGGCAAACAAATTGCAGAGAATCAGAAAGAAACTTTACTTGGAACTTGGGGCAAAGCACCCAAGAACTATTTCAAAAAGCAACTCAAGCAAAGATGAAGACAAATATCAATACACCAGAAGACGCCCTCCACAAAGTGATGACACGAATGAAGGAACAGAGGGAAATACCTCGCCTGCCAGAAGACTTTGAAGACAGGGTAATGGCACGGATTGAAGCAGACATCATCAAGCCGAAGCGGCGAAGGAAAGTCGTGCGGCTGTGGGTGCAGCGTGCCGTGAGTGCAGCGGCAGTCCTTGCTGGCATCTTCCTCATAACGAGAGTGCTCATGCCCAAGGAAGAGGAGCAGATGACAGCAAAGGTAGAGACACCCATGCCTGCACCCGTCAGCGTTGAAGACGAGGAAGCCATGCCGGAAATGCTTCAGGAAACGCCCGTCACGACACCTGTTCGCCTCATCAAGCCCAAGCCCATCCGTGCGAAGGCAATGGCGTCAACGCCACCGTCCACAACACCCGATTCTTCCGACGGCATGACAACAGAAGAGGACATCGAAGACCATGCACCCCTCACCGTCCACGATGGTTTACTGGCAATGCAAGATATGTCACAACGCATGAACGACCTCAGAAAACAACATGAAACCACCCCCAACACAGGAACGCCTTATGAAGACCTTTATTAAACACCTCGGAATCTTGACAGCGACATTCACCCTGTCGCTCACAGCGACCACCGCCCATGCCCAGTCACGCAACGCATGGTACGGCGACCAAGTCATGCAAGGAGAATACCTGACCCTCAACCCCGAACTGGTCAGCCTCTTCAACACCCTCGACAGCATCTTCCCCAAGCACTACCTCATCAACGAGGAGCCGCATTGCGTGGGGATGTGGGTCGATTACTCCTTCAAGAACCTTAAGGAATATCGGCAATACCGCCCTGTCATCGAGAAGTTGATTGAACGCCTCAATCAGGTGCCTGCCTACCGCTCCTACACTGAACGGCTCGACTCCACCGGCATGGAGAAGTATGGCATCACCCTCACCCCCAAGACCGACTCGTACCGACAGACGGACTATGCCTACTTGACCGTCCAACCCAGACGGATGAACTTTCACTATTTCGCCAACATCAACGGCATGAAGATGCCTTGGAACCGTCGGCAGGACGTGGCTGATGCCGCCGACGAACTGCTTGCCGAATACATCAACCGCCCCGACGTGAAGAAGGAGACAGTCATCTTCGATGGCACCAAGACCAACTACAAGTTCCTCTCCTACCACAAGCCCTACGACTGCACCTACCGCTGCTCGGGCACTCGCTACATCGTCCCCAACTGCACGGCTGCCGACTACGACCGCCTCTACCGCTTCATCCGCAGTCATGCCCTGAGCGAGAGTGTCACCGTGGCGAGCAATGAAATCAGGGGACAGTACGAGGAAATCTCTCTGGGTGTGAACCAAGCCACCAACCGCCCTCTCATCGTCGGAGCCGCACTGAAAGGCACCGACCTCTACCTCATCCGCACCGAGGGCGACATCGGCTCCCAAGCCTGGATTCCCCGTGCATGGGCAGAGGACAACCCCATCTATCCGTAAGAACGTAACACGTATTTTATAAAAGATTAGTTAAACCGTGCGCACAAGAAACCCTCCTGCAGTGATGCAAGAGGGCTTTCTTTTTAAATCATTCCTGTGCACCTCACCCCAGTTCGTCATCACACAAGAGTGGTTTGACAAACATCCTCTTTCCCCATAGAAGCACCCCATCTTGCTGATGAATTGAAAGAAACGTACCCCTCGACTACGGTGAGGTGTACCCGAGGGGTACGGCACAGTGTACCCCACGGGTACGATTTTCATCCAACGGAGATATATCGCAAGCGACTTATTGTTAAACAAGGTTAAAGTTTTCAATAAGTCGCTTGCGATATAAATAAAAAGTATTACCTTTGCATCGCAAACGATAAAAAAGAAGAATATAAACAATCAAAAAACAACATTCATTATGGCAAAGATTTATGATTTTAAGGCTTTGACAAGCAAAGGTAAGGAACTGGATTTCGCTCAGTTCGAGGGTAAGGTGTTGCTGATTGTGAACACAGCCAGCAAGTGTGGTTTCACTCCTCAGTTTGCAGGACTGGAGGAACTGAACAAGAAGTATCAGGACAAGGGACTCGTTATCATCGGCTTCCCCTGCAATCAGTTCAAGGAGCAAGACCCAGGCAATGACGCACAGATCGAGGAGTTCTGCCAACTGAACTACGGCGTGACGTTCCAAATCATGAAGAAGACAGACGTGAACGGTCCTGACGCAGAGCCTATCTTCGAGTATCTGAAGACTCAGGCACCCACCGAAGAGTTCCATGGCTTGAAAGCCAAGGCTACCCACGCCATGCTCAAGAAACTCAGCACGAGTGTGGAGAAAGACAGCGATATCCTGTGGAACTTCACGAAGTTCCTGATTTCAAAGGACGGCGAAACCATTAAACGCTACGCTCCCACAACAGAGCCAAAGGACTTCGAGAAAGACATTGAGGCAATGCTCTAAACACACCGAGAGTGCAGATTGAGCCACCAGCGGTTCAATCTGCACTCTCACAAAGACGATCATGCACCAAGAATTACAATTAGATAATCAAATTTGCTTCCGTCTCTACACCGCAGCACGGCTCATCACACAAGCATACACGCCAATGCTCAACGAGTTGGGAATCACCTATCCGCAGTACCTTGTGCTGATGGTGCTGTGGGAGCAGGACGGTCAGCCAGTGAATGACATTGCTCATCGGCTGGTGCTGGAAACGAACACCGTCACTCCCCTACTGCAACGCATGGAGAAACAGGGCATTGTGGAGCGTCACCGCGGCGAGACAGACAAGCGGCAGCAGATTGTTAGCCTTACCGAAAAAGGCAAGGAGATGGAAGAACACGCCTATGAGATTATCCCCAAGGGGATGGGACAGCAACTGCAAGCCTGTCCGTTGAAGTTGGAGGACTATCTCACGTTGGCTCAAGAACTTGACTCAATTATCAACACACTCAAAAAATAACAAACATGAAGAATCTTCTTTCCACACTCGCATTCGCCATCCTCTCGTTGGTGGCACTGCCAACATTGGCACAAAAAAGCATCTATGGCATCAGCGTAAAGAACGATGCTGGCAAGGACGTATCGCTTTCGACATACAAAGGCAAGGTACTCCTCATCGTCAACACAGCCACCAAGTGCGGCTTCACACCGCAATACACGGAGTTGGAGAACCTCTACGAGAAATACCGCGAGCAGGGATTTGAAATCCTCGATTTCCCTTGCAATCAGTTTGGCGAACAGGCACCCGGAAGCATTGCTGAGATCCACCAGTTCTGCACCGCCAACTTCAACATTCAGTTTCCACAATTCGACAAGATCGATGTGAATGGTGACAACGAATCGCCTCTCTTCACCTTTCTAAAGTCAAAGCAAGGATTCGGCGGTTTCGACATGGAGGACAAATTGGGTCCCCTGCTCGACAACATGATGCGGAAAAAAGATGCCGACTACGACAAGAACCCCAGCATCAAGTGGAACTTCACGAAATTCCTGGTTGACAAAAAAGGAAAGGTCATCCAACGCTATGAGCCGACAGACAAAATCAGCGACATCGACAAGAAAGTGGCTGAACTGCTGAAGTAATTCGCCTCACAAACACACATACTATACAAACAAAATGTCCTCTGTGCCCTTTCGTACAGAGGACATTTTGTTATGTTCGCATTTTTTCGTACCTTTGCACATCAAACGGACACAATGAAGTGAAACGGCTACAAAAACATATCATCTTCTTCTCGTTACTGTGCATGATGGCGGCATCATGTTCGGTGGATAAGTACATCCCTGAAGGTGAGCACATGTTGACGGGAGTGGCTGTGACTTGCGACGACGAAGAGGTGCAGAAAACCTATATGCTGGGCGACTACGTGACACAAAACACCAACTCGAAATGGTTTGGGGCACGTGTGCCGCTGAAAATCTACACATTGTCGGGCACAGACACGACGAAATGGCGAACACGCCTGTTGCGGAAACTGGGTGAAGCCCCCGTGCTGTATGACAGCGTGAAGGCAGAAAAGACCATGAGCGACATTCGGCAGGTGCTGGGAAATGCGGGATACATGAAGGCGACGGTGGAAGAGTTTAAGATGGAGAAGGACAAGAAAGTGAAGGTGCTCTACAACGTACACCCCAACGAACGATATACCATCAGAAACATCTACCGATGGGTGGAAGATAAAGGATTGAGGCAGTTTCTCACGGTGGAAGATACTGTCAACTCGTTGTTGAAGTCGGGAAGCCCTTTTGATGTGAACACGCTGAATGGTGAGAGAAACCGCATCGCAAACTATCTGAGGAACCACGGCTACTATAAATTCAACAAGGAGGATGTACGGTTCAGTGCCGACACAGCCAAAAACTCAACAGAAGTGGACGTGATGGTGCGTGTGAAACTGCATCAGGACGATGGTCGAACGGAGGCAACGGAACACAAACAATACACCATCGGCAACGTGAACTTCCTCGCCGATGTCACCGCCGCAAACATCCCCGCCGACACCATCCGACACAAAGGCTACCAGTTCATCTATCAAGACCCCGACAACGGTGGAAGTGGCCTACACTTCCGCAAAAGCCTGTTGACCAGCCACTCGATGGTGCACCCAGGAGATTTGTACAATGACAACTATTTCCGACGCACTTACACCAATTACACTCGCTTAGGTGCCATTTCCTTTTCCAATATCAACATTGTTGAACGTCCTGGTTCTGACACACTTGACTGCAACATCATCGTCAACCACGCCAAGCCCCACTCTTTTGGCTTTGACGTGGAAGCGACCAACTCGGCAGGTGACTTGGGTGCCGCCCTTTCCACATCCTACCAGAATAAGAACCTGTTCCATGGCTCCGAATCCTTCACGTTCAAGATTCGTGGTGCATACGAGGCCATCACGGGGTTGGAAGGGTACGAAGGAAATAACTATGTGGAATTGGGTGCGGAATCCACACTGGGGTTCCCAGCCTTCCTGCTGCCTTACGTGAAAAAGGAATGGGGCACGTTGCACAATGCACAATCGGAGATTTCGCTGCAATATAACATGCAGAACCGTCCTGAGTTTCAACGCCGTGTGCTCACTGCGGCATGGCGATACCGATGGAGTAGCAAGAGCCAAAACATTCAGCATCGTTTCGACTTGCTGGAGGTGAACTATGTGTATATGCCTTGGATTTCTCGCACCTTCAAGGAGGAATATCTCGATTCGCTGGGCAAGACGAATGCCATTCTGAAATACAACTATGAAAATCTGCTCATCACAAAGATGGGATACACCTATTCTTACAATTCGTTGGGTGCCAGAGAGCAGACATACGGAAAGAACGCCTACACGGTTCGTTTCAACATTGAGACATCGGGCAATGCACTGAATGCCATCACCCATCTTGCCAACGGAAAGAAGAATCGCGAAAGACAATACACGTTCTGCGGCACCGCCTTCGCCCAATATGTGCGTGGTGACTTTGACTTCACCAAGAGCATCCGCATCGACAAGAACAACTCGGTCGCTTTCCACTCGGGAGTCGGCATCGCCTATCCGTATGGCAATTCCAACCAATTGCCTTTCGAGAAGCGTTATTTCGCTGGAGGAGCCAACAGCGTCAGAGGATGGTCGGTGCGTTCGCTCGGTCCTGGTGCTTACAACGGCAAGGACAAAGGCATCAACTTCCTCAATCAATCGGGTGATATCAAACTGGATTTGAGCCTCGAATATCGTGCACAACTGTTCTGGAAATTCAGTGGTGCCGCCTTTATCGACGGGGGTAACATCTGGACCATTCGCAAATATCGTGACCAACCAGACGGAGAGTTTCGTTTCGACAAATTCTTCAAGCAAATTGCAGTCGCATACGGCATCGGTCTCCGCATGGATGCCAACTTCTTCATCGTGCGTTTCGACGCAGGCATGAAAGCCATCAACCCTGCCGAAACCGGCAGAGACCACTACCCCATCACCCACCACGACTTCAGCCGTGACTTTGCCTTTCACTTTGCAGTAGGTCTGCCTTTCTAACATACATCGTACCCCTCGACTACGACATACCGCACCCCTCGGGTACACCATCCCGTACCCGAGGGGTACACTTTTCCTTTTCTGAAAAAAGATTATACACCCATAAATCCATAAAATATGCCGTTCAGATAAGAAAAAACATCTTTTCCTCTCTCTGTTCGCCGAAAATTTCGTAACTTTGCATTTAGAAATAACATAACACATATATAATATGTACAGAACACATACGAATGGAGAGTTGAGACTCTCCGACGCAGGCAAGCAAGTGACGCTTGCAGGATGGGTGCAGCGTTCTCGCAAGATGGGAGCGTTGACTTTTGTTGACTTGCGTGACCGTTATGGCATTACGCAATTGGTGTTTAACGAAGAAACTAACGCTCCGCTGTGTGAACGTGCCAACAAACTCGGTCGTGAGTTTGTGATTCAAGTGACAGGCACAGTGGCTGAGCGATACAGCAAGAACAAGAACATTCCGACAGGCGACATCGAGATTGAGGTGAGTGAATTGACCGTGCTGAACGAGTCCATTACTCCTCCGTTCACGATTGAAGACCAGTCAGACGGCGGCGACGACCTTCGCATGAAGTATCGCTATCTGGACTTGCGTCGCAACGCCGTTCGCAAGAATCTTGAGTTGCGTCATAAGTTCTGCATTGCCGTACGCAATTATCTTTCCAACCTCGGTTTCTTGGAGATAGAAACTCCTATGCTCATCGGCTCTACCCCAGAAGGTGCACGCGACTTCATCGTGCCATCACGCATGAATCCCGGACAGTTCTATGCTCTGCCACAGAGCCCACAGACGCTGAAACAGTTGTTGATGGTGGCAGGCTTCGACCGCTACTTCCAGATTGTAAAGTGCTTCCGCGACGAGGACTTGCGTGCCGACCGTCAGCCAGAGTTCACACAGATTGACTGCGAAATGTCGTTCGTGACTCAGGAAGACATCATTCAGACTTTTGAAGGCATGGCAAAGCATTTGTTCAAGGAACTGAGAGGCGTGGAACTCAACGAGCCGTTCCTTCGTCTGCCTTGGATTGAGTGTATGAAGCGTTTCGGTTCAGATAAGCCAGACATGCGTTTCGGCATGGAGTTTGTAGAACTGGATGACGTGCTGAAGAAGGGAACATTTGCCGTGTTTGACAATGCTGCTTACATTGGCGGTATCTGTGCAACAGGCTGTGCATCATACACCAGAAAAGACATCGACAAACTGACCGAATGGGTGAAGCGTCCACAGATTGGTGCCAAGGGTTTGGTGTATGCCCGTGTGCAGGAAGACGGCAGCGTCAAATCATCTGTAGATAAATTCTACACACAGGAAGACCTGCTGGCGCTCAAGGAGAAAATGCAAGCAAAACCAGGCGACCTGATTCTCATTTTGAGTGGCGACGACGCCATGAAGACCCGCAAGCAGTTGTGTGAACTGCGTCTGGAGATGGGTGAGCGTCTGGGACTTCGCGACAAGAACAAGTTCGCCCTGCTGTGGGTGACAGAGTTCCCTATGTTCGAATGGAGCGACGAAGAGCAGCGTCTGATGGCGATGCACCATCCATTCACACACCCGATGGACAAGGATATTCACCTGTTAGACACCGACCCTGCCGCTGTGCGTGCTGATGCTTACGACATGGTGTGCAACGGCATCGAAGTGGGTGGCGGTTCTATCCGTATTCACGACCCGAAACTGCAAGCCAAGATGTTCGAGATTCTGGGCTTTACCCCAGAGAAAGCACAGGAGCAATTTGGTTTCTTGATGAACGCCTTCAAATATGGTGCTCCTCCCCACGGAGGTTTGGCATACGGTCTTGACCGTTGGGTAAGCATCTTCGCAGGTCTCGATTCCATCCGCGACTGCATCGCCTTCCCGAAGAACAACAGCGGACGTGACGTGATGCTGGATGCACCATCATTTGTTGACCAGAAACAACTGGACGAAGACTTCATTTCTATCAATTTGCCAACAGAACAGCAGAATTGACTCTGAAGCCATGCCATTAACCTTTTTCAGTCTCGGCAGCGGAAGTTGCGGAAACTGCTATTACATAGCGACTGAAACTGATGCCATTATCGTCGATTGTGGCATCAGTCTTCGTCGTTTCAAAAAATACCTCCAGGAGTATGGAATAAAGATGGGAAAGGTACGTGCCTTACTCATCACGCATGACCATGCAGATCACATCAAGGCGGCAGGGAAACTCAGCAATGAGTATTCCCTACCTGTTTATGCTACGCCATTGGTGCACGAAGGGATGGACAGAAACTATCAGGCTGCAGTCAAGATTCCCCTTGAGCATCGACACAATATTGAAACGGATGAACCTTTTGAGATTGGCTCGTTCAAAATCACAGCCTTTTCTCTTCCTCACGACGCTTCCGAAAATGTCGGTTACCACATTGAAGTTGGCGACTATCATTTCACCATCATGACCGATGTCGGCGACATTACAGAAAATGTGAAGCACTACATCGCCCAAAGCACGCACCTTATTCTTGAGGCAAATTACGACGAAGAGATGTTGCAACAGGGACGCTATCCTGACATTCTGAAAGAACGCATCACCTGCGGCCGAGGACATCTTTCCAACAAGAAAACAGCACAGGCACTGGTTGACAACTTCCACGAAAATCTCAAACACGTGTGGCTCTGCCATCTAAGCGAAGAGAACAACCATCCCGAATTGGCTCGAAAGACCGTTGAAACCGTACTTCACAGTTACGGTATTATCGCAGGTGTTGACTTTAAACTTGATGTGCTTCGACGAAAAATTCCTACAGGTCCATTCGTTCTATGATGAAGTGACAATTCGTTATTATTAAAGCCAAAACAGCCGTCTGAAATCTTAATTAAAACAAAAAGACTGCTCTTTTTTCAAGAAAAATATGTAACTTTGCATAACTTTTCGTAAACTATCGGAAAGAAACACAGAATGAAAGCAAAGAAAGTACTATTTATCACAACAGAAATCGAACCTTTCGTGACAGAGAACAAAAACTCTCTCATGGGTCGAATCCTGCCTCAATCCATTCAGGAATGCGGACATGAAATCAGAACTTTTTCTCCTAAGTGGGGTACCATCAACGAGCGTCGTAATCAACTCCATGAAGTCATCCGTCTTTCTGGCATGAATCTCATCATTGACGACACCGACCACCCACTCATTATCAAGGTTGCCTCGCTGCCGTCTGCACGAATGCAGATTTACTTCATTGACAATGATGACTATTTCATGAAACGTGGCATACTGACAGACAAGGACGGCGTGGAATATTCCGACAATGGAGAGCGTGCCATCTTCTATGCACGTGGTGTGCTGGAGACGGTGAAAAAGTTGCGTTGGGTGCCAGATGTGATTCATTGCTACGGATGGGCTTCGGCACTTGCTCCGCTCTACATCAAGCAGGCATACAAAGACGAGCCTTCATTCCGTGATGTGAAAGTTGTGATGGAAGTATCGCCGAAAGAGTTTGAACAAGATTTAGGAGTAGAGAACGCTAAATTTGTGGAGTACAAAGATGTTCGTTACGATGACATAAAAGACATCTGTACAGATACCTACGGACACACCGAACTGGAGAAAATCGGCGTGAAATTCTCTGATGGTGTCATTATAGAAAATAAGGACGTTGACCCATCAATTGTCAAATATGCCAAGTCGTTAGGGCTACCGGTACTCGACCCTGTGGAGGGCGATGATTTCAAGGATGCTTTCAGCAATTTCTACGAAACATTATTTTAGGAACGAACGATGAAATTCAAATCTATGTTTGCCATCGTCGGAATACTATTCATTTTGGCATCCTGTGACGACGATACCGCCACGTTGGGCGTAGACATGATGCCAACAGCCGACCTCATCACAAAGAACTACGAAACTTACGGCATCACTACAGAATCATATCCTGTAGGTGATTCCGTATTAGCACGTACCAGTATGTCCTATTTCGGACGTTTCACAGATCCAGAAACTGGCACGACCATCAAGAGTGATTTCCTTGCACAGTTCCACTGTGACGAGAATTTCTCTCTCCCCGACAGCATTCAAAACGACTCCTGCCTCAGTTTTGAACTGAAGTTATACATCAATAATTTTGTTGGAGATTCGCTTACGTCTTTCAAACTCAGTGTTTATGAACTGAACAAGCAACTTGACCCAAATGCTGACTACTATACCAACATCAATCCTGAAGATTATTACGATGTCAATGCTGAGCCTATTGCCACAAAATGGTTCACGCTGAGTGACCGTACCATCACAGATTCCGCACGTTGGTCAAGCAGTTACAATAACAATATTCGTGTAACACTCCCTAACGAACTCGGCACGCAAATCATTCGTGACTACCGAAAACACCCTGAGCATTTCACCAATACATCGGCATGGTTGAACAGCGGAAATCCATGCAGCAAAGGTCTTTACTTCAAACTCGACAGCGGAGATGGTGCGATGGCATACATCTATGTGACGCAGTTGAATATGTACTTCAACTATTATGATGAAGACTATGCCAAAGACACGCTCGGATTATGTGAATTTGCAGCAACCGAAGAGGTGGTTGAAGCAACCCGATTCGAAAACTCCAATCTGGAGAAACTGCTGACTGATACAAACTGTACCTATTTGAAAAGCCCTGCAGGCATCTTCACTTTAGCCACCATTCCAGCCGATCAAATCAATGTACAGGACACCATTAATTCTGCAAAACTGACTTTTACTCGCTATAATGACTCTGTAGAAAGTGGATTCAAACTGGATATTCCCAAGACAATTCTGCTAGTTCGTTTGGATGACTACCTGAACGGTTTCTTCGAGAATTATCTGGTGAGCGACAGCAAAGAGTCTTACATTACCACATTCTCCAGCAGTACGAACTCTTACGAATTCAGCAATGTTGCCCGACTCATCACCAAGATGGTACAAGAGAAAAACAATGGAACTGCTACCGAAAACTGGAACAAAGTGCTTCTGATACCAGTTGAGGCAACCTATTCCAACTCAAAAGATGCCAGCGGAAGTACAGTGGGACAAATTGTCAAACTCAACCACGATTTCAGCATGAGCAGTGCCAAACTTGTTGGAGGAAATAATCAGAGAGTCAACATGGAAGTCATTTATTCTCGTTTTTCCCAATAGTTTGCAAACAAAAGGGGGCGTGTCAAGTTCGACACGCCCCCTCATTTTTTAGTTCCTAAAAATACAGACAATAATTAGTGCCTGATTGCCTCCTTAATATACATTTTCAACATATCAATTGCAGGACCATTATTGCCCATATTAGGGATGATGATATCAGCATATTGTTTGGTCGGCTCAATAAATTCGTCATGCATCGGCTTCAGGACATTACGATATTTATCCACCAACATATCCAGAGGATGCCCTCGTTCCGCAATATCACGCACAATGACACGGAGAAGACGTTCATCCGCACCTGCATCTACAAATATTTTCAAGTCCATTAAGTCACGCAAATGTTTGTCGTATAGAGCCATAATACCCTCAATAAGAATGACTTCTTTGGGTTCTACATGTACCGTTTCCTGCAAACGAGTACAAGTAATATAAGAATATGTTGGTTGTTCTATGGCACGACCTTGACGTAACTCTCCAATCTGTTGAGCCAACAAATCCCACTCGAATGCGTCTGGATGGTCAAAGTTCGTCTTTTTACGAACTTCAAGAGGCAAATGGTCTTGTGCCTTGTAATATGAATCCTGTGGAATAACTGCCACACTTCCATCGGGAAGACTCTCTACGATTTTGCGAACGACAGTGGTCTTTCCACTACCAGTTCCTCCTGCGATACCTATGATAATCATGTTTTTATGGGTATTAGTTAAAATCACTTTTTTCTTAATGTCTCTAACAGCGGAATCAACACCTTTTTGATGACTTTATCATTCAACTGATGTTCACCATCAAAACGAATAACGTGATCTGCAAGATAATTCTTCTTGAAAAGGGCTTCCGCATTCGTCACGGACGTGTCATGCAAGCCTACCAAACACCAACAATTCTCCTTTTGCTCCGACGTGATGTTTTTGAATTGCTGACGCTCCATCTGATTATGGTGCTGAATGATGTCTTTCGTAATCTTAAATGTCTTCGCACCATCATATCTGCCATTAAAAAACTTGTGTTCACCTGTCTTCAATACCTTCGACATCGTGGACATCGTAAAAGCAGGATTCACCAAAATTCTGGGATAATCCCTCATCTGTTGAGCATACATGCCACCCATGCTCGTACCAATAATAAGGTCAGGCTGCTCTTGCTGACACAAATCCTTCAAGTATGGCAAAGCCTCAACAGGATCAATTGGTATGTCCGGGGCAATCACTTCATCATCAACAAGTTCTCGACGCAGAATTTCTACAGTTCCGCTGGCATGTGAAGAGCCAAATCCATGGAAATAAATAATTTTCATTGTTTCTTCAAATATATTGAATGGTCTATGTTTTTAGGCAATTCTTCCTGATAATGCGTAACCATCATCATCGTTTTATTCCTGCGGCGGCAAAATGTTTCAATAACATCCTTCACAAGCCGGCGGTTTTTCAAATCAAGCCCATGCAATGGCTCATCCAGAATCAACAATGACGGGTCTTTCACAAAAGCACGAGCCAACAACACCAACCGTTGTTCACCGCTGCTAAGTTTCAACAACGTAGTATCGGCATACCGTTTTACATCAAAAATATCCATCCAGAACTCACATATAGCCCTCTGTTCAGGTTTGGGTTTCCGATAAAGTCCTGAAACATCACTAAGTCCGCTTGCCACAATATCCACAGCAGGAAGATCCTTCATATAAGCACGATGCATCTCGGGCGAGATGTATCCGATATGCTTCTTGATGTCCCAGATGCTCTCGCCCTTGCCACGCTGATGCCCGAACAGCACAATGTCGTTGGCATAACTCTGCGGATTGTCGGCACACACGATGCTCAGCAGCGTTGACTTCCCTGCCCCATTCTCGCCACTCAACGCCCAGTGCTCACCATTCATCACCGTGAAATTCAAGTCTTTCAGAATCGTTCTTTCGCCATAGCGGATATTCACCTTTCGGAAGTCTATCACCTGCTCCGTCCCTGGTGCCACCTCCGTCTGGGCATCAGCGGCGTAGGGCAAATCCAGAATGGCCCTTTCCTTTTCCTCCGACAGCATCCGTGCCGGCACAGGCTCCATCGAATCCTTATATTCCTGCAACGTCATCTTCTTGCCCACCTTCAAGTCCTTCACAGGCACCACATGGGTGATGAAATCAGGGATGTCGTCCGTCTTCGACAGCACCAGCACCACCGCCACATTCGTCTCCTTCGTCAGCAGCGTCAAGAACTCCGCCAACTGTGCCCGTGCCGTCACGTCCAGCCCGATGAAAGGATTGTCCATGATGAGCACCCTCGGATTCGTCAGCAGCGTCTTCGTCAACTGAAACTTCCGCAACTCGCCGCTGCTCAACAGAATGACATGCTTATCCAGCAGTTGCTCCAGATGGAAAATCTCATACAGATGCTTCCTCACCTTCTCCAGTTCTGCGTGCATCGCCTGCTTGTCCGCCGCCTCTTGTGCCAAACGTGCCGCCTCCTCTTCGGGCGACTCGTCATGCACCATAAACTTGTCAAACACCGTCTTTCTCGTCAGTCCCTCCTCTGCGATGCGGAACGAGTCTGCCAACAAATCTTTCACTATCGGTGTGTCCTCAATGTCGTTCTGATTCCATCGCTGCTGATAGTAATACATGCCCTCGCTGGTTCCATACGAGTCTCTGAAAGTCAGATACTTGATGTTGTCACTTACCATCTTCGCCTTACTCGGCGTAAAGTCATACTTCACGCCATTCAGCGGCATTAACGCACATTTTCCTGTCAAAACATCCACTAATCGGCTCTTTCCGCTACCATTCTCCCCCACTATTGCCAACTGCTCTCCTGCCAACAACTCAAAATCTATCGGTGCAGCCATTCGATACATCGGATGCCGCACTTCACCACCTTTTATTTCAATGATTTTCTGCATCACTCAATCACTATCTGTATTATTTCAGCAGTTTCTTTCCCTCTCTAACATAAAGACCTTTAGGCAAATTCTGTAATGTGTTCCCTGCGAAACGACCATCCAGCGTATAAATAGAGCCTTGTGATGTTACCTTCTCATTCTCAACCGAAAAGATTCCATCTGGCAGCAAATCATTTAATGTCTGCATCCATGCCGACAGTTCTGCCAACACATCATCATGGTAGGCAAAAGAAGTCTTGAAGCCAAAACCATGCCCGCCAGTCGGATATTCCTTGATAGATGCGGGAACGCCCTGTTGCAAAAGTGCGGCATAGTAGTTTTTGGAATTGTCAGGAGAAACCGTTCCGTCATTAGCGGCATAAGTAATGAACGCTGGTGGAGTGGTTTCCTTCACCTGCTTTTCGTTACTATACAATTCTTCCTGCTCTTCATCAGCATTCGCCCCAAGCAGGTTGTCGTGAGACCCCATGTGAGTATAAGAAGGCTCCATAGTAATGACTGGATAGAAAAGAATCTGGAAGTCTGGATGTGCATCATCTTCTGCATGGGTTGCCAATGTCGATGCGACATGCCCACCCGCAGAAAATCCCATGATACCGATACATCCATTCTTTATACGCCATGTCTCGCCTTTCTCACGCAAATAGCGAACTGCCGCCTCCGCATCTCGCAATGGTTTAACAGCATTTCCCGCAGGCATCCGATAAGACAGCACAGCCACCGTATAACCTTGCTCTGTGAAATAAGGTGCCCAATCTGTTCCCTCGCTGTCAATTGCTAAATAACTATAGCCACCACCTGGGCAGATGATGACTCCACGGCCTATCGCTTTTTCAAGCGACGGCAGATAGACATCCATAGAAGCACCTGTAGAGAGTGACACATGGCGTTGTGCACTCATTTGCAACACAACCAATGTAAGCATCAATAATGTGAACAGTGTCTTTTTCATTTCTTTCATTAGCCTGAAATTTATCATTACTCGTTGTATTTTACTATAAAACGCTACAAAATTAGTCATTTCCTTTTGAATGAAAAAAAATAATGGTTATTTTTGCATAAAATAATATTCACAGATGAAAAAAACACTCTATATCATAGCCTTCCTATTCACCTTTTCGTCCGTATTGGTCGCTCAGGAAAACATTTGTTTTTCCTCTCGTATCAAGACCTTGCAGGTGAAAGTCAACGGAGAATGGGGTGAACCGCCAGTTATGTTACTGGGCGGCAGCAACTGGATGGAAATTAGTTTTGACGATTTGCAAGCAAATTACCAGCGATATACATATACTATCACCCACTGCAATGCCGACTGGAAACAAAGCGACCTGCTGACCAGCGAGTACATGACAGGTTTCAACGACCAACGCATCGATGATTACGAGCCTGCAATGGGCACAGAAATGGACTATTGTCATTACACACTTGTGTTGCCCAATGAAGAGACTCGTCTGTTGGCATCAGGCAATTACAAAGTGGAAATCTTCGAAGATGGCGATGACAGCCCGATTGCCCAAGCATGCTTCTCCATCATCGAGCCACGAGTTGGTGTTGACATCAACGTAACTGCCAATACTGACATCGACACATACGAGCAGCACCAACAAGTAGAATTTACCGTAAATTATAGTGGTTATCAAGTCAGCAATGCAGTTAGTGACTTCAAATACATCGTGCAACAAAATCATCGTTGGGACAACCATGTAGAAGACCTCCGTCCCACCATGATGCAAGTAAACAAACTGATTTTCAATCATAACCGTGCATTGATTTTTCCTGCTGGCAATGAGTATCGCCGTTTCGAAATACTGGACGAATATGTACCTACCATGCGAGTGGATCAGATGACCTTTGAAGACCCATACTATCACGCATGGCTGAACCTCGACGAACAGCGTATCAACTACCTCTACGACCAAGACCAAGACGGTCGCTATTGGATTCGCAACAGCGACAACGTGGAGAACGATACCGAAAGTGACTATTTTTACACACATTTCACACTCCAGATGCCACCCGTAGCAGGAGGCGACGTGTATCTTTTTGGCGACTTGACCAACAATCAGATGACAGAGGAATACAAAATGGAGTACAACCTCTTGGATCACCAGTACGAACTGGTCACCCCTCTGAAACAAGGGTCATATAATTATATGTACATCTTCCGCCACGACGGCGACACCGTAGGACGGACACTTCCTTGTGAGGGAGATTTCCATCAAACCGAAAATGAATACTATGTATATGTCTATCACCGTCCCTTTGGACTGCGATATGACAAACTTGTAGGTTTCCAAAAAATGAATTTCAAGGAATGAGAAAGATTTTAACCGCCATACTTTTTATACTTTCACTCTCCATTTCTGCACAAAATCTGGAGAGTCAACTAAAAGATTGGGCAGCCAACTACACCAGAACCGACTGCAACATCAAGCCCTCCACTGTCATTTCTTGCAAGGTGGATCATGACAATGAATCCATCTATATCGTTCTGGGCGGCGGCTTTCAAGAGCAACATTTTACGCCCTCTACCGTGGAAGAGATCTATCGGCAAGTGAGAGCCTTTCTCCCTCACAATCAGCGAAATTACGACCTCACCATCGAGACTGACGGACGTGCCATAGAGGACCTTGTACCCAATTATTTTCGGAAGAACAAAAAGGATTCCTCACGCCTTTTGAAAGAGACCTACAAGGGTGCTCCGTGGGTGAAAAACATCTCTCGTCCATACACTGTTTCACATGGATTGGCAGGCAACCACATCGCCCTTTGGCAGAGCCACGGCAGGTACTATCGTTCAGACAGAAACGACTGGTACTGGCAACGCCCTCGCCTGTTCTGCACCACCGAAGACCTCTTCTCTCAAACGTTCATCATTCCCTACATCATCCCTATGCTACAAAATGCGGGAGCCGTTGTTTTTACCCCAAGAGAGCGTGATTATCAGACACACGAAGTGATTGTTGACAACGACCAGCCCAACCGCAACGGCACATACATTGAGTCTTTCCGACGTAAACAAAAGAGCCTCAAGTGGAAAACGACACCAAAGCCAGGTTTTGCCCATTACAAAGAGATTTACGAATCTTGCGACTCTCCTTTTGTCGATGGCACAGCACGTTACGTTCCGACCACCCCGTCACCCAAGGATGAAGGCATTGCCCAATGGGTGCCAAACATTCCTGAAGAGGGGCGGTATGCTGTCTATGTAACATACCAGTCCTACGAAAACTCCATCAACGATGCCACTTACACCGTCTATCACAAAGGCGGCATGACCGAATTTCATGTGAATCAGCAGATGGGTGGCGGCATTTGGGTCTATCTCGGCACCTTTGACTTCGATGCAGGTGAACACGATTACGGCATGGTGACCCTTAGCAATCGCAGTGGACAAAGAGGCATCATTACGGCCGATGCAGTTCGTTTTGGTGGAGGAATGGGCAACATTGTACCTGCCAACTACGGCAACAACATCCAACCGTCGGGTCTTCCCCGATGGGCTGAAGCGGCGAAATACAGCATTCAATGGTTTGGATTCCCCTACAAGATTCATACTCAGCCATTTGGCGACAACGACTACAACAACGATATCAACTCACGTTCAGCCGCAGTCAACTATCTCTCCGGACGTTCCATCTACAATCTCAACCGCGAAGATGGACTTCATGTTCCGCTTGACATGAGCGTTGCCTTCCATACCGATGCAGGCGTAAAAACTGACGATGCATACGTAGGCTCGCTCGGTGTTTACATGACCGACTTCAACGACGGGAAAACTGCAGCAGGACTTGACCGCTACGTGTCTCGCGACCTCATCAGCATGTTCCTCACCAACTTCACCACCGACCTGAAAAAATACAACTGGCAAGTACGCCAACTTTGGAATCGCAACTACGGAGAGGCACGTGCCCCGATGACACCTGCCTGCATTCTCGAAATGCTCTCTCACCAGAATTTTGCCGACATGCGTCGTGCCTACGACCCACACTTCAAGTTCGACCTAAGCCGTTCCGTCTATAAAACCATCGTGAAGTTCATCGCCACCCTCTACAAACGCGACTACGTGATTCAACCATTGCCCGTAGAGAACTTCGCCATCAGCCTCAACGAAAAGAAGCACACGGCAACCCTGACATGGTCTGCCGTCAACGACCCGCTGGAACCGACAGCCAAACCTCAAGAATATATCGTCTATACTCGTCGCGGCTATCTGGATTTCGACAATGGTACAATTGTACACGGAACGAGCCATTCTGTAGAATTGAACACAGACGAGGTTTACTCTTTCAAAATCACAGCCTTAAACCAAGGCGGTGAAAGTTTCCCCTCAGAAATTCTTTCGTGTGGCATTTCGTCAAAAAATCAAGGCACCGTACTCATTGTCAACGCCTTCACAAGACTGGAAGGCCCAAAGGTGATTGACACCGCCACAGAGTGCGGTTTTGACCTCGACTCCGACCCCGGAGTGCCCTACGGTGCTTATACGGGATTCTGCGGCAGACAATACAGTTTCAGCCGTTCAAAAGCAGGCAGCGAAGCAAGCGACGGGCTTGGCATGAGCGGCAATGAGTTGGAAGGGCAACTGGTGATGGGCAACACCTTCGACTATCCTGCCATCCACGGACATGCCATCATGCTCAGCGGCAACCACTCCTTCACCTCGTGCAGCGAGCAAGCCTTGCTCACAAGCAAAGAATCCCTTGCCAACTATCCCATCATCGACATGATTTATGGCACTCAAAAGTCCTTCAACACACAGACAAACAACCTTGTCACCCAATACTTCAACAACGGCGGCAAAGTGTTGCTCAGTGCGGCAAATGCGGGTGGTCCGTCTATAGGCGGCAGCATTGCAGGCAGCGTTTCAGCCAAATCTATCAAGACACTCACCGGTTGTGGACTCACCTTCGACATCTACCGAGAGATGAATCCTGACAGTTACTGCGTACCGTCCCCCTCTGTGCTTTCTCCGTCAGGCGATGCCTTCGCCATCCTGACCTACTCCAATGGCTCCTACGCAGCCATCGCCCAACAGAGCCGTTTCATCCGTCTCGGCTTTCCGCTCGAGTCCATTACCGACCGTCGCAAACTGAACCTTCTCACCAAAGCGTTCCTCACTTTCTTAGAATAACAACCTATATAATAAATATGTACACAATCCAAACTAACGCCTCCGGCACACGCTCCATCGACGTGACCGAAGAGCATCTCCTGACCATCGAGAAGTACGCACTTCTCAAAGGGCTCGTACCCTCCAACGGCATCGTGGATGAGACTACCCTCGAGACTCTCAAACATAATGTCAAGTCGCTCATCCTCAACAATGCCATTGAGGACAACAAAGACCTCTGCGACCTCTGTTTCAATGTCCTCTACCACGACAACATGAAGGTTTTTGGACTGAAAGAACTCATCATGCTCTATGTGGGATGGAGAGACAGCAAGGACGAAGCATGACTTGGTTACCCACCACAAAGAAAGAACTTGAGCGTCTCGGTTGGGATTACCTCGATGTCATCATCTTCTCAGGCGACGCCTACGTGGACCATCCGTCTTTCGCCATGGCGGTCATTGGCCGCATTCTGGAGGCAGAAGGGCTGCGTGTTGCCATTGTGCCACAACCTGACTGGCACGGCGACTACCGCGACTTCAAGAAACTGGGACGTCCACGATTGTTTTTTGGCATTGCCCCTGGAGCCATGGACTCGATGGTGAACAAATACACCGCCAACAAACGCCTTCGCTCCGAGGACGCCTATTCGCCCGATGGACGGCATGACCTCCGTCCCGAATACCCCACCATTGTTTACACCCGCATCCTCAAGGAACTCTATCCCGATGTGCCCGTCGTGCTGGGCGGCATCGAGGCAAGTCTGCGTCGCCTCACTCACTACGACTATTGGCAGGACAAACTGCAAAAGTGCATTCTCTGCCCCTCCGATGCCGACTTGCTCATCTACGGCATGGGCGAAAAGCCGATGGTCTCTCTGGCACAACTGCTGATGGAACAAGATTGCGAAATCGACGTGAAGATGTTCCGAAACCTCATGGCTCGATTTCCTCAAAAGCAAACCGTTTCCCTGCTGAAAAAGAATGAGATACCTGGCGGCATCCGTCCCGACGACATTCTTCTGCACAGCCACGAAGAATGCCTCCGCAACAAGAAAGCACAGGCGGAGAACTTCCGTCACATCGAAGAAGAATCAAACAAATATTCTGCCCAACGCATCATCCAGGAGGTGGATGGCATGTATGCTGTGGTCAACCCACCCTATCAGCCACTCACTCAGGATGAACTCGACCGCTCGTTCGACCTCCCCTACACACGTCTGCCCCACCCCAAATACAAGGGCAAACGCATCCCCGCCTACGACATGATTAAGTTCTCCGTGTGTCTGCACCGAGGCTGTTTTGGCGGTTGTGCTTTCTGCACTATTTCTGCCCACCAAGGCAAATTCATCACCTCACGCAGCAAAGAGAGTATCCTTCGCGAAGTGAAAGCCATCAGTCAAATGCCTGATTTCAAAGGCTATCTGAGCGACCTCGGCGGACCTTCTGCCAATATGTATGCCATGCACGGCAAGAACCTCGACCTCTGCCATCAGTGCAAACGCCCCTCCTGCATCCATCCTCAAATCTGCAAGAACCTCAACACCGACCACTCCCAACTGCTCGACATCTACCACGCTGTCGATGCACTGCCCGGCATCAAAAAGAGTTTCATTGGCTCAGGTGTCCGCTACGACCTCCTGCTTCACGACACAGGCGACGAACGCGCCAACAAAGCCAACCGCCGCTACACCGAAGAACTCATCACCAAACACGTCAGCGGTCGCCTCAAAGTTGCCCCCGAACACACCTCCGACCGTGTGCTCCACCTCATGCGGAAACCCTCTTTCCGCCTTTTCTACGACTTCAAACGCATCTTCGACGATATCAACCGTCGCAAGAACCTCCGCCAGCAAATCATTCCTTACTTCATCAGTTCCCACCCCGGCTGCACCGCCGAAGACATGGCAGAACTGGCTGTCCTGACCAAAGACCTCAACTTCCAACTCGAACAGGTGCAGGACTTCACCCCCACCCCCATGACCGTTTCAACCGAAACATGGTACACAGGCTTCCACCCCTACACCCTTGAACCCATATTCTCAGCCAAAACACCCCAAGAAAAACTTGCCCAACGCCAGTTCTTCTTCTGGTACAAAGCATCGGAACGCCAAAACATCATCCGCGAACTGCGGAAAATGCAACGCACCGACCTCATCCAGAAACTTTTCGGCAGGAAAAACTAACTGTTACCGCTTACTAAAACTTCATATAAAACAGTAACGACTCGACAAATTTGACATTTCAGCGAAAGCAGAACTTTTACAATGAGATTTCGTACCCGAAACGATGTTAAACTCACTCCCTCGACACAAGTTAATTCGTGTCGAGGGATTATATTGATTTAATACCCGTACATAAATTCATACGCATCGAGGTAACGACGTAGGTGGGGAAAGAGTCTCGATCATACGAGCCCGTAGAAACGGGAAATGGTGAGGGGCTATTTCACCCGTTTGAAGTGATAGGTGATGCCAAAGTTGACGACGCCGTCGGTGCCGTAGCCCAATTCTGTGAAGAAACGGAGGTTACGACGACCCAGTTCGATACCGATGGGAGAGAATTGGTAGGCAGGGAGCCACTTCTTTTCGTTGAAAAAGCGGTCGTCGGTCGGGTCGTCGTAGGTGTGGAAATAGAGGTGGCGGCGCATGGCTCCAATGCCCGCTTTCGAGTAGAAAGAAAGGGCGTCGGTTGCATACCAATAATACTTGGCCGCAGCCATAAGGAAAGGAGAGGACATCAAGATGTCGGCATCTTGCCAGTTGCCCCTGGCATCCTGTTTGCTGAATGCACTGTAGTCACCTATATGCCCCATCTGTACACCTACCGCCCAATGTTTATCAATATGATAGAAATAGCGGAATCCGCCCGAAACAGCACCCAGATACATGCTCTGAGTGCCTGACTGGTAGCCCAACCGCTGTTGCACCACATTTTCCATCTCATCCATTCGGCTCTTGCTCACCAGCGAGGGTACTCCCAACCCGAAACTAACCTCGTGGCGATAGAGTCCAATAGGTTTTCTTACCCACGGAAGATTCTGGACGGCAAATCTTGATTCCGTATCTTTCTGCAATCTCACATGGTGAGTGGGTTCATACATACTGCCCGTCACTCCATCAACAACCAATCCCACGACAGAGGGAAGAGTGACTAAGTTGACCCAGAAACAGGGCACAATTTTTCTTCCTGGATAAACCTCTGCCACAGTCGTTGCATCTTTCGACACCACAATAGGTTCTTTCAGATGCTTCCGTTTCACCTCTACTTGCTGAGGAAGTGTCACATTTTCGTAAGTTGTTACATTCGTCTGGATGGTCAGCGTGTCAGGCATGTCGCCGTCAAGCAGCACAGTTGCCTTGGAGCCAGAAACGATGGTGGCACAAGAAGTGAATGCGACGGCAGACAGCATTCCCATGATGATTTTAACAGCGTATTTCATAAGCGTCTCGATTTTGGTTTTTACCTCTTTTTACGTTGTCATCCAACCGATGACAGCGGCAAAGTTAACACATTTCAACAACATGACCAAATAAAACGAACCTTTTAAGCATAAAATCCTCATAAATGAGGATGCCAAGTGATGAACATTTTGAAGAGACAAATTGTAAGCAATACATTCACAATTAAACAATATTTACACAAATTATCTTAAAAGACAGGGCATATTTCTTGTACACTACCTTTTTTTGTAGAAAAAATCTCTATATTTGCAAACTGAAAGCAGCCGGAAGGTCTGTCGCTGGAGTTGCCCTTCGGGGTGACTAAAGAGGAAAGTCCGGGCAGCACAGGGCATCCCACTTCCTAATGTAGAAGCAGTCCGCGAGGGTTGAGTAATGCAGAAGAAAATAACAACAGCCTTGACTTGGGCTTTAGGCCCTGCGGGTGTCAATCGTCCGAGCCACGTGCTGAAATGGTGAGAAGGTGAGGTAAGGGCTCACCAGCAGTGTGGTGACATACTGGCTGTGCATCTTGGGAGCTGCAAGTTCATGTAAACCACCCGATAGAGGGTAGCCCGCCCGAGTTGACGAAGGTCTGAGCAGCAATGCAACAAGGCCGGGGCTCATGCGGTGGAGGGTAGAACGCTTGAGCCATGAGGTGACTCATGGAGTAGATAAATGACAGACACGTTCCCCCGTGGAACGTACAGAACCCGGCTTACATTCCGACTGCTTTCTTTTTTCAGACACACAACAAAACAACATAACTAATGAACAAGAAGCATTTATTGACTGCATTCTCGCTGTTGCTGGCGAGTGGTGTGGCAAACGGACAAAAGACGTGGACACTCCAAGAGTGCCTCAACTATGCCCTTGCCAACAACATTCAACTGCAACAGAGAAAACTCACCGCCGCTTCGAGCCACGAAGACGTACTGCAGAGCCAATCCGCCCTGTTCCCCTCCGTGTCGTTCAGTACCAACCAGAACATGTCGTGGCGACCCTTTGCAGAAACGACCATCAACCTGACCAACGGTTCGATGACCACCAACCGAAACACCGTTTCCTACAACGGCTCCTACGGCATCAACGCCAACTGGACCGTGTGGAACGGCAATCGCAACACAAACACCATCAAGCAGAACAAACTCTCAGAACAGATGGCAGAACTGGACGTGCAACAACAGGCAAACACCATTCAAGAACAGATTGCCCAACTCTACGTGCAGATTCTCTACGAAACAGAGGCGGTGAAAGTGTGTGAAGAAATCATCAAGGCAAGCGAACTGCAACGTGACCGTGCCCAAGTGATGGTTGAGGTGGGCAGCCTTGCCCGTGTTGACCTCGTGCAGTTAGAGGCACAGGTGAATCAAGACAAGTATTCGCTGGCACAAGCACAATCGCAACTCGCCAACTACAAACTCCAACTCAAGCAACTGCTGGAGATTCACGATAGCGAGCCTTTCGAGGTCGCCATCCCCGAGGTTTCAGACGAGAAAGTGCTCAGCATCATCCCCGACGAACAATCTGTCTATAATGCCGCTCTCGAAAACCGTCCCGAGATACAGTCGAGTCGGCTCAACATCGAATCGTCCGAAATCGCCATTGCATCGGCACGAGCAGGTTATATGCCTACGGTGTCTCTTTCTGCAGGCATCGGCAGCAGCAACTCGTCGGGACAGGAGACCTCCTTCGCCAAGCAAATCAAAAACAACATGAGCAACTCCCTCGGTTTGACCGTGTCGGTGCCCATCTTCGACAACCATCAGGCACGCACCAACATCCGCAAGGCGAAATATGCTCTCCAGAACAGCGAACTAAGCCTGCAAGACCAGCAGAAACAACTCTACTCCACCGTTGAGAACTATTGGCTCAACGCCACCACCTCTCAACAGCAGTACATCTACGCCCTTGCCAACGAGAAGAGTATGCAGGAAAGTTACGACCTCGTGAGCGAACAATTCAACCTCGGATTGAAAAACATCGTCGAGTTGACCACTGGCAAGAACAATCTGCTGCAAGCCCAGCAACAACTTCTGCAAACGAAATATACCGCATTGCTCAACCAAGCCATGCTCAACTTCTACGCAGGAGAAAACATCAATCTGTAATCCACATAAAACAAGACATTATTATGAAAATCAACCACATATTTGCTACCATCATCTTAGCATCCACACTGGCTGCTTGCAGCGAAGGCACCAAAGTCACATACTCCACGGCACCAGTCGAGAAGCAGAACATCAGCACCAGCATCACCGCCACCGGTACCATCGAACCTGTCACAGAAGTTGAAGTCGGTACTCAGGTTTCTGGCATCATCGACAAGATATACGTAGATTATAACTCCGAGGTACACAAAGGTCAGGTCATTGCCGAACTCGACAAGACCAACCTCCTTTCCGAGTTGGCATCCGCACAGAGCAATCTCTCCAACTCGCAGTCATCCCTCAACTATCAGACAGCCAACTACAAGCGCTACAAGACCCTCTTCGAGAAAGGTCTCGTGTCGGCCAACGACTACGAAAACGCCAAACTCACCTACGAGCAAGCCGTGCAGCAAGTGAAGGTGCAGCAGCAGAACGTGCAGAAAGCACAAACCAACCTTGGCTACGCCACCATCACCTCACCCATCGACGGCATCGTGCTCTCTAAGGAAGTGGAAGAAGGACAAACCGTGGCTTCTGCCATGACCACCCCTACCCTCTTCATCATCGCCCAAGACCTCACTGACATGCGTGTGATTGCCGACATTGACGAGGCTGACATTGGTGGTGTGAAAGAAGGACAGCGTGTCACCTTCACCGTCGATGCATTCCCCGATGACACATTCGAAGGAGCAGTCACACAGGTACGCCAAGAAGCAACCACCGAGAGCAACGTGGTCACTTATGAAGTGGTCATCTCCGCCCCTAACGACCATCTCAAACTGAAGCCAGGACTCACAGCCAACGTGACCATCTACACACTGGAAAAGAATGGCGTTCTTGCCGTACCTTCTCGTGCCCTCCGCTTCACACCCAACGAGGCATTGCTGACGGAAACCGAGACGGTTGAAGATGTTGAGGCTCCTGCCAAAGTGTGGACAAAAGAGGGCAACACCTTCAAGGCACACAAAGTGGAGACAGGCACCACCAACGGCACACTGACCGAGATTGTGTCGGGTGTTGCTGCTGGCACCGAAGTGCTTACCGACTTTGAAATCATCGGTGGCAAAGAAGAATCGGCCGAAGAGCAGGCAAGCAACCCATTCATGCCGCGTCCACGAAACAACAACAAGAACGGAAACAACAAGAAACAATGAGCGAGCAAGAAGATAAACGCAAGGTCGTCATCGAACTCAACAACGTCAAGCGATACTTTCAGGTCGGTTCCGAGACCGTGAAAGCGTTGCGTGGTGTCAGTTTCAAGATATACGAAGGCGAGTTCGTGACCATACAGGGTACGTCAGGTTCGGGCAAATCGACCCTGCTCAACCAGTTGGGATGCCTCGACACCCCCACGTCTGGCGAATATTTCCTCGACGGCACCCCTGTCCGCAAGATGTCGAAGAATCAGCGTGCCAAACTTCGCAACCGCAAGATTGGCTTCGTTTTCCAGAACTACAACCTGCTGGCAAAGACCACCGCTGTGGAGAACGTGGAGTTGCCGCTGATGTACAATAATAAGTACAACGCCAAGCAACGCCGCGAGGCAGCCATCAAAGCCCTGCAAGCCGTAGGGCTGGGCGACCGTCTCGACCACAAGAGCAACCAGATGTCGGGTGGTCAGATGCAGCGAGTTGCCATCGCACGTGCTTTGGTCAACAATCCTGCCGTGCTCCTTGCCGACGAGGCAACAGGTAACCTCGACACACGCACGTCCTTCGAGATGCTCGTGCTCTTCCAGCAACTGCACCGCGAGGGACACACCATCATCTTCGTGACCCACAACCCCGAGATTGCCGAATACTCTTCCCGCAACATCAACCTGCGAGACGGCAAAATTCGTGAGGACACCATCAACACCAACATCAAATCGGCGGCTGAAGCACTGGCTGCACTGCCTAAACCACAAGACGACTAAACAACATGAATATACTTAATCTGTTCAAGGTCAGCATCAGAGCCGTGGCGAACAACAAGATGCGTTCGTTCCTCTCCATGCTCGGCATCATCATCGGCGTGGCAGCCGTCATCATCATGATGTCCATCGGACAAGGCTCCAAAGAGAGCATCCGCAAGGAACTCTCCACCATGGGCACCAACCTGCTCACCATTCGTCCAGGAGCCGACATGCGTGGCGGTGTACGTCAAGACCCTTCCGCCATGCAAACCCTCAAGATGGCGGATTACGAACGCATCCTCAACGAGAAAAAGTTCGTCAGCGACGTTTCACCCGAAGTCACCGCCTCGGGACAAGTCATCTATGGCAACAACAATACCACCTCGACCGTCTATGGCGAGTCGCCCGAATATCTCGACATCAAACTGTGGGAGATTGAAGAAGGCGAATGCTTCACCGAAGAAGACGTGAAGAAAGCCGCCAAGGTGTGCGTGGTCGGCAAGACCATCATCAACGAACTGTTTGGCGAGGGCAAGGAAGAAGAAGCCATCGGCAAGAACATCCGCTTCAAGTCCATCCCCATGCGTATCGTCGGTGTGCTGAAAGGCAAGGGCTACAACTCGTGGGGAATGGATCAAGATAACGTCATCATCGCCCCCTACACCTGTGTGATGAAGCGTATCGCCGCCCAAACCTACTTCTCTTCCATCGTCTGCTCCGCACTCACCGAAGAACTCTCCGATGCCGCCATCGAAGAACTCACCCAGATACTCCGCGAGAACCACAAACTCAAGGCTGATGCTGTCGATGATTTCACCATCCGTTCGCAGGCGGAGATGATGGAAACCATGTCCTCCACAATGGACACCGTCACCATCATCCTCGTCGTTGCCGCCGCCTTCTCCCTGCTCGTGGCAGGTATCGGCATCATGAACATCATGCTCGTCTCCGTCACCGAACGCACCAAAGAAATTGGTCTTCGCATGGCTGTGGGAGCCACCGGCATGGTCATCTCCTTGCAGTTCCTCATCGAGTCGGTGCTCATCTCCTTCACTGGAGGACTCATCGGTGTGATATTAGGCTGCATAGTGGGGCAATTCGTCATCCCGCTCATGAACATGCCATCCAGCATACCAGCGTGGTCCATCTACGTTTCCTTTGCTGTATGTACCTTCATCGGCATCGTCTTTGGCTACATTCCCGCACGCAAAGCCGCCAATATGGACCCCATAGAAGCCATACGTCACGAATAATTGCTCATTGATTATATGCATAAACAGAGAATCATCCTCACCCTCATCACGTTAGCCCTGCCCCTTTGGGGGTTGGGAGGCTTTCTTCGTGCACAGTCGCTCAAAGACCTCTTCCTGAAGATGCCACAAGAGGTGTGCCCTGCCCTTTCCGAATATAGTCGTTTGGAACTGGTTGACAATCAGAAAAACAACAAGACGATGCAGACACGCAACCAGTTCCGCTATGTGTCCACCATGAAGGCACTCACCGACAACTATGCCCACCTCGTCGTGTCCAACAGTTCGGAAAAAGAGTTGAAACTCCTCCCCCAGAACGACGGCAGTCACATCATCCTGGTCATCAGCACGGTACATTGCGACAGCATTGCCGACTCGTCCATCAGTTTCTACACCACCGAATGGACGCCCCTCGATGCCACTCGCTACATCAGCGCCCCCACCTCCGCAGAGTTTCGACGCATCAGCATCGACCCGGCATCCGACCGTCTCACCATTCTTACTTCCAATCCGCTCGCCATCCAGATAGACGACAGCGGCATTCCCGCCGAGACACGCACCAGCAGTCAGACGCTGCTGTGGGATGCTACCCAAAACCAATTCATCACTCATTAGGCAAACTGACATCCCCGAAGCGAGGATGCGTCAGAAAGACTCCCTCGACACCTCAAAAGTGGTCTGAGTCACACCGCCTCGGTGGTCTGAGTCACACCACTTAAGCGGTCTGACTCAGACCACTTTTGAGGTATCGAGGGAACCGTTTTGATGCATCCTCCTTTTTGCATTTTCCTCCACAAAAATATCGTCCCAAGGGTTTAGTAAATCGCTTTTCGCGTGTATAAAGAGTGTATGGCAAACAGAAAAGAACTCGAAACGCTGTTCAGGCAACACTACCGAGCCATGTTCCGCATGGCGATGATGCTTCTGCATGACGAAGCAGACAGCAAAGACATGGTGCACGATGTCTTCGCTCATCTGCTCGACAGCAGCACCCATCTCCGTCCCGACACCGTCGAAGCCTTTCTGCTCACCAGCGTGCGAAACAGATGCCTCAACGCTCTGCGTGACCGACAACTGCACGAGCAGATGCAACGCCTCTATCTGCTGGACATGGAAACCGAATCAGCCGCCTCTGCCCTTCTCGAAGAAGACATCCAGAAACTGTGGCAAGGCATCGACCTCCTGCAGCCTCCCGTGTGCCGAGAGGTCGTCCTGCTGCACTTTCGCGACGGTCTGAAATTCAGAGAAATCGCCCAGCAGTTCCAAGTCAGCGAAACCACCGTTTACAAGCATCTTCGCCACGCACTCCAACAACTTCATGCACACCTCAAAAAACAGTAGCCATTATGGAAAAGACAGACCTTCTCCTCCACATGCTGGAGCAACCACAGCAATACACCGACGAGCAGTGGCGGGACATACTCGCCGATGAGGAATGCCGAGCACTCTACACGCTCATGGCAAAGACCCAAAGTGCCGTCTCCGCACAACAGAGTCGCCCCACCGAAGCGGATATTGACCGCGAATGGCAACACTTTGAAAGCAAGCACTTCAGCCAAAGAACGGTGCATCTGGCATGGCACAAAGTCGCCGCCATCTTCATCGGCATCATGGTGGTTTCGAGCATTGCCTTTGCGACGGTTCATCTTGCCAGAAATGTTCATTCGTTCCACTCGAAGAACTTGCAGACAGAAGAAGTGGCTGGGAATGAGAAAAATGTAACGCCCCGTCCCGACGAACAAACGGCTGACAGCACCGCGGCTCAACCCGTTCTCTACGACAATGTGCCGCTGGAGGTGATTTTTGCCAACCTCGCCAACCACTATCATGTCGAGGTGTCCTATGTCAACGACTCCCTTCGCCACATCCGCCTCTTCTACCAGTGGCGACCCACTTATTCCCTCCCCGAAGTCATCGACATGCTCAACCACTTCGAGACCTTCCACCTGCATCTGGAAGACAACACGCTGATGGTCAAACAACAAACCTCGAAGTGATGAAACGCATCCTATTCCTAAGTCTCATGCTGTGCCTCCTCTGCCCGACGGCGAAGGCACAACGCATCACCCACACGTTTCGCGAGGTGCCCATGTCGGAAGCCCTGAAGTATCTCCAGACGCAGACAAAGCAGTACGACATCATCTTCATCTGCAACGAGTTGGAGGATTTCAGCGTGACCACCGACGTGAAGAACAAATCCATCCCTGAGGCCATCCAACAACTCATCGGATTCTACCCTATTCGCATGGCGATGAACGGAAAAGAGGTGTATGTGGAGTGTACCCACAAGACGGCTCAACGACTAACGGGGCGACTGGTGGACGAGCACAATCTACCCGTCGCATACGCCAACATCGCCCTGCTTGCCCCTGGCGATTCCACCATTGTGTCGGGTGGCGTGAGCAACGAGAGTGGCCTCTTTGTCATTCCGATTGAAGACACGAACGTCCTGATAAGAATCAGTTACGTGGGGTACAAAACGCTGTTCCTAACCTGCGAGACGCCCAACATGGGCACCCTCCGAATGCATCCCGAAGTGCAGATGCTGAATGGCGTGGAGGTGCGAGGTGAAATGCCAAGCATGGAGATGCGAGGGGCATCGCTGATGCTGAACGTGGAAGGCACCCTATTGGCAGGAATCGGAACCGCAGAAGAGGTGCTGACCCGTGTGCCGATGGTCATCAAAACCCGAGATTCGTTTGAGATTTTCGGGAAAGGCAAACCAGTCATCTACGTGAACGGTCGGAAACTGCAAGATTGGTCGGAATTGCGAAACATCCAGTCGGACAACATCAAGAGCGTAGAGGTGGTGATGAACCCAGGTGCCCGCTACGACGCCACCGCACAAGCGGTCATCATCATCCATACCCGACGGATGCAGGGCGAGGGATGGGGTGTGGAAGCCATGTCGTGGTCGAGAAAAGACCACGGGTTTGTGAACAACGAACGGCTGAACATGACCTACCGCACAGGCGGATTGGAACTGTTTGCCAACCTTTTCGGGGCTTACAACGACAGACGCGAGAAAGGACTTTTCGAACAAATCGTGACTGCCGACACACTATGGACAATCAACAATCGTACCACAAACCGTACCCTCAACCCTTTTGGGGAAGGACGCATCGGTTTCAACTATCAGGCGAACGACCGTCATTCTTTTGGTGGATTCTATCAGAACACCTACGACCGTGTGAAAACTCGCAACACGACCGATGACATCTTGATGGCCGACGGGCAAATCTATGACCGTCTGCAGAATGATGGAACCCACACGGCCACAACCACACCCAAACACCAGGCAAACATCTACTATACAGGGGAAGTGGGAAAATGGAGCATTGACTTCAACGCCGACTATACCCATCGGAAACATACAGCCCGAAACATCCAAGACGAACTGAGCGACAAATATACCGACCGCAATGTTCACACGCGTAATTTGAACCGTAGTCAGATGGTGGCAGAAAAACTGATTCTGTCCCATCCGCTGGGCAATGGTGAGGTGGAAGTGGGGGAAGAATATACCAACACGCATTGGAGAAGCGAGTTTGAGAACGAGGAGGGCTACATTGCCAATAGCAACACCGAGCAGCGTGAACACGGCTTTGCCCCCTTCGTGCAGGTGAGTCAGCCTTTTGGCAAATTCCATCTCACGGCAGGATTGAGGTATGAACACGTCGTGTCGGAATACTTTTCGGGTGGCATTCGCCGAGACGAACAGAGCCGAACTTATGACAACATCTTTCCCTCGTTCTCAGCATCGGCGACACTAAAAAAACTGCAACTTTCGTTCAGTTACGCCTATCGCAGCATCCGACCCAGTTACTGGCTGCTGAGCAACGATGTCCTTTATGAGAACCGCTTGAATTATCAGATGGGCAATCCTTATCTACAATCGGTGAAAAACCATAACGTAAACATGATGGGCATCTACAAGTGGCTCTATCTTAACATATTCTTCGGTCACACGCTCAACCCCATCCTCTACACAGCCAAAAGTTACGAGGGAGACAGCAAAATCAACCTTGTCACCCACGAGAACTACAATCACAGCGACTGGCTCTCCGTATCGCTCAATGTGCAGAAGACATTTGGCTTTTGGACACCGCAATGGGGAATAGCATTCCACAAGCAGTGGTTTGAAGCCGATTTCCAAGGCAAAGCCAAGCGATTCGGCAATCCCTTCTTGCAGATGAAACTCAACAATTTGGTCAACCTCTCTCATGCTTGGCTCTTGCGAGCCGACTTCGACCTACAAAGCAAAGGAAACCAACAAAACATCCATAAAGACCGTGTGACAGCCGTGCTTAACCTCAGTGTCGGCAAAGACTTTTGGGGTGGCAAACTGAACGTGCGGCTTGAAGCCAACGATGTGTTCAAAAACAACAGCCATGTAACCCTCTACAGCAACCGCTTCTATTTTAGGAAGGTGGATGATGACGACTCGCGTAACGTCACCTTCTCTCTCCGCTACCGCCTCAACACCACACGCTCGAAGTATCGGGGGACAGGTGCCGGCAACAACGAAAAAGAACGACTATAATCTTTTCCCCCAAAAATCCGTCCCTCTCAACAACAGGGATTTAGGATTTTGATTTGATTACATAAGTGCGCACACCCCTCGCACCACCAGCGATGGCAGTACGAGGGACTTTTACCTCTTTAATAGTTAAAAAACATTAAATATTGACAGGAAAAGAACTTTGGTTATTGCCAGAATAAATAAAAGTTGTACCTTTGCAACGTGTTTTTCATGGTATTAGATTTATTTTAAGGTTAGTAAAGATTGCTTGTCGTGAGATAAGCAATTTTTTTATGAGCGTGCGTTGAACGTCGATGGACGGGCAAGACACGCTCATTTTCGTTATCTATCCTCTTCATTGTCCATCCTCACGTTGTCGTTATCAATCCTCACTTTCTGCGGCAATGGAGGGGAAGGTTTCTTCTTCATCAAAATGGTAGGTGAAGGTTGCTCCGCTGTTCTCCAGTTGAATCAGGTTGAGGGTACGAAGCAAGCCCTGAAGCGTTTTGAGGCGTTGTTTCGGCAGCAGTTGACACTCCCAAATCTCAATCGTGTGCCAACCTTGTGCCTTCAAGGCAAGAAGCGATTCGTGGTCGCGGGCTTGATTGCGTTTGATTTTGTGCGTCCAAAACTCGACGTTGCTCTTGGGGACGGTGTACATGGAGCACCCTTGATGCCCATGCCAAAAGCATCCATTGATGAAGATGCAGGTACGCAAACCGACAAGAGCGATGTCGGGTGTGCCGGGAAGTGTCTTTGCGTGGATGCGATAGCGAAAGCCATGACTGAAGAGAAAACGACGAACGAGCATTTCTGGTCGAGTGTTTTTCGACTTGATTCGACGCATACAATTGCTGCGTTGCTCGGGAGTCATCTTGTCTGCCATGGGGAGAGCGTGGATAGAGGGGGAAAGTTACTGACCTTGCCAGAAAAGGAGGACATTATTTAATTTGGTCGTTCTTGGTACGTACAATGTCAAAGAGATAGGTCATTTTGACTTGCAGCGTCTGGTTGGCAGAACGTCCAAAATCGCCTCGCTTACTGTTGTCATACAGGTCGCCCAATCCGTAGTAATACCGACCTTGCAAGAGGAAGTGACCAACAGGCGACGAAAATTCCAAGCCAAGACCTGCGGCAATGCCATAGTCGAAAGTATGGTCAGGGTCTTTTCCATACTGATACACAACGCCATTGGGACGGTTGGAGGGGTCCCATTCGCCACCACCCATGTGCTCTTTGCCCGACAGGTAAACACCGAACTGAGGACCTGCCTCGAAAAGAAATTTGAAGCCGCGACGTTCACGCCCCCACCCCAACTGCATCAGGATAGGAACTTCGACAAAAGACCAATCGCGTTTGTAGGTGTTTTCCGAGCCATCTTCAATGACTTCCTGCCAACCCAGATTGTTGTACTGCACTTCCAACTCCACTCCACAGATGGAGGTGAAATACTTCTCGCAGATGTATCGAGCAGCGAAACCCACCATCGGAGAGCCTTTCATCGACTGCTTGATTTTGGGCATGAAATCCATCTTGTTCATGGTGTATCCTCCCATGAATCCGATGGAGAAATCGTTGCGATGCTCGCCCACCTGAGCGAAAGTACTGACAGACGTAACCCAAGCGATGAACAGCAGTATGAAATATCTGAATCTCTTCATCTTATCTTACATTAACGGTGCCATCTGCCCGATACGTCACAATGAGCAAGGATTTGTTCTGATAACCCGACCAAGCGTTCTTCTTCTCGAAATTGAAGGGGAACTCCATCGAGAAATAGGAGTAGTTGTGAAGATTCTCTTGAAAAGCAGAGCCAAAGTCATTCAAACCCTTGATGAAATAGGCACCGATATCATACCCCAACTCACCATAGCGTGGGAAACTGCTGTACTGGTCCTGATGGAACCAACGACGGAAACGAGAGTTGAACAACTGCGTGCGTGCAGCACCGCCATTGCTGTAGAAAGAGGTGAAGAACTGACAATGGTATTTGCTCAGGTTCTTCTCATGCTTCGTTGCCAGCGTTTGCCACTCGGGATACCCGAAAAGTTGCACGTCATACTCGGAGGTGAGGTTCAAAGCATCCAGTTTCTTGCACAAACTCTCAAATGCAGCAGAGGAACCGCTGGTAGGAATGACCATGTTGCGAACATCTGTCCTCAGCATCTCCTTGATGGTGCTGAACTCATTCACGTTCACATTCTTGTAGGCATGAGAGCCTTCATCCAATGCCTTCTTGAAACTGCTCACAAATGGCATGTTGTCTCCCTTGTCGTTCATCCCCACAAAGATGATGTTCTCGCCCTTGTGCATGGAGATGAAGCGATTGAAGACCTGATTGTAAATCAGAGAGTATGCGACGTTCACCTGAAACATGGTGGGATGCTCATTCACCAGCGTCAGGTCGTTTGCCAAAGGCACCACATGAACAATTCCGTTCTCGTGGGCAAACTTTGCCACAGGAGCAATATTGTATTGACGCACAGGCCCCACGATGAGTTGCATCTCCTTCATGGCTGGCTGCTGCAAAATATTGCTGATGGCATTTCCCGTCTCGTCGTAAGCATAGACATCGACAGAACAGCCTCTCAACTTCAGAGAGTCAACCGCCAAGAGGAATCCCTGATAGAGATTTGCCATTTTCTGAGCCTCTGGAGTCATGCTGGCTTCTGTTCGCGAATAAGGCAGAATCACAGCCGCCTTCACCGACTCGTATTTCTGAATCTTAGGCTTCTTCGCCTCTTCTTCCGCCTGACGAATCCTCTCGTTATACTGGTTGTTTTCTTCTACGGTGTAAGGAATGTTGAGGATGGTTCCCTTCTTCAGTTTTCCCTTCTTCAGATGGGGATTTGCCTCAATCAGCATCTCTTCGGTGATGCCATACTGGCGAGAAAGAGAATAGATGGTTTCTTTCTTTTGCACCTCGTGCACCGTCTTATACTTGGGGCGAATGGGTGACTGAAGAACCTGGGTGGAAGACGTTTGAGCAGATGAAACGGGTTGTACCACCGTTGCTGGCTGTACCACCGTTGCTGGCTGCACCACCTTTGTTGGCTGCACCGTCGTGGCTGGTTTCACCTCCTGAACAGGGGTTGCTGTCTGTATGGGTTGATTCTGCTGCACGCTTGATGCCGGCACATTGATTTTCTGTCCCGCCATGATATAATCCGCTTGCAAGCCTGGATTCATCAGCAACAAGGTACTCACCGTCACGTTATACTGACGTGCAATACTATAGAGGGTTTCCCCTGACTGGATTTCATGTTTCTGCGTCTGTGCCGTCTGTGCATTCAGCGACAGGGCAATCATCCAAACTATAAAAAGAAATGCTTTTTTCATTACTGTCATTAAGATTGTTCGTATGTTTGAGAGCACAAAATTAGTGAAAAATGGCATTCTACACAAATTAAACTTCAATGTTGAACAATTTTATGCCAAAAATATACGTTTTTACAAAATAGAATGAGTAAATTTGCATTACAAAGAACATTCTCTTAAAGAAAAAAGAAATGAAAAAATTACCAATCATCATCTTCGTTGTCGGCTGCCTTTTGACCGCATGGGCTTGCAGCAACGACGAGGACATGGATAACACGACGGAGCAAACAGAGGTAGATGAAAACACCGATGGAGAGACATCCGAACCGAACGAAACAGAGGCATCGCCCGTGGTCAGTTTCTACTCGGTGGACGAGGAAGATACGGTCAGTGTAACCCCTGGCGAGTCGCAAACGACGCAAGCACCCTTGCTCATCACCCTGACAGCCAACGTGAGCAATCCCAAGAATTACAATTACGTCTGCGAATGGAGAATCTGGGACACCAGCAACGAAGACGGCGAGCACAGCCCTCTGGTAACTCGATTTGACGAAGAAACCACCTATACGCTGACAAAATCGGGCGGATATGGCATCAAACTGTATGTCACATTCAGTTTGGGCACCGACACCATCGAGTATGAAAGCGAGCAGATGACGGTGGTCATCAGCGAATCGAAGTTGACCTGTCCCGACGGATTCTCACCTAACGGCGACAGCATCAACGACCAGTTTCGCATCACGGCACAATCCATTGTGGAACTCGATGCGAAGTTCTTCAATCGATGGGGCAAGAATCTCCACTCGGTCACGCTTGAGACGGCAGGTCGTGTGGAGGGTGAGCCTGACAAACTGATTCTGTGGGACGGAAAAGTCAATGGGAAGTATGTGAGTGATGGCATCTACCTTATTCATCTCTACGGACGTGGCAGCGATGGCATCGAATATAAGATTAAGAAGTCCATCAGCGTGTTGAAAGAATTCCATGAAAATGAAGAATCTGGAGGAGGAAGTACAGAATGATAAAAATAGAAGGAGCGAGGGTACATAACCTGAAGAATGTGGATGTTGACATTCCTCGCAATAGTTTGACGGTCATTACAGGATTGAGCGGCAGCGGCAAGTCGTCGTTGGCGTTTGACACGATTTTTGCAGAAGGGCAGCGAAGATATATCGAGACGTTCAGTGCCTACATCCGCAACTTCTTGGGTGGCATGGAGCGTCCCGACGTGGACAAAATCAGCGGCCTTTCGCCTGTCATCAGCATTGAACAGAAAACCACCAACAAGAACCCTCGCTCGACGGTAGGCACCGTGACCGAGGTGTATGACTATCTGCGTCTGCTTTACGCCCGTGCCGGCACGGCATACAGTTACGAGACAGGCGAGAAGATGGTGAAATATACGGAAGAGGACGTGATGCGGCTCTTGCTGGAGCACTATGACGGGAAACGGATTTTCCTGCTGGCTCCCTTGGTGCAGAGCCGCAAGGGACATTACCGCGAACTGTTTGAAAGCATCCGCAAGAAGGGGTATCTCTATGCCCGTGTGGATGGCGAGATTGTGGAGGTGACTGAGGGCATGAAGGTTGACCGCTACAAGAATCACGACATCGAAGTGGTGATTGACAAACTCGCCATCTCTGCCAAGGACGATGAGCGGCTGAAGAAGAGCCTCGAAGTGGCGATGAAGATGGGCGAAGGACAGGTGATGGTCGTGGAGAAAGAGACGAACGTGCTGAAGCATTACTCGAAGCGACTGATGTGCCCCACCACGGGACTTTGCTATCGTGACCCTGCCCCCAACAATTTCTCGTTCAACTCGCCGCAGGGTGCCTGCCCTCATTGCAAGGGACTCGGTGTGGTGCCTGCTGTGGACATCGAAAGCGTGGATTATCAAGGCATGGCAGAATACGTCCAGAGCCTCAACATGGAGGAGCAACGGGAATGGACGCGGAAGTGGGAAGAGTCGGTGGACAAACTGGTTGTCTGCCCCGAATGCGAGGGAAAGCGTCTGAACAAGGAGGCACTGCACTTCCGCATCGACGGCAAGAACATCAGCGAGGTGTCGGACATGGAACTGTCGGATTTGTACGAATGGGTGACGACCGTAGAGCCGAAGTTGGAGAGCAAACAGCAGGCGATTGCCCACGAGATTATCAAGGAAATCAGTTCTCGCCTGAAATTCCTGCTGGATGTAGGGCTGCACTATCTGAGCCTTTCCCGAAACTCGGGAAGCCTGAGCGGCGGCGAGAGCCAACGCATCCGACTGGCCACACAGATTGGTGCCAAACTGGTGAACGTGCTTTACATTCTTGACGAGCCCAGCATCGGGCTTCATCAGCGTGACAACGTACAACTCATCAACTCGCTGAAAGAGTTGCGAGACGAGGGCAACACGGTCATCGTGGTGGAACATGACAAGGACATGATGCTCAGTGCCGACTATGTGGTGGACATGGGTCCTCGTGCGGGTCGATTGGGTGGCGAAGTGGTGTTTCAAGGCACACCGAAAGCCATGCTGAAACAGGACACGTTGACGTCTCGTTTCCTGAACGGGACAGAGAAGATTGAGGTGCCAGCAGAACGGCGAAAGGGCAACGGAAAGAGCCTCCAAATCGTCGGTGCGAAGGGCAACAACCTGAAGAATGTGAGCGTGGAGATTCCATTAGGGATGCTGGTGTGTGTGACAGGCGTGAGCGGCAGCGGAAAATCGACCCTCATCAACGAGACCTTGCAACCCTTCCTCAGCCAGCACTTCTACCGCTCGCAGACGGAACCATTGGCTGTCGATGCCATCACGGGCATAGAGCATATCGACAAGATTGTGAGCGTTGACCAGTCGCCCATAGGTCGCACCCCCCGCAGCAATCCTGCCACCTACACGGATGTGTTTACCGACATCCGCAAGTTGTTTGTAGAGATGCCCGAGTCGAAGATGCGTGCCTACAAGCCTGGGCGTTTCTCCTTCAATGTGGCAGGCGGACGTTGCGAAGTGTGTGGCGGCAATGGCTACAAGACCATCCAGATGAACTTCCTGCCCGATGTGCTCGTGCCGTGCGAGGTGTGTCATGGCAAACGCTACAACCGCGAGACGCTGGAGGTGCGTTTCAAGGGCAAGAGCATCTCCGACGTGCTGAACATGACCATCAACCAAGCCGTAGAGTTTTTCGAGCATCAGCCGAAGATTCTCCAGAAAATCAAAGTGCTGCAAGACGTGGGATTGGGTTACATCAAACTCGGTCAGCCCTCCAGCACCCTCAGCGGCGGCGAGAGCCAGCGTGTGAAACTCGCCACGGAACTGGCGAAGAAAGACACGGGAAAGACGCTCTACATTCTCGACGAACCCACCACAGGACTGCACTTCGAGGACATCCGCACCTTGATGGTGGTGCTGAACCGCTTGGTGGACAAAGGGAACACCGTCATTGTGATTGAGCACAATCTCGACGTCATCAAACTCGCCGACCACATCATCGACATGGGTCCCGAAGGCGGACAGCAAGGCGGCACGGTGGTCGTGACCGGCACTCCCGAAGAGGTGGCACTGAGTGGCAAGGGCATCACGTCCTCGTTTCTCAAGCAGGAGTTGGGATTGTAAGCCACCGCTTTGCCCCCTGTCACAAGCCCCATCATGCCTGTGCTCCTGCTGCTTTCGTGCCCGAACCCTTCACCGCATTATCCCTACGCTCGTCACCGCATTTACCCTGCACCCTTCGTCGCAATTACCTTGCCCCCGCCATCGTAATTACGCCTGTGAGTGTGCCCCGAACCCGTTCGACCTCTCGTCGTTTTTTTCACGCTGCAAAGATACAACCTCCGCATTGCGGTCTACGAATATTTTCACAGAAAAATCACACCTCCCCTCATTTTCCCACAGAGAGGGTCTTCAAGTGTGGTCAAGATGGTCATGGTCATTTTGGTCAAAATCGTTTTTCATACGTGTCAAAACCGCACTATAATATAAATTTAAATTTATATTTATAGTGAGCAAATGACCCATTCCAAAATTCATTTTGACCATTTTGACCTTGACCACTTTGACCACATTTTTCCGCTCCATTTTTTTGTTTCCAACCCCTTGTTTTTTCCCTTGAAATACTTGCAATTCTCGTTTTTTTTTCGTAACTTTGCACTCATAACAAGAACCCATGATTTACCCCACCACATACGAACAAAAAGTAGGCTTCGACCAGATACGCCAACGCCTCACAGAGTTGTGTCTATGCCCCTTAGGACAGGAACTGGTGCAGAAAATGACGTTTTCGACCGCCTTCGACGACATCCGTCGGCAAGTGAAACAGACGATGGAGTTCGTCCGCATCCTGCAAGAAGATGATTTCCCCGACCAGAATTTCTTCGATGTGCGGCTATCGCTGAAACGCATCCGCATCCAGAACGCCTGTCTGGAAGTAGAAGAACTGTTCAACTTGCAGCGTTCGCTATCTGCCATCGACAACATCGTCACGTTCCTCCATCGGTATGCCGACGAAGGGAATACCATCCCCGTCTATCCACATCTCTACGCTCTGACAGCCGATGTCAAGACCTATCCGCAAATGGTGCGTCGCATCGACCAGATTCTGGATAAGTTCGGTCATGTGAAAGACACCGCATCCCCCACGCTGCTGGCCATCCGAAGAGAAATGGCAGCCACGGCGGGCAGCGTGTCGCGTGCCTTGCAGAACATCCTGAAGTCGGCAAAAGGCGAGGGGCTGATTGACAAAGACATCTCCCCCACCCTTCGCGACGGCTGTCTGGTCATTCCTGTGGCTCCAGCCATGAAGCGGAAAATCAGAGGCATCGTACATGACGAATCGGACACGGGAAGGACGGTCTTTATCGAGCCGGCAGAGGTGGTGGAAGCCAACAATAAGATTCGAGAACTGGAGAGCGAGGAGAGGAAAGAAATACACCGCATCTTGATGGAGTTCACGCAGTTGGTACGTCCCGAAGTGGAGGACATGCTGGTCGGGTATGACTTCCTGGCACAGATAGATTTCATCCGCTCGAAAGCCAAGTTTGCCATCATCACCAACAGCACAGAGCCTCGCATGGAGAACAGGCAAGTGATTGACTGGGCAATCGCCATCCACCCCCTGCTTGACCTGAGATTCAAGGAAGATGGCCGCAAGGTCGTCCCCCTCGACATCAAACTGAATCAGAAGCAACGCCTCTTGCTCATCTCGGGGCCCAATGCTGGCGGCAAGTCCGTCTGCCTGAAAACCACGGGATTGCTTCAGTACATGTTCCAATGCGGAATGCCCGTGCCTGTTGCTCCGAGCAGCATCTTTGGCATCTTCCGCAGCATCTTCATCGACATCGGCGACGAGCAGAGCCTGGAGAACGACCTTTCGACCTACTCGTCCCACCTGCTCAACATGAAGAACATGATGAAGCATTGCGACGGGGCGAGCCTCATCCTCATCGACGAGTTTGGAGGGGGCACCGAACCGCAGATTGGCGGTGCCATGGCAGAGGCGATGCTGAAGATATACAACAAGCGGCACGCTTTTGGCGTCATCACCACCCACTATCAGAACCTCAAGCACTTCGCACAAGAGACGGAAGGCATCGTGAACGGTGCCATGCTCTACGACCGCCAGCAGATGCAGCCGCTCTTCCAACTCTCCATCGGCAATCCCGGCAGTTCGTTCGCCATCGAGATTGCCCGCAAGACGGGCATCCCCGACGAGGTCATCAAGGATGCCAGCGAGATTGTGGGCAAAGATTACATCAACTCCGACAAGTACCTGCAAGACATCGTGCGTGACAAACGCTACTGGGAGCAGAAGCGGCAGAACATCCATCAGCACGAGAAGCAGATGGAGCAAACCATCCAACGCTACGAAGAGGACATCCAGCGTGTGCATGACGAACGCAAAGCCATCATCGCCCGTGCCAAGGAAGAGGCGGAGCAGTTGCTGAAAGAGTCGAACGCCAAGATTGAACAAACCATCAAGGACATCAAGGAGGCACAGGCAGAGAAGGAACGCACCCGCATGATTCGTCAAGACCTTGCCGACTTCAAACAGGAAATCCAAGAGATTGACCCCAACATCGCCGACGAGAAGATTCGCCGACAGATGGAGAAGTTGGTGGCAAGACGGAAGAGAAAAGAAGAAAAGAAAGAGAAAGAAAAGGCAAAGCCTAACGTTTCATCCATCACTGCCACCACAAGCAATGCTCTCACGGAGCCACTGAAGGAAGACTCCTACGTCCGCCTGAAAGGTCAAGACACCATCGGGCAAATCAAGAAAATCAATGGCGACGAAGCATTGGTGGTGTTCGGACAAATCACCACGAACGTGAAACTGAAGCGCCTGGTTCCATCAGAGCCTCCCAAGAAAGACCGAAACGTCGCCTCCACCTTCGTCAGCGTGCAGACACGCGACGACATCCGCCAGACAACCCTCAACTTCAAGGAGCAACTGGACGTGCGAGGAATGCGTGGCGACGAAGCCATCCAAGCCGTCACCTACTTCATCGACGATGCCTGCGTGGCACGTGCCTCACGGGTGAAAATCCTGCATGGAACGGGCACGGGAGCCCTCAAAACCATGATTCGCCAGTATCTCTCCACCCTGCCGCCCGTTGCCGACTTCTATGAAGAAGACATCCGTTTTGGCGGTGCCGGCATCACCATCGTAGAACTCATCTGATTATGAAAAAGACCATCATACTTTCACTCGCGGCAATGACGCTTGCCACCAGTCAGGCAAGTGCTCAGACAGAAGACAGCATCGCCCCTGCCGCCATCGTTTACCCCTATCTGCAACCCCTGTCTGCTCACGAAGAGGTCAATGCAGCCATCATGTCCATGCACTTCGACAAAGCGAGCACGGCACTCAAGAAACTCATCGCCACCGCCAAGCGGAAAAAGGAATCGACAGCCGACCTCGACCGACTGGTGGCACGCTGTCAGAAAGGAGAGAGCGGACTTAGAGGTGTGGATAAAATGCTCATTGTTGACAGTTTGGTTATCAGCAAGAAAGAGTTCCTAAAAGCATATCCTCTTTCGCCAGAACTGGGAACGTTGACATCATCGGAGAAAGGCGACATCGTGCAGTATCAAACCCAGATGGGCGGCATGGTGCTGCGTCCCGAAAGCGTGAGCACAGAAAGCGGCGAAACGCTCCAAATCAAACGCCACTACCTCGAAAACGGACAACTGACAGAGGACGAACAGATGGAAGGTCTTGGCATCGACGGCGACATCAATTACCCCTTCCTCATGCCCGACGGTCAGACCTTCTACTTCGCCGCCCGCAGCACCGAAGGTTATGGAAATTATGACCTCTATGTCACCCGCTTCGACAGCGACTCGCAGCGATTCTACCATGCCGAGAACATGGGCTTCCCCTACAACTCCTACGCCAACGACTACATGCTGGCCATCGACGAAGATGCCCACCTCGGATGGTTTGCCAGCGACCGCTATCAGCCAGCCGACAACGTGTGCATCTACACCTTCATCCCCAATCCATCACGTCAAACCATCGACTACGAAACCACTGACCTCGAAGAAGTGCGTGTGAACGCCTCGCTGCACCCGCTCGCCAGCATATCGCTCAGCGACGAGCAGCAGCAAGCCATCGCCAGTGCCAAGAAACGCATGAAGCAACTCGCCACATCAGCCGTTTCGACCCGAACGCCCGACTTTGAATTTGTCCTCAATGACACAAAAACCTGCTACCGCCTCGACGACTTCACCTCGGCAGAAGCACAAAAACTTTGTGGCGAATGGCTGCAGAAATCGAAAAACCTCACCTCGCTCAACGAGCAGTTGCAACAACTCCGCGACGTTTCCCCCACAGCCACTCAGCAAGTGCTCAACCTCGAAACCCGAATTGTGGAGTTGCAAAACGAGGTGCATACGCTGGAAAAGAGCATTAGACACCTCGAACTCACCCAATAATTTTTCCCCAACAAAAGACCCTTTTTGCGGCGGTTTGTGCAAAAACAAGCACGAACCGCCGCAAAATGTTGATAGAGAAAGAAAATACTTTCCCAGATTCTTTGCCACTTTCCCATAAATTCGTACTTTTGCCTTTGAGTTGCCGCCTTTCAGCGGAAAACGGCAACCCCTTATTGGATTAAATAACAGCATTAGCAGTTATTCGGTATATCTGAAAATGTAGCAGTTTTAAGATAAGTACCATTTAGAATGATTTGTTAATGTCTGCGTCTTTAGGCGTGGACATAACTTATCAATGGTACGGGCCTTGCTACAGCCTTCAGATATAGATAAGCGTTCACGCTTTTTCTGTGTCTGAAGGTTTTTGTACCATGCCCGTCAACTACCGATAAGTGCTTCTGCCACAAAACAGAAGGCTACGCCTATGGCAAAGAAATTACAACTTGGCTATAGGGAGATAGAGGAACGCCTGCAAGCGTTCCACGATAGTCGTGTACCTGCCAGCGAAGTGGGGTATCGGCTGCTGTTCTCCTTTGGCAAGAGTGAACGTGACATTGCACGTTATCGTGAGGGCAAGGGCATCATGAAGACTTTCACAGATGGCTTGCTCATCAAAGGCTTGTTTTGTTTTCAACCGACCACTCCTCAGCGACTTTCCGACACGTTGGAGCGGCTGAAGCGTGACCCGCAAGTGGTGAAAGCGGCTCCCATGATTGTTGCCGTCAGCGACGAAGAAGTGCTGCTCGCCTACGACCTGCGAGAAAAGGACACCTACGAGAACCGCCTCAACCGCCTCTCTTGCGACTTCGCTTTCTTCTATCCGCTCATGGGCGTGGAACGGGTGCATTATACAGAGGAGAATCCTGCCGACGTGAAGGCAGCGGAGAAGTTGGCAAAACTGCACGACGAACTTCGTGCCTACAACGAGTTTCGTAGCAATGATGACCTGCACGACCTCAACATCTTCATCACTCGGCTGCTCTTCTGCTTCTTTGCCGAAGATACGGGCATCTTCGAGGAAAACCTGTTTACGTCGTCCATCATCCGCTACACCAAGGAAGATGGCAGCGACCTTTCGCAGTATCTTGATGAGACCTTTAACGTGATGGACCTCTCGTTCCGTCGGCAGGAAATTCCCAGCATAGTGAAGCAGTTTCCCTACGTGAACGGCGGACTTTTCTCCAAGCACATACAGATTCCACGCATGGGACAACGGGCACGTCGCCTCATCATCGAGTGTGGCGAATTGGATTGGAAAGACATCAATCCCGACATTTTCGGCTCGATGATTCAAGCGGTGGTCAATCCCGAGGAACGTGCCAGCCAAGGGATGCACTACACGAGTGTACCCAACATCATGAAGGTGATTAACCCGCTGTTCCTCGATGAGTTGCGTGGCGAGTACAACCAACTGAACGAGCAGTATGAGCACCTACGTCAGATGCTCGCTATCAGTGGCATCAGCAACAAGCAGTTTGACGATGATTGCCGCACTCTCATCAAGAAAAGCGATGCCTTGCTTCGCCGCATGAGCCGCATGAAGTTCTTCGACCCAGCATGTGGTAGCGGAAACTTCCTCATCATCACCTACAAGAGTCTTCGTTTCCTCGAAATGGACATTCTCGGCTTGCAGCGTAAGTGTCATGGCGAAGGCGGCATTATGTTTGTGGACAACAGCGTCATCAGCCTCAACCAGTTCTATGGCATCGAACTCCTCGACTTCCCTCACGAGGTTGCCATGCTTTCCCTTTGGTTGGCAGAGCATCAGATGAACACCAAACTGAAGGAAAACTTCGGCATGGCACCCAAAGCCCTCCCCCTCAAAAACATCACCCAAATTGTCTGTGGCAACGCCTGTCGCATCGACTGGAACAAGGTTTGTCCGCATACAGCAGAGGAAGAGGTTTTTGTGTTTGGCAATCCTCCGTATTTGGGATATACTTTACAAAATGAAGAACAGAAAGAGGATTTAGAAATTGCAATTGGAGGACTATGTAACAGTTGGAAGAAACTTGATTATATCTCTATATGGTTTTATAAAGGATTTATATATGTTAACGTGAGTTCGACGAATTCAGAACAAGGCTAATTGGTTATCCACGGCTCTCTCACATGCGATGCATGGCTTTTTTGGAAAGAAGCAATATGCAGCAAGTGCTCCCAGGGTGTTGACGATAAAGTTGTCAAATGATCTG
>JAFUWG010000055.1 GCA_017483605.1 Bacteroidaceae bacterium | reverse complement strand
ATATATAAACCAACTTCTACCCCCTACTAAACTATCCCCCATCGCAGGAGAGACCAAAGAGACAAGAGACAAAAAACCTTTTCTATTGTTCAAAACGGGGGCAGACTGCCTGCACTGGAGGTGTTTGCCCTCGGAAAAATACAAATAAATTTGTTTTTTCTCTCACTTATCCGTAACTTTGTACCCGATTTTGATATTGTACAATATAGAACGCTGAATGAAGGTATTAAAGTTTGGCGGAACCTCGGTGGGTTCCGTGGAGAGTATTCTCAATTTGAAAAAGATTGTGGAGGCTTGTCAGGAGCCTGTGATTGTGGTGGTGTCGGCTTTGGGCGGCATTACAGACAAACTCATCGGCACTTCGAAACTGGCGGTGGCTGGTGATGCGACTTATCTGACGGCTTACGAGGAAATGGTGGAGCGTCACCACCAGATGATTGACGCGATTATCACAGACACAGAGAAGAAGACGCGGCTGCTGGGCACGGTGGACGAGTTGCTGGGTCAACTGAAGAGCATCTATCAGGGTGTGTTCCTGATTGGCGACTTGAGCGAAAAGACAAGCAACGTGATTGTGTCTTACGGCGAGCGGATTTCGAGCAACATTGTGGCGACGCTCATCGAGAACGCCAAGTGGTATAACTCGCTGGAGTTTATCAAGACGAAGCATAAGCAGGGCAGGAACCTGTTCAGCAATTCGGTGAGTATGCCGCTGATTCTGGAGGCTTTCAAGGACTTTAAGGAGGGCAAGGCAGACCATCGGGTGTGTCTGGCTCCTGGTTTCATTGCCACCGACAGCGTGACGGGCGAGGTGACGAACCTGGGCAGAGGCGGCAGTGACTATACGGCTGCGATTTTGGCAGCGGCAATGGATGCCGAGGTGCTGGAGATTTGGACAGACGTGTCGGGATTCATGACAGCCGACCCGAGGGTGATTAACACTGCCTACCCGATTGACAAACTCTCCTACGTGGAGGCAACGGAGTTGTGCAACTTCGGTGCGAAGGTGGTGTACCCGCCGACGATTTATCCAGTGTGTGTGAAGAAGATTCCCATTCTCATCAAGAATACGTTCCGCCCCGAGGATAAGGGTACCATCATCACGAATCTGGAGGAAGGAGACGACAACGGACGTGCCATCAAGGGTATCTCGAGCATCAACAACACCAGCCTGATTACGGTGAGCGGTTTGTCGATGGTGGGTGTGATTGGTGTGAACCGACGCATCTTCACGACGTTGGCTGAGAATGGCATCAGCGTGTTCATGGTGAGCCAAGCAAGTTCGGAGAACAGTACGTCTATCGGTGTGACGGACAGCGATGCAGAACGGGCTTGTGAGGTGCTGAATCGCGAGTTCCAGAAGGAGATAGAGATGGGTGCGATGTACAAGATGAAACTGGAGAGCGACTTGGCAACGGTGGCTATCGTGGGCGAGAACATGAAACATACGCCAGGCATTGCGGGTAAGTTGTTTGGCACGTTGGGACGAAACGGTATCAGCGTGATTGCTTGTGCTCAGGGTGCGAGCGAGACGAACATCTCGTTTGTGGTGGAGCGGAAGAGCCTGCGGAAGTCGCTGAATGTGATTCACGATTCGTTCTTCCTGTCAGAATATCAGGTGCTGAATGTGTTCCTGTGTGGTGTCGGCACGGTGGGCGGCAGCCTGCTGGAGCAGATTGCCAGCCAGCAGAAGAAACTGATGAGGGAACGGAACTTGAAAATCAACATCGTGGGCATTGCAAGTGGACACAATGCGGTGTTCAATCGGGATGGCATCGACTTGCTGCAATTCACGGAAGACAATGCTTTCTCCATCAAGAAACTGCGGACGGCGTTGAAGGCTGCCGAACCGAGCAACATCAGGCGGCTGAAGAACGAGGTCATTGGCATGAACATCTTCAACAGCGTGTTTGTGGATTGTACGGCAAGCACGGAGGTGGCAAGCCTGTACGAAGACTTCTTGAGCAACAACATCTCGGTGGTGGCTGCCAACAAGGTGGCGGCATCGAGCGACTATACAAACTATGCGAAACTGAAGGCGACGGCACGGAAGAGGGGCGTGAAGTATCTGTTTGAGACGAATGTGGGTGCCGGATTGCCCATTATCAATACCATCAACGACCTCATCAACTCGGGCGACAAGATTCTGAAGTTGGAGGCGGTGCTGAGTGGCACGCTCAACTTCATCTTCAACAAAATCAGTGCCGAGGTGCCTTTCAGCGAGACGGTACGTCTGGCGAAGGAAGAAGGATACAGCGAACCCGACCCACGCATCGACCTGAGTGGCAAGGATGTGGTGAGAAAATTGGTGATTCTGTCTCGCGAGGCAGGTTATCAGATGAATCAGGAGGACGTGGAAAAGAAGTTGTTCATCCCGCAGTCGTTCTTCGACGGTTCGCTGGAGGACTTCTGGAAGAACCTGCCCTCGTTGGATGCTGACTTTGAGAAGGAGCGTCAGGAGGTGGAGGCTGCCAATCAGCACTGGAAGTTTGTGGCAAAACTGGAGAACGGGAAGGGTAGTGTGTCCTTGCAGCGTGTGGGCGAGCACCATCCGTTCTACGACCTCGAAGGCTCTAACAATATCATCCTCATCACGACGGAGCGTTACAACCAGTACCCCATGCTCATTCAGGGCTATGGTGCAGGTGCTTCGGTGACGGCTGCCGGCGTGTTTGCGGATATCATGTCAATAGCCAATATCTGATATGAAGCATATTATTATCTTGGGTGACGGCATGGCAGATTGGCATGTGGAGTCGCTTGGAAACAAGACGCTGCTACAGTATGCCAAGACTCCTTATATGGACATGCTTGCCAAAGTGGGCAGAACGGGTATGCTGAAGACCGTGCAGGATGGGTTTCATCCTGGGTCGGAGGTGGCGAACTCGAGCATTCTTGGCTATGACCAGAACGAGGTGTATGAGGGTCGTGGTCCTCTGGAGGCTGCCAGCATCGGCGTGGAACTGACTCCTGACGATATGGCGATTCGCTGCAACATCATCTGCATCGAGGGTGACCACATCAAGAACCATTCGTGTGGAAGGCTGGAGACGGAAGAGGGTGATGTGCTGATCAAGTATTTGCAGGAGAAGTTGGCGAATGACCCCGAAGTGGTGGAGAAGTATGGCAACGTGGTGCATTTCTATACGGGGGTGCAGTACAGGCATCTGCTGGTTGTCAATGGTGGCAGCAAACACTTGGTGTGTACACCACCTCATGATGTGCCGCTGAAACCGTGGAAGCCGCTGTTGGTGAAGCCTGATTTGGAAGCAGAGAAGAAAGACCCTCACAGGTCGAAACTCTCGGCGACGGAGACGGCGGAATTGCTGAATCTGCTGATTGTGAAGAGTCAGAAACTGTTGGGTGAACACCCGTTCAATGCTCAACGCATCGCTGAAGGGAAAGACCCTGCTAACTCCATCTGGCCCTGGGCAGGAGGCTATCGTCCGCACATGGTGCCGCTGACGACGACTTTCCCCCAGATTAAACGGGGTGCGGTCATCACGGCTGTGGACCTCATCAGGGGCATCGGTTCGCTGGCAGGCCTGCGGGTCATCCATGTGGAAGGTGCTACGGGGCTTTACGACACCAACTATGAAGGGAAAGCACAGGCAGCCATTGAGGCGTTGAAGACGGACGATTTTGTCTATCTGCACATCGAGGCATCTGATGAGGCTGGACATGACGGCGACTTGGAACTGAAACTCCAGACGATTGAGAATCTGGACAGCCGTGCCATCAAACCAATCTACGAAGAGGTGAAGAACTGGGGAGTGGCTGGCACTCCGACGGCAGACTTGGAACCCGTTGCCATTGCCGTCTTGCCTGACCACCCGACACCCATCGCCCATCGGACACATACGAACGAACCGATTCCTTTCCTCATTTATGCTCCTGGCATCGAAGCGGACGAAGTGGAGGTGTTTGACGAGGATGCTTGCAAGGCTGGTGCTTACGGGCTGTTGGAGAAGGATGGGTTTATCAGAGCGTTTATGGATATAAAATAAGGGTATGTTAAGAAGATAAAAGAAGATAGCCGCTTTTCAGCGGCGGAAGATAGAGGACGATACTTGGGGCAACGCTCCCAAGAACTCTTTCAAAGATACTTTGTCCAAAAGCAAAACATTCGTCTTTTATCTCCTTCTTTCTTCTTCTAACTTCCTCTATCTACAAGACATGCAGAATTTCCGGAACTTAAATAAGAAGATATGAAATTTTACAGTACGAACGGACAGGCTCCTATTGCTACGCTGGAAAAGGCGGTGGTGAAGGGGCTGGCAGAGGACAAGGGACTTTATATGCCAGAACGCATCAAGGCTCTTCCTCAGGAGTTTTTTGACCATATAGAGAACTTTTCATTCCAAGAGATTGCTTACACCGTGGCAGATGCCTTCTTCGGCGAGGATGTGCCAGCCGAGGACTTGAAGAAGATTGTGTATGACACGCTGGCATTTGACTGCCCTTGTGTGAAGGTGACAGACAGCATCTATTCGTTGGAGTTGTTCCATGGTCCTACGTTGGCTTTCAAGGATGTGGGTGCCAGATTTATGGCTCGCCTGTTGCAGTATTTCTTGAAGAAAGAGGGTAAGGGGCAGGTGAATGTGCTGGTGGCTACTTCGGGCGATACGGGCAGTGCGGTGGCAAATGGCTTCTTGGGTGTGGACGGCATTCATGTATATGTGCTCTATCCGAAGGGTAAGGTAAGCCCGATTCAGGAGTGCCAATTCACAACGTTGGGCAAGAACATCACGGCTGTGGAGGTGGATGGTGTGTTTGACGATTGCCAGGCACTGGTGAAGAACGCCTTTATGGATGCCGACCTCAATGCTCACATGAGGTTGACGTCAGCCAACTCTATCAACGTGGCACGTTTCCTCCCACAAGCGTTCTACTACTTCTATGCTTACGCCCAGATGAAGAAACGTGGTTTGGCTGACCAACTGGTGGTGTGTGTGCCATCGGGCAACTTCGGCAATATCTGTTCGGCACTGTTTGGCAAGAAGATGGGGCTGCCCATCAAGCGTTTCATTGCCGCCAATAATGCCAACGACATCTTCTTCAAATATCTGCAAACAGGCAAGTATGAGCCGAAACCATCTGTCCAGACCATTGCTAATGCGATGGACGTGGGTGACCCGAGCAACTTTGCCCGTATCTACAACCTGTATGGCAAGAGTCATGCGGCGATTACAGCAGACATCAGCGGTGCTACTTACACGAATGAGCAGATTGCCGAAACCATCAAGGAGGTGAAGGTAGAGACGGGTTACGTGTGCGACCCTCATGGTGCGTGTGGCTATCGTGCCTTGAAGGAAGGATTGAAGGAGGGCGAAGTGGGCGTGTTCCTCGAAACGGCTCACCCTGCCAAGTTCAAAGATACGGTGGACGGCATCCTTGGCGAGAGCATCGAGATTCCTGCCAAATTGCAGGCATTCATGCAGGGAACGAAGCAGAGTGTGCCCATGAGCAAGGACTTTGCCGCCTTTAAGCAGTATCTTCTGGCTGAATAAAAAAGGAGTGTTTCTATGAAATCTAGCAAGCAGCAAAAACGTACGGACGTCACCCGCTTTCTGATGAAGGTGGCATTGGTGGTCGTGTCAACGGTATTGATTGTCTATTTCATGCCGAGGGGCGATGAGTTTGGCTATAAGTACGAGCAGAACATGCCTTGGAACTACGGTTTGCTGATTGCCAATACGAAGTTTCCTATCCTGAAGAATGACTCAGCCATTCATAAGGAGCGGGAACTGACCAAGCGGCGTTTCCAGCCTTACTTCCACTATGAGAAAGAAGTGAAGGACAGCATGGTGAATCGTCTGTATTATCATGCGGCTCAAGAGTGGAATGGGGAGAACGCCACAATGTATGTACACCACATCGCGGTTTTGCTGGATACGATTTATCGTCATGGTGTGCTGTCTGTCGAAGACTATACGCAGCAATCGGACGAAGAGCATCACAAGAACATCCGCATTGTGAATGACAATTTGGCGACTTCCGTCCCTTTGTCCAACGTTTATTCTCCACGTTCTGCCTATAAGTATATCATGTCGGCAGATACCGCCAAATATTCGCGTCTGGTCTTGCAGCAGTACAATATCAATGAACTGATTCAACCCAACTTGACCTATGATGAGATGATGTCGAAGGAAGAGTTGGATGAGCAGTTGCAAGGCATTTCGAACTATAATGGTTTTGTACAGGCAGGACAGAAGATTATTGACCGTGGCGAGACGGTGACGGAGGAGATTTACGATATTCTGTATTCCTATCAGAAAGACTTTGAAAGGCGGAACACGGATAGTGCGGAACTGCCTTATAAGTCTATCGGACAAACCATCTTTGTGCTGGTCATCCTCACCATCCTCATTTTCTATCTGACACTTTTCCGTGCAGATTATTTCGACAATGCCCGCAGTGGCATTCTGCTTTTCGCCTTGCCTGTGGCTTTTTGTATCATCGCCTCGTTGATGATGTCGCATAAGATACTGAATGTGTTCATGTTGCCATGTTGTATGGTGCCTATCATCATCCGTGTGTTCATGGATTCTCGAACCGCCTTTATGTTCCACACAGGCATGGTGCTCATCATCTCTCTGATGCTGACCAGCAACTATGAGTTCATCATCTTGCAGTTGGTGGCAGGTATGGTCGCCATCCAGACCTTGCGTGAACTCTCACAGCGTTCGCAGATTATCCGCACGGCATTCATCATTTTCTGTGTCTATGTAATATTCTATACGGGTTATTCGTTCTACCACGAAAACGGCGTCAAGATGGACACATGGATGTATGTGTGCTTCTCGGTGAATTGTGTGCTGCTGATGTTCACCTATCCGATGCTGTGGGTGTTTGAGAAACTCTTCGGCTTTGTCAGCGATGTGACGCTGGTCGAGTTGAGCAATGTGCATAATCCGCTTTTGCAGCGAATGACAGAAGTGGCTCCTGGCACTTTCCAGCACTCCATGCAGGTGGCAAACCTCAGTGCGGAGGTGGCGAACAAGATTGGAGGAAAGGCACAGTTGGTGCGTACTGGTGCCCTCTATCATGACATTGGCAAGATGGAGCGTCCTGTTTTCTTCACGGAGAATCAGAACGGCGTGTCGCCTCACAAGCACTTGACCCCGTTGAAGAGTGCCGAGGTCATTATTGCTCATGTTGCCAATGGCGTGGCACTTGCCGATAAGAATCACATCCCCAATTCCATCAAGCGTTTCATCCTCACGCACCACGGAAAGGGCAAGGCGAAGTATTTCTACATCACTTACAAAAACGAGCATCCGGACGAAGAGATTGATGAGGCTGCATTCACCTATCCGGGTCCAAATCCCAGCACGAAGGAGGAAGCAATCCTGATGATGTGTGACGCCACAGAAGCAGCCTCACGTTCCCTGCCAGAATATACGGAAGAGAGCATCAATCAGTTGGTTGACAGGATTATAGATGCCCAAGTGGCAGAAGGATTCTTCAGTGAGTGCTCCATCACGTTCAAGGATATCGCCGTGGCAAAGGCCGTCTTGAAAGATAAGTTGAAGACCATCTACCACACGCGCATTTCCTATCCGGAACTGAACAATGCGACCAATGAGTTGTAGGCTTTCTGTAGAAGGGGGAGTACGACGGGGTGAGAGAAAGAGAAATTAGGTAAAAAGATATAATAGGTAAAGAGAAAATGAAGAATAAACATTGGCAGACATTTCTGCTTGTACTTCTGGTGCTGGTGGCTTTGATAGGTTTGTTCTATCTGCCACGCATGAAGATGTTTGACACCGACCTTCGTCGTGTGAACATCCTCAGCGATGTGCAGCGTCGTGACAAGGACGGCAAGATATTGGCAGAAGTCGTTGCCGATTCGCTCGACGGCTATGTGGAGCAAGGCATTGATTCTGCCGCCATCAAGGTCAAGCAACTGCATTATGTCGATTCCGTTCCTGCCGGCATGACTGCCACCGAGGATTTTGCGGACATGAAGGGTGTCAATCGTGAGATGGACATCTTCTATGCGGCACTTGACCATGTGTCAGAACGTCCTGTACGCATCGCCTACTTTGGTGATTCTTACATCGAGGGCGATATCCTTACGATGGACTTGCGAGGATTGTTGCAGCAGAAATATGGTGGTCGTGGCGTTGGTTTTGTGGAGATTCAGTGTGTCTCTTCCGATTTTCGCCGTTCCCTCACCACCAAACGCAGTGGTTGGAGCCATTATCATGCCAACGAGAAAGGCAGAGGCTTCAAGGCTTCGTTGCAGGGTCCTGCAGGCAGTTATTTTATCCCAAGTGGGTCAGCCACTTACGAGATGCGTGGCACTAAAAATGTCTATCCTAACTTGTTAGATACAGCCGAGGTGGCAACCGTCTATTTCACACCAGGCACAGGGCTGAACATCAACTATGCTATCAATGGCGGTGAAAGCCAGTCGCTCTTCTCCAATGGCACCCCTGTCGAGCCAGAAACTTACGAGGAGGTGATTGAGGAACTCGACTCCGATTCGGTGGTACACTACAAGACCGTTACTCGCCAAGTGGCTCAGGCAACCAACGACGCTTGCTATGTGAAGGCAGAGTCGGTGAAAGGTCGCATCGGGAAGTTCAACATGAAGATTTCGGGAGGTGGCGGCTCACGCTTTTATGGTGTGGCTCTCGACGGACAGCATGGTATCTCGGTCGATAACTTCAGCATGAGAGGCAGCGGTGGTCAGCATCTGCTCAAAGTGCCTCAAGAGACCTTGCGAAGTTTTGCTGCTGTGCGTCCTTACGACCTCATCATCCTCCATTTCGGCTTGAACGTGGCTGGACCTAAGCAGAAAGATTACAGTTCGTATGTGTCGCAGATAGGAAAGGTTGTGGAGCACATGAAAGATGCGTATCCCCATGCCAGCATCCTGATTGTCAGCATTGGCGACCGCGACGCTCGTGGTTCCGACGGACAGATGCACACGATGGGCGGCATTCAGGAGTTGGTTTCTTATCAGCGAAAGATGGCAAGCGACCAACACGTTGCCTTCTGGAATCTCTACGAGGCGATGGGCGGCGACGGAAGTCTTGCCAAGATGGTGGAGAACAAACAGGCAAATAAAGATTACACCCACATCAATTTTGCAGGAGGTCGCCATTTGGCGGAACTGCTGTTTGATGTGCTGATGAACGGAAAAAAGAATTACGACAATCGTGTTCATTAACGCTCGACATATCATCCGCATGGCACTCGGTGTCTTCGTTTTCGTCCTCTTCGGAAGCGGAGCCGTTGCTCAGTCGCTTTACACGCCCTTCCCCTCCAACTTTCGCAACACGCGTTCTAACGAGTTGATAGAGGGTTCTTCGCTTGTACCTGTGTTCAAGAAGTTGCAGCAGAAGAAGGCGGTGAAAGTCATGCAGATAGGCGACTCCCACGTCAAGGGAAACTACCTGCCACGTGCACTTGGCAACACCCTGCAGAACTACTTCCCACGCCTCGAGTTCACCTACTATGGCATCAACGGGGCATGGGCACGTCGTTTCTACGAGCAGGACATGATCAACCGTGTGGCAACCGAGCGTCCCGACCTCGTGGTCATCTCCTTTGGCACCAACGAGGCACATGGCAACACCATCGACGAGCGTGCTCATGCCGAAACCATGAACCTGCTCACACAGCGTATCAGCGAACGATGCCCAGGCGTGTGTTTCCTCTTCACCACACCTCCTGGCAGTTATATCTCTCAGCGGACAGGCAGTTACACGACGGGCCGGGGACGTTACAGGCGGACACACTACAACACCGTGAAGGTGGCAAATGCCAACACCGCCAATGTGGCTCGCAGTATCGTCAAGTTCTGCCAGACGCACCACTTTGCCGTGTGGGACATCTACACCATTGCCGGCGGTGCTACATCCGCCTGTTCCAATTGGCGAGATGCGGGCTTGATGAACACCGACTGCATCCACTACCTCGCCTCGGGTTACACCCTTCAGGGGAAACTGCTTGGCGAGGCTATCTACAAAGCATATTCAGGTACTGCCGTGTCGGGCAGTCAGACACGTATGATGCACGGCTCCACACCGCAGGAGCAGAAACCTTACATGTCAGTAAAAGGATTTTAAGAAATGTTTGACATCGATTTTTCACGCCTCATAGAACAGTTGCTCTATCAGCCCGATTCCCCGATGATTTTCTCCTCGGGCATATTCCTGTTCTTGTTTTTAGGATTCACACTCATCTATAACTGTCTCAGCAAGGCAGACACCCTCCGCATTCTTTTCGTTACCCTCTTCTCTTATTACTTCTACTATAAGAGCAGCGGCTTTTTCTTCTGGCTGTTGGCGTTGGTGACCACGTCCGACTATTTCATCGCACGAGCCATCGGCGGCGTGAAAGAACGGGGCGGGTTGGCAAAGACCCTTGTTTTCCTCTCGTTGGTGCTCGACTTGGGGCTCCTTGTCTTTTTCAAGTACACCAACTTCCTCGGAGATACCATCTGCACCCTGCTCGAAAACAACGGCATTCACGTGCCTTCCTCCATCACCGGCTCCTATCTGAAAGCCGTCGTGTGGCAGCCACGTGACATCTTCCTGCCCGTGGGCATTTCCTTCTTCACCTTCCAGTCGCTGAGTTACACTATTGATGTCTATCGAGGCAACATCAAGCCCCTCAATCGATTGCTCGATTATGCCTTCTACGTCAGTTTCTTCCCTCAGTTGGTGGCAGGCCCCATCGTTCGTGCCCGCGACTTCATCCCACAGATTCGCCGTCCGCTCATGGTCACCGATGCCATGTTCGGTACGGGTGTCTTCTACATCATCGCCGGACTCTTCAAGAAAGCCGTCATTTCCGACTATATCAGCGTCAACTTTGTCGAGCGTATCTTCGACCAGCCCGACCTGTATAGTGGACTCGAAAACCTCCTTGCCGTCTATGGCTACACCCTCCAGATCTACTGCGACTTTTCGGGTTATTCCGACATGGCCATCGGCATCGCCCTCCTGCTCGGATTCGAGTTCCCCAAGAACTTCGACAGCCCCTACAAGTCTGCCTCCATCACCGAGTTCTGGCGGCGTTGGCACATCAGCCTCTCTTCCTGGCTCAAGGACTACCTCTACATTTCCCTGGGCGGCAACCGTCACGGCAAGTTCCGTCAATACTTCAACCTGCTCATGACCATGCTTCTCGGCGGCCTTTGGCACGGAGCCTCCCTCAACTTCATCCTGTGGGGCGGCATCCACGGCGTGCTCCTTTGCCTCGACAAAATCTGGCACTCCCTCTGTGGGGTGCTCAGCCCGTTGACCTATCTGCCGAGCAAACATCATCCCACTCCTAAGAAGAATTGGTTTGTTGCCATCGTGGGCGGCATCATCACCTTCCACCTCGTCGCCGCCTGCTGGGTGCTCTTCCGTGCCCAGTCTTTCGGCATCGCCGAGCAGGTCTTCCACCAGATTTTCTACAAGTTCGAACCGCAGATTTTCCTCCAGTGGTGCCAGTCATACGCCGCCGTCGGCAGCCTCATGCTCCTTGGCTACGTGCTCCACTTCCTGCCCCAGACGCTCTCCGACAAGAGCAAGGCCTTCGTCACGAAATGCCCCTTGGTGGTCAAAGCCCTCCTCATCGTCATCGTCATCTTTATCGTCATCCAAATCAAATCGAGCGACGTGCAGCCCTTCATCTATTTCCAGTTCTGAGGAAGTATCGTAAGTGAAAAACGAAAAATTTGCTATCGCAGCAGTTGGCCAATGGCTGACGTGCAAGTGCGGTAGCAAATTTTTCACTTTTCACGCTTCATTTTTCACTCATCATCCATCTCCTGCTGATACTCGTACCCGTTCTCCGCAATCGCCTGTTGCAGAGGCTGATGCGGATAGAACCGAACCTTCACGCCCTTGATGCTGTCCGCAGGCTCTCCCAAAGCCTCCGACGTTTCTGCCGATGCTGAGTTGATGACCGGTTTCAGCGTGCCGATGCCGTCAATCTGCACCGTGCGGCCAATCTTCAGGTAGTGAGAGACGCGGTCCATGAGTGCAGTCACCACGCCCATTGTTTTACTGGGATTCTCGCCGCATGATTCCGCACACTCCTTGACCAACTCCTTGAAGGTGATGATGGGCAGTGCAGGCGACTGATAAATCCATGCATCATGCTGTCCGTCTGGACGCACGATTTTCTTCCTTGCTTTTCTTACAACTAACATACGTTCTCCTTTCTTTTATAAATGTTTTTCAGTTCTTGTTGTTCGCATTTTCCCGTTCTTCCAGCCCACAAATCTCTATCCTTCCTCCCTGCGTTCTTCTTTCCTTCCTAACCCACATTTCTCTTTCTCTCTTCTCCACATTTTTCCATCCCCGTCCTCGGGTGAAATCCTCGGCTCGACACCTCTCAAACCACTCCCTCGCAACCCCTCAAGTGGTGTGACTCACACCGCCTCGGTGGTCTGAGTCACACCACCGAGGCGGTCTGACTCAGACCACTTTCAGGGTACAAAGATAAGCATTCTTGGGGATATTTGCAAACGCCCCGACCGAAAACTCTACATTGCCCTCACCATCCCCCTTTTTTCTCTCGCGCTTTGTCAAAAAACATCCCTTTTTGAACTTTACGATAAGTTCATGGCTATCTGGTTGCGGAGGATGTGAGGGGGAGAATGGATGATAATGTTTAGGTCTGTTGATTAAAGCCTGAAGGTGACGGGGATGGTGTATTTCATGTGCACGTACTCCATTTTTCCATCTGTTTCGTGCACGGCAGGTCTCCAGTCAGGCATGGATTGCAGGGCCTGTATCACCGCCTCCTCGAAGGCGTGTTTCCCTGTGTTGACGATGTTTTCAAATTCCGTTTCCGACAAATTCTGTTCGGCAGCGGTTGTGTTGGCCTTGATGCCGTTGCGAGCCACCGTGAAGTTTTGCAAACTGCCGCCTTTCTCCACCACAAAACTAATCATCACTCTGCCTTCCATACCATACTGCCAGTAGGTGGCATCGGGATAACGGACATGCGTTCTCATGTAATTCAGGAGTTCTCCATCCCCTCCGGGAAACTCCGCGATGCTGACATTGGGACCAATGTAGATGCTGTCGCTTTCGGAGGCGGGGTATTCAATCTCTTCCGTTGTCGCTTTCGACAGGTTGGTGGGAACGGAAAGGGCTTCTCGGCTGCTGACCCGGAGAAGGTCGATGAGGTAATCGTAGTAGTTGGGCGAATAACTGTCACGAACCCATAGCCAGAATTTTCCGTTCGCTCCCTTGTGGTAGAAATGGTTTTTGCCTTGCCAATGGATTGTGTAGGTGAGGTCATCGAGTTTGAGTTGCTTGTCTCCTTGGTGGGAGCAGGGACTGACGCCTCCGAGGAAAATGAATTTGGTCGGGTTTGACACCTTCACCATGCTCATGGATAGTTCCTTGTTGCCTTGTATCATCATGACTCTAAATTCGTCGGGGGAAAAAGATTCTTTTCCTGCTCCTTTCTTTGCTGTCTGAGTGCATTCTTCCTCGCTGTCGGTTTGTTTCCACAGAATCCACCTGCCCTCAAAAGGATTCCTGCTGTTGGAGAAATCGCCGCTCTTGAGCAGTTCAAGAATCTCTTGGGCGTGCTTGGAGAATGTGTCTCGCTCATATTTTTCCACCACCCAGTTGTTCTCGGAGAAAAGTGGGTGGTCTTTGTACTGACTCCGCCACCTCATGGTGAACTCCTTTCCGTTGCTGTCGTAAATCTGAGTGCCATGCATGTCCTCTCCTTGGGGCACTTTGCCTGTATAGTTGTAGATGATGGCATCGTTGATGCAGAAATAAAAGGCGTATTTCTTGGGATTGGCATTGTTGGTAGCCACCCTGAAGGTGATGGTCACATCGTCTCTGCAAATCTTGTACTGGTCGTTCGGAGCCTCAATCTCTATGCCATCCCGCCCTGTCATTTTGGTCATTTTGTAGATGCCTCGCGGGTCAATATTCCATTTTTCTTCATCTTCTTGGATTGGTGTGTCGTCTTCATGGTCGGAAGAGTTTTTCTTGCCGCTGAAGGCAGATGAGAAGGGCTCCATCTCTGTGGTCACTTCATTCTCCACCGCTTCCATCATGTCGGGCTTGGCAAAGGCTGCCAGTGCGATGGCGGCAAGAGGCAGGATGTAGAGGACTTTCAGCCCTGCATACTTGTTGGATTTGTCCCTAAACATCATCATGAATCGTCTTTTTAATGGGTTCTGCTCAAAATTGTTCACGATTTCTTCATTTCTTTCTCCTGTGGATTTGTCAATCAGCAGCATTTGATAGGCTTCCACATCGAAACCGGCTTCCATCACGGCTTGGTCGGCTTGGTATTCGTGCACATCGCGCAGGTCGCGTCTCAGCATCCATGCGAAGGGAAGCCACCAGAGGGTGTTGACCGTGATGTCGCACAGCAGGTTGTCCCACGAGTGATGGTGTTGTACGTGGGCAAGTTCGTGGGTCAGGATGATGTCTGTGGGTTGGGGTGTGTCTTCGCTGCGAATCACAATCGTGCGAAACCAACTGAAAGGGGAGTGGATGGTGGGATTGGCCAAGAGACGTATGCCTTGTGGGAGTTTTCCGTTTCCATCTATCGGACGGCTGTTCTTCATCACGAAGCATAGTTTCACAATCGAAATGAGGTAACTCCCCCAGAAATAGGCAGTTCCTAACAGCCCGAGAAGGACAAGCCATTGGACAAGACTCATCGTCGGAGTGTTTGCCTTGGGATTTTCTTCGATTCGTGTGTATTGATGACTGAAATCTATTTCCTCTGCAGGTTGGTATCTGATGACAATTTCGTTGGAGATGCTTTCTTCAATTCCACTCATCCCTTTCGACACGATGGTTTCCTCCTTTGTGTGGATGGTGCAGAAAGGCAGCACCATGCTGGTGAGCAGAATGCCAATCAGCACCATGCGGTTGAAGTGGTGGAAGGTCTCTTTCCGCAGAAAAAGCCCGTAGAGCGAATACAACAGCGTGAGGCTGATAGCCCATTTGAGGATATAGATGACGAATGCCGCCATAGTCTTTGTTTCTTTTTAAGTCCTTAACTCCTGATTACTTCCTGTTCTTGAGTTCTTCAAGAAACTCCATCAGTTCTTCTTTGCTGATTTTCTGATCTTGCACCAGTGCTGAGACCACATTCATGTACGAATTGCCGAAATACCGATTGACAAAACTTGAGAACTTCCCTCGTCCGTAATGCTCTTGCGGAATGATGGCGGAATAGATGTACCCGCGTCCTTTGGGCTCATGCGTGAGGTAGCCTTTCCGTTCCAATGACTGAAACATGGTCGCGATGGTGTTGACATGCGGCTTCGGGTCTTCATACTTTGCCACAACGTCTTTAGGAGCACAGGGACCAATCTCCCAAATTTTCTCCATCACCTCTTCTTCTTTTCCTGTTAGTTTTTCCATTGTTTCTCTTTTTTTCAGTTATTCTTTCAATAGTTTTCTTTCTTTTCCAGTTAGTTGCTCTATTGCTTTCCCTCCATTATTCAACGAATAATTTAGTTCAATACTGCAAATGTATGCATTTATTCTGTTCCAACCAAATAAAAAACACTTTTTAACTATGCGTTTAGTTGAATTAAAGCAAAAAAGAGAAGGAAGACCTTCCACAACGGGGTCTTCCCTCTCTTTTTTGTTTATATTAACGTGATTTTCGTCGAACTCACGTTATATATAATAATATGTGTAATGTTTACTCCTGCACGTAACTTGCCAACTGCTCGACATCGAGGCGGTTGATGTAGTTGCTATGCTTGGCAACTTCGCTCTCGGCGTAGTTCATGAAGACTATGAGAGACTTGCCGAAGAGTTCGGGAGCACGCTGGGTGTCCTGAAGGAGCAGGTGCGACATGATGACGTAGGCAGTCATCTCGTAGAGTTTGCGGGCACAGAGGTCGAGGAAATCTTGATTGCCAGGAGCCTTTGCCTTTTCGATGGCAGCAGTGAGTTTCTCGTTCATTGCCTTGATACGCTCTGCGTAGGCTGCGTACTCGGCTGCAACGGGTTCAGCCTCGAAGTCCTTGATGACGTTGGCGTAGAAGCCCGAAGTGATGTAGCGGATGGCTGCAACGGTCTGCAACTGAGTGGTACCCTCGTAGATGGACATGATGCGGGCATCGCGATACACACGCTGGCACTTGTACTCGAGCATGAAGCCTGAACCGCCGTGAACCTGAATGGAGTCGTAAGCGCTTTCGTTGGCAAACTCGGAGTTCATACCCTTTGCCAGTGGCGTGAAGGCATCGGCGAGTTTGCTGTATTTCTTGAACTCATCACGCTCTTCGGGAGTGAGTTTACGCTCCTTGCTGATGTCGTCGAGTGCCTTGTAGATATCTACGTAGCGAGCAGTCATGTAGAGGAGTGAACGACCGGCATCGAGTTTAGCCTTGATGCGGGCAATCATGTCGTAAACAGCGGGGAAGTGGATAATCTCCTTGCCGAACTGCTTGCGGTCGCGAGCATAGTTGATGGCTTCCTCGTAGGCAGCCTGTTCTGCACCGACTGACTGAGAAGCGATGCCGAGACGAGCACCGTTCATCAGACCCATCACGTACTTAATCAGACCGAGTTTCTCAGAACCGCAGAGTTCTGCCTTGGCGTTCTTGTAAACGAGTTCGCAAGTGGGGCTTCCGTGGATACCGAGTTTGTTTTCGATGCGACGCACGTTCACGCCACCGTTACGCTTGTCGTAGATGAACATGGAAAGACCGCGACCGTCGCGAGTGCCTTCCACAGAACGAGCCAACACGAGGTGGATGTCAGCGTCGCCGTTGGTGATGAAACGCTTCACGCCGTTCAGACGCCAGCAGTTCTCCTTCTCGTCGAAGGTTGCCTTGAGCATCACCGACTGGAGGTCGGAACCAGCGTCAGGCTCAGTCAAGTCCATAGACATGGTTTCGCCGGCACAAACGCGTGGGATGTAACGCTTGCGCTGGTCTTCGTCACCAAACTCATAGAGCGTCTCGATACAGTCCTGCAATGACCAGATGTTTTCAAAACCAGCATCACCCTCGGCGATGATTTCGTTGGCAGCGGTATAAACCACGTTGGGCAGGTTGAGACCGCCGTAACGACGTGGCATTGTCATGCCGCAGAGGCCAGCCTTGATGGTAGCATCAAGGTTTTCGTAGGTCTTGCTGGCATAGCGAACGCGACCATTCTCGCAGTGAGGGCCCTCGGCATCCACATCCTCGGAGTTAGGACCGATGATGTTGGCGTTGATGTCGCCCGTGATTTCGAGCAGGCTGTCATAGTTCTCCTGTGCATCCTCGTAGTCCTTGGGTGCATAGTCGTACTGACCGTAGTCAGCATAGTTTCTCTCCTTCAACTCAACGATGCGTTTCATCAAAGGGTGTTCCATGTGGAATTTAATCTCAGGAACGTCTGTATAGGAATTTGCCATGATTATTTGCTATTCTTCTTGTAATACTTGATGAGTTTTGGAACGACCTCTTCGATGGTGCCGTTGATGATGTAGTCGGCAATCTGGTTGATAGGTGCCTGTGGGTCGGAGTTGATGGAGATGATGATACCAGACTCCTTCATGCCAGCCACGTGCTGGATGGCACCAGAGATGCCGCAGGCGATGTACACCTTTGGACGGACGGTGGTTCCCGTCTGACCAATCTGACGGTCGTGGTCAATCCAACCGGCATCGACTGCTGCACGGCTGGCGCCCACTTCGGCGTGAAGTTCTTTGGCGAGGTCGAAGAGGAGGTTGAAACCTTCGGGACCACCTACACCGTAACCACCTGCCACGATGATGGGAGCACCCTTGAGGTTGTGCTTTGCCTTCTCCACGTGACGGTCGAGCACCTTCACCACATAGTCAGTCAGAGGGATGTACTTAGCCACGTCGTGCTTCACCACCTCTGCCTTGTAGTTCTCGTCGAGGATTTCCTTCTTCATCACACCGTCGCGAACGGTTGCCATCTGTGGGCGATGCTCGGGGTTGACGATGGTGGCGATGATGGAACCGCCAAAGGCAGGACGAATCTGATAGAGTTGGTCGTCGTAGTGCTTGTCCACGAAGTTGCCCTCAGCATCCTTCACCTTCATGTCGAAAGAACCAATCTCCAACTGGGTGCAGTCGGCTGTCAGACCTGAGTGGAGTGCCGAAGAGACACGAGGACCGAGGTCGCGACCGATGACGGTTGCACCGAGAAGGCAAATCTGTGGCTTCTCCTCCTTGAAGAGGTTCACCACGGCAGAAGTGTGGGGGAGGGAAGTGTAGGGGAACAGTTTTTCGTCGTCGAAGATGTGTACCTTATCCACACCGTAAGGAATCACTTGCTTTTCAACACCATCGAGACCTGCGCCGATGAGTACGGCTTCCAACTGTACACCCAACTGATTGGCGAGTTTGCGACCCTTGGTGCAAAGTTCCAAACTTACGTCAGCAACCTTGTTGCCTTCAAGTTCACAATATACAAATACGTTGTTCATTATCCGATAGTGTTAGAGTCCATGAGTTCAACAATCAGACTCTCCACGTCAGCATCGCTGGCAGTGAGCGTCTTGTTTTCCTTCGCCTTGAAGACGATGCTCTTCACGGCCTTCACGTTGGTTGGCGAACCAGCCTTACCAATCTGTGCTGGGTCTGCCTCGATGTCGGCGGCACCCCACGTGGTAAACTCGCGGTTCTTGTTAGCCCACACACGCTTCACGTTGCGCACACGGCAAGGAGCGGCAGAGCCATTCACGGTCACGACGATAGGCAGCGGACCTTCCACAGTCTCCACACCGCCGTCGATGTGACGCTTTGCCACAATCTTCTTGGCCTCTTTGTCGAGGGAGATGATTTCCTCGGTGTAAGTAATCTGAGTCAAGCCCAGTTTCTCAGCCACCTGTGGACCCACCTGTGCGGTGTCACCGTCGATGGCCTGACGGCCACAGAGGATGATGTCATAGTCACCCACTTTCTTAATGGCCTGAGCCAGCGTGTAGGAAGTGGCGAGGGTGTCGGCACCGCCCAGTGGACGGTCGGAGATGAGGATGCCCTCATCAGCACCACGGTAGATACCTTCCTTCAGCACCTCGGCAGCCTTGGGCAGACCCATGGTGAGCATGGTGATGGTGGAACCAGGGTTAGCGTCCTTCAGGCGCAGAGCCTGTTCAAGGGCGTTCAAGTCCTCGGGGTTGAACACGGCAGGCAGAGCCGCACGGTTCACTGTACCCTCTGGAGTCATCGCATCAGGACCGACATTGCGAGTGTCCGGCACCTGCTTGGCGAGTACAATAATTTTCAAACTCATATTATTCTCAATTGTTTTGATGTATATTTATTGTCGATTGTTTCCGTGGGTTTTGTTGGGTATAATATTTCAAAGTGCAAAGGTAGAAAAAATAAGTGGAAGTACCAAATTTTTTTTGAAAAGGGGCTCTAACTCCTTTGCGAATGAGCCGCAAGCAGTCATTCCTGAAAACAAATTGGCATTTGTGGTTTCTTCGCAGAAATGCACCCCCAAGCACACACCGACTACAATGGCGAAACGCTATTCGTTTTCATGTCAATTTCGTCATGACAAAAACGGCACGCAGGAAGCCCCCAAAGTGGTCTGAGTCACACCGCCGAAGTGGTGTGACTCAGACCACCCCGGCGGTGTGACTCACACCACTTTAGAGGTAACGAGTGTGTCATTTTGTCCTATTCGGGGGCATGCACGCCCCTGTGTCGGGGGAACGACGATGGGAGGCAATGAAACAAAAAAACCGTCGGGCAGGAAGCCCGACGGTCATCACAATATTGTTTTACAATGTTAGTCTTAATTACTTGATAGCAGCACCGTTCACACCGTACTTCACACCGTTGCGGATGATGACAACCTTGTTGTTCTCAAGGTACTTACCATTCTTGAGGGTAGAAGTTGTGTTGATACCGTTGATACCAACAGCGGCGAAGTCTGCTTCAGAGAGGAACTTGATAGTTACCTTGAGCAGGACTGCCTTCTCATTAGCAACGATACCCCACTGTGCAACGTATGTGGTACCTTCTTCAAAGTTTGCATCGTGAGCACCAGCATAGTCAAATTCGCCAGATGCAGGGTCGTTCAGTTTCAAGCAGTAGCCATTCTCTGCTTCGCCCCAAGATTTAGCGTCGCCATTAGCATCACGCCATCCGTCTGTTGAATTAACAACGAAGTCACCTGTAGTTACATTGACGATGTAAGTTTTAGCGTCTGCAATGTCATCGATACCGAGAGCAGCAGTTACTTCTGCAACATCGAAGGTTGGGTGGTAAGCGTCGCTATAAGCAGTAGCAGCCTTGTCGTAACCTTCGATTTCGATTGTCTTAGCGATTTCAGGCTTGTAAGAAACGGCCTCTTCCATCGTTTCAGTCAACTTGAACTCGACGTACTTGCCTTCTGCGTTAGCAAGACGAACGACAACGTTCAGAGCCTTGCCAGCCTCTGCTGTGTACTGAGTGCTGGTGATAGCAGGAGTTTCTGCATCGTAAAGGATGTAGTACTTGTTGCCATTGCCCCAGTTCTTCTTGTTGCCATCATAGTCAACCCAGAACAGGATTTCACCAGGATTACCGTTATATTCAGCAGTAACGCCTGTTTCGTCAACCAACTGGAATGTAAGTGCAGAAGCCTCTGCACCAAGCAGACTTGCTGCTTCATTGATAGTGGCTGCATCTACGAGTGTTTCTGTTGTCCAGTCACCAATAGCAATATTCTCAACAGCGAGTTCGTAAGTCTTCAAGCAGTTAGGATCTGCCAACTTGGCATCGATAATTTCCTTAATAGCCTCTGGAGTGAGAACATAGTTTGTGATGAGCACATCGTCGAAACGATATGGAGCATCACCATCACCCCAGTTCCAAGCCTGGTTACCACCAAGGCAGATGTGCTTGAGGTCTGCACCGTTGCTGAAGAGACCAGCCAGATTGTGACCTTCAGTGCCGTCGCAAGTCCACTGGTTCTTCACTTCACCGTCGAGGTAGATAGTCAGACCTTCCTCTGTGAAGACTGCTGTGTAGTAGTGCCAGTCAGAGTCGTCAATCCAGTTCTCAACGAAGTTGAATGCTGCGTCGTTTGCTTCCCAAGCGTTCTGGTTGTAAACGTTGTCCTTACCGTCCACGTTGTCTGCACCAGTAAAGTCAGTCCAACCGTTGCAGTTCACCTGTGCCAAACCACGGCTCTGGAGAGCGAGCATTGGGAAGGTGTTGTCTGCACCGTTAGTGTTGCTGCCATAGGCAGTGAAGAAAGGAGCGTAAGGATTAGCAAGAGCCTTGCCTTCTGCGTTCACCCAGAATGCGATAGAGAGTTGCTTGCTCTCTACACTCTGTGCGAGAACATCCTCTGGCAGAGTGAGGTAGTTTGTACGAACAGCACCACCTACGTTCTCAAATACCTTGCCGAATGCGGCGTTCTCGTCGTCAACGATAGTACCAGCACCGACGATGTTAACGCCTTCCTTGTCAGCCTCGAAGTCGTAAGCCCACTCAAACTTGAAGAAGCCTGGGTTCAATGTCATAGCAGTAATGGTACCAGCAGAAGAACCCCAACCGAGTTTGATAGCGTTGATGTGTACATACTCATATTCAGTAAAGTCAACGTCAACATAACCCTTCTCATTGATAGTAGGATTGATTTCAACAAGAGAGTTGTCTGCCTGACGGTTGATGAGGACGCGGAGTTGAACACCTGGAGTTCCCTCAATGCGGAGAACCTCAGCACCTGTTACATCAGCATAGTCAGTGTTTGTCACATTGCCGCTACCAAAGATAGTGTTACCAGGGCCAACCTCGGCACCGAGTTCAGCAGCATCCCAATAAGGAGTTTCGTTGTTCACGCTTGCAGTAGCATCGAAGCCATCCCAGCCCTTGAACATATCCTTTGTGAGAGGAGTCTCGTTGAAGATAACAGCAGGTGTGATAGCCCAAACCACGTAACCGTTAGAAGCATTCTTGTCACCGTAGCATGGAGAACCTGCAGCAGCACCGTCAGAAGTGTTAGTTCCGAGGAGACCGCTCTTGCCCTTGATGGTGTAACCACCCTCTGCAGTAGAGATTGTCCAACCGTAAGCGTCAGCAGAAGCCTTCATGGTCCAGTTGTTAGAACCTTCATAAACTACATACTCACCATTTTCGTTACCCAGAGCGTATGTGCCATTGCCCATATCTTTGAAGTAAACATTAGTGCCTTCCTCGGCAATCTTGATACCGTCAGCAGAGATGCTGAGGGCGTATGTGCCAGCAGAAGTTGTGAGTTCGAATACATAAGGCTTGCCCTCCTTTGGAGCAACGCGTGGAGCAGCAGCGTAAACGTCGTTGGCGGCTCTCAGTGCTGTAACAGCGGCTAAGATTTCTTCTTCGGTAGCCTCTTCGTTGTTGATTACTGCGGCAGCAGCCTTAACGGCATCAGCATAAGTGTTGTAAGCCTCTTCTGTAATCTGGAAGAACTCTTTACCTACGCCTTCCTTAGCCTCAACAACAGCCTCTGCTTCTGCAAGCAGGTCGTTGGCAGAAGCCACGAGAACTTCAGTGGTCACGTCCTTCAACTGCCATGCATAGTCGGGTGAGAGAGAGTAGCCAGCCTCTGGAAGTTCGTTGTCTGTGATGACAGCCCAGTAAGTGTTAGCACCCCAACTTGTACCACTGGAGTTAGTAGAACGGACAGCATATTCTTTGCCATTGTAGAAGAATACCTGACGCTCCCAACCGCTGCGGTTAGCGTTGTTCATGTGGAGAGCACCGTCATTGACAACGTCGCCTGTAGAACCATCGCTCAAAGATGGGTTAGTGAACTTGTTGATGCTCCATGCTGTGCTGTAAGGACCAGACGTCTTGTCAATGTTGAACTCGAATGCCTTAGCCTCTTCCTCGTTAGCGGTCAACTTACCTTCAGCAGTAAGGTAGTATGTGGCTTCACCTACCTCAGTGTAAATCTGATAGTAGTTGCCGTCTTTGATAGTTGGGAGAGCCTTCTCGAAGTTCTTCTGGAGTTCTTCGGCTTCAGCCTCGGCAGGAGTCATGTACTTCACATTCTTGAATGAGAGCCAACTAACGTTGTTGTCGGCAGCAACGTTGAATGTGATAGTGAGTTTTCCGTCCTCGCCTACAGTTGCGTTTGCCTTGTACTCACCAATGTTGAACTGGTCTACACCTTCGCCTTCTGTTACGTCAACAGCCTCGCCGCCATTAGCAGAGAGAGTGATGCCTGTAGCGTCAGCAGCAGCGACACCGTTCTTTGCACGAGCACGTACCCATGCAGTAACAACGTAGTCACCTGCTGGAATCTCAGTCAGAGTAGCAGTGAGTTCGTTGGCACCCAGTGAGTTAGCGTCACCTGTCCAGTACTCGAAGAATGGAACACGGAAGTTTGTGCCATCTGTGTCACCTTCTACTGACCAAGTGTTAATGTAGAGTGCTGTATCGAAGTCTTTGCACTGTGCACCGCCGATTGTCCATGCAGAGAGGAGCAGGTCGTCAAACGTGTTGGCAGAGTGCCAGCCTGCAACCACTTCTGGATTCACGACAGTCTCAGTGAGAGTTCCCTCTTCCCAAGCAGTCTTGTAGTCACCGCGAATCTTCTCGTATGCTTCGAATGCTTCTGCAGTGTACACATTGGTGTTATCAGTAAGAGTGCTGAGTGCTTCGATGGCAGCCCAGTTCTTGATGTCTGCTTCAGCCTTGTTGTTGGCAGCAGTGAGAGCAGCGATAGCGGTATTGTAGGCTTCCTTGGTTGCTTCAATCTCAGCAGAAGCGGTGAGAGCAGCCTCGATAGCCTCCTTTGTTACAGAACTGATATTCTTGTCCTTGAGTTCTTCTGCCTTTGCACGGAGAGCCTCAACTTGTGCTATATAGTCGGCCAGTTGAATCTTTGCCACGTCTGCATCAGGACCATAGTAAGTCAACTCGAAGTTATCCCAGATAACCCAAAGGTTGGCGTTCTCAGCGAGTTTCACACCCACGGTGAGGTCACCTGCTTCTTCCAGTTCGATGAACAGAGGTTCAGCAGCGTAGAGACCCTTCTCGAAAGAAGCACAAGCGTCAGCCATAGAGTTTTCTGAACCTGTCTTCACGGGGATAGTAGTTGTCACGTCGTTGATGTAGAAAACAGGAAGATTATCATTGTCCTCTCCATCTTGGCGGTAGAAACCCTGAGCGGTGAATTTGTAAACACCCTTAGGAGCGTTGGCAAGTACCTGGTTTACATCGAACACACCATGATATTTTTCAGCACAGTGCTTGTTGCTGTTACCACCAGTCAAGGCTGCGCCGCCAGTGTTGTTCCATGCACCCACATTACGGTTGTTACGGCCGAATGTATGGTCAATAATGAGGAACGTTGCATCAACGGGTGCATCTGCTGTTGCCTTTGCAAGTGAAGCAACCATGTCTGCCTCTGGGATGATGTTCCAGAGTGCGTTCTTCGAATCAGCCGCAAGGTTCTTGCCCAAAATGGCAGACGAACCGTCATAGCCGAAATAGTTATCGCCATTGGCGATTGTGTAATAGTCGCCAGATGCAGTGATGGTCAGACCACCTGCGACAGGCTGACCATCCATGTAGTCACCGCCAAAGTAGTAGTTCGTACCACCGTTGGAAACCTGTGACTCGAGATTGTAAGTGCCGTCTTCGTTTGCGATAAGAGTCACATAATCGGGATTCTTGATAAGAGAAGCCCGTGTGCCCCAATCATTAGCAGCACCCCAATACTTGCCGGACTCAACGTTCTGAAGGTAATACTTACCATCAGCGAACTGAGCGTTGGCAGTGAGTGCTATGCACATCAGAGCCACCAGCGAGAAGAGAAATTGTAGGTTTTTCTTCATAAGTTTGTTTGGTTTAAGTTAATAAAAATGTTAATTATAAAAGTTTTGGTTTTGCCCAATGAGTATATTTCAAGGTGCAAATAAACGAAAAAAAAGTTAAATGAAGAAAAAGTTTGCAAAAAAAATGTGAAGAAGGAATGAAAAAGCCATTTTGGGGAGGAAAACGGAATGACTTTGTGACGTTTGGCAACAATATTCGAATCTATATTAGCCTTGCTCATTGGTCGTGACGAGCCAAAGTGGTTCGTTTATATGAGCGACACTGGTCAACATACACGAGCCTCACTCCTTGATAGATATGAGCGGCACGCTATGCTGTTTGCTCCCGTTGTGTTTGTTCGTCTTTATGTGAGAAAAAAGAAAAATCCTTCGAGCATGAAAGCCCGAAGGATTTTCCCTATATATTTAAAGATGTGTATCTTTTGTTGGACTACTTGATGGCAGCACCGTTCACACCGTACTTCACACCGTTGCGGATGATGACAACCTTGTTGTTCTCAAGGTACTTGCCATTCTTGAGGGTAGAAGTTGCGTTGATGCCGTTGATAGCATCAGGAATAGAACTCTTGAACGTAACGGTCACGGTCACCTTGCCAGCAGGCATGGTGAATGCGTTGTTTGCGGTCACCTCAATGGCTGTGCCTTCAGCGTCAGTGACAGTAATAGCATCAATTTCGTAGCCTTCCTCTGGAGTGGCTGTAATAAAGACGCGAGAACCTTCTTCGTCAGCGGCAACATCTGTGGTGACAGTACCATTCTCAGCCTCTGCAATCTCGATTGTATATGTCGTAGCCTCTTCAGCCTCCTCGGAAGTGTATACGAGAGAGAGAACGTTGGCAACATACCAGTTTCCTGCAGCAGTGATGTTCTTGATACCGTACTTGAGTGTGCCGTCTGTAACAACAGCCGTCAGCGTGATGACTTTCTGCTCACCGTCAGAGACCCAAGTTCTGTCAACAACAGCAAGGTTTCTCTCTGTCTCGTTGGCGAATGCAACAGCGAGACCGTTTCCTGTTGGGCACTCGAAGCCACGGCCGGCAGTGTAAGAAGCGGCCAGTTCAAGTTTCACCTCGTAAGTACCATTCTTCAAGCCCTCGAGTGTCTGAGTGAGCACGTCACCCTCATCGATAGAACCGGAAGCACTGTAACGCTCGTAAGAAGTGCCGGCAAGACCTCCGTATGTGCCAGTCTGACCATCCCATGCAGCAGGCGTGAGAGCGATGATGTCATCGCCCACTTCGTAGTGAGTCTTGTTCCACTCATCTAGTTCAGCGAGATATTCAGCATAAGCCTCGATGTATTTGTTGTATTCCTCCTCGGAAACGGCTGCCCAAACATCCTGTGCACCCTCTTCGGCAGAAATATAGAGGCGTGTGTCGCCCTTGGATGGAACCACGGCGAGGAATCCGTCTGCTACGTTAGTGTTGCCGAGTTTGAAGGTTAGACCTTCTGCAGCAGTAACAGTCCACATCTTATCACCTGGACGACCTGAACCGTCAATCCAGATCTGGTCAACGGCCTGACAGTCTGCAGAGTTCCAGTTTCCATTTGCAAGTTGGTCTTCAAGGTTGTATGTGCCGTTGCCGCCCTCGTTGAGAGTGATCTTGACAGCATAACCCTTGTCTGCAGCGACAGAAGCACGTGTGCCCCAGTCGTTTGCACCCAGATAGAATGCCTTAGCCTCCACGTTGTAGAGATACTGAGGTGTAGAGCCGTCTGTAGAAAGTTCTGCAAATGCAGGAGCCTCTGGAGCCGTTGGCTCTTGAGCCTCTTCGTGAGCCTTCTTGTAAGCGTCGATAGCATCTTGGTCGGCACCAAAGATTGCGGTGTCGGTAGTTGCATTCTGAAGGACAATCTTGATGACAGGAGTTGCGTCGGCATTGGCCTGCTCACCTTCGAGAGTTGCGTTGTAGTTTGCTGTCATCATGCCCATTGGTATACCAACGACAAAATTGCCAGCAGCGTAGGTGATAGTGCCGTCTTCAGCAGTCTCTACGGCTACGTTTTCCACAGTGAATGATGGAACACTAAATGGCAACACTGGGAATGTGAAGCCAGAGAAGGTAATGTTGACGAGATCTTCGCCTGCCTCAGTGATGACGAGGGTCTGCTCTGTAGTTGTTGAACCCATTTCGCCCTGTTCAGGGTGGGTGAGTGTCTGTTCGATCACACCAGCGTAAGTAATGCCTGCTGGAGCCTCTGCATCGCCAAGACGGATGAGGTGCCATCCACCGATTGGGCAGTAGTCACCTGCAAGACCTTCTGTCTTGGAAAGACCGATGGTTACAGGACCATCCTCATACACGTCGAATTCTAATGCGTTGTTGTACTCTTTAGCGATGTACCAATCGCGTGCATCGTCGGCAGAGTTTGGAACGTAGAGACCATTCTCAAGTTGTGTGTTCTTGGTTGCACTGTAGTTCTTTTCTGTTGCACCTTCGCTCAGGTTCATCACCTTCTCCGAAGTCTTCTCGCCTGCAACCTCTGCATAGAATGAAAGTTCTTTTTCCAGTTCTGTGCCTGCGGCAATCTTTGCCTTCTCGTCGTCGAGGCTACCTGCACGGTAGAATGCGTGAACAGTCAGCATATAGTGACCAGCAGGAACACTCTCGATAGTCTGGCTTACCTCAAATGCGGCGTTGCCACTGTAAGTGATGAGGTTCATAGGAGCATCGTAGTTGCGAGCCTTCCAAGCATTTTCGCTGTGAGTCCAACCTGCATAGTTTGCTGTGCCATCTTCGCCCTTTTCCAAATATGCAGGGTTCTTGATGAGGCTGGTCATGTCAACTGCGCCAGGGAAGTCATTCTCTTCGATAGCCCAAAGACCATTGTTAGACTGAGCCTTGTTTGCATAAACGATAGCGCCCTCATCTGTGGCATCAGTACCGAAGAGGCCATTGGCACCTTGGAGTGTATAGCCACCTTCAACAGGATTGACAGTCACTACGTATGCTGATGCAATGTCTGTAGAAGTGGTGAATGACCATGTGTCACCACTCTTCTTTGCGATATATTCTCCATCAGCATTTGAGATGGCGAAACCACCTTCTACGGCTGTGAAATAAACAGCAGCACCAGCAATGATAGAAACCTTTTCGGTTGTGATGCCGAGGTTGCCAGCGGCTGTGGTATTGACGATTGAGTATGCTTGTTCTGCATCAGGAGCAGTTGCTACAGGCAACTCAACAGCATTCACTTCTTCCACCGTTGTTGCAGCCTCAATGGCAGTTTTTGCTTCAGCGATAGCAGCCTCTGAATACTGGAAGAGACCGTCACCTACAGGAGTGAGGGCTTCGAGGGCTGCAATAGCAGTTGCTTTTGCTGCTTCGAGTTCAGAGGTGAGCATTTCTGCCTCATAAAGAGCGAAGCCGTCGAAACTTGAGCCAGAGTTCCAACCCATGCGAACACCTACGAATGGGTTGCCTTCTGCTGCTGTGAACACAAACTTTGTCTGTGACCATGTTTCAGAAGTCTGGTCTGCACCTTGTGGCCATTCGAAAGCCTTGATGACACCATTTTCCGTGGTAGCATCGGTCATTTGGAAGAGAGCATTATAGTTGAAGTTGTTGGAAGCAGGAGCCTTGCCGCTTGTGTAAACAGTGAAGTAGTAAGTCTTGCCTGGCTCAACAGCGACCGACTGGCGGATGGTCTTTTCTGAACCAACGCCACCACCTGCGGTTGTGATATATGCACCACCGTCGAAACCACCTTCTGTTGCGTAGGTGAAGTTGTCGATAACAGCGTCTGTTTCATAGCCGACAGTCTTCCAACCATCAACACCATTGTCGAACGAACCGTTCTTGAAGAGGTTGTCACCCTTAAGAGCGTAAACAACACCGCCTACGGTTACTTCTGGGTCGCTGGCTTCAATTTCTACAGTTGGGTTCTTTATGAAACCACCAGCAGCGGCAGTTTCATAGACAAGAATAGTGGCGACTTTCTTGCCATCAGCGAAGGCGTCAGTAATATCGAAAGTGATGGTCTCAAATGTAGCAGCAGATTTCTGGGTGCTGGCGATTGTTTCGCCAAGAGTTGTGATGGAGAGGTCTGCTGTGTTATAAGTGAGGTCTGCTGACCAAGCAGAAGAGTTGTAGCCTACGCCCCATGCTGTATTACGCTTGCTGTCTGTTGAACCCGAAATGTCAAAAGAGAGTTTCGCGTTCTTTACAACACCAGCGTAAGCAGATGCGTCTACCTGAATGTAAGTCACCCAATTACAAGCCCAACCTGTGTTGCCAAATGCAACATTTCCACCAGAAATCTTGTTGTAACCAGCCTTAGATTCTGTCACTTCTCCAATTGCAGTATCAGGATTGTCAAAGTCAACATAAGTCATCTTGACGGAGGCTGTAGGCTCGTCGGAACCTACCTCTTCGAGGTCGGCGATAGGGAAGAGTTCATAAGTAGTATTGTAGATGCCAAGAACTGCTGTGAAGTTGACTTTTTCTGGCCATGCAGTCACAACCTTGAATTGGTCGTAAATCTGGACTTTTTCTTCGCCATCTACTACATAGTATTTGCCGCCATCCTCCTGGATAGTGGCCTCTTTGTATTCGTAAAGTTTGAGAAGGTTTTCTGCAGTTGCCAATCCTGCAACAACACCTGTCTCGGTAGCCAAAGTCTCCAGTGCCGTAGCGGTCACCTCGCTGTTGGCAGTGTTGGCTGAACTTGTCAATTGAGGGGCACCACGATATGCACCGATTTTACCAATGATTGTACCGTTAACGGAAGTACCTGCGGTAAACTCAATGCCAGTCTTGTACACAATCAGACCGCCTGTGGCATCTTGTATGTACACATTGTCACCGCTGACATAGTTTACTTGAGCATCTTTCAGCGTCAGTTTTGCTTCTGTTCCGCTTTCCAATGCTTTGAATGCAGCAATGTTTGCTACTTCAGCCAATTCTTCTTCAGCGTATTTGCCTGCTTCGTAAAGGGCAACCTTGCTGATTTGAGTTGTGCCGTTGGCTGTTGCAGAACCGTCACTTTCGATGGTGAGTTTATAACTGTAACCAGCAGCACCTTCGACCGTGATGTCCACATCGCCAGCGACGAACTTTTCAGTCACGTCGATGTCTTTAACGGTTGTTTCACCGTTGAGTACTGTGAGTGTGGCTTTTTCCACATTGGATGTTTTGTCAACAGTAATGACCACATCCGTAATGGCAGCATTGACTGCAGGCGAAGTGATGGTCCCTGTGTGTGCAACGCCTTTTCGGCCGCATCTTACATAGTCCCAACCGTTCTTGTTCGTGTTGAAGCCATAGATAGTCCAGGCATCCTCACCAACCGTTGCAGTCCATTCTGACAAATAGCCGCTAATGCCTGCACCGCCTTCTGCTGGGAATGTGAGAGCCTTTGTGGGTTCACCCGCCACAGCAAACAGTGTCAGCATAAACAGCGACACGAGAGAAAGTAAAAACTTTTTCATACGTTTGTTAGGATTAAATTAGTTAATAAATGAAGTTAAATATGAAATGTGTTATATTGCAAGGTATAGTTTTGAACTGCAAATAAACGAAAAAAAAGTGAAAGAAACGAGAAAATTGATGAAAAAATGGAGGAAAGAGGGGAAAAAAGGCTAAAGAGGGTCAACATCATAGTAGATGTTGAGATTTTTTGCAACAGGAAGGGATTGCATCTGCTGCTGGATGGTGAGGAGGGATTGGCGTACCTTGTCGATGGATGCTTGGGGCTCTATTTTGAGCATGAGTTTGCGGATGTAGAGGGATTGGATGCGGGCAACAGGGGGACGGTCGGGACCGAGGACTCGGTCGCCGAAGATGGTGCGGAGGCGGTTGCCCATATCTGTTGCCAAATGGTCGAGCAGTTGGTCGTCGCGATGGCGGAGATAAACATAGATGAGGCGGTAGAAAGGTGGGTAGTGGAAGAGTTTGCGTTCTTCCATCTGGGTGCGGAACATCTGCCAAAAGTCGCCTTGGGTGATTTGGCGGATGATGTCAGCATCGGCAGAGCGGGTTTGGAGGATGACAAGCCCTGGGGTGTTGTTGCGACCGGCACGACCAGCGACTTGGCTGAGGGTTTGGAAAGTGCGTTCGTAGGAGCGGAAGTCGGGGAGGTTGAGCATGGTGTCTGCATCGAGGATGCCGACGACGGATACGTTGTCGAAGTCGAGGCCTTTGGTGACCATCTGGGTGCCAATGAGGATGTCGGCTTTGTGTTGGGCAAAGTCGGAGATGATACGCTCGAACTGTAGGCGGGTCTTGGCGGTGTCGAGATCCATGCGGAGGGTGGTGGCATTCTCGAACAATTGTGGAATCTGATCCTCAATCTTTTCGGTGCCGGTGCCGATGGGGAGGAAGGGGGAGGGCACAGCGGAAACACCGCTGTGAACGGGGGAGGAGGGAAGAGAGGGGGGAAGGGAGGCAGGAGAGGGGGTGCAGTGGGGACAGTGGGTGGGGATGCGGGTGGTGTAGCCGCAGTAGTGGCAGGTGAGGGTGGAGGTCTTCTTGTGGAGCGTCAAGGTGACGTCGCAGTGAGGACAGCGGGGTGTCCAGCCGCATTGCCGACATTCGATGAAGGAGGAGAATCCGCGGCGATTTTGGAAGAGGATGATTTGTTCGTGGCGGTCGAGTGCTCCCTGCATGGCTTCGATGAGCCGTGGGGAGAAAAGTCCTCGCATGAGTTTTTTCCGTTTTGCCTCTTTGGTATCGACGATTTCGATGGTGGGGAGTTGCTTGTTCTTGTAGCGCTGGGTGAGTTGTACGTAGCCGTAGCGTTCCTTCCGTGCCAGGTGATAGACCTCGAAGGAGGGGGTGGCGGTGCCGAGGAGGGTTTTGGCACCGAACATGTGGGCAAGCATGATGGCGGCGTTGCGGGCATGATAGCGTGGCGAAGGCTCTTGCTGCTTGTAACTTTGTTCGTGCTCTTCGTCTATGATGACGAGGCCGAGGTCTTGGAAGGGGAGGAAGATGCTGGAACGGACGCCGAGAATGAGTTGGTAGGGGGTGGGGGAGGCTTGCCGTTTGTAGATTTCCAGCCGCTGCACGTCAGTAAACTTGGAATGGTAAACGCCCATGCGGTCGCCGAATACGTGGCGAAGACGTTCGGTGATTTGGGTGGTGAGGGCAATTTCGGGGAGGAGGTAGAGGACTTGTTTCCCCTTCTCTAAGTAGTTGTTGATGAGGTGGATGTAGATTTCTGTCTTGCCGGAGGAGGTGACGCCGTGGAGGAGGGTCACGTTTTTTGTTTTGAAGGAGGCTTCGATTCCGCCCATCGCCGTTTGCTGTGCAGGGGTAAGGGGTTGTAGTGTAGCCGTGGCGTCTTCATGGAAGAGATTGTTTTTGCCGCCTTTCCGTTTGCGAGACGATTCTTTGAGTGCCGCTTCGTCTTTGGGCTTCATGGCTCCGGGAAGCCCGCTTTTCATCACGTCGCCGAGAGGACAGATGTAGTAGTTGGCAATCCATTGCCAAAAGGCGAATTGCTTTTCGTTTACAACGGGTTGTTCATCAAGCACTTCCATGATTTCTTTCATTTCCACGCCTTCGGGCTTGTTGTTGTGCACACGAAGCACGACCCCTGTGTAGATTTTGTTCTTTCCGAAGGGTACAACAACTCGACAGCCTCGCAAATCTCGTGTGGGTTGGAGGGTGGGTGGGACGAGATAAGTGAAGCTGTCGAAAGGGATAGGAAGGATGATGTCTGCAAACATGATGCTTTCGGGATGCGACCGCATCGCATCATTCGGAACCTTCTTATGTGTTTAGAACAGGTAGGTCAGAGAAATCTGATGGGTGTTGTTCTTGAGTTTGCCCTTGATGGCTTGATTGCCAACGCCGAGAACAGTGGTTTCTGCTGTGTTGCCAATGCCGATGTTGTAGTTGTAGCCTACACGAAGGTGGCTGAGGACAGTGACACCTGCACCTACATTCCAAGAGAATTCAGACTTCTTGAGTTCCCAGTCTTCAGTGAAGCCTTGGTAGTTGGAAAGTTTCCAGTTGCGGTCTCCTACGTTCCATGAGAACTGAGGGCCAGTTGCGATATAAACGCTGGCAAGGCTGCTGAGTCCAATGGTATATTTCAGGTTGATGGGGAGATCCACGTAGTGGAGGGTCTTATTGGCTTCGGCACGGTTCTCAGTAACGCCAATCACCTTGTTGTCGTAGAGCAGAGATGCGTCTGCACCGAGACCTGCGAGTGGGATGGTCACATCTGCTGTCACACCAGCAAAGAAGCCTGTTTTGTTATCTGCTTTGATGTTGCTCTGAAGGTCTTTGAGGCTGACAGAGTTTACATTAAGACCAGCCTTGATACCAAACTTTACCTGTGCCTGTGATGGCAATGCGAAAGTGAATGCTGCTACGATGACAGCGAGACTCAAAATGTTCTTTTTCATACGCCTGTAAGTAAAAAATAGTTGTAGATAGTGATAGAATTTGATGCAAAGTAAACACTTTTTTCTTGAATGACGAAATATTTTTTGGAAAAAATAACTAGTTGTTACCTCGATGCGTATTAATTCGTGTCGTCGATGTGAATGATTACAAATACGGGACACGAATTAACATGTGTACGGGTATTGTAAACTGAGGGTGTGAAAATCCAAGATTCCCCCACCAAAAGAAAAATCGAGAATTGCTATAGAAATCAGTAGTTTAGCGACTTATTAACACCCTTGTTGATAAGTTTTTGAAAAAAAAGTGGAGAAATTGTGGGGAATTGTGGGGGAAATCACTATATTTGCATCGAAATTTCATTTTAAGTGATTCAGAAACATGCGATTTATAGGTGATTATTCAGCAAAGACCGATGCAAAAGGGCGGGTTTTCCTTCCCTCAGCATTTCGGAAGATACTCAAAGCGGAAGGCGAGACGAGTCTCGTTTTGCGTGGCGATGTGTTCCAGAAGTGTCTGGTGCTGTATCCTGAATCGGTGTGGAATGCTCAGTTGGATGATTTGAGGCAGGGGCTGAACCAGTGGAACAGACAGCAACAGATGATGCTGAGGCAGTTCTTGTTGGATGCGGAACCGTTGGAACTGGATAAGGAAGGACGGTTGCTCATCTCGAAGAGGAAACTGCAGTTCGCTGGCATAGAGGACGATGTGCGTTTTTTGGCAATGGTTGACAGAATTGAGATATGGAGCAAACAGGCATTGGAGGAGGTGATGAATCAAGGTGACGGACTTGGTGACGACATGGAGCAGTTGCTTGGCCAGAAATCAGGTGAACAGTAATTATATAGCGTGCGTCAAGATGGCTGAGCAAGAAAAAACATATCATGTGCCGGTGTTGTTGAACGAAAGCATTGAGGGGCTGAATATCGGTGATGGCGAGGGCTGTTTTGTTGACGTAACATTTGGTGGCGGCGGCCACAGCAAGGAAATTTTGGCAAGACTCGGTGTCGGCGGACATCTCTACAGTTTTGACCAAGACGCAGATGCGGAGAAAAATGCAGAGGGGTTTGATGAGAAGAGATTCATGTTTGTGAGGAGCAATTTCCGCTTTCTGAAAAACTTCATGAAGTATTACGGTGTGGAGCAGATAGACGGGCTCTTGGCAGACCTCGGCGTCAGTTCCCACCACTTCGATGAAGCGGAACGGGGGTTTTCCTTCCGGTTTGAGGGTAAACTTGACATGCGAATGAACCAACGGGCAGGAAAGACTGCTGCGGATGTGGTGAATACGTATGAAGAGAAGCAACTGGCGGACATCTTCTATCTGTATGGAGAACTGAAGCAGAGCCGTAAAATGGCGGCGGCTATCGTGAAGGCGAGACAGGCAAAGAAGGTGGAAACGATAGGAGATTTCTTGGAAATCGTAAAGCCTTTTTTCAAGAATGAGCGTGAAAAGAAGGACTTGGCGAAAGTGTTTCAGGCACTTCGTATCGAGGTCAATCATGAGATGGACGCCTTGAGGGAGATGCTGAAGGGTGCGACAGAGTTGCTGAAGCCAGGAGGAAGGTTGGTGGTAATCACCTACCATTCGTTGGAGGACCGCATCGTGAAGAACCTGATGAAGACAGGTAATGTGGAGGGAAAAGAGGATAAGGATTTCTTTGGACGAGTAAATGCACCCTTCAAGTTGGTCAACCGACAGGTGATCGTGCCCGATGATGAGGAGATGGCGAGGAACCCAAGAAGCCGAAGCGCAAAACTTAGAATTGCAGAAAAATTATAGATCCACGCCTTTGAGGCGGTAAAGTGAGATACACATTATTATATTTAAAGGGAACGCTCAGAAAAGAGCCGTAAAGAAGACACTGTATGTCAAAAAAGGAAGACAAAGAGAATGCTAAAATGAAAAAGGAAGAGCCGCAGATGGTTCCTCCAGATGATGTTGGGACAGATTTGGAACTAAAATCAGAGGACCAAGAGGCTGTAGAGGCCATGCGAAAATTTACCGATGAGGATGAGGACGAACTGGGTGAAATATCTGTGAAGTCCATCCTCGGTGGAGATTTCCTGATGAGCAAATTTATGATAAAGCAGGTGGCTTTTGTCATGTTTTGTGTAGTGCTGATGATTATTTATACGGGCAATCGCTATGACAGTCAGCAAGATGCCATCTTGATAGACAGTTTGCGAGGGCGATTGCAGGAGGTAAAGTACAATGTGCTGACGCAATCGAGCGAACTGATGAACTTGACGAGACAGTCGAATGTGGAGAAGCGGCTCAGCGGAACGAGGGACAGTCTGTTGCACAACTCGATTACTCCTCCATTTCTCATCAAGACGGACAACCGACGGCGGGTAGCAGAAGAAGAGGGACCGAAAGAAGTGCTGGTTGACTCGGTGGAACGAGATACAAGCAAACAAAATCAAGAAACGGGGAAACAAAACAAGGACATCAACAAGGAGGAAAACAATGAAATTCGATAAGAAATATATCAACACGCGTATAACGGTGATAGTAGTGATTGCGGCTATGCTGATGATTGCTATTATCACTCGTGCGGTTATTACGGCTACGGTTGAAAACGAGAAATGGAAAAAGGTCGGAGCGGTGAGTGTGAGTGACACGATGAGCCTGAAGCCCAACCGTGGTAACATTCTGAGTGCAGACGGGCAGTTGATGGCGAGCAGTTTGCCTGATTATAAGGTCTATGTGGACTTCCTTGCAGGCATTGAGCGTTTGGCAGATTCGCTTGCTCCTGATGGCTCGAAGGTGAAAGTGTATGACCCTGTCCAATTGGCAGAAAAAGATACGATGTGGAACGAAAACATGGACACGATTTGCCGCGGGTTGGTGGAGATATGTCCGAAATATACTTATGAAGACTATCGCAGCCATTTGGAAGAGGGGTTGGCAAAACGGAAACGTTATTGGGAGGTGTGTCCTCACACGGTGCTGAACTTCATCCAGTTCAACGAGTTAGTAAAACTTCCAGTCTTCAATCTGAAGAATCGCAATCGTAGCGGTTTGACTTACGAAGAACGCAACAACCGCAATAAACCGTTTGGCTCGTTGGCACGTCGAACATTGGGTGAAATGTTTGGTGCAAAGGATTCGGCACGTTCCGGTTTGGAGTTGGCATACGATTCTTTGCTGAGAGGCGAACCTGGCAAGGTACATCATAAGAAGGTGCTCTCTAAGTATCTGTCAATCATTGATAAAGAGCCGGTGGACGGCTATGATTTGGTCAGCACGATAGATGTCAGTATGCAGGACATCTGCGAGAGTGCATTGCGTGAGAAGTTGCACGAATTGGACGCTTCGATGGGTGTGGTGATTCTGATGGAGGTGAAGACGGGTGATGTGAAGGCCATCGTGAATCTGATGCGTTACGACGATGGAAATTACTATGAGGCAAGGAATTATGCTTTGGCAGCATTGATGGAGCCAGGTTCTACCTTCAAAACAGCCTCTATCATGGTGGCTCTTGACGACGGTTATATCACGACTAAGGACTGGGTGGATACGGGCAACGGTATCTGCAACATGTATGGGGCGAAAATGAAAGACCACAACTGGGCAACCCGAGGTGGCTATGGACCCATAGATGTGCCACATACGCTGATGTATTCCAGTAATATTGGTGTGAGCAAACTCATTGATGGTCATTATCATAACCAACCCGAAAAGTTTGTGGAGGGTTTGCGAAGAGTGGGTATCGGTACACCGCTGGGATTGCCTTTCGACGGTGCGGCAGACCCTGTGATTCGTATGCCTCACAAGGACCATACGGGTGGCTACAGAATGTCGGACAACTGGTCGGCAACGGCGTTGGCGTGGATGTCCATCGGATATGAAACGCAGATTCCTCCCATCAGCACCGTTAGTTTCTACAATGCCATTGCTAATGGCGGCAAGATGGTTCGCCCACGCTTCGTGAGGGGCATTTCGCGGAATGGAGAAATGGTTGAGGAGTTTCCGGTGGAGGTGATAAAGCCTCAGATATGCAAGAAATCGACGTTGGATGACATTCAAAATATTCTCTATCGCGTCGTGAATGACAAGGAAGGACTTGGAAAGAAAGCAGGAAATCCATATTTCCATGTGAGTGGTAAGACAGGAACGGCTCAGGTGGCAACGGGCGGCGGATATAAGGCGGGACACAATGAGCACTTGGTCAGTTTCTGTGGCTACTATCCGTCAGAAGATCCGAAATATACTTGTATTGTTGCCATCCGCCACGCTTATTATGTGGCGAGTGGCGGTGGACAGGCAGGTGTCGTTTTCTCGAAAATTGCTCAGCGTATTTACTCGAAGAACGTAACGACCGACCTGAATGTGGCGAAGGACTCGACGGCGGTGTCTGTACCAGCGGTAAAGACGGGTAATGTCTTGGCTGCTCGTCAGGTGCTGGAAGAGTTAGGCGTGAAGTCGCAGGGTGGTCAAGGTTATGAATGGGGCTCAGCCTCAGCGGGCGAAAAAGGCGTGGACTTTCATCAGATGAAGATGGATGAAAATGTAGTGCCAAATGTGATTGGAATGGGTGCTCGAGATGCTGCGTATGCACTGGGTACGCGTGGATTGACCGTGAGGATGAAAGGCAGAGGCAAGGTAACAAGTCAAAGTGTGGTAGGAGGAAGTAAGTTGGTGAAAGGACAAACCGTGCTGATAGAGTTGAATTAGAAAAAGTTATGTCATATATGAAACTGAAAAATCTCGTAAGTAGGCTCAACGTCCTTGAAGTCAAAGGCGATTTGGAGCGTGATATTTGTGGCGTGCAGATTGATTCTCGCCAAGTGGGTGAAGGTCATCTCTTTATTGCAGTAAGAGGGACTGTTGCTGATGGCCATCAATACATCGGGAAGGCTTTGGAGTTGGGTGCTGTAGCCGTATTGTGCGAGACGATTCCAGAGGAAACTAACGGGCAAGTCACATACGTTCGAGTGGAGAACACCGAACAAGTGGTTGGTGAGGTTGCCACAACCTTCTATGGCGACCCGACAAGCCGCTTGAAACTGGTGGGTGTGACAGGAACGAATGGCAAAACAACCATTGCGACAGTGCTCTACGAGATGTTCCGAAAGATGGGACATAAAGCGGGGCTGTTGTCAACGGTGTGCAACTATGTGGATGGAGAGGCCATCCCAACGGAGCACACGACACCAGACCCTGTCACCTTGAATGCTTTGTTGGCACGTATGGTTGAGGCTGGATGTGAATACGCGTTTATGGAGGTGAGCAGTCACAGCATTGTGCAGAATCGAATTGGAGGATTGAAATTTGTTGGTGGCTTGTTTACGAATATTACACGTGACCATTTGGATTATCATAAGACCTTTGAGAACTACATCAAGGCCAAAAAACTCTTCTTTGATAACCTTCCAGCAACAGCCTTTGCCATTACCAACGTGGACGACAAGAACGGCATGGTGATGGTGCAGAACACAAAGGCGACGGTGAAGACCTATTCAGTACAGAGTCCTGCAGATTTCAGGGCAAAGATTATTGAATGCCATTTTGAAGGTATGTATCTCGAAATCAATGGGAAAGAAGTAGGCGTACAGTTTATTGGAAAGTTCAATGTGAGCAATCTGCTGGCTGTGTATGGTGCAGCCATCATGTTGGGAAAAGAGGAACAGGAAGTGTTGGTGGCGTTGAGTGCCATGAAGCCAGTGAACGGGCGGTTTGAGGCTCTGCGTTCTCCATCGGGTTATACGGCTATTGTAGATTATGCACACACGCCTGATGCCCTCGAAAATGTGCTGAATGCCATACATGGGGTGCTGGAAGGTAAAGGACAAGTAATCACGGTGTGTGGAGCAGGTGGAAATCGTGATAAAGGCAAGCGTCCACTCATGGCGAAAGAGGCTGTGAAACAGAGCGATAAAGTTATCATTACGAGCGATAATCCTCGTTTTGAAGAGCCACAGGACATCATCAATGATATGTTGGCGGGGTTGGATGATGAGCAGATGAAGAAAGTCATTGCCATTGTTGACCGTCGTCAGGCCATCAAGACCGCTTGCATGATTGCTCAGAAGGGTGATGTGATTCTTATTGCCGGTAAGGGTCACGAGGATTACCAAGATGTGAAGGGCGTGAAACATCATTTTGATGATAAGGAAGAAGTGAGAGCCTGCTTTTGAGAGTTGCCAGTTGTGAATCAAGAACAATAGTAGAAAGAGATTATGTTATACAATCTGTTCCAATATTTAGACAGCCTTGACATCCCTGGTGCGGGAATGTTCAGTTATGTGTCTTTCAGAGCGTTAGCCTCATTGATTTTGTCACTGATTATCTCGATGGTGGCAGGTGAGTACTTCATCAAATATATGAGGAAGAAGAAGCATATTGAAGAGGCGAGAGATGCCGCCATCGACCCGTATGGTGTGCAAAAGAAGGGCGTCCCTTCGATGGGTGGTGTGGTGATACTTGCAGCCGTGCTCCTTCCTGCTCTCTTGATGGGAAAGTTGAGCAACGTGTATATGGTGCTGCTAATCATCACGATAGCGTTCTTTGGGGCGATTGGCTTTTTGGACGATTTAATCAAGTTGAGAGGTAACAAGGATGGCCTTCCTCCCAAGTTGAAATTGTTGGCGCAGTTTGTGTTTGGCATCGTGATTGGCTTGACTCTGTGGTTAAGTCCGGATGCAGTTGTACGTGAGAACGTGGAGCGTGAAATTGGCGATAAGGTGGTTGTGTATCATAAGAGCGAGGCTCGAAAGAGCACGGTCACGACGGTTCCGTTTTTCAAAAGCAATAATGCTGATTATTATGAGGTTTTCAATTTCGTAAAAGACGGTAAAACCAAGCGAGCCTGTGGTTGGATTCTGTTTGTGTTGGTTACGACTTTTGTCATTTCGGCAGTTAGTAACGGGGCAAATCTCAATGACGGCATGGATGGAATGTGTGCAGGAAACTCTGCCATCATAGGAGTTACACTCGGAATTTTGGCATACGTCAGCGGACACATCCAATTTGCCAGTTACTTGAATGTCATGTATATACCGGGCTCGGAAGAAGTGGTCGTGTTCTTGTGTGCTTTTGTAGGTGCTTTGGTCGGTTTCTTGTGGTACAATGCCTATCCCGCCAAGGTGTTCATGGGCGATACGGGAAGTTTGGCTATTGGTGGAGTGATTGCGGTGACAGCCGTCATTATTCACAAGGAATTGTTGCTGCCCATCTTGTGTGGAATTTTCTTGATGGAAAGCCTCTCTGTGATGCTCCAGTTGGCATACGCCAAGAGAGGCAATAAGCGAGGTGAGAAGTGGAGAGTGTTCAAACGTGCTCCTTTCCATGACCATTATCGTCACAAGATGGAAGATGGCGTTAAGTATCTCATTAAGAGACCAAAAGGATTGCTTTTTGAATCGATGATTACGACGAGATTTTGGATTGTTACCATCTTGCTTGCCGCAATCACAATTATTACATTGAAGATAAGATAAATAGGGAGGTTAACAAGATGAAGAGAATTGTCGTTTTGGGTGCTGCTGAAAGTGGTGCTGGAGCCGCAGTGTTGGCTAAGAAAGAAGGCTTTGACGTGTTTGTCAGTGACATGTCAAAAATCAAGGACAAATATAAAGACCTGTTGAACAACCATGAAATTGTTTGGGAGGAAGGGCAACATACCGAGGAACTGATCCTGAATGCGGATGAGGTCATCAAAAGCCCCGGCATACCTGAAAATGCTCCGATGATTTTGAAAATCAAGGAGAAGAAGATTCCCATCATTTCTGAAATTGAGTTTGCGGGAAGGTACACCCATGCAAAGATGATTTGTATCACGGGTAGTAACGGTAAGACGACCACGACATCGTTGATTTATCACATCTTGAAAAATGCGGGTTACAACGTGGGTTTGGCTGGCAATATCGGCAGCAGTCTTGCCTTGCAGGTGGCAGAGAAAAACTTTGACTATTATGTGATAGAATTGAGCAGTTTCCAGTTGGACAACATGTACGATTTCAAAGCGGACATTGCCGTATTGATGAACATTACGCCTGACCATCTCGACCGCTATGATTTCAAGATGCAGAACTATGTAGATTCGAAAATGCGTATCATTCAGAATCAGACAGCCGACGATGCCTTCGTGTTCTGGAATGATGACCCCATTGTGACGGCAGAACTGAAGAAGTATAACATTAAGGCAAAACTCTGTCCGTTTAGTGAGTTCAAGAGCGACAGTGTGATTGGTTATGTTGATTCGGATGAGTATGTTATCGAGGGTCCTACACCATTCAACATGGAACAGGAAGAGTTGGCTTTGCGAGGGAAGCACAACCTGTACAACTCGCTTGCTGCAGGTATTACGGCGGACTTGGCAGGTGTCAGCAATGAGCAGATTCGTGAAGGTTTGAAGACTTTCGAGGGTGTTGAGCATCGTTTGGAAAAGGCAGGAAGAGTGCGTGGCGTGGAGTTTATCAATGACTCGAAGGCGACTAATGTGAATGCTTGTTGGTATGCCCTTGACAGCATGAGGACACCGACTGTGCTGATTCTTGGCGGCAAAGACAAGGGCAATGACTACTCTGAAATTTTCGACTTGGTCAAGGAAAAGTGCATCGGCTTGGTCTTCTTGGGTGTGGACAATTCGAAACTTCATGCGGCGTTTGATGGCTTTGGTATTCCCATTGCCGACGTGAAGAGTATGAAGGACTGCGTGGATGAATGCTTTAAGATGGCAAAACCTGGAAGTACCGTGCTGTTGAGTCCTTGTTGCGCAAGTTTCGATTTGTTCAAGAATATGGAAGACAGAGGCGAGCAGTTCAAAGCGTGTGTGAAGAACCTGTAAGAAGGGCAAGAGAAGGATACGAAGGAGAGAAGTCGTTCACTGACGTTGAATATTTGTTCATCGACGTTGAATAATTGTTCATCGTCATGGAATAAATATTCGTTGACAGCGAACAACCAAGGGCAAATTGATAAAGAAAAGAAAGATATGGGAACATTTGTAAAAGATTTATTTGGAGGAAACCTGTTCAAAGGTGATAAGGGAGTGTGGATGATATACTTCTTCCTCTGTATGATTTCGCTTGTCGAGGTGTATAGTGCGTCAAGCCGATTGACATTTGAGGGAGGACACCACTGGGGCCCGATGGTGAGTCAGGCAGGATTTCTCTTGCTGGGGCTGATAGTCATTCTCTTTGTGCATCGCATCCCCTGCAAATGGTTCATGTTGTTCCCGTTCTTGCTGCTTCCAATGGCCATCATCCTGCTGCTCTATACAGCGGTGCTTGGCGGTGGTAGCAACATCAATGAAACACACCGTTGGGTGAGCATCGGCTCTATCAGTTTCCAACCTTCTGAGATAGCAAAGGCGGCATTGCTGATGACCACGGCGGTTGTACTTGCTAAGACCCAGACGGAAAAGGAAGAGATGGTGAAAGGCAAGAAACGGAAGGTGGTAGGTGCCATCAAGGGGAAACGTTATTTGGCTTTTGCGATTGTAGGTGGTGCTACGTTGCTGATTTGTGGGCTCATATTCCTTGACAATGTATCGACTGCCTTGATGTTGTTCTTTGTTGTTGTTGTGATGATGTTTATTGGGCAGGTGCCGAAAGATTTGATGTTCAAAGGCTTGATGACCATTTTCGGCATTGGTGCATTCTTTGTGGCGACGTCATTCGCTGTGCCTGATAGTACCTTGAAAGAGATTCCTGGATGTAAGCGTGTCGTTACTGTTAAGCAACGTATTCTCAGAAAGATAGGGAATACAGACGAAATGGCAAAACAAAACCCGCATAAGTCGGATACCCAGATTCTGCTTAATGACAAAAATTCTCAAACGACGTATGCTTCTATTGCGATTGCCAATTCTGACTTGATTGGTTTGGGTCCGGGGAACTCTATTCAGAGAGACTTCCTTCAACATGCCGAGTCGGACTTCATTTATGCTATCATCGTGGAGGAATTGGGCATTGCGGGTGCATTTTTTGTGGCGTTTCTCTATTTGGTTCTGCTCATCCGTGTGGGTAGAATCGCTCAACGATGCCCGAGTTTTTTCCCCGCCTATTTGGTCTTGGGATTTGGCATCATGATGGTGTTGCAAGCGTTTGTCAACATGAGTGTGGCGGTGGGTCTTTTCCCCGTGACGGGACAGACGTTGCCGCTGATTAGCAAAGGAGGAACTTCCATCCTCATCACCAGTTTTTATATTGGCGTCATTCTTAGCGTCAGCCGTTACGCCGAGAAAAAAGAACAAAAAGCCCCTCTGGTAGAGGCGGCTCTTAATGGCGAAACGAGCGAGTACTATACAGACGGTTCGATGTCTTGAGGTCAAAACGGGGGACGAGTGCTCTTTTTTGTGGTTTTAAGTGGTGATTTGTTGCGTTTTTTGTTGATAATCCGCTAATTATTTGTATCTTTGCCATCAAAAGATTCCCCTAAAAGGGGAAAGATGTAAAAATGGAACAAAATAGACCTTTAAGAGTGATTGTAAGTGGTGGCGGAACAGGTGGGCACATTTTCCCGGCTGTTTCTATCGCGAATGCCATAAAGAAGCAACATCCAGAAGCGGAAATCCTGTTTGTGGGTGCTCTTGGTCGTATGGAGATGCAGCGTGTGCCCGCTGCGGGTTACAAGATTGAGGGGCTTCCTGTCCGTGGGCTTATCCGCCCGTTGTGGAGTCCTAAGAATATTGGGGTGATGTTGGATTTTCTGAAGAGCAAGAAGATGGTGAAGGAGATTATTCGCAATTTCAAGCCTCAGGTGGCAGTTGGTGTGGGAGGTTATGCTTCGGCTCCGACGTTGAACGCGGCTTACTCAGTGGGCATTCCTTGCTTGATTCAAGAACAGAACTCGTATGCAGGTGTGACGAATAAGTCGTTGGCGAAAAAAGCCCAAAAGGTATGCGTCGCATATAGCGGCATGGAACGTTTTTTTCCTGCTGACAAGATTATCATGACGGGCAATCCCGTTCGCCAAAACTTGCTTGAGACGACCATCTCGAAAGAAGAGGCTCGCAAGAGTTTCGGTTTGAATCCAGACAAGAAGACGGTGCTCATCATTGGCGGTAGCCTTGGTGCCAGAACCGTGAATGAGAGCGTTTTGGCTCATCTGGAGGATATTCGTCAGAGTGACGTGCAGTTTATTTGGCAGACAGGCAAGTACTACAGTGAAAGCATTGCAGAAACATTAAGTCAGGTCGAACCATTGGAAAACCTGAAGGTGATGGACTTCATTAGCAGTATGGATAATGCCTATGCGGCAGCAGATATTGTGGTGAGTCGTGCTGGGGCAAGTTCCATCTCAGAACTTTGCCTGTTAGGTAAGCCTTGTATCTTGGTGCCCTCCCCGAATGTGGCAGAGGATCATCAGACAAAGAATGCTCTTGCTCTTTCGACAAAGGATGCGGCCATTTTTGTGGCTGATAAAGAAGCGAAGGATACGTTGGTCGGTATCGCCTTGGCAACAGTGGTGGACGATCAGAAACTTGCTGCGTTGAGTGAGAATGTGAAAAAGTTGGCTTTCCAGAACTCGGCAGATGTGATTGCTGAGGAAGTGTACAAGTTAGCGATAGGATATAGAAATTCGGAGCAAGGCTCCTAAAAGAGATATTTGAAAGTGATGCAGACGAAAGATATAAAATCAGTTTATTTCATCGGTGCAGGTGGCATTGGTATGAGTGCGTTGGTGCGTTATTTCCTCACTAAAGGATATAACGTGGGAGGATATGACAAGACTCCAAGCGATTTGACGGAAAAACTGATAGAGGAAGGTGCAAAGATTCATTATGAGGAGAATGTGGACATGATAGACGAATGCTTCAAGCAGAAAGAGAGCACTTTGGTCGTGTACACACCTGCTATTCCTGCTGAGCATAAGGAATTTGTCTATTTCCACGAACAGGGTTTTGAAATTCAGAAACGTGCCCAAGTGTTAGGTTTCCTCACGCAGTCGCATAAAGGTCTGTGTGTGGCTGGAACGCACGGCAAGACCACAACATCCACGATGGCTGCACATCTGTTGCATCAGAGTCATGTGGATTGTAATGCCTTTTTAGGTGGCATTTCGAAAAACTATGGAACAAACTACATCCTTTCAGATAGTGATTATGTGGTGATTGAGGCAGATGAGTTTGACCGTTCGTTCCACTGGCTTCGTCCCTATATGACTGTCATTACGGCAACGGACCCTGACCATTTGGACATATACGGGACGAAAGAGGCTTATTTGGAAAGTTTCCGTAAGTACACAACACTCATTCAGCCAGGTGGAGCCTTGATTATTCATAAAGGGCTGGAGATGAAAGCCGATGTGCAGGACGGTGTGAAGGTGTATGACTATGCCAGAACGGAGGGTGATTTCCATGCCGAGAATATACGTATAGGAGGAGGTGAAATTGTGTTTGACTTTGTGCATCCGAACGGTGTTGTGAAGGAAATACAACTTGGTGTGCCTGTAAGCATCAATATCGAGAATGGTATTGCGGCGATGGCACTTGCTCTGTTGAATGGTGTGACAGAGGAGGAACTTCGGGCAGGAATGAAAAGTTTTAGAGGGGTTGACCGTCGTTTCGATTTCAAGGTGAAGACCGATAAGGTGGTGTTTCTTAGCGATTACGCCCATCATCCAAACGAAATTGAGCAGAGCGTGAAATCAGTTCGTGAGTTGTATCAGGACAAGAAGATTGCTGCGATTTTCCAACCTCATCTCTACACTCGTACACGTGATTTCTACAAGGAATTTGCGAAAGCCCTCTCTCTGCTTGACACGGTGTATCTGTGTGATATTTATCCTGCTCGTGAATTGCCGATTCCTGGTGTGACGAGCGAGTTGATATACAATAACCTTCGTCCAGGCATAGAGAAACATCTCATCCATAAAGAGGATATCCTTGACGTGGTCAGAAAGCGTGATTTTGACGTCTTGATGTCTTTGGGTGCAGGCGATATAGAAAACTTCGTGCCTCAGATGGCAGAAATCCTTTCTGCTGAAGGTTAACGGAACTTTTGTAGAAACGTCTTTGGACTGGAACACATTAACAATTTAATCAGATAAAAAAGGTGAAAGCGGGAAAAATCTTAAAAATCACATTGGTGTCACTACTCTTTCTGGGAGTTGTGATGTACGTGGCTTATGCTATGCTCTTTTTATCCGGACCAGACGAAGACGAAAAATGTACAACAGTAGAGTTGCTGGTAAAACAAAACGATTCGTCAAAGTTCGTGGATGAGAAAGAGGTGGAAGACATGCTGAAAAATGCACACGTTTATCCAAAGGGGATGCTGATGAAGGATGTGGACACAAAAAGGATTGAGGAAACCGTTCGGAGCAACGAGTTTGTGTCAGATGTGGAGTGCTACAAGTCTTCTAATGGAAAACTATGCATACAGGTGGAACAAAGGGTGCCTGTTATGTTCGTTGTTCCTGAAGGACGAGACGGCTATTTTGTGGATGCTCAAGGTAATATCATCCCGGGTCGTAATTATGCCATCAACCTTGTTACGGCATCTGGTAAGATTGACAACAAATACGCCAGTACTCGATTGGCAGATTTTGGGCAGTATTTGCAAACCGATGCTTTCTGGAACAACCAGATAGAGCAGATTTATGTGCAGAAGGACAGAAAGGGAGAACCGGTGATAGAACTTGTGCCACGGGTTGGTAACAACATTATTTACCTCGGCTCAATTGATGATTACCAGAAGAAACTTCATAAGTTGAAGATTTTCTATGAGAAAGCCATAGGAACAGTGGGGTGGGAGAAGTATGCAAGGGTAGATCTCGAATATGACAACCAGATTATTTGTACAAAGCGTTCTGGCAAAAATTAATAGGATGCGAGCCGTATTTAATAAGAATAAAATAAGCAACAATATATGACTATTACAGACAAAGATTTCATTGTAGCGATAGAACTTGGTTCTTCCAAGATTTCTGGTATCGCAGGTAAGAAAAAGGATGGAACGATGCAAATCCTTGCGTATGCGGAAGAAAAAACCGCAGGATGCGTGAAGCGTGGTGTTGTCTATAATATAGAAAAGACCTATCAGAGTGTCAACAGCATCATTTCGAAGTTGGAGTCCGTGCTGAAGACGAAGGTTACCCGTGCTTACGTTGGTCTTGGCGGTCAATCTGTACGTTCCTACAAGTGTGTGATCAAGCGTAATTTGCTCACTCAGAGTTACATTACGAATGAGGCTATCGATGCCATTCGTCAAGAGAGTTACGAGATTCCTTTCAGTGACTATGAGGTGTTGGAAAATTATCCACAGGAGTTTGTTGTGGACTCAAGTAGCATTGCGGATCCTGTTGGTGTGATGGGAACGAACATCGAGGGCGAGTTCCTGGATGTGATTGCCAAGCACAATCTCCGAGCCAATATCGAAACCGTGTTTGCCAATTCCAACGTGGATATTGTAGAAGAGTTAATATCTCCTTTGCAGTTGGCAAACAATGTTCTGACAGATGCAGAGAAGCGCTCTGGTTGTGCGTTGGTGGATTTAGGTGCTGATACGACAACCTTGGTGGTGTATAAGAACAATATTGTACGCTATCTTGTCACGATACCTCTGGGATGCAACAACATCAACAAGGATTTGTCAACCCTTCCCATTGATGAGGCAGAGACAGAAGATTTGAAACTCAAATATGGTGATGCGTGTCAAGATGTTGATGCTGCAGAGGAATCTGATTCTCAGATGTATACCACGACTGATGGACGTCAGATAGATATATCTCTTATCAAGAATGTCATTGAGGCTCGCATGGGTGAAATCATTGCCAATGTCAGCACCCAGATTGTCAATTCCAATTATAGCGGGAAATTGTTGGCTGGTATTGTCTTGACAGGTGGCGGTAGCAACATGAAGCATATTGTCAAGGCCTTTGTCAATACCACCAAGATTGATAAAGTGCGTATTGCAAAGAATGTTAACCAGATGGTGGTGAAGACCTCCAATGCTTCTGGCATTATCCTTGACAATGGGCAGGCGAATACCATTGTTTCCCTTCTTCTTGCAGGCACAGTGCCATGTGGAGGTGACGCTTTCAGTGGCAATCTGGATATGTTTGACCAGCAGATGAAGGAAGATGAGCGTATCAGACGCCAAAAAGAAGCCGAAGCCGCTGCCGCAGCAGAAGCATTGGATGCAACGACTTTCGATGCTGTCAAGGCTGACATCCGTTCTGCATACGACAAAGTGCAGAAGCAAATCGTTGAGTTGGACAAATATGGTAGCGACAAGAAAGTCCGCCAGAACGCTCAAGATTTGTCTCTCAATATTCTTGACGAGGCGATTGGAGAGAAATATGAGAAGGCTGCCAAGGCTTTGGAGGGCAAGGACAAGTTCAAGCAGAGCCTCAAGGAAGGTGCCGATTTGGCCGACATGCTCAAGAAGTCAGTGGAAGAGTTGACCGACATGGTGAACAAGGCAAAGAAAGAAAACAGCGTATGGGGGCGTTTCAAGAAAACTCTCTCTGATATTGTTGACGAAGAAAAATAATTAAAAACTCGATACGATTATGGCAGAAACTGAAGATATTGGTGTTTTCAACTTTGCGAAAGGCACCACAAGCATTATAAAGGTGATTGGTGTTGGTGGCGGTGGTAGCAACGCTGTCAACCACATGTACAATGAGGGTATTCACGATGTGACCTTTGTGGTTTGCAACACAGACAATAAGGCCTTGCAGGATTCTCCTGTTCCTGAGAAGATTCAGTTGGGCAGCGAGGGTCTTGGTGCGGGTAACCGTCCCGACCGTGCTCGTAAGGCGACAGAAGAGTCTATCGATGCCGTGAAGAGCATGTTGTCAGATGGAACCAAAATGGCGTTCATCACTGCTGGTATGGGTGGTGGCACAGGTACAGGTGCCGCTCCGCTGATTGCCAAGACGGCAAAGGATATGGGCATCCTCACGGTAGGTATCGTGACCATTCCATTCCGTTGGGAAGGCAACAAGAAGATTGACCAGGCACTCGATGGCGTGGAAGAAATGAGCAAGAACGTGGATGCTCTGTTGGTCATCAACAATGAGCGTCTGCGTGAAATTTATCAGGATTTCACCGTTATCAAGGCGTTTGCCAAGGCGGACGACACACTCTGCAATGCTGCACGTTCTATCGCCGAGATTATCACCATGCACGGCATCATCAACCTCGACTTCAACGATGTCAGCACCGTCTTGAAGGATGGTGGCGTGGCGATTATGAGTACGGGTTATGGTTCTGGCGAAGGTCGTGTGACCAAGGGTATAAACGATGCACTCAACTCGCCTTTGCTGAATAACAACGACATTTATCGTGCCAACAAGATTCTTCTCCGCATCTCCGTTCCTGATGAGGCTGGCGATGGCAATAGTGCCCTTATGATGGACGAGATGAACGAAGTACACGAGTTCATGGAGAAGATTAAGACAGAGGATGTGGAGACCAAGTGGGGACTCTCTGTTGACCCGTCCCTGACCGACCAGGTGAAGATTACCATCCTTGCCACAGGTTTCGGTGTGGAAGATATTGACTCCGACGAATTGGGCAGCCGCCTGTTGGCTCGCGACAAAGAGCAACAGCAGCGTGATGCTGAAGAGGCGGAGGCAGCAGCCGAGCGTGCCAGCCGTCGTGAACGCATCTATGGTCCAGAGAAGAACCGTCGCACCATCCGCCGTCCTCTTTACAGTTACATCTTCAAGGAAGAAGACCTTGATAATGAGGACGTCATCAGTATGGTGGAGACTTCGCCGACCTACAAACGCTCGAAGGAGACACTCCGCCAACTCACGGAGATTACCACCAAGAACAACGTGATAGAGCCAGGGGCAACGATTACATTTTAATGAGTGGCCTTAAACACGATATGAGAAGGAGGGAAACGATGCCGTTTCCCTCCTTTTTTGTTTGCCATCAGCCGTTTGTTTTTTCATTCCAAAATCTTTCTAAAAAGATGTGCCGACTCGGTAAGAATCACTTCTGGTTGGTCGGCACGAGAATATATGTAAGAATTGAATGAAATATCTTGATGGATGCGGAATGTTCAATGTGAATGTAAGTGCCATTGGACCTTACATGTCGCATTTCTTATGCATCAATGTTAGCGTAAGTGGCGTTCCGTTCGATGAATTCGCGGCGTGGAGCCACATCTTCACCCATCAGCATGGAGAACGTGTAGTCTGCTTCCGCAGCATCGTCGATGGTCACCTGCTTCAACAGACGAGTGGCAGGGTTCATGGTGGTTTCCCAGAGTTGCTCGGGGTTCATCTCACCAAGACCTTTGTAACGCTGCACCTTAATCTTGTCCTCCTGCCCCTCACCATACGTGTCGATGAAACGCTGGAGGGCTGCCTCGTCGTAGCAGTATTCGCTCACCTTTCCCTTCGTACACTTGTAGAGTGGAGGCGTGGCGATGTAGAGGCGACCGTCGCGAATTAACTGTGGTAGGAAGCGGAAGAAGAGTGTCATCAGCAGGGTGTCGATGTGTGAGCCATCGACATCGGCATCGGTCATGATGATGGTCTTATAGTAACGCAACTTGTCGTAGTTGGCTTCCTTCTGGTCTTCAGGGTTCAAGCCGAACTTCACACCCAGTGCCTGGAAGATGTTGTTCACCTCTTCGTGCTCGAATGCCTGATGCCATTTCACACGCTCCACATTGAAAATCTTACCGCGGATAGGCAGAATGGCCTGGAAGTGGCGGTCGCGTCCCTGCTTTGCAGAGCCGCCTGCCGAATCTCCCTCGACAATGAACATCTCGCAGTTGGCAGCATCCTTGTCTGAGCAGTCAGCCAATTTGCCTGGCAGACCACCACCCGTCATCGGGTTCTTACGCTGCACCTTCTCACGGGCAGCACGGGCAGCCACACGGGCCTCTGCGGCCAGCACCACCTTGTCAATGACCATCTTTGCCTCCTTCGGATGCTCCTCCAGATAGTAGGTCAGTGCTTCGCCCACAGCCTGCTGTACAGCACCTGCCACCTCGCTGTTACCCAACTTGGTCTTGGTCTGTCCCTCAAACTGAGGCTCTGCCACCTTCACGCTGATGACCGCGGTCAAACCCTCACGGAAGTCCTCGCCACTAATCTCAATCTTCTGTTTCTCCAGTTTCTCCGTGATTTTATTGTCGTCGGCATATTTCTTCAGCACACGCGTCAATGCCGTGCGGAAACCTTGCAGGTGCGTACCGCCCTCAATGGTGTTGATATTGTTGACGTATGAGTGGATATTCTCGTTATACGACGTGTTGTACATAATCGCCACCTCAATTGGCGTGTCCTGCTTTTCTGTGTTCAGATAAATCACGTCGTCGAACAGCGGCACACGTGTCGAGTCGATGTAACGCACGAAGTCCTTCAGACCGCCTTCGCTGTAGAACACCTCTTGACGCACACCTTCGATGCCCACCTCGGCGTTCTTGTCCAGACGCTTGTCCGTCAGCGTAATCTTGATACCAGCATTCAGGTATGCCAGTTCCCTCATGCGGTTGGCAAGGATGTCGTATTTGTACGTTGTGGTGATGAAGATGGTCTTGTCAGGCCAGAACTGCTGACGAGTACCACGCAGTTCCGTCTCGCCTACCACCTTCACGTCGTAGAGTGGCTTACCCTTTTCGTATTCCTGCTGATAAACCTTTCCGTCGCGGAACACTTGCGAGGTCATGTGCGACGACAGGGCGTTCACACAACTCACACCCACACCGTGGAGACCGCCAGAGACCTTGTAAGAGCCTTTGTCGAACTTACCGCCGGCGTGCAGTACCGTCATCACCACTTCGAGGGCGCTACGGTGTTCCTTCTCATGCATATCCACAGGAATGCCTCGACCGTCGTCCTGCACGGTGATAGAGTTGTCTTCGTTGATTGTTACTTCGATGTGAGAACAGAATCCAGCCAGTGCCTCGTCGATGGAGTTGTCCACCGTCTCATAGACCAAGTGGTGCAGACCCTTTTCGCTGATGTCGCCAATATACATCGCAGGGCGTTTTCTTACCGCCTCAAGACCTTCCAGCACCTGAATGTTACTGGCTGAATAATTTTCTCCGTTGGTTAATGTTTCATCCATTTTTATATTCTCTTTTAATCGTTACAAAGTTACGAAAAAATCCTGACATACCGAAAGAAAAAACGAAGAAAAGTTCCCCTACGGGGAAAAATACAAAAAAGGAGTCTCGAAGAGCCAATTTTGGCTCAAAAACGGGACAAAAAAAGACTGGACTTCTGTGTGAAATCCAGTCTCGTATCTCTAATGAATAGATTTTGCTGTGACCTGAACAGAGGTTCGGTTTTTGCTGTTCCTCCCGTCGCTTAGGCGAGTTTTGCGATCATCTTAGCAGCACCAGACTTGAGGTTGGCAGCCTTCTTCCAGTGGATGATGTTCTGCTTAGCCAGTTTGTCAAGCATCTTCTGGAGTTTTGGGAACATTTCCTGAGCGGTTGCCTTGTCCTTCGTGTTGCGGAGGTCGCGGAGGTAGTTACGCATTGTCTTAGCGTAGTAGCGGTTGTGGAGTCTGCGCTTCTCGTTCTGACGGATGCGCTTGAGACATGACTTGTGATGTGCCATTTGTTTTGAGTTTTTAAGTTTTTGAGTTTTTAAGTTTTCTGGAGTTCGATGTGGTATGGCTCAAGAGACCTCGCACCCCTCTCCATAAAAAATGGTAGCCCATAGCAGAGTCGAACTGCTCTTTAGAGAATGAAAATCTCTCGTCCTAACCGATAGACGAATGGGCCGCCGATGAGCGAATTTTTATTTTGCGAGTGCAAAGGTACGAACTTTTCTCTGACTGCCAAAACTTTTCGGCACTTTTTTCGTCCTTTCGCAAAAAATCTTCCTTCTTCCTTCTTCAATCTTCCCGAAAATTCCTAATTTTGCAACCGATTATGCAGGAAAACATTCGTGGCATCGTGCTTCGGACGGTCAAGTACGGCGACACTTCGCTCATTGTTGACCTCTTCACCGAGAGCCGTGGGCGGCAGTCGTTCATGGCAAGCACCTCGCGTGCCAAGCGGTTCGTGCGTAGCGTCTCCTTCTGGCAGCCCCTCTCGATGGTAGAGTTCAGTGCCGACATCCGTCCCAATGCGGGCAAGTTGCCTCGGCCCGTTGATGTGCATCCTTATTATAATTATGTGGACCTGCCTTTCTCGCCCGTCAAGTCCACCCTCGCCCTCTTTCTGGCAGAGTTTCTCTGTGCCGCTCTGCGAGAAGAGAAGGAGAGCACTCCCCTCTACCGCTATCTGGAGTTCTCCCTCCAGTGGCTCGACATGGTGGAGAACCCCTCGGCGATGGCGAACTTCCACCTTGTTTTCCTCATGCACCTCAGCCGTTTCATCGGCATCTATCCCAACCTCGAATGCCCCGACCTCTATTTCGACCTCCTTTCCGGCTGTTATTGCGACCGCCCCCCCTCCCATTCCCACTACCTCCGCTATGCCGAGGCACAAACCCTTCCTCTCCTCTTTCGCATGGATTATCCCACCATGCACCTCTTCCGTTTCTCTCGCCAGGATCGTCAACGCATCCTCCACGTCCTCAATGAGTATTACCGCCTTCACGTTCCCAATTTCCCCGAACTGAAATCCTTGGAGGTGCTTCACGAACTGTATTCGTAAAATTTAACACTTTTGGTTGTCACAAAACGCGTTTCCCCGCGTCTTTTCAGTAGAAAGCAGAGACAACGCATGAACTCCGACACATTCAAAACTGAGGTACGGGCACTCCGCCCACGTCTGCTCGCCACCGCCCGACGCATCATGGGCGACGACGAAGAGGCGGAAGATGTGGTACAGGATGTGCTGCTGCGGCTGTGGCAACTGCGAGACGAGCCGATTCGGAATGTGGGAAATCTGGCACAAGCCATCGTGCGAAACCTCTGCATCGACAAGGTGCGACGACGGCCTCCGACAGTCAGCATCCACGACATCGACCTTGCCGACCCACCGCCCGACCACAACGAGGAACAACTGGACAGGATGCTCGCCCTCGTGGGTCAACTGCCTACCCTGCAACAAACCATCCTTCGCCTCCGCCACATGGAGGGCATGACGATGAAGGAAATCGCCGAACTGATGGGCACGACCGAACAGGCGGTGAGGCAGTCGCTGAGCCGAGCACGCCGAACCATTTTGCAACAATACAACATCACCCCAAGCCTATGACACCACAGCACATACAACAACTCATCGAACGATTCCTCGATGCCGACACCTCGCAGGACGAAGAGCGTCAACTCTACGCCTACTTCCAACAGTCCGACGTGCCCGAAGCGTTGCAGCCCTATCAGGAGATGTTTCGAGGATATGCCGCTCTGGCACCGCGGCAACAGAAACGCCGTTCGCTCCGTCGCTATCTTCCATATTCGGTGGGCATCGCAGCCTCCCTCGCACTGGTGTGGGGCATTGGCAGTGGCATCCTCCGTTCAGAAGCCCTGCCTGTGTGCTACACGCTGGAGCGCGGACAGCGAATCACGGACAAAGCCATCGTGATGGAGAACGTGGAGAACACCTTGAATGGCATCTTCGCCTCCGACAATTTGCCCGATGTGGAGCATCAAATGGAAGGACTGTTCAATTTTCCCCAATCTGACACGCATTATTGATATGGAAAAACTTACTCACTATCGATTTACGGCACTGGTGCTCATGCTCTGCCTCGCTGTCGCCCTACATGCCCAAGCGGGCTTGGAACGGCTGTCTATGCGTGAGGTGTTCAGCGGGTGCGTCGCCGACACTCGCATCCTTTCCGAGACCCACGTGGAGGGAGAACAGTTGGCAAAGTACCACCTCACCGCCTTTCGTAGCGTGCAGTGCAACACCACCGCCAAGGGCTTCGTGCAACTGGAGCGGCTTCTCATCGCCGACGAGAAGACCGCCAACGAGAAGGAGGTGCAACGCACGAACCAAAGCATCCGGTTTGCCCTTTTCCGCTATGGGCAGAAGGGTGGCACCAACCACTACCTCATCTATCAACGCCGTGGACGGACAGACTTCGTGTGTGTCTATCTGGAAGGCACGGCAAGTGTTCAACAACTCAAAAAAACATTCTGCAAATGAAAACCGCATTATTCTCTATCTTTCTGACAATGGGCTGTCTCGTCGCTCGTGCGATCTGCATGGAGTCGTCCGACACCATCACCATCGCAAAGCCTGAGAGCATCACCATCATCACCGATGGCGAACGCCAAATCATCGACATCCGAGGCAAGCAGGACAACCCCGACTACACCTACCACAGCGAGTCGGCTCTCAACGGCGGTAGTTTCGTTTTCGCCAACGAGAACAACGGCTGGGACTTCTCGCTGCCCGAGTTTCAGAACCGCGATGCCGTGGTGTGGGAGAAACCCGTGTGCGACTGGACTTCGGCCCGTGCATGGTTCTTCATCGACCGTGTGGAACTGACCGACACCGCCACCACCGTGTACGTGACACATCAGGTCGTTCCGCGATTCCAGTACAAGTTCAACGGACAGGATGAGTGCCTCGTCACCGACCGTGGCGAGCGATACCGTCTGCACAGCATCGAGGGCACCACGCTGGGCGAATGGCACCACAAGCCCTATCACGACACTGAGCACTATCGCTTCCATTTCGACCCCGTACCCAAGGATACCAAGTGGGTCAACTTCATCACGGAGGAAGCCGCCGATGGCAATTGCTACAACTACTTCTTCGTGCATGACGAGCACACGCCCATTGCTCACGAAGAGGTGGGGAAGGAGTGGCAGCACCTGGCGTATGACGAGCACGAAGAATTGCCTCGAGTCACTACCAAGAAGCCACAGACCGCCACGCTGAAGATTCACCTGCTGAACTACCAGCACAGCATGTTCGACTACGATGGAGTGACGTGCAGTTATCACGCGATTCTGCCCACTGGCACACTCCCTGATGATTTGTCCCAGCACTCACCACTGATGCATATCGCTCCCGACCACACCGTCACCTTCACGCTTGACATCAAGAAACCGACGCTGTTGCATTTCACGATGGGCAACATCCAGCCAGGCGGCATCTGTGTGCTCCTGCCAGGCGAGACGACCGAGTGCCTCATCAATCTGCTCGGCACCGAGGGTGGCGATGACTTCATCTGCGAATACAAGGGCAAACTCGCCTTGACCAACAAACAGTTGACCACCTACGGAATGCCGCTGGAACTGCGTCGCCATCTGCTCAACCACCCCGACATCCACGAGCGGCTGCTACGCCTCACCCCTGCGGCAAGAACGGTCGCATCCCTCAAGCCATCGGCAGAAGACGCCGACCTTTGGCATGATGAGTGATTGCCCCTCCCCTTGAAGCAACATAATAGTTAAATAACGTGAGTTCGACGAATTCAGAACAAGGCTAATTGGTTATCCACGGCTCTCTCACATGCGATGCATGGCTTTTTTGGAAAGAAGCAATATGCAGCAAGTGCTCCCAGGATGTTGACGATAAAGTTGTCAAATGATCTGT
>JAFUWG010000008.1 GCA_017483605.1 Bacteroidaceae bacterium | reverse complement strand
TATCTTGGGGAGAAAGGGGGTGGATTTGGGGGAATTGGTCAAAATTGGATTTTGGATGTTTTGTTGCTATTTCGTTACCCATTTTCGGGGTTTCAGATCCTAAATCGGAACAAAATTCGGGCGTTTGTTTCTTTTGTCGTATTTTTTGGTGTTATTGTCGCCGTGCGAATGAATTTGGCGACTGGTGGGACGAAACTTGGGGATATTGGGACATGCGGAAAATGGGGTTTTTGAATATAGCAATTTGTTACCCAGAATTTGGGGTAACAAATCGGGGTGTTTTGAGGGGCAAAATGTACCAAATTGCCTATAAAAATTGGGACGTTTTTGTTACCAGTTTGTTACCCGACAGCCAGCAAACGCCCTAAAAATGCCGCAATTTAATATAACGGCCGCCGCATCTTACGAGGGGTAAACGAGGGGGTGATTGGTGGTGAACCAGCAGGGAATCAGGGAGTTGAGTTGAAAAATGAGGCGATTTTTGAGAGGGATTGAGGAGGGGTGATTTTCCCATGGTTTTGAGCCCTGAAAAGTACAAATTGACCAAAGAAAAAAGTTACAGTTAACATTATTTTATTCACTTTTTTATTAACAAATTAAATCAATTATGAAAATGAAAAAGACTCTAAAGTTGATGCTTGCCTTTGCTCTTGTGGCATTGGGCAGCACAAGTGCTTGGGCCGCTGAGTTGGTGGGTTCTACCCAATATACCAACGACGGTTACCAGTACAAGATTAAAACCATGACTCAGACTGGAGGAGTGTGGTCAGGTACAGCGTCTGTTTCGCAAACTAACTGGACGGTTGGCAATGCAGATCCTACAACCATCACCATTAAGTCGACTATCGCTTTGAACATGAAGGGTGAAGTAGGTGCTACTCCCGTAGAGCAGGTCGTCACCTTCAAAATCGACGAGATTGAGGCCAATGGTTTTGCCGGTTTGTCGCAAGTGACAGGAATCACATTCCAAGATGGTTGCAACATTGCAACAATCGGTGCAGGTGCTTTCACCGGCACAAAGATTGGGACTCTTGACCTTTCTCCCACGAAGTTGGCAACAGTGAACAACCTCTTCGGTACTTCAACTCTTGTGGGTAAGGTTTCCTCTGCCCCAACGGCTAACACTGCTATTCCAACGGCGGCTACAGCAACTGCGAGCAACACTTACCTCCAGTCAGTGACTTTCCCAGCAACGCTGACCACAATCACTGAAGGTGCGTTCGTGAACTGCACTGGCCTGAAAAGCGTGAACTTCACTGCGCCTGCAGCAGGTGTTGGTGACCTGACTATCAACAACTATGCTTTCTACGGCACAGCCATTCAGGATCTCAATTTGACAAACACAAATCTGAAGACCCTCAATCCTCTTTTTGGCTACAACAACGTGACACTGCGCAAGGTGACTTTGCCATGGTGCATCACCTCATTGGCTGCCTATGCACTGGCTGACCAGATTCAGTTGGGTGAAGGCGATGCAGAGTACGCTGCAGAGCAGGGAGAAGGTTATGTATATCCAGGCGGTCTCTACCTCGCAACTCATCAAGCAGTAGAGGTGGTAAAAACTGCTACTGAGTATTTCGCTGCTGGTGCGAATTTCCTCTACAACGACCTCGCAACTATCGGCAAGTATGCTCTGAGCAACACCATCATCGAAAATCTTGATTTCAAGAACTGCTGGCATCTCAACTTCTCGGCTACAGATCCTATCTTTGTGAGCGAAACGACCCCTACCAACAGTAACTTGAAGACTGTCAAACTGCCAGTAAAGACAACTTGGACGACAAATACAACCATAAATCCTGTCACCATTCTTGGCATCACTTTCGCAAACTGTGCTGCTTTGACCACCATCCAAGGTCTTGAAAGCACGGGCATCACGACTGTTGCTGAGTATGCTTTTGCTAACGACAAGGTGCTCCCCTCATTGTCATTCCCTAATACTGTTACTGCCATCACAGGCCGCCCATTCGCTGGTTGCGTGAAACTCGCAACTTTGAACATCGACGCAACTGCCCTTGCTGACAATATTGGTGGCACAACCAACCTCTTTGATGCTATCAACCAGGCAGATGCCAACACGGCTTGGACATTTGGAGGTGGTGGCAACGCTCCTGTTGCTGCTTCTGCCACTTCTGCCTTGGTGAACCTCACCATCACAAAGGGCTTCGCAGGAACAATTGAGGAAAATGCTTTCTATGCTGCCGACTCTAAGTTGGCTAACGTGTCCATCAGCGCAAAGGAAGGTACCACTGCTTATGCTATCAGCGGTGCAATTGAAAAGAATGCCATCAAGTTGGATCCAGATGCTGCAGACGTTGTAGTATTGGGCAACATCAGTGCTGCCGCATTCTCTAATGCCACCGCTTCTTCAATCGAGGGTCCCGTAGGTGGTACTGCAACCACGTTGACGATTGGTGACGTCTCTGCAGACTTCTCTGCATATACATTCCCAATTGTGTCGGGTGACATCACCAGCACTACAGTCGGTGCCATCAGCGGTGCAACTGACGTTGCTATCTTCGGTAAGGCTGCTGTCATCAACTTTACAGGTGCCATTACTGCCGATCTTGACAACTCTGGTTTCATCAACAACGCACTGACCACTCTTAACTTTGACGTGGATGTGGACGGCGTTCCAACAGGTGTTGCCATCACTGCTGGCAAAATCACTGCCGGCACATTCGCCCAGACTCATACTACTCCTGCTAACATCGTGGCTCCAAACTTGAAGACTGTCAACTGGCACCCAGCAGACCTTGGTCTCGCTGCTGGCGATATGCAAGCTTTCGATCAGGCTGCTTTCGCAGATGCAACTCAAGCCAACCCTGCTATTACGCTTAACACTACTGAAATGGTTGCTACTGATGCCACATACGGTTACAACAACTCTGAAGCAAATCTCTTCAACGTGAAGTTTGTGGCAACAATTATCGTTCCATCTCAGGATATTGAAGTACTCTCACAAACTTCCACTTCTTACTATTGGGGTACATTCAAGGCTCCAGCCGGTACCAAGAACTATGCTATCGACATCGAACAAACGATTGGTGGTGAAACAGCCAATATCACTGTTTATTCAGCATACGTTGACGAGAATATCATCTACGTTGACCCAATTGCCAAGAGGAACGGTCAGTATATCGTCGGAGCAGGTCAGGCTGTAGTTGTACGCTCTACAAAGGGTGACCACGTGAGAGATGGACTCAACGTGGTGAAAGCCGAGGCTACTGATGAACTCCCAACCATGCGCTATCTGTATAACACAGAAACCGCTCAATACGAAATCTTCAACGAATTGACGGTGAATGCAGATCTCTTCTCAAGCGACTACATTGCCAGCCAGTATGCTGCTGGTAAGGTAATCTACTTCGTCGCCAACCCAGCAAGCAACAATGGTCTGGTGTTCAAGTACATCCGCAAGACTGGCTATCTGCCTGCAAACCAGTTCTACGTTGTGAAGGAATATGGCAGCGAGGGCGAGATTCCATCAGAGGCTAACCTCCGCGTAGTCATCCTTGGCGAGGACGGTACAGAAGACCCAACTTTCATCGACGGTGTTGAAGTTGAAGAAACAGAGGCTACAGTTGCCAAGGGCATCTACAACCTCCAGGGCATCCGCGTGAACGGCTCTTACAAGGGTATCGTTATCAAGGACGGCAAGAAGTACCTCCAGAAGTAATCACTATGATTCTCAATAAACTTAATTAACTCATTCAAGAAGGTCGTGCAGGGAGTATCCCTCCCTGCACACTTTCATCAAAAAAGGTAAAAAACATGGACAAGAAATTTTATGAGGTTCCAGAATTTGAGGTAATCGACCTCCTTCTGGAAGGCACAATTCTTATCGCCAGCGGTGATGGCGAAGATGACGGTGGTGCAGCATCTGAAGGCGGTGCTGGTGGTGCAGACGACTTCCTCCCATAATCCAACCATTCCATAGACAAATGGGGCATGGGAAGTCCAAAAGACATCCTTTGGCCACTCTATAATTAACCATCAATCGGGGGCACGGACATCACAGTCCATGTCCCCGATTCTTTTGTTCCCAACTTTTCCCTCTGAAAATCTGGAGGATATGTTCTGATTAGGCATATGCGGCGGCTTGGAAACACTCAATACCAAGACGCTCTTCAATATCAGCAACGGATTTGAAGGAAAAGTTCACCTTGCCTGACAAAATCTTGCTGACATATTGGGGGCTTACATCTAATCTGACTGCCACATCGTTGCGTGAAAGCCCGTTGTCTTGCATGTAGTCAATGATAGCAAGTGCCACACTGCGTGACCGCCGCAACCATGCTGCGTTTTCTTGCCTCCACTGTGCATCGGCTTCGAAGGTGGATTCCTCACCAGACTGGTGGGACTCCAAAAAATTGATGGCTCTTGTTTTCATATTGCATCCTCCTCTATTAAAGCGATAAAACTATCTGAATCAAACACGTTGTTGTTCAAAAGATATTGGCGGCAGCAATTCAGTTTGTCGAGTTGCTCTTGGGTGTGGGGGCGTTCCTGCATCGTCCTTGTCAATTTGATGGCTCCACCCGTAATGACGAAGACGTTCTCCTCAAGACGGATGGCATAAACACGAAGCCAACTGGTATGTCCCATCCTGCCCCAGTTGCGGGCTTTCTCCCGTGTCAGTTCCCGGACGGTCATATCTGAAGAACCGAGTGGCGTAAAAAGTTCATCCAGATTTTCAGTATAAGGGATGTCGAGAATAAGCCGCTGCAACTGTTCTGCATCTTCTATGGTGTCACCAATGGCCTCACTGATTCGCTCTATGTGGAAATACTCCTGCAAATCATCCTTGTTCTCAAGGAAGAACTCCATCAAATGCTCGATGTCGTTCCATGAGTCGAACAGCAGAGCCAATTCATTCTTTGGCTTTGCCATGTCTCTTACCGCCCACAGGTGGTCTTTGCCTTGTATAAGTCTTTCGAATACCATTTGGTGTTTTTATTTCTGTGGCAAAGTTAGTATTCTTTTTTGAGTTGTGCAACTTTTAGGTTGCGAATTTGATGAAACATTACAAATTATTTAATAATAATAGTTGAACTGGACTGATTCGCTGAACAGCAACGGTGAAGGCAACGAGGCTCCTGCCCACATGGTTTGGCTTGACGACGACAACGCCACGAAGACAATTGACAACCCAGTGCAGACTTTTTCGACTAATGGGAAATTAAAATAATCTGGGGCACGGGTACAACGCTCGTGTCCTTTTCAACATTAACAAGAAGACTTTATGGAAGAACTACATGACAAAGCAATAGTGGAGATTGTGCCATATCTAAACAAGGAGAAGTATGATTAACATCATCAAGCAACCTTTTACCAACATCATCTTCATCACTCGTTTCAACATTTCTCCCAAAATCTTTTGGAGTATATAAATAACGTGAGTTCGACGAATTTAGTTCTAAAATAGTTACATGATTATTAGGTAATTAGCGATATTTTTAGTAAATTTGTAGTCGCTACAAAACAAATTCAACTAAAGAATATCGCTAATGTTTACCGAGGACAAAGTT
>JAFUWG010000054.1 GCA_017483605.1 Bacteroidaceae bacterium | reverse complement strand
TTTCCGTTTTTTTTCTCTCTCCCTCACGCACGTGCGTATTATATCTTTTATATATTATATTTATTCTATATTTTATATATATTTTCCCTCCTTCTTCCCCCCCCTAATATAAATATCCCCCACCACAAAAGAGACAAAAGAGACAAGAGACAAAAAACCGGTGAAGCATCATGCACAAAGAATAAAAGGCTTCTGAAAAAGCCAACAAAATTGGCGGAATCACAAAAATGCGAACAAATCTTTTCGAGAGTCAAAAAGTTTTTGTACATTTGCAACGGTTTCGGGGGAGAAATCCCGAATACCTTTACAAAGCATTCGCTATTATTTCGCGTTTAGCCAAGAGCGTCGGAAACTCTATTTAGGTATAACAAGCACGAAATCAATAATAGTGACGGCGGCAGTTCGTTGAGAAGTGCCTTCGTATGTATATAGCAATGCTTCACGCAGAACAGCGTGATGCATTCTTAGATACATCCGGGGCTCCATCCGACGCCGCCTCGTGCTAAACGCAGTAAGAAGGGCATCACGCTCTCTTTATGTGCGTTTGCGGATTGATAGTTGATGCACTAAAACTATCAATCTACTATGGCTAACGAGAATTTATCGAAAGCAAAGAGTGCGAAGAACGATGAGTTCTACACGCAGTATCACGACATTGAGCGTGAGGTGGAGGCATATTTAGAGTATGACCCCAATGTGTTCAGGGACAAGACCGTCTTACTTCCTTGCGACGACCCCGAATGGAGTAATTTCACTCGCTATTTCGCACAGAACTTTGAGCGGTTGGGACTGAAGAAACTCATCAGCACCAGTTATGCGGTGGAATCGAAGAAGATAAAGGAATGGAGACCTACTCTCTTCGAGACCGAAAGTCCTTATTACGATGCAGACAAGAGCCGAACGAACGGCAAGATTTTTGTGCTGACACACGACAAGACAGGCGATGGTCGTATCAACATCGACGATTTAGAGTGGCAATACTTGGAAGGCGATGGCGATTTCCATAGCGAGGAGGTGACGAAATTGAGAGATGAAGCAGACGTTATCGTGACCAACCCGCCATTTTCGCTATTCAGGGAATTTCTTGCATGGATTGTGGAAGCAGAAAAGATGTTTCTCATTATAAGTAGTATGAATGCAATAACTTACAAAGAGGTCTTTCCTCTCATTAAGAATAATGTACTCTGGTTAGGGAACGGCTTCCAAAATGGGAATGCCTATTTCCGTATAGTGGGTGACGCAAACTATGTAGATGGAGTGTATGATGAAAGTACAGGATTGGTAAAGTTTAGAAATTGTTGTTGGATGACCAACTTGGAACATGGTCGTCGTCACCAACCTTTGAGACTGATGACAATGGAGGAAAACCTAAAGTACAGCAAGCATAAAGAACTGAAGGGAAGAGCCAACTATGACAGTTATGACAACTATGATGCAATAGAGGTTCCCTACACGGATGCCATTCCATGTGATTATGCAGGAGTAATGGGTGTTCCTATTTCTTTTCTTGACAAGTATTGCCCCGAGCAATTTGAAATATTGGGGCAGATGGCGAACACAAACGTTGATGAACACAACTTTGGCTATCCTTTCGTGAACGGAATTCGCAAATATGCACGCATCCTTATCCGCAAAAAACAATCATAACTATGGAAACCAACCTGAAAACCTACACCGTGGGCGAGGTCTGCAAGGGCTTCGTCTATAATGAACTGGAAGGCAAGGGCTTGTATGGCCTTGCAGGACGGCTGACCATTCAGCCAGAGTATCAACGGAACTACATCTATGCCGACGGCAAGAAGGATGTGGCGGTGGTGCAGTCGGCTCTGCACCGCTATCCGCTGGGTGTCTTCTATTTCAACAAGACCGATGAGAACCGTTGGGAAGTGCTGGACGGACAGCAACGCATCACGTCGCTGGGACGTTTCGTCACAGGCAAACTTTCCATCATCGACGAGAACGGCATCCCCCACTATTTCAGCAGCCTCTCCACCGAACAGCAACAGCGTATTCTCAACACTAAGTTGCTGGTGTATGAATGTGAAGGTACGGAGGACGAAATCCGCAAGTGGTTCGAGACGGTGAACATTGCCGGTGTGCCGCTCAATCCTCAAGAACTGCTCAATGCTGTTTATTCAGGGGAGTTCGTCACGCTGGCAAAGCAGGAGTTCAGCAATTCGGGGAATGCCCATGTGCAGAAGTGGAGTGCTTACATCACTGGAGCCGTGAACCGCCAAGACTATCTGGAACGAGCCTTGCAGTGGGTGAGCCACGACGACGTGAAGGGCTACATGAGCCTGCATCGACACGATTCTGACATTGACGAACTAAAACGCCACTTCAACAGCGTCATCGACTGGATTGGCTCTGTGTTCAGCGATGTGGAAAGCGAGATGCGAGGATTGGAGTGGGGACGGCTCTACGACACCTACCACACCCAGCCCTACGACCCGCAGGAAGTGTCGCAGTTGGTTCATCAACTCTATGGCGACCCCTATGTGAAGAACCGCAAGGGCATCTTCGAGTACATTCTCGGAGGCTGTCAGGACAAACGTCTGCTCGACATCCGTATCTTTGACGAAGCCACCAAGCGAGCCGTCTATCGCCGTCAGACTTCTGAAGCCATCGCCAACGACACGAGTAACTGCCCGCTCTGTGCCATGGGACATGAGGCAAATCGCAAGAAAATCTGGAAGCAGACGGAGATGGATGCCGACCACGTGACTGCATGGAGCAAAGGTGGCACAACCACCATCGAAAACTGCCAGATGCTCTGCAAGACGCACAACAGAGCAAAGGGTAATCGATGAAAGATTCACACTTTTATTTCGCAAAACAGAAATCGTTTAATTCACTTTAGTATAAACCTTTAAATTTGCAGTAGATTCCGCTATGATGACTCTTATTGTTATTATCGGCATGATTGGAGCGTTACTTGATGGCTCGCTTATTCGAATGGGTGGGCGTGGCAGACGCTGACATTTATACTATAATCATGCCTCCCCCTACAACAGAGAAAGGGTATTCTTTTGTGTTGTAAAAATTGAACTGATTTCATGCCGAAGTATCTGTTTGGAGCAGGTACTGAGGCGTGAAATCATGAAAAAATGGGGTGGAGGGGAAATTTGTGGGAAAGAAATTTGTGGGAATAGAATAAATTTCCTACCTTTGCAGTCGCAAAATGCGTAGACTCTGTCTGTGCATGGTGTTTTGTGTGGTTTTTCCATGCAAGAATCCAGTGGAGGATGGTCCGGTAGCTCAGCTGGATAGAGCAACAGCCTTCTAAGCTGTGGGTCTTGGGTTCGAATCCCAACCGGATCACAAAGATTTTTTCCATGAAGAACGGAAGCAGGCTTCCAGTTCTGAGGGAGAAAAAAGATTTGGTTGATAGCCCGTGGCAGGGCAAGGGATATTCAATCCCAACCGGATCACAAAGTAAATAAAGAAACACCCCTAATTTTCAAAAACAAAAAGGGTTGAGCGTTCCAAATTTCGCAAGGCGGGCATTGCGGGCTCGTCGGAATAGTGAAAACCTGTACTTCTCCAAAGTAAAATTAGATTTGAAAATTAAAAAAGTATAACAAGAAAATGTCAAAAATTTGTCAGATTACAGGTAAAAAGTCAGTAGTGGGCAACAATGTGTCTCACTCACTGCGCAGAACAAAGAGGACATTCGATGTCAACTTGTTCACGAAGAAGTTCTACTATGTAGAGGAAGATTGCTGGATTGTCCTGAAGGTGAGTGCAGCAGGTTTGCGAATCATCAACCGCATTGGTCTCGACGCTGCTCTGAAGCAGGCTGTTGCTAAGGGTCACTGCCAGTGGAAGGATATTCAGGTTATTGGCTAATCACATTAAAGTAAGGAGAAAAGAAAAATGGCAAAGAAAGCGAAAGGCAATCGTGTGCAGGTCATCCTCGAGTGCACAGAAATGAAGGATAGCGGTCTTCCAGGAACATCGAGATACATCACTACAAAGAACCGCAAGAACACTCCAGACCGTTTGGAGTTGAAGAAGTATAACCCCATCCTTAAGAGAATGACAGTTCATAAGGAAATTAAATAATTAGAGTACTATGGCAAAGAAAACAGTCGCAACCCTCCAGAACAAGGACGGACGTTCTTACACGAAGGTTATCAAGATGTTCAAGTCTCCAAAGACTGGTGCTTACGCATTCGATGAGAAGATGATTCCAGCCGAGCAGGTGAAGGATTATCTGAAGAAGTAATTTCCTCGTCTGACAGGATAAGAAAGGCGTGACGGTATGGCATAGCCAGATACCAAACGTCAAAAAACGATGAACCTCTCCACTTTTGGAGGGGTTTTTTTTGTGATTTCGCTGAAAATCTGTACCTTTGTACTTTTAATATGGGACCAGTAAACTGAAGTGACTAATTAAAATTGAGGTAAAAGTATGGGATTCTTTGATTTATTCACGAAAAAGAAGAAGGAAACGCTCGACAATGGACTTGCCAAGACGAAGGAGAGTGTGTTTGGTAAGTTGGCTCGTGCTGTGGCTGGCAAATCGAAGGTTGACGAGGACGTGTTGGATAATTTGGAGGAGGTGCTTATCACCAGCGATGTGGGTGTGGATACCACGTTGGAGATTATTCGTCGCATCGAGGAGCGTGTGGCTCGCGACAAGTATGTTGGCACGGATGAGTTGAACAACATTCTTCGTGAAGAGATTGCCGCCTTGTTGACGGAGAATAACAGCGATGATACGGAAGGATTCCAGATACCTGAAGGTGCCCACAAGCCTTACATCATCTTGGTGGTGGGTGTGAACGGAGTGGGGAAGACTACGACCATCGGGAAGTTGGCTTATCAGTTCAAGCAGGCTGGCTTGAAGGTTTATCTGGGTGCTGCCGATACGTTCCGTGCTGCCGCTGTCGAGCAAATTTGTATTTGGGGCGAGCGAGTCGGCGTGCCTGTGGTGAAGCAGCAGATGGGCAGCGACCCCGCGGCCGTGGCTTTCGATTCGGTCAGTTCAGCCAAAGCCAATGGAGCGGATGTGGTGATTATCGATACGGCTGGTCGTCTGCACAATAAGGTGGGCTTGATGAACGAGTTGACCAAGATAAAGAATGCCGTGAATAAGGCGGCTGGCTATGAGGTGGATGATGTGATGCTGGTGTTGGATGGCTCGACGGGTCAGAACGCGTTCGAGCAGGCAAAGCAGTTTACGAAGGCGACCGAGGTCACTTCGATGGCGATTACGAAACTGGATGGAACGGCAAAGGGTGGTGTGGTCATCGGCATCAGCGACCAGTTCAAGATACCTGTGCGGTATATTGGATTGGGCGAAGGAATGGAGGATTTGCAAGCGTTCAATCGGAGGGCTTTTGTCGATAGCCTGTTTGGAGAGTGAGAAGACCCCTCCGGCTCCTCTGTTTAGGGGCGAGAGGTAAGGATGACATTAAGGTTATGAGAAAAAATACGATAGATATTATCACGCTGGGGTGCTCGAAGAATCTGGTGGATTCGGAGCGGCTGATTCGTCAGTTGGAACTGAACGGCTATCGTGTGACGCACGACAGCGAGCATCCCCAGGGCGAGATTGTGGTGGTGAACACGTGTGGCTTCATTGCCGACGCACAGGAGGAGAGTGTGAACATGATTCTCGAACTCTGTCAGGCGAAGGAAGAAGGGCGTGTGAAGCAGGTGTATGTGATGGGGTGTCTGTCGCAGCGGTTCATGAAGGAACTGGGGCATGAGATTCCGCAGGTGGACAAGTTCTATGGCAAGTTCAACTGGACGGAACTGCTCAACGACTTGGGTAAGGTCTATCAGAAAGAGCGTCAGTATGAACGCCGTTTGACCACCCCGAAGCATTACGCCTATTTGAAGATTTCAGAGGGGTGTGATCGCCATTGTGCCTACTGTGCCATCCCCATCATCACTGGGCGACACCAGAGCCGTCCGATGGAGGACATCGTGGCAGAAGTGGAGCATCTGGTCAGCGAGGGCGTGAAAGAGTTTCAGGTGATTGCCCAAGAGTTAACCTACTATGGCTTAGATATTTATGGTGAGCAGAAGATTGCGGAACTCATAGAACGAATCAGCGACGTGAAGGGAGTGAAGTGGATTCGCCTCCACTATGCCTACCCGATGAATTTCCCTTGGGATTTGTTGCGGGTGATTCGTGAACGGAAAAACGTTTGCAAGTACCTCGACATAGCCCTTCAGCACATCAGTACAAAGGTGCTCACCCAGATGCAACGCCACGTGGATAAAGAAGAGACATACGCCCTGATTGAGCGTATCCGCAAGGAGGTGCCAGGCATCTGTCTTCGCACCACGCTCATGGTCGGTTTCCCTGGTGAGGGCGAGGCGGAATTTGAGGAGTTGAAGGAGTTTGTTCGCTGGGCGAAGTTCGACCGAATGGGTGCTTTCGCCTATTCGGAAGAAGAAGGAACTCCTGCCCAGAAGAACTACACAGACGAAGTGCCTGACGAGGTGAAGCAGCAGCGGCTCAGCGAGTTGATGGACATTCAGCAGAGCATTTCGGCAGAAGTGCAGGCACGAAAAGTGGGGCAGACGCTGCAAGTCATCATCGACCGAAAGGAAGGCGAGTATTACGTGGGTCGAACCGAGTTCGATTCGCCCGAGGTTGACCCCGAAGTGCTCATCCCCATCAAGGAGAGAATGTTGCGACGGGGTGCTTTCTATCAGGTGAAAATCGTTGATTCTGACGACTTTGACCTCTACGGAACCGTTCAGTCTTGAAATGTAAATCGTCCAATCAAAACATATTTTGATGAACAACAAGGAATTTATAGAAAGGGTCTCGCTGAAGACCAACTACGAGACGGAAGACGTGAAAGAACTGTCTGCCGCACTCATCGGGGTTGTACTCGACGAAATAGGCGAGGGCAACAGCATCACCATTCAGGGTTTCGGTGCGTTCGAACCTCGTGAAAAGGCACGTCGCAAGGTGTACAATCCCACCAGCAAGACATTTATTGTGGTGCCTCCCAAGACCACGCTCGGCTACAAGATGAGTGCGGCTTTGAAGGACCGTCTAAATATGGAGTAAGCCTATGAACGAGAAATTGTCATTTCAGAACATCGCCGACGCACTCTCGCAGAAGGCTGGAGTGTCGAAGAAAGTGGCTGAGACGTTTTCCAAAGCGTTCTTCGACACCATTGTCGAGGCACTTTACATGGGCGAAGACTCTATCAAAATCAAGGGCTTAGGCACGTTCAAACTTGTGGAGGTGGAAAGCCGCGAGAGTGTGAATGTGACCAATGGCGAACGCATTGTCATTCCTGGCTACAAGAAGGTCTCTTTCGCCCCCGAGGATTCGGTGGTGGAACTGCTGAACAAGGATGCCGAGACGGAGGAAGAGGTTCCTGCTGTCGTGGCGTCTGAACCCGTTGTGGAAGAGGAGGACTCATCTGCGGAGGAAGTCAAGGAAGAGGTTGTCAATGAGCCAGTTGAAGAGGCTGAAGAAACGCCTGTTGTCGAAGAGGAAAGTGCTCCTGCTACCGAAGATGTGCCAGCAGAGGAAGAAGAGGAGATGGTGGTGGAAGAGGTGCCTTCGGCTATCGAACTTGCACCTTCCATCGACACCCTCATACAAGTGCCAGAACCTGCCCATGTGGAGCAGCCGCAAGATGAATTTGCAGGCATCGACTTGCTGATATCTACCCCCGAAAGTGTGGATGAAATCCGTCAGCAATACGAGGCGGCAAAAGCCAAGATGGAAACCGCTGTGGAAGAGGCTCGAAAAGCCAACGCCGAGAAACTTCGTCTGGAAAAACTGTTGGAACGATTGGAGGCGAATATGCAGCCAGAGAGTGTGGAATCTAAGCAGGAAGAAGCCATGCAACCTGTTGAAAAAGAGGTATTAAAGAAGGATGAAGAGGAGGATTCGTCAGCAACGCCACTCGTTTCGGAAATTCCGCAGCCAACAGAGGAACAACCATCGCCAGAGGACAAGCGGAAGGAAGCCCTCGAACGTTTCATCAAAGGAAGCGACGAGGAGAATGCCGCCGCGGAATCGAAGCCGCAGAAGAGCAAGAAGTCTCCTTGGGGGTGGATTATCGCTTTGGTGGCAGTATTGCTGCTCGTTGTCATTTTCTTCCTCTACAAGACTTCAAAGTCTATAGAATCGGTGGAGAAAGTGCCTGTGCCGACACAGCCGGAGGCTCCGAAGAAAGTCGCACCAAAGGATTCAATCAAGACGGCTCATCCCAAAGATAGCACGGCGAATGCCGAAACGAAGAAAGACTCCGTTAAGGTTGAAAATCAGCAGGCTGAAGAATCAAAACCAGTGCGTCCTGCCACCTACAAGATTCAGAAAGGCGAATCCTTGACCCGCATTTCCCAACGCTTCTACGGCACTAAAGATTCTGTTGCCGCCATCATTCGTGCCAACACCCTTGCCGACCCGAACAATGTGCCTGTTGGGGCAGTCATTAAGTTGCCGTAATCACTCGTGAGCATGAGCCGCATACCTCGTGAGCCTTTTTCGCGATGGCTCGCTGACCGACGCGGCTTCCCCTATAAACGGTACCCGCATACGTATCAATTCGTGTGCGGGTTTTGTATTGATATAATACCTCGACATGAATTGATACGAGTCGAGGGAGTGTTGCCTGTCTTCTTGCAAAAATGTCCTTAAAGACCGTTCCCCAAGGACGAGAATCCCTGAAAAGTGATGTTGGAATGAGTGTTTTCTTTGGTGAAACTTTTAATTATTCTTAAACAGAGAGGGATGCAAGGTTTTTTCACATTCTTTAAGGTGCGTAAGTGGGCAGAAAGTCGTAATTTTGCATGATAAAATAGGCGAACATAAAAATCAAAACATAAAATATGGCAGAAGCAATTGACATTCGAGAATTGAACGAACGCATCGAAAAACATAGTGCGTTCGTTACCAACATTATGACAGGCATGGACCAAGCGATTATTGGCCAGAAACATCTTGTCGAATCTCTTTTGCTGGGTCTTCTTTCCGATGGGCACGTGCTGCTCGAAGGTGTGCCTGGTTTGGCTAAGACCAAAGCAATCAAAACATTGGCATCGCTGATTGATGCACAGTTCAGTCGTATTCAGTTCACTCCCGACCTCCTTCCTGCCGACGTGATTGGTACGATGATTTATAGCCAGAAAGACGGCGAATTTAAGTCGAAGAAAGGTCCTATCTTTGCCAACTTCATCTTGGCGGATGAGATTAACCGTGCACCAGCCAAGGTGCAGTCGGCTTTGCTCGAAGCCATGCAGGAGCGTCAGGTGACCATCTCGACCACAACATTTGAGTTGCCTAAGCCTTTCCTCGTGCTGGCAACGCAGAACCCCATTGAACAGGAAGGAACTTATCCGCTGCCCGAGGCTCAGGTGGACCGTTTCATGCTGAAAGTGGTGATTGACTACCCAAAACTGGAGGAAGAGAAGCGGATTATCCGTCAGAACATTGCTCAGGAAAAGCAGGAGATTCGTCCTGTGATGGGTACGGCAGAGATTGAAGAGGCTCGCAAGGTCGTGCGTGAAGTCTATCTCGACGAGAAGATTGAGCAATACATCGCAGACATTGTGTTTGCCACCCGTTATCCAGATAAGTATAACTTGAAGGAACTCAAGGGCTTGATTGGCTTTGGCGGCTCTCCTCGTGCCTCCATCAATCTGGCTTTGGCTGCACGTTCTTACGCATTCATCAAGCACCGTGGCTATGTCATTCCAGAGGATGTGCGTGCCGTGGCTCAAGATGTGCTCCGTCATCGCATCGGTCTCACATACGAGGCAGAGGCAAGCAATGTCACTTCAGAAGAAATCATCAGCAAGATTTTGAACAAAGTTGAAGTACCTTGATGGAAACGGAAGAACTTTTACAGAAGGTCAGGAAAATCGAGATAAAGACGAAAGGACTCTCGAACAATATCTTTGCGGGCGAGTACCATTCTGCCTTTAAGGGTAGGGGTATGGCGTTCAGCGAAGTGCGTGAATATCAGTATGGTGATGATGTTCGCGACATCGACTGGAACGTGACTGCAAGGTTCGGCAAGCCATTCGTGAAAGTCTTTGAGGAGGAACGAGAATTGACGGTGATGTTGCTGGTCGATGTGTCGGGGTCGCTTGATTTCGGTACACAGACGCAGTCGAAACGTCAACTCCTCACCGAGATAGCCGCAACGTTGGCTTTCTCTGCCATCCAAAACAACGACAAGATTGGCGTGATTTTCTTTTCCGACAAGGTGGAGAAGTTCATCCCTCCGAAGAAGGGTCGCAAACATATCCTGTTCATTATCCGCGAACTCTTGACTTTCCAGCCGGAAAGCAACAAGACCGATGTGGGGCAGGCGGTGGAGTTCATGACCAACGCCATCAAGAAGCGTTGCACGGTCTTCCTGCTCAGCGACTTTTTCGATGCCAACGACTACACCAGCGAGTTGACCATTGCCAACCGTCGTCACGATGTGGTGGCATTGCAGATTTACGACCGCCGCATGGTGGAATTGCCTGATGTGGGCATTGTGAAGATGCTGGATGCGGAGACGGGTCGGGAAACCTTCATCGACACTTCCTCTCGTGCTGTTCGTCGTGCTCACCACGAGTGGTGGGTGGGGCATCAATCGTGGCTAAAGAATGCCTTTACGAAGTCGAACATAGACAATGTGTCGGTACGAACAGACGAAGATTATGTGAAGGCATTGATGAATCTTTTTAGACGTAGAAGTTGAGGAAAGATGAATAAAATGAAGTATCATATATTGTTGTCAATCTGCTGCTTGCTTGGATTTGCTCAAGCGAATGCTCAGCAAGTGACGGTTGATGCCAAATTAGACTCGGCAGGCATCTTCATTGGTCAGCGTATCGGCATGACATTGGAGGTGAGTGCCGATGCTGGCAAGAACGTAGAACTGCCGGAGTGGGACTCCTTGCAGCAGATTGTGCCAGGACTGGAATTTGTCAGGGCGGAGAAGACGGACACGAGTTTCCTGAACGAGAACAAACGGATGCTCCTGTCCCGTCGCTATTATTTCACGTCGTTTGATTCGGCACTCTATCTGATTCCAGAACTGGACGTGAAAGTCGATGGCAAACTCTTTCAGTCGAAGAAATTGGCGCTGAAGGTGCTGACCTTTGAGATTGATACCCTTCATGCCGACAGCATCTTTGGCAACAAGGCAGAGTTGGCACCTCCTTTCGACTGGGCAGAATGGCGACAAGTCATCTGGTTGGGTTTGATGGCGTTGCTGATTGCCGCCCTGTTGGTGTATGTGATTTATCGCTTGAAGACCAACAAGCCGATTATCCGCCGCATTCGCAACAAGCAGCGTTTGGCTCCTCACAAAGTGGCGATGCAGAAGATTGAACAAATCAAGGAGGAAAAGATTTGGCAGAGCGAGGACTCGAAAGAGTATTACACCCAGTTGACTGATACGCTGCGTAATTACATCAAGGAACGCTATGGCTTCAACGCTCTGGAAATGACCTCTTTCGAGATTATTCAGAAGTTGCAGGAAGTGAACGACGAAGAGGCTATCAGCGAATTGCGTGAGTTGTTCCAGACGGCAGACCTCGTGAAGTTTGCGAAGTACAGCACGCTCATTAACGAGAACGACCGTAACCTCGTGAGTGCCATCGAATACATCAATCAGACGAAACTCGAAGAGCCTGAACAGAAGCCGCAGCCCGAGGTGATTGTGGTGGAAGAAAAGCGGTCGAAGGTTGCCAAGTGGGTGCTCATCGGCAGCGTCATTGTGGCAAGCATCGTGCTGCTTTATGTGCTCGGATTTGTGGTTTACAGAATTTATATGTTGACATTATAAAATGGAATTTAAGAATCCTTTATTCTTCCTGTTGCTGCTGGTGTTGGTGCCATACATCGTGTGGTACGTGCTTCGCTTCAAGCAGAGCCTTCCCTCGCTGAAGGTGCCTGACACGACGAAGTACGTCAAGGTGCCAAAGACCTTCCGACTCTACATGATGCACCTGCTTTTCTTGTTGAGGCTTGTGCTGATGACGTTGGTCGTGTGCATCTTGGCTCGTCCACAGAGCAAACACTCATGGAGCAACACCGATGTAGAAGGTATAGATATCATGCTGGCAGTCGATGTGTCCACCTCTATGTTGGCACAGGATTTTAAGCCCAACCGTGTGGAGGCACTGAAGGAGATAGCACAGCGATTCATCGAGAAACGCCCTAATGACAACATGGGTTTGACGATGTTTGCAGGCGAAGCCTATACGCAGTGTCCACTCACCACCGACCATGTGGTGTTGATGAACCTCTACAATAGTGTCGATTGCAACATGGCTGCCCGTGGCATCATCGACGATGGTACAGCCATTGGTGATGGTATCATGAATGCCATTCTCCGACTCAAAGATAGTGAGGCAAAGTCGAAGGTGATTATCCTGTTGACCGACGGTGTGAACAACAGCGGAAACATTTCTCCGCTCACGGCAGCCGAGATTGCCAAGAAATACGGTATCCGCATCTATACGATTGGCATTGGCCGTAACGGCATGGCTCCCTATCCGCTGCCAACAGGTGGCACAGCAATGCTTCCCGTGGAGATTGACGAACAAACGATGACGAAGATTTCCAACGAGACGGGTGGCCAGTATTTCCGTGCACAGAAGAATGCCGAACTGGATGCCATCTATCAGGACATCGACAAAATGGAACGTACCAAGTTCAATGTCAAGCAGTTCAGTCGTCGTAGCGAACTCTACCAGCCCTTTGCCTGGGCGGCAATGGCAGTGTTGTTGTTGGAGATACTGTTGAGAATCGTGGTGTTGAAGAGACTTCCTTAAATTGATTGATTATGTTTAGATTTGCAAGTCCAATATACTTATATTTGTTGCTGCTCATTCCTGTGCTGACGGCAGTGTATGTGCTGGTGCAGTATCGGATGAAAAAACAGTTGAAGGAATTTGGAGACCCCGAACTGCTTCGTCCCCTCATGCCCGATGTCTCTCCGATGCGTCGCCATGCGAAATTTATCTTGCTGATGGTTGCCGTAGGATTGATGGCTGTCGTGCTGGCACGTCCACAATACGGCACACGCAACGAAGAGGTGAAACGTTCGGGCATCGAAGTGGCAATTGCTGTCGATGTCTCTAACTCGATGCTGTGTCAAGATGTGAGTCCCAGCCGACTGGAGAAGTCGAAGATGATTGTCAGTAAGTTGGTGGAGCAGTTTGACGAAGATAAGGTGGAATTGGTTGCCTTTGCTGGTAGTGCCATTACGCTTCTGCCTATGACGAGCGACTATGTCTCTGCCAAGATGTTCCTCGACCAACTGAATCCTTCAACCGTATCCATTCAAGGTACCAATGTGGCAGAAGCAATTACACGTGCTACGGCAGGTTTCTCCAAGAAAACCAACGTGGGTCGTGCTCTCATCCTCATCACCGATGCCGAGGACAACGAACAGGGTGCTATTGATGCAGCCAAACAGGCTCGCAAGGAGGGCATTCAGATATTCGTCCTTTCTGTCGGAACAGAGCAGGGTGGTCCTATCCCGATGGGTGATGGCACATTCAAGAAAGACCTCTCTGGCAATGTGGTCACGACCAAACTCAACGAACAGATAGGAAAGGGCATTGCACAGGCAGGTGGTGGACTCTATGTACATGTTGACCAGACAGATATGGCTCAGTCGCTCTTGGAAAAAGAGATTGAGAAGATGCAGAAAGAGGATATCTCACAGTCGATGTATTCGGAATATGACGAGCAGTTTGTGGCAGTGGCTTTGTTGCTCTTCATCGTGTTGGTTGCCGAGTTGTGCATCATGGAGAGAAAGAATCATTTGTTCAAGAACTTCAAACTTTTCAAGTAGATGAGAAGAATTTACTTTAGTATATTATGGATGATGACACTTGTCGTGCCCGTGATGGCTCAAAGTGCCCGCGACCTGATTCGACTGGGCAATGTGGCATATCGCAATGGGCAGTATGACAAGGCAGAGACGTTGTATCTGAAGTCGGTCGAGAAGAGTCCTTCTTTCGAAGGTTACTATAACTTAGGCAATACCTACGTGATGCAACAGAAGGACTCCACGGCATTTGAGAACTACAAGAAAGCAGACTCCATTGGCACGAACGACCCGATGCGAAAGGCTCGCAACTTCCACAACATGGGCAACATCTGGTATGCTCAGGGACTTGCAGGTATGCATCAGGAAGGAGGTAATGCGGCTGGAGCCTTCCAGAATGCGGTGAACTTCTACAAGAGTTCCTTGCGTTGTAATCCTGAAGACAATGAGACTCGCTACAACTTGGCGATGGCACAATATCAGTTGAAGAAGAATCAGGATCAGAACGGTGGCGGTGGCAACAACGACAAGAACCAAGACCAGCAGCAAGACAAGGACAAGCAAAAGCAGGACAACCAAGACCAGCAGAAGCAAGACCAAAAGAAAGAAGAACAGAAGCAAGACCAACAACAGCAGCAACCTGAGCAGAAGAAGGATGAGATGAGCGACCAGGCGGCAGAGCAACTGTTGAACTCTGCACAGCAAGATGAAAAGGGTGTGCAGCGTAAGGTCAATAAGAATCAGAACAATAGACGTCGTAACTTAGAGAAGGATTGGTAAATCGAAAATGGTAAGATAGTAAATGAAACGACTATTACACATATTTATATTATGGTGCTTCACCGTCGGTGCTTTTGCCGATGGCGAAGTGACGTTTAGGGTATCAGCCCCTTCTACCGTCGAGGCGGGTGGCAAGTTCAGGGTGCAGTTTACGGTCAACACTCAGAATGTGTCCAACTTCGCTTCGCCTGATTTTAAGGGCTTTGAAGTGATTTATGGTCCTGCCACTTCGTCGCAGAGCAGTTTCCAGATGATAAACGGACGCACTTCACAGAGTAGCAGTATTATTTACACTTATGTCTTGATGAGCGATGCTCCAGGCACTTATACGATTGGTAGTGCCAGCATTCAGGCAGAAGGCAAGACCGTCAAGTCGAAGCCTGTGCAGGTGAGGGTGCTTCCTTCGGGTGCGGGTGCCTCATCTTCCGCAGGGGCAGGAGGTGGCAATCAGCAAGGTGCCAACAACCCTCGTCAGTCGTCTGCTCCTGCCGCATCGGGGCAGAACATCTCAGCCAATGAACTTTTCATGACGGCAACGGCTTCACGTACCAATGTGCATGAGCAAGAAGCCATTCTGGTGACATACAAGATATACACATTGGTTGACCTCACGCAGATGGATGGTAAACTCCCCACGCTTGATGGTTTCCAGATTCAGGAAATCCCATTGCCTCGCAACAAGGAGTTTACGATTGAGCAATACAACGGTCGCAACTATCGTACTGTCGTGTGGAGTCAGTATCTGCTCTTCCCACAAAAGTCAGGCAACCTGACCATCCCTTCCATTACCTACGAGGGTGTTGTGGTGACACGCAATCGCAATATCGACCCCATCGAAGCCTTCTTCAACGGAACGGGCGGCTATGTGGAGCAGAAACGGAAGATTACCACACCTGCCCTCACCATCCACGTGTCTCCGCTGCCTAACAAACCTGTAGGTTTCTCTGGAGCGGTGGGCAAGTTCTCTGTCTCTTCCAGCATCAGTACCAAAGAGGTGGATGCCAACGATGCAGTCACACTGAAAATCAGCGTGAAAGGTAGTGGTAACATGAAACTCATTTCCACGCCCGAAGTGGACTTCCCGAAAGACTTTGAGACCTATGATGCCAAGGTGAACGATAAGTTCGACTTGACCCGTACAGGTTTGGCAGGCACGAAAGAGTTTGAATATCTGATTGTACCTCGTCATGCTGGCACCTACGAGATTCCTGCTGCCAAGTTTATCTATTTCGACACGGATTCACGTTCTTACAAGACCCTTACCACAGAGGCGTACACGCTCAAAGTTAACAAAGGCAAGGGTGGGGCAGGTAACAATGTTTCCAACTATAGCGGTCAGCAGCAAGACGTGCAGCAACTCAATCAAGACATACGTTTCATCAAGAAGGGAGATGTGGACTTGCATCAGCAGGGCGACACCTTCTTCGGCACATGGAAATACGGGCTTGCCTATCTCTTGCCGCTCATCCTTTTTGCCCAGATTATTGTATTGGGTCGCAAGCGGATGAAGGCGAATGCCAACGTCGCCCTCTCTCGTGGCAAGAAAGCAAACAAGGTGGCATTGAGACGGCTGAAGACCGCCAAGAAGCTTCTTGACAATCATGAACAAGGACAGTTTTACGATGAAGTGCTTCGTGCCCTTTGGGGATATGTGGGCGACAAGTTCAATATGTCGCAAGAGTCGCTTAACAAGGAGAACATCGAACAGTCACTCCTCTCTCGCAATGTGCCCGAAGACCTGATTCAACAGTTCATGAAGGTGCTTAACGACTGCGAGTTTGCTCGTTATGCTCCTGGCGATGTCAACGAGAATATGGAAAATGTTTATAACAGTGCCATCGATGCCATCAGTAAAATGGAGGACAACCTATGAGAAAGATATTATCATTATCAATTATCATTTTTCAGTTATCATGTAGCGTAACGCTTGCAGCCTCAAAGGTAGAGGCGGATGCTCTTTATGAACAAGAAAAATACACCGAGGCTGCTGCTGCCTACGAAGCGGTCTTGAAGAATGATGGTGTTGCGGCGGAACTGTACTACAACCTCGGAAACTGTTACTATAAGTTGGACGAGATACCTTTGGCTGTGCTCAACTATGAGCGTGCCTTCTTGCTCGACCCTGGCGATGGCGACATTCGTGCCAATCTTGCTTTGGCTCGTGGAAAGACGATCGACAAGGTGGTTCCTCCCTCCGAGATGTTTTTTGTCACTTGGTGGCGAAATCTCACCAACTGTATGAGCGTCAACGCATGGGCAACCCTTGGCATTTCAGCCTTTGTGCTGATGCTCTTGGGCGTGTTGGTGTATATGTTTGTCTCTCCGATTTGGACAAGAAAGTTGGGAGTTTATGGTGCGATGGTGCTGCTTGTTATTGCCGTGATAGCCAACTTGGCTGCCGTTTCACAACACGTGGGACAGACGAACCGTACCACCGCCATCATCCTCTCGCCTGTGGTGACGGTAAAGAGTTCGCCCAGCGAGAAGAGCACCGACTTGTTCCTCATTCACGAGGGCTCTAAAGTTGAGATTCTTGACGGCTCGATGAAGGGTTGGATGGAAGTGAAATTTGAAGAAGGAAAGCAAGGTTGGATACCTGTAACTACCGCAGAAGTAATATGAACGACATCAATGAGTTAGACCATCAACTGACACTTGCCATCAATGGCAGCGACAGCCTCTTCTGGGACAATGTCATGTACACCGTCACCGATACCTTTTCGTGGTCGTTGGTCATCCTTTTCTTACTCATCATTATCTTCAAGAACAACACGTGGAAAGAGGCGGTGATGGTATATGTCACAATCGCCCTGCTCATCTTTGTGGCAGATCGCATCTGTTCGGGCATCGTCAAACCGACCGTAGAACGATGGCGACCCACCCAAGACCCTCAGTTGATGTATTTCATTGATGTGGTTCGCAACTACCGAGGTGGACGCTTCGGCTTCTTCTCAGGCCATGCCTGCAACACCATGTGCATGGCGACCTTCCTTTCGTGGCTTTTTCGTAGTCCCAAAGTGACAGTGACTCTTTTCTTTTGGTCATTCACCACCACCTTCACTCGCCTCTATCTCGGTGTTCACTACCTTGGCGACGTGACAGTTGGCTTCATCGTGGGTGCCATCCTTGGCACGCTCTTCTATTGGCTCATGGAACGTTTTGTGCATCCAAGAATTGGCTTGAAACGCTTCATCTCCGAGCAGTTCACCCCCACAGGCTATCTCAAGAGCGACATGGACACCTTCATGACCATCATCTTCTTCAACTACATCGGAGTTGTCATCTTCGCCATGACCTTAGGCATCGGCTAAATCCTCCCCCCATCCCTACAAAACCATCCATTGCCCCTGTTCCAACAGGGGCTTTCTTTTTGCACAAACATCTTCTGCCGCTCCCCTCCATTATCTCCTGCCTTTCACCTTCATCATCTATTACCTTATTCCTCTCAGATATTTAGCCTGATTACACATTCTAATTTGGCTTGAATATAACAATCAATTTGGCTTGATGACAATATTCTGTATTCAAGCCAAATCACTTTTTGTAATCAAGCCAAATTGGAAGTTGTATTCAAGCCAAATATTTCACACTTCTGCGGCAAGAGAAAACAAAAACCACGACACATAAATAAAATGGGACATTCGTCACAGCAAATCATGAACTCACAATAAAGTTTTATCCAACAAGCGAATACACCCCTCCGAAGCATCCATGCTTTTTCCTTCAAAAAACAAACAAATTTCTACCTGCAGACGAATATTTGAAATAAAATGACTAACTTTGTAGGCGAAATTCCACATTACCGTTTAATGGCTTGTATAACCCCATACCACGCAAAGTATTTTGCCCATTTCTTGACAAGGAGGCTCCCTGCCAATAATCTGGACAAATTGACGGCGTCGCTCCACGATGCCCAAGTCGATTTGACTCCCCACCAGATTGATGCAGCCCTCTTTGCCTTCAAGTCTCCCATGTCGCATGGTGCTATCTTGGCAGACGAGGTGGGGTTGGGAAAGACGATTGAAGCGGGTATCATTCTCTCGCAACATTGGGCAGAGCACAAACGCCGTTTGTTGATTATCTGCCCAGCCAACTTGCGCAAGCAGTGGTCGGCAGAATTGATGGAGAAATTCTTTTTACCTTCTTACATATTGGAGGCGAAGAGTTTCAATCAGGAGATAGAATTGGGCAACCTTAACCCCTTCAAAAAGGATGGCATCATTATCTGCTCCTATCAGTTTGCAAGGGCGAAAGCGGCATATCTCCGCCAGACGCCTTGGGATTTAGCCGTGATTGATGAGGCACACCGACTTCGCAATGTCTATAAGCCAAACAACCGAATTGCCAACACCATTAAGGAGGCTCTTGCCAAAAGAAAAAAGGTTTTGCTGACCGCTACTCCTTTGCAGAACTCCATCCTTGAACTATATGGATTGGTCTCCATCATCGACGAGTTTGTCTTTGGCGACCTGAAGAGTTTCAAGAGTCAGTTTGGCAAGATTCTGACGGACAATGATTATTGCCTGTTGCGGAATCGCCTTCAACCGGTGTGCAAGCGAACCCTTCGGCGACAGGTGCTGGAATACATTAAGTACACCAAGCGTATCGCCATCTGTGAGGAGTATTATCCTACGGACAACGAACAGAAACTCTACGAGTTAGTCTCTGCCTACCTGCAACGCCCACGTCTTTACGCTCTGCCCAACAGTCAGCGACAACTGATGACGATGATTCTGCGTAAGCTCTTGGCTTCGTCCACATACGCCATCTATGGCACATTGACCCGACTCATCGAACGATTGGAAGAGATGCTTCGCCATCAAGACGTGAAAGTGGAGTTGGACACGACCACACTTGACTTTGACGGTCTGGATGACAACCTCGACTATTGGTTGAATGACGAAGAGGAAGAAGAGACGAGAATGATGGTGGCAGAGGAGAACATACTGCATCCTTACGAAATCGAAGGAGTCAAAAAAGAGTTGGCTGACCTGCGAGAGTTTCAGACTTTGGCAGCAAAGATTCGCAAGAACAGCAAGGCTGAGCACCTGTTCATTGCACTGAACAAGGGATTCGAGGAACTGGAGAAGTTGGGGGCTAACAAGAAAGCCTTACTCTTCACCGAGTCAAGACGCACACAGGATTTTCTCTTTGAGTTGTTTGAGAGAAACGGCTACAAGGGGAAAGTCGTCTTGTTCAACGGCTCAAACAGCGACAAGCAGTCAACTGCCATCTACAAAGCATGGTTGGAAAAGTATAAAGGAAGCAGCAAGGTGACCGGTTCGGCTACTGCCGATAAGCGTGCTGCCATTGTGGAGTTTTTTCGCGACCAAGCCACCATCATGATTGCCACAGAGGCGGCGGCTGAAGGTATCAACTTGCAGTTTTGTTCGCTGGTGGTCAACTACGATATGCCGTGGAATCCACAACGCATTGAACAGCGGATAGGTCGCTGTCATCGTTATGGTCAGGAGCATGATGTGGTGGTCATCAACTTCCTTAACAAACGTAACGCTGCCGATGTGCGTGTCTATGAGTTGCTGAACGAGAAATTCCAACTGTTCAGCGGTGTGTTTGGTGCCAGCGACGAAGTGTTGGGAAGCATTGGCAACGGGGTGGACTTTGAGAAACGCATCACACAGATTTATAATGAATGCCGCACCACGGAGGAAATCGAACAGGCTTTCGACCAGTTGCAAGAGGAGTTGCGTTCGGAGATTTCAGACAAGATGCTGAAAGCACGTTCCACCTTGTTGGAGAACTTCGATGAGTCAGTTGGTGAGAAACTGAGGCTTCATTTGGCAGCAAGTCTCACCAACCTCAATCTCTTCGAGAAGCGGCTTTGGGAACTGACAAAGTATGCGTTGGAGGGTCATGCCACCTTTGATGAAGAAGCCCACTCGTTTGTGGGAGAGAACGGGGTTGCCTATTGCATGGTGGTGCCCAAAGAGGGGGAACGCAAGAGCGATGTACGCATTCCCGACCATGCACAGGTGTATCGTGTGGGGCATCCGTTGGCACAAAGCATCTTGAAGGGGTATCAAGCCCTTGACCTGCCATCGCATGAAGTCATCTTTGACTACAGCAACACGCCCGTCAAAGTGGGCATGTTAGAAAACTACATCGGGAAAACTGGATGGCTCAGAGTGGACAAATACACCATCGAAGCATCAGAACCTGAAGACCATTTGCTGATGGCTTGCTACACGGACGATGGGCAGATGCTCCCTTCTGATGTGGCGGAACGTCTCTTTTCCCTCAATGCCCAAGAGGGGAGGCACGCCCAGATGAATGCAGAGATGGCTGAGTGGCTTCTGCAAGACATTCAGCAGCAGAAAGGAACGGCTAAGGAGGAGAACTACCAGCGGAACCAAGCGTTTTTTGAGACCGAAATCGACAAACTCAACTTGTGGGCAGATGACATCAAGATTGGCTTGGAACGAGAAATCAGCGACCTCGACGCAGAAATCAAACTTCGCAAGGCAGAAGCACGAAAACTGACTCGGCTGGAAGAAAAAATCGAGGCACAACGCCAAGTGAAAGACCTCGAAAAGCGGCGTAGTGAAAAGCGTCGCAGTCTCTTCGAAGCCCAAGACGAGGTGGATGCCAAGAAAGACCGACTCTTCGACGAGGTGGAACAAGCCCTTCGGCAGAAGAAAGAGAGTGAAGAAACTTTGTTTAATATAAGATGGAGGATTGTATGAGTAAATTAGTAAAAATAGATGGCGAGTATGCCAATTGGATAAAAGACCTAAGCCTTCGTTTTCGGAAAAGCCAGATAAAGGCTGCGGTGAGAGTGAATGGTGAGTTAATCCAGTTCTATTGGGAACTGGGTAGAGACATTGTTGAAATGAAGGCAGATGAACGATGGACGGAAAATTTCTGGAAAAATCTTCATGAAGATTTGCAAACCGCCATTCCAAATTTACAAGGACTTTCCATCACAAATCTTCAGTATACAAGGCGTTTTTATATACTCTACAAACCCTTTATTTCAGGACACCCACAACTTGTGGGTGTACAAGAAAAGAGAAATAGTACAGTGGAACACCCACAAGTTGTGGGTGAAGTGAAACAAAATGGGATGCTTGAACCAGCCTTCTTAGGACAATTAAGTGGATACGTTTCATGTGCCAATCATGTTTTGAAGCGTGATGGCGACAGCCCTACAGTTGGCTTACTAATTTGCAAAAGCAAAGATGATGTCATAGCCCAATATGCCCTCGAAGGTTATAACAATCCGCTGGGTATTTCTGAATATGAACTTTCCAAACTATATCCGAAAGATTTCAAAAGCACATTACCGAGCATTGAAGATATTGAACGAGAACTCAGAAATTGAAGAATGATGGCACAAGATAAACTACAAAAGTTAGAATTGACTTGGATTGGGAAGGATGAGAAGCGGGAGGCAATCGAACCTCGGATTCTCATTGAAGACCCTCAATATAGTTATGGTGACACCGAGAGTGGCAATATGCTCATTCACGGTGACAATCTTTTGGCGTTGAAAGCATTGGAACAGGAGTATTCGGGTAGGGTAAAGTGCATTTATATAGACCCACCATATAATACGGGTAGTGCCTTTGAGCATTATGATGATGGAATCGAACATTCTATTTGGCTGTCGTTGATGAGAGAACGCATACAAATTTTATATAACTTGTTAGATAAGAAAGAAGGAACTCTTTGGATTTCATTAGATGACAATGAACAAGCATATTGCAAAGTTATCTGTGACGAAATCTTTGGCAGAAATAATTTTGTGGCTAATGCGATATGGGAGAAAAAGTATTCACCACAAAATGCTGCAAAATGGTTATCTGACAGCCATGACTTTATCTTAGTATATGCAAAAAATAAAGAATTATGGCATCCCTTCCTTTTACCACGTACAAAAGAAATGAATGCTCGCTATACAAACAGAGATAATGATCCAAGAGGCCCTTGGAAAGCTTCTGACTCCACAGCACAAGCTGGACATGGTACAAAAAGTCAATTTTATGTTTTACATGCCCCGAATGGATTAGATTATTCACTACCAGCAGGAAGATGTTGGTTGTACACAGAATCTGTTATGCAAGAAAAAATAAAAGATAATCGCATCTGGTTCGGAGATTCTGGGACTAATGTGCCAGCAGTGAAGAAGTTTCTGTCAGAAGTTAAACAGGGTGTTGCATGCAAAACAATATGGTTTAGGGATGAAGTTGGAGATAACCAAGAAGCCAAAAAGGAAATTAAACAATTATTTCCCAAAGAAAATAATCCTTTTGAAACTCCGAAACCAGAACGTCTAGTAGAACGTATTCTAAAATTATGTACAACGCCTGGCGACATAGTTCTTGATAGTTTCCTCGGCTCTGGTACAACTGCCGCTGTTGCCCAGAAAATGGGAAGAAAATATATTGGAGTTGAACTTGGAGACCAAGCATACTCATTGTGTGTTCCCCGCCTGATGAAAGTGACTGATGGCACCGACCAAGGCGGTATCAGCAAGGCGCAGAACTGGAAAGGCGGCAGCGGCTTTAAGTTCTACGAACTGGCTCCAAGTCTGCTGAAGGAAGACAAGTTCGGCAACCTCGTCATCAACAAAGAATATAATGCCGACATGCTTGCCGCAGCGATGGCGAAACAGGAAGGCTACACCTATCAGCCAGACAGCACCCTCTACTGGAAACAAGGTCAAAGTTCGGAGCACGACTACATCTACACCACCACCCAGTTCCTCACCGTGGAAAGTCTCGATGCCATCAGCGAAACCATGCAGGAGGATGAAAGCCTCCTCATCTGCTGCACCGCTTTCCAAAAGGAATGCACCAACCACGCCACCCGCATCACCGTGAAGAAAATTCCCCAGATGCTCCTCGGTCGTTGCGAGTTCAACAAGGACGACTACTCCCTCAACATCATCGACATGCCCCCACTCGACCTCGAAGAAGACCCCGATGCCGACTTCACCGACGACGAACCCACAACCGAAGACAATAAACCCGTGCAAGGCACGTTATTTTAAATAGAAACTAAAACCTAAATAAACAATATGGCACATATTATTATTAAAAATATAGGTCCAATCAAAGAAGTTGAACTTGATTTGAATAAGATAAATGTATTCATGGGACCTCAAAGCAGTGGTAAAAGTACCATTGCCAAGATTATTAGTTATTGTTCTTGGTTTGAGAAAAATGTGATATTATCGACAAAGTTGCAAAAGGATTTCTACAAGGAACTCATAGAATTTCATAATCTGGAAGATGGTTATTTCAATGACAATTCACACATTGAATATAAGAGTGAAAATTGTCATATTATCTTTCCTGGTAAAAAGGTGGAAGACCTTGTCGTTAATACTAACGTGAGTAGCAAGAACATATTCCGAAATGAGAAAATTGAGTATATACCAGCCGAAAGAAATTTCGTGACTATCAAAGGTATTGGCAAATATAATGAAACCCGTGACAATGTGATGTCCTTTTTGTATGATTGGTTTGATGCGAAGCAGGATTGGGATAGTACGAGAAAATTTCCATTACCTTTAGGGTCACTTGGTGATGTGTCCTTTTTCTATGATAAAGAAAGTGATAGTGATAATGTTGTATTAGAGGATGGAACCCCTATCAAACTGAGACATGCTTCGAGTGGATTGATGTCTGTTGCTCCTTTAATTCTCGTTTTTAATCATATAGTTAATACTATATATTTGAAAGAGAGGCAGAAGTCACCATTTGAGATTGTTAATTTGAAAGCGAAACTTGCGAATCTTAATACAGAACAGATTGAGATTCTTCAAAATAAACTTAATAATATAGATGTTGCCGATAATAAACGAACCGTAAAAGAATATTATGATATCCAGAGGGATTTAAATATTGCAATAGGCTTCGATTCTGATTACAATTATTCCAAAGTAATTATCGAAGAGCCCGAATTGAATTTGTTCCCAGAGACCCAACAGAAATTAGTATATTATATGTTGGAACAAATAAATGCGTCTGATAGAAACCATCAATTAGTATTGACAACTCATAGTCCATACATTCTGTTCTCTTTGAATAACTGTATGATGGGAGGGCTTGTTAAAAATAGAATTCCTACAGATAGGCAAAAAGACTTTGACTCTTATCCTGCTTGGATTGACCCAAAGAAAGTCTCGATTTACGAGATACATGATGGGACTTTGAAGTGTATTCAAGATGAAGATGGCATCATTGAAGATAACTATTTGAATCAGGCATATAAAGAGAATTCTTCTGAATATCTTTCACTTCTTAACTATTACGATGATGAAGAGTAGAATACTGAAAGCATATCCAGAGTCTACGTTTGGGACGACTAAAGCGGAGAAAATATATGTGGCGGATTTCACGAAACGTACCAGTAACGAAAGAGGCGTTGAGATTAGTGACGTTTTACCCAGAGACCCTAATGATAGTACAGCCGATATGGATTGTTGTATTGTTTTAAACACAAATGTTTTGTCCATTGATTATAATGTGTTTAAAGACAATCAGTTCAAAGATGAAGAAGATGATGATTTGAAACATGGTGAATGTTGCATGTTCCCAACCATAAATGATGATAAGAGTTGGATTCTTTTTATAGAAATAAAAGATTGCAAAGGAAGCCGAATTTCTAGATACAAACAAAATGTAAAAGAGAAGTTGATATTAAATGTTGGTGAGTTTCGTAAACATGGTGTCATCCTCAAAAATAATGTATATGGCATTGTGGCTTTCCCAAGGAAAAAGACGGCTTTTAACGAAATGATTGTTAGTGATTATACGGAATATAAGACCTTTTATAAAGAACATGGCATACATTTAGTACCTGTAAATGAGGTCTCTATAAAAGATGACAAAATCATAGAGTTTTATAAGCAATGAATACAACAGCAAACAATATCAAGCAGCGCCAGTCTTTGCGAGAGCCACTTTGCAAGGCATTGGATGTGGTGGTGAGGTTGACGGATAATCTCTCTTTGAAGAAACCTGCGGAGGGAGGGGAAGAGGCTTTTGTCAAAGAAGAGTTGGCAAAAGCACAAGAGGTGTGTCCGTTGTGCAGGGATTTTGAAAGGGATTTTCCATCGTTTGCTTTCTCAATTGCCACAGGCATCGGGAAGACAAGGCTGATGGGTGCTTGTATTGCTTATCTGTTTTTGAAGAAGAATATCCGTCACTTCTTCATTCTTGCCCCCAACCTGACGTTGTATGAGAAGTTGATTCGGGACTTTGGTGACCCATCATACGAGAAGTATGTGTTCAAGGGAATTTCTGAATTTGTGCACAACCAGCCTGTTGTGATTACAGGTGATAATTATGAACAGGCAAGAAATCTTTTTTCTGCTACAGAAATTCAAATCAATGTCTTTAATATATCCAAGTTCAATACCGATAGCAAGGACAGCAAGAAGGGTGCTCCAAAAATGAAGCGACTCTCGGAATATCTGGGGCAATCGTATTTCAATTACCTTGCAAGTCTTGATGATTTGGTGATACTGATGGACGAGGCCCACCGTTATCATGCAGATGCGTCTCGAAAGGCAATCAATGAGTTACGTCCTGTGTTGGGATTGGAGATGACGGCAACGCCATACGACGAGAAGGGGAAAGCGTTCAAAAATATTGTCTATGAGTACAATTTGGCAGAAGCATTGGCGGAAGGGAAGTATGTGAAGAATCCAACCATCGCGAAACGCCGTAACTTTGAGAAAAAAGACCAAACGCCAGAAGAGTTGGACGTGTTGAAACTGGAGGATGCAATTAGTGTGCATGAACACACCAAACTGCATCTGGAGTTGTATTCGAAAGAAAACAATGTGCTATTAGTGAAACCTTTTATCTTGGTGGTTTGCCGTAACATTCAACACGCTAAAGAGACGGTTGATTTAATCGAAAACAAAATCTATGAAGGGAAGTACCAAGGGAAGGTGTTGCAAATAGACAGTTCAACGAAGAAGAATGATGAGATAGACCAGCAGTTTGTTTCACTTGAAGACCCCAACAACAAGATTGAAGTTGTGGTGCATGTGAATATGCTGAAAGAGGGTTGGGATGTGACAAACCTTTACACGATTGTGCCACTTCGTGCTGCCGATGCCATTACTCTGGTGGAGCAAACGATTGGACGTGGGTTGCGTTTGCCCTACGGAGGGAAAAGAACGGGCAATGCTGAGGTGGACAAGTTGACGGTGATTGCCCATGAAAATTTTGACGAAGTCATCAGCAGAGCACAAGACCCAAATTCCCTGCTGAACAAGTTGAGTTACGTGGAGTTGGATGACGAGGAACTGAAACCTGTTGCAGGGCAGATTGTCAAAGGAAAGACCTCGTTTGAAGAGAAGATTGAGCAAGAAAAGGCAAAAGCGGAGCAACAGCATGATGCGGTAAAAGCCAAGGCTATCTATGATGCGAAGATGGCAATATGGGAGGCCATTCCGCTGATGAATACACAAGTGAAAAAGCAAGAAGACCTTGCCAAGCCAGAGAATATCGCGAAACTGAAAAAACTGACAGAAACCATCATCAAAGAAAAGGCAGCCATTGCCAATCCTCTTTTTGCTGAAGAAGAGTCTGCCAAACAGATAGAGGAGATGACGCCTGTCATCAATATGGTGGTGAAAGACTACCTTGACAATGTCATAGAAATTCCTCGTGTGGTGATTGAACAGCCACAAGCCACGGCGATTTTCCATCCATTTGACTTAGACACGTCAGAAGGTTTTTCATTTCCAGAATTGAGCAATGAGATTATCCGCATGGGGCTGAAAGATAATGAGGTGGAAGTGCTGAAGGCAATATCCAGTGGTTACTTTGATGAACCCGTGAAAGAGATTGTCGCTCAATTGATGAACTTTGAGGAAATTGATTACGACGAAAATGCGGAGTTGCTTTTTCACTTGGCGAATCAGGCAGTAGAGGCGATTCAACAGCAAACGGAAGAAGGCAAAGACATTTCCCAAAAAGTGCATCAATTTAAGATGGCAATCGCCAATCGCATCTATCATCAAATGAAAGAGCATTTCACCTTGGAGAAACAAGGATATGCCAGTTCGCGGGTCTTGCCTTTTGTGGAACTGTTGCCTCAGCATTTGACAGAAGAAACGGCATTTGGGTATCGGGATTATCGTCTTCCTTTTGGTGCTAATCAGAAGTCTTTTGTGAAGAAATATATCTATACAGGCTTTCTGAAATCTTATTATCAGACCTACAAGTTTGACAGTACAACCGAGTTGGACTTTGCTTGTTTGCTCGAAAACGATGCGGACGTATTACGTTGGCTACGTCCTGTCCCCAATCAATTCAAAATCTATTGGTCGAATGGTGCACATCAATACGAGCCTGATTTTATTGCAGATACGGCCGACAAAATATACATGATTGAAACGAAGGCGGAGAAAGATATGAACAATGACGAGGTGCAGGAGAAAAAGAAGGCGGCTATGGAGTATTGTTCCATTGTTTCCGATTATACGAAGAAGAATGGCGGAAAGGAATGGCAATATGCCTTGATTCCACATAGTGTAGTGGGGCGAACGCTTAAACTTCAATATGTTTTGGCTTTGTCTCTTACATAAGTGATTTCATGTAAAAGGAATTGCCTTTAATTGGGGTGGTGGTCATGCTAATTTTAGCACGACCACTTTTTTTGTGTGTTCATCTATGCGATAGAGGTCGGAACTGCGGCGGCCGACCACCCATGCAATCTCTTCGCCATCCATGAGGAGAGGTTGACGTTCTTTCTCGAAGAGGTTGAGTTTGAGGTCGGTGAGGAAGTCGCTGAGGAGGCGGCGTTTGCCTTTCATGCCAAAGGGCGCAAAAGTGTCGCCCGTTTGGGGTGTGCGGAGGGTCAGTTCTCCATGCAGTTTGCTGGCATCGAGGTAGGCGAAGCGAGGGCCTTTCTGGATGTGGACTTGCTCAACGGGAAGGACTTCTTGATGAATCTGCACGGCAGGGTAGTTGAGGCTTTCAACGATGATGTCCTCTCTGTCAATCAGCAGTCGGCGTCCGTTGGCAGAGAAAAGTTTGCCACTTTCTTGAAGGGACGAAAGCATCTCTTTCAGTTGTTGTTTGTTGAAGCCGAAGGGGGAAAGCAGTTCGTGCAAGACGGAGATAGGGGAGGGATGCTGCAGAAGTTTACAGATTATTATGTGCAGTTCGCCGTTCTCGGTATGGTGGCTGCACGCATTGATAGCGGCATCCATCGCTTGCCGATACACTTTCTGCACTTCATTCAGATTCTCGATGGATGAGGTGATGTTAGATAAAGCACCCTGATTGATGCTCTCCAAGAGTGGCATGACGTTGAGTCTTAACTTATTGCGGGCATAGTTGTCTTCCAAATTGGTGTGGTCGGTCACATAATCGTTCCCTTTTTCTTGCAGATAATCGAGAATCTCTTGTCGGGTGAGACACAGCAGGGGACGCACCACATCTCCATTTTTGGGTTGCATCCCACACAGGCCTTTGATGCCCGTGCCTCTGACCAGATTGAGCAGCATTGTTTCGGCGTTGTCATCCTTGTGATGCCCTACGGCAATGGCTTCAGCATTCGTTTCCCTCATCATATTCTGGAACCAATCGTACCGCTGTTCACGTGCCGCCATCTCAATGCTCACCTTGTGTTCTTGGGCATACTGCTCCGTGCTGAAATCTGTCTTGTGGAGTGTCCACCCCTGTTGCCTACACAACTCTTCCACAAATTGCTCGTCCCGCATGCTTTCTGTTCCACGCAGGTGGAAGTTGCAGTGTGTCGCCACTACCTCATATCCCAGTTGGTGCAGGATATGGGCGAGGCACACCGAATCTGGTCCGCCGCTCAAGCCGACCACCACCCGTGCCTTGTCTTCCAAAAGGTTGTTCTGACGGATGAAATCTTTGACTTTGCCTACTGCTTTTCCCATTTTCTATCTGCAAAATTACTCTTTTTCCCTGACATATCGGAGAAAAACATTCTTTTCCTCGAAAAAAGTTGCCGAAAAATTTGCCATCTACTGAAAAAACACTACCTTTGCACTCGCAAAACAGCAAGCGAACATCTGGTGCGTTGGATGAGTGGCTTAGTCAACGGTCTGCAAAACCGTGTACACCCGTTCGAATCGGGTACGCACCTCTAAACAAGAAGAGGCTCAATTGGCAGTGGCTGGTTGAGCCATACTTATCACTTCTCGCCTGTGCATCGAGAGCACAGAGAAGCCTTCGGACACTTTCTGAAGGGGCTTCAAGGCGGCAAAGAAAGTCGGGGATGACTGGATTTGACAGCAAGATGAGGTGGTACGTAAGCATGCAGAGAGTTGATGCCCCTCTCTTTAATATCAGACATCGAACAATTAATTGGCGAAACTCGTTACGCTCTCGCTGCCTAATCGAAGCATAGTAGATATGGCCTAATTCCCTTGCCAGGCAGGGGAACGAGACATCGCGCAGAAAGCCATCTGTCCTGAGGCGTTCTGATCAGCGGTGCTATAAAATCGGGAATAGTCAATAGGTGCCTCGCCCTGTTGATGAAACTTTAGAGGATAAGGGTGCAGTTGGTGGTCTTGGTCTTGCTGCATCACGAAAACCAAAGGCAAGAATAAGCATGTAGAAAGCGTATGGCTTCCTTGTTTGGACGAGGGTTCAATCCCCTCCATCTTCACGAAAAAGGCACAACTTCGGTTGTGCCTTTTTTGTATGGAGTTATCCAAAAAACTCCTGCATCTTTTGTTTTTCGCCAGCCACGATGATGATGTCCCCCTCGCAGATGACAATGTTGGGGTCGGGGTTGGTATAGAAGTCTTCGGATGGGCGTAGAAGTCCCATGACGATGCAACTGCCTTTCTCGCGGATGCCCGATTTGATAATGCTCTTGCCCAGCAGGGGCGAATCGGACGAGATGGTGAAGTTGTCGAGCACGATGTTGGTGTTCTTGTCTGCCTGCATATCGTCGGAAAGGCTCGTCTCCAGCAGTTTTTGGAACGATGCGATGTCGGCATCGGAGCCGGCGATGATGATGCGGTCGCCTGGATAGAGTCGGTGATTGCCGCCAGGGATGTTGATGTTTACGCCTCCGCGGATGATTCTCACGATGTTGGCTCCCGTGATGTTGCGGATGTTCAGGTCTTTCAGGGCTTTACCCGCAAAGGCCGAGTTGTTGGGCACTTGCACTTCGGCGATGTTCATTTCCAGTGTCAAGAGTGTGTCCGCCACTTCCTTCTCCAGTCCTCGCTGCGATTCAGCCAGTCGTTCGCGGGCGTAGAGATTCTCGTTGAAGAGACGCAGGAACTGGTTGATGCCAGGAGCCATTGCCAGTTTCAGCAGCAAGAACTTGATGATACGCATGGGCGGAGCCATCCATGTCGAAGTCTTTTTGTTGGTTGCTCCCGCCTGCCGCTTTTCCGTGTAACTGTCCAGCATCTTTTTCGTACCCTCGCTCATGTGGTTCTCGAGGAACGTAAGCGTGGGGTAGGCGAGTTTCATGATGTAGGGCGTCAGGAATGTGGTGATGACGCTGACAGCCACCACGATGGGGTAGAGGCTGGTGTCGGTCACCTTGAGGCTCTGACCCAAACTTGCGATGATGAAGGCGAACTCGCCAATCTGTACGAGTGAAAAACCTGTCTGTAGTGCCACCCGGAGCGGCTGACCCGAGAGGAGGGTACCCGTGGTGCCGAAAAAGATTTGTCCGATAATCACGACCAGCGTGATGATGGTGATAGGCAGCCAGTACTGAAGGAGTAGGGCAGGGTCTATCATCATGCCGACAGAGACGAAGAAGATGGCTCCGAAGATGTTCTTGATGGGTTGCACCAGATGCTCAATGCGTTCGGCATCCACCGTTTCTGCCAGCACCGAACCCATCACAAAGGCTCCCAGGGCGCTGCTGAAACCTGCCTGAACAGCCAGCAGCACCATGCCGAGGCAGAGTCCGATGGAGAAAATGGTCAGCGTCTCGTCGTTGAGGTGCTTCTTGAACTTCTTCAGGAAGGTCGGGATGAGCGTGATGCCCAGCACAAACCACAGGGCGATGTACATGACCAGTTTGCCCACCTGCCACAGCAGTTCCTGTCCTTCAAATTCGTTCTTCACGGCGATGGACGTCAACAACACCATCAGCACCACGGCAAAGAGGTCTTCCACAATCAGAATGCCGAAGCACACACCTGCAAAGCGGTGGCTACGCAATCCCGCCTCTTCTATCGCCTTGAACACGATGGTGGTCGAGGACATACAGAGCATACCGCCCAAGAACAGGGCGTTCATGCTGTCCAGCCCGAGCAGATGAGCCGTCACCATACCGGCAATCATCATGCCCACCACGATGACGCCTGCGCCAATCAGAGCCGTGCTGCCCACCTTCAGCAGTTTCTTGAACGAGAACTCCAACCCGAGGCTGAACAGGAGGAAAAGCACACCAATTTCGCCCCACGTCTCGGCGTTCTCTTCGTTGTCAATCCACGATTCGCCCAACACGTGAGGTCCCACCAGCATACCTGCCACGATGTACCCCAGCACCACGGGCTGCTTGAACAGTTTGAACAACAGGCTTGTGATGCCTGCCGTCAGCATGATAATACAAAGGTCTTGAATCATCTTGTTATGTACTATTTGTTATTATTCCGTTTCTTCGTCCAGATTCTTCTCCCACAGATAGTGCTGCGTCTCCTTCGCAATCACCCCCGACAGGAGCAGCAGCGAAACCAGGTTAGGCACCGCCATCAGGGCGTTCATGATGTCTGCCAAGTTCCACACCAGTGCAAGGCTCATGGTCGAGCCGGCAAACACCAGCAGGATGTAAACGATGCGGTAGAAGATGATGCTCCGTTTCCCTGCCAGATACTCCATCGCCCGCTCGCCGTAGTAACTCCAGCCGAGGATGGTGGAGAAGGCAAACGTGATGATGCCAAAGGTGAGAATGGGTGTGCCCACGTAGGGTATCATACCAAAGGCCTTCTTCGTCAACATGCCGCCGTCCTCTTGGCTGATTTCCGGATAAGCGATGATGCTCGTCACAATCACCAACCCCGTGATGGCACAGATGACCACCGTGTCCCAGAATGTGCCCGTGCTCGACACCAACGCCTGTCGCACAGGGTTCTTCGTCTGGGCGGCCGCCGCCACAATCGGAGCCGAACCCATGCCCGACTCGTTGGAGAACAAACCTCTGGCGATACCGTATCGTGCCGCCACCATCAGCACCGTTCCTGCCGTGCCGCCGCCGACCGCCTTCAGCGAGAACGCTTCTTGACAGATGAGCAGCAATGCCTCGACGATGTAACTGTGGTTGACGATGAGGATGTAGGTGCATCCCAGCACATACATCAGCGCCATGAACGGCACCAGAGCCGTACACCACTTGGCGATGCTTTTCACACCGCCTATCACGACGAAGCCGACCAGTGCCGCCAGCACAAAGCCGACCACCATCTTCGTCCGCTCGGGCGACATCATCCCCTCCATCACCAGCGCCAGATTTTCGCTGATGGCGTTTGCCTGCACCGTGTTGCCAATGCCGAAAGCCGCAATGGCAGTAAAGATGCAGAAGAGAAGCCCTAACCATTTCATTCCCAGACCTTTCTCCAGGGCATACATCGGACCTCCCAGCATCCTTCCGTTCGACGTCTTCACACGATACTTGATGGCAAGCAGCCCTTCGCTGTATTTTGTTGCGATGCCAAACACGCCCGTCAGCCAGCACCACAGCACCGCCCCGGGACCGCCGAGGCTGACAGCCGTTGCCACGCCGATGATGTTGCCTGTGCCAATCGTTGCCGCCAGCGAAGTTGCCAACGCCGCAAACTGGCTCACATCGCCTGCCGATTCCTTATCCTTCTTCACCGACATCTTGATGGCGGTGAAGATTTTCCGTTGCGGAAACTTCAATCTGAAAGTGAGAAAAAGGTGTGTGCCCAACAGCAGAATAATCATGGGCCATCCCCACACGATGCTGCTGATCAGTTCCGTTATCTCCAGCAATTTTTCCATTTGCCTTTTGTGCTCGTTTAGTGATACCTGCTCGTTCCCCATGCGGGAACAAATCGACCACAAAGTTACAAATTTTTTGTCGAAGCACACCAAAACACACCCTGCTTTCTGCCTCTCTCGCCCAAAATCGACCCTTCTGCGGCAGATAAACCCCAAAATCACCCCCTTCCTCTGTCATTTTCTCCTCCCAAAACCACCCCCTCATGATGCCCCGACGCATACCAATCGGCTGCACCGAACGAAAGGCTCATGCACGGGCATCGAATCCACATCCCCCTCAAGAACGTCCCCCGGCATCCCCTTCACCCCTCTCCCGCAATAGGACAAAATGACACGCTCGTCACCTCTGAAGTGGTGTGACTCACACCGCCCGGGTGGTCTGAGTCACACCACCGAGGCGGTCTGACTCAGACCACTTTCGACGCTTCCTGCACGCCGTTTTAGCGGAGACAAAATTGACATGGCGGCAGCGACGAGGGTTGGGCTGATGGGCAACAAAAAAAGGCAGCCGAATGCACTCGGCTGCCTTTTGCTATGTAGAAAAGTGTGTTAATGCTCAAAAGTGTGGATTAGTAGGTGCGATAGAGAATCCAGGCATCGGGATAGGTGCCGCGGAGTTGGTCGCGTGAACTGATGGCGGCTGCACGGTCGTCGAAAGAAGTGGCAACAACTCGATACATGCCAGTTTCGGGATTCTGTGCTACCTGTGCGGAATAGCCTTTGGCAACGAGGGTGTTGCGGAGGTTGTTGGCGTTGTCAACATTGCTGAAGGAGCCGCAAACCACGTTGAATGCCTTGAGGGTGCCGCCGTTCATGACGTTGAGACGCTCCTGACGGTCGTTGGCCGTGTTGGCAACGGTGGTGGTTGGTGTGGTGACAACGGGAGTGACTGTCACAGGGGCTGTCTCCACCTGATCTGTTGTGGTGGTCACGGTTTGAGCCATTTCCTGAGCCTTGGCTTTTTCATAAGCCTTCTTGTAACTGCTTTCGGAAGATTTGCATGATACGAATGCAAGGGCTGCAACGAGTGCTACACCCATCATGAGAGATTTTTTCATAATCGTAAGTTTTTTGTGTATTTAAGATTGAATGATTTTTATTTTTTTCTACTTAGAGGCACTACAAAGTTAGGTCTTATTTGTCAGACTTCAAAAGAGATGTGTGCAAAAAAAAGTTAAACATCCTAAATTGTGATGTTTTTAACGTGGAAAGTTGTATCTTTGGCACATGATTTGATAAAAATGAATTTGTATTAACAACATTATAAACCTTAAAAAACTTTCTGACTTATGACTAAAGGTGATGGTATCGCACTGGCAGCCGCTTTCATTGGTGGTGCAGTGGCAGGAGCAGCAGTAGGACTTCTTTTTGCTCCAGAAAAAGGTGAAGACCAGCGTGCAAAAATCAAGGAGGCTCTTGAGAAGCGCGGTGTGAAACTGGACAAGGCAAGTTTCGACAAACTGGTGGAAGAAATCAAGAACATCGGCAAGAAGAAAGAGGCTGTGCCTGCAGAGGATTTCGATGCAGAGTAGCGGCGTGAACGTTCGCGTGTACAATACTATACGATAGTATGCAAAGTCAAGGAACATCGAGTAGGGTCGCTGACGACCTGAGAGGAGTCATCTATCGGCTTGAACGCTATCTGCGTCTGGAGGCGACGGACAAGTTGACAGTGGTGACGACCTGTGTCATCTTGGCAGCAGTCACGTTCGCCTTGGCTACGAGCGCTATCTTTTTCCTCAGCACGGGCGTGGTGAAATCACTCACACTGCTGACGGGCAATGAGAGGGTCAGTTACTATATTGTGGGCGGTGTTCTGGTGCTTATCATTGTGTTGGCGTTCTTGCTGCGGAAACCTCTCATTGAGTCTCAGATGGTGAGGCTCTTCAGCCAGCAGTTGCTGGAGGGGCCAAGCCTGACGGAGCAGTTTATGGCGAAGAACGACCATTCTGCCGAGTTGCACGAGTTGGCAAAAAGTCTTGCCGACGAGTTGGGCGACTATGACGAGGAAGGAGGTGAACGATGAAGAAGCCATATTCCTCGCTCGCCGAGATTCGAGCCGAGAAGCAGAAGACGAAGCGGCAGATTGTCAATGGAATGGACAGGCTGAAGTATGACGTGACGGAAGACTTCATGCCGAGCAACAGTCTTTTCTACAATTCGTCCAATAAGTACATGAATTATGTGGGTTATGTCATGACGGGATATAAGGTCTTCAAGACATTCAGGGGGGCCTTTAAGTTCCTGTCGAAGTTTTTGTAACCTGCATGTGACGTTTTGACTTGATGCATCCGTAAAAGACCATTTACGGGTGCATTTTTCTTTGCTGCCCCACCGAAAAAAGCGGGCTTATTCCATAAAAAACAAGTGTTCGGCAAAGAAAACAAGTTCTCTCTACACATACTTAGCCGATTTTTTCGTACCTTTGCATGAATTTTTCAGAAGATACAACAAAGGAAATGAATCAGCAGTATTCGTCAGCGTTGCTCGAACGTGCCGTGGATGAGTTTGCCAAGTTGCCCGGTATCGGACGTAAGACGGCGATGCGACTTGTGCTGCACATGTTGCGTCTGGACGTGGACAAGGTGGATGCGTTCAGCGATGCCATTTCTACGTTGTGTCACGACGTGCATTATTGCCACGTCTGCCACAACATCAGCGATGAGGATGTGTGCCAGATTTGTTCCAATCCCAGTCGTGATGCGGCAACCATCTGTGTGGTGGAGAATGTGCAGGACGTGATGGCGATTGAGCAGACACAGCAGTATCGGGGCTTGTACCATGTGCTGGGTGGCGTGATTTCGCCGATGGATGGTGTGGGGCCGAGCCAACTGGAGATTGAAAGTCTGGTGGAGCGTGTCGATAAAGGTGGGGTGGAAGAGGTGATTCTGGCTTTGAGTTCGACGATGGAGGGTGATGCGACCAACTTTTACATCTTCCGGAAGTTGATGAAGTATCCAGAGGTGAAGTTGACCGTGTTGGCACGTGGCATGAGCATCAATGACGAGTTGCAGTACACGGACGAGGTGACGCTTGGACGTTCGCTGATTAACCGAGTTCCTTTCACCGGGAAATAAGGACTGAATAAAATCAAGAATAACGAAAATATAGTATGGAAAAATATGTAGAGAAACTGCTCCGTTTATTGAAGATTGAGGTGGTGGCAGTGTGGGTGATTGCAGCGGTGGCTGTGGTGCTGGGCGAGTTGGACGTGATTCCGAATGGATGGGTGCAGCCCGCTACGAACGAGGAGTTTGTTCTCAATGCAATTGCTATCGTGCTGACCGTTATCGGCATTCCGCTTGCCGTCAAGTTGTTCACGCTGAATACAACGAGAGGCCTACGCCGCATGAACAACGACGAGGCTCTGACGGCATATCATGTGTGGAGTGGGCTGAGAATGCTCATTTTGTGTCTGGTGGTGGTGTTCTGCATCGTGGTGTATTATCTTGCCACCAGTGTCAGTGCCGCATTCTGTGCTTTGATAACACTTGCTGCCACGCTGTATTGCTGGCCTTCAAAAAGCAAGATAGATGCTTTTCTCGAAACGGTAAATAACGATTAAAATAGTTCTCTGATTTTTTAAGGTGAAACTCTCCATTGTCATAGTAAATTATAATGTCCGCTACTACCTTGAGCAATGCTTGCTCTCGGTAGAGAAGGCTCTGTGTGGTGTGTGTGGCGAGGTGTTTGTGGTTGACAACAACAGCACGGACGACTCTATGCCTTATCTGAAAGGGAAGTTCCCGTGGGTGCGCTACATTGAGAATCAGGAGAACGTGGGCTTCTCCAGAGCCAACAATCAGGCTCTTCGCGAGGCACGTGGAGAATATGTGCTGCTGCTGAATCCCGACACCTTCCTCGGCGAGAGTACCCTGCGAGAGTGCATCGACTTCATGGACAAGAATCCCCAGGCGGGTATGTGCGGTGTGGGCATGTTGAAGGTGGATGGCTCTTTTGCTCCAGAGTCACGCCGTGGCATCCCTACGCCCTTTGTGGCATTCTGCAAGATGTCGGGCTTAGGGACGTTGTTCCCGAAGAGCCGACTCTTTGGCAGGTACTACATGCAGTATCTGAACAAGCAATCCATCAATCCCATCGAGATTGTGAGCGGAGCCTTTATGTTTGTCCGCAAAGAGGCGATTGACAAGGTCGGATTGTTCGACGAGACCTTCTTCATGTATGGCGAAGACATCGATTTGAGTTATCGGGTGCTGCAAGCAGGCTATCAGAACTATTACTTGCCCACCTACATCCTGCACTATAAGGGCGAGAGCACCAAGAAGGACTCTCTGCGATATGTCAATGCCTTCCACAAGGCGATGATTATCTTCTTCAAGAAGCATTATGCCCACTATAGTTTCATCTACTCCATGCCCATCACGTTGACGATTGTGCTGAAAGGAGTTGTGTCCTACATCATGCAGAAGACACGAGCCCTCTCACGTCGTTCGCAGGAGATAGAGCAGTATAAGTTCCTGATTGTGAGTGACGGGCAGAATCTCGACGAGATGAAGCAAATTGCCGAGAAGCATCATTTCAAGTACGATGTGTTCCATTCCCGTTTGGGAGATAAGCCCAGTACGGATGTGCTGTACAGAGATTATGACTACATTGTGTTCGACACGAGTCGCTATCCCTACAGTTCCATCTTGGAGTTTTTCCGACACGACGACCCCCATCGTCGACATCCATACATAGCCACTTATATCCCTTCCAGCAAGTCCATCATGACTTTTCAGGGAGCACTCAATTAACAATCATTCCATTTATTCATCATTGAAAATCACCTATTATAGATATGTTACGCATAGCAGTACAATCAAAAGGTCGTCTCTTCGAAGACACCATGAATCTTCTCAAAGAGACAGGCATCAAAGTGAGTTCCAGCAAACGCACGTTGCTGGTTCAGTCCTCCAACTTCCCCTTGGAAGTGCTCTTCCTTCGTGATGATGACATTCCTCAAACCGTGGCAGACGGCGTGGCAGATGTCGGCATCGTGGGCGAGAACGAGTTTGTCGAGCGGGGCGAGAGTGCCGATGTGGTGAAGCGTTTAGGCTTCAGCAAGTGCCGCATCTCCCTTGCCATCCCCAAGGCAGTCGATTACCCAGGTGTAGAGTGGTTCAACGGCAAGAAAATCGCCACGTCATACCCCGTCATTCTCAAGAAGTTCTTGCAGGAGAAGGGCGTAAAGACCGAAATCCATGTCATTCAAGGCTCTGTCGAGATTGCTCCGGGCATCGGCTTGGCAGATGGCATCTTCGACATCGTAAGTTCGGGCTCAACGCTCGTCAGCAACAACCTGAAGGAAGTGGAAGTGGTGATGAAGAGCGAGGCATTGCTTATTGGCAACCCCCATCTTTCCGACGAGAAGAAAGCCATCCTCGACGACCTCCTTTTCCGCATCGAGTCTGTGCTGATTGCCGAAGATAAGAAATATGTACGCATGAATGCTCCCAAGGCACGTTTGGCCGAAATCGTCAAGGTGCTGCCGGGCTTGAAGAGTCCCACCATCATTCCGCTGGCGGATGAAGACTGGTGTTCCGTTCATGCCGTGCTCGACGAGAAACACTTCTGGGAGATTGTGGGTCAACTCAAGTCGCTCGGAGCAGAAGGAATCCTTGTTACACCTATCGAAAAGATGATACTCTGATGAAGATTGTAAGATATCCCAACAGGGCAGAATGGACGGCGCTGCTCCAGCGTCCTCATCGCGATGCCTCCGAACTGCGTGACACTGTGAAGACGGTGCTCGACAAGATTCAGCAGGAAGGGGATGCCGCGGTGAAAGCGTTTGAGCAGAAGTTCGACCATGTGGCCCTTGACTCCCTCGCTGTTTCCGAGGCGGAAATGGCAGAGGCGGATGCTCTGGTGTCCAACGAACTGAAAGACGCCCTCGTGCTCGCTCACTCCAACATCCAGAAGTTTCATGCCTCGCAGAAGTTCCAAGGCGAAAAGGTCGAGACAGCCCCAGGCGTTGTCTGTTGGCAGAAGTCTGTGCCCATCGAGCGGGTCGGACTTTACATCCCAGGAGGCACCGCACCGCTTTTCTCCACCGTTCTCATGCTTGCTACACCAGCCAAGATTGCCGGATGTCAGGAGATAGTTCTCTGCACCCCTCCCAACCGCGAAGGCAAGGTGAATCCAGCCATTCTGGTTGCCGCCAAGGTAGCGGGAGTCAGCCGAATTTTCAAGGCAGGTGGCGTTCAAGCCATCGGCGCCATGGCATACGGAACAGAATCTGTGCCCAAGGTCAGCAAGATTTTTGGCCCGGGCAATCAGTTCGTCATGGCAGCCAAGCAGCAGGTCAGTTTGCACGAGGTGGCAATTGACATGCCGGCAGGCCCATCCGAGGTGGCTGTGGTGGCAGATGATACCGCCAATCCCGTCTTTGTGGCAGCCGACCTGCTCTCTCAGGCAGAACACGGCATCGACTCGCAGGTCATCCTCATCACCACCTCCGAGGCGATGGCTGACAAGGTGAATGCAGAGGTTGACCGTCAACTCTCCTTGTTACCTCGCAAGGAGATAGCCGAGCAGTCCTTGCAGTATTCCAAACTGATTCTTGTCAGGGACATTGACGAGGCTCTTGAGATGACCAACGACTATGCCCCCGAACACCTCATCCTCGCCGTCGAGAACTATCTGGATTTTGCCGAGCGGGTGGTGAATGCTGGCAGCGTCTTCCTTGGCAACTACTCCTGCGAGTCGGCTGGCGACTATGCTTCAGGCACCAATCACACCCTTCCCACCTCTGGCTATGCCAAGGCGTACAGCGGCGTGAACCTCGATTCTTTCTGTCGCAAGATTACCTTCCAGGAACTCACAGCCCAAGGCATCCGTTCCATCGGTCGAGCCGTCGAACTGATGGCAGAGGCGGAGCAACTCGATGCCCACAAAAATGCAATGACCGTAAGACTTAATAATATATAATGTACAATGTATAATATGTAATAAGGCTACCGCGGTGTCATGCATCCCGAAAGGCAATTATGCATTATACATTCTCAATTATACATTAACATGAAACCTCTTCAAGAATTAGTGCGTCCCAACATCTGGGCACTCAAACCATACAGTTGTGCTCGCGACGAGTTCAAGGGCATGAAGGCTGATGTCTTTCTCGATGCCAACGAGAACCCCTATCCCAATGGTGTCAACCGTTATCCCGACCCCTTGCAGGAACAGTTGAAGCAACTCATCTCACCCATGAAGGGCGTGCCCGTTGGCAACATCTTCTTGGGCAATGGCAGCGACGAGGCAATTGACCTCCCGTTCCGCATCTTCTGCCGTCCGGGCAAGGACAACGTCGTGGCGATAGACCCCACCTATGGCATGTACGAAGTCTGTGCCGATGTCAACGATGTGGAGTACCGCAAGGTGCCCCTCACAGCCGACTTCGACATGGACCCCGATGCTTTGCTTGCCGCCTGCGACGACAACACCAAAATCATCTTCATCTGTTCGCCCAACAACCCCACTGGCAACGCCTTTCAGCGGGAGAAAATCGAACAGGTCATCAAGACGTTCCAAGGCATCGTCATTGTCGATGAGGCATACAGCGACTTCTCCACCCAGCGCCCCTTCCGCATGGACATTGCTCAGTATCCCAATCTCATCGTCCTCGCCACCTTCTCCAAGGCGTGGGCAGCCGCAGGCATCCGTCTCGGCATGGCATTCGCCAGCGAAGACATCATTGGGCTTTACAACAAAGTCAAGTACCCCTACAACGTCAATGTCCTCACACAAGCCAAGGCGATGGAAATTCTGGGCAATGCCACCCTTTTGCAGCGTCACATCTCCATGATACTCGAGGAGCGAGATGCCCTGCTCAAAGCGATGGCCTTCCTGCCCATTTGCAAGAAAGTCTTTGCCACCGACGCGAACTTCTTCTTGGCGAGAGTCACCGATGCCAACGGCATCTACAAGTATCTCGTTCAGCGAGGCATCATCGTCCGCAACCGCAGCCGCGTCAACCTCTGTGGCGATTGCCTCCGCATCACCATCGGAACCAAAGACGAAAACACAAAACTCTTGGCAGCACTCCGCCAGTACGTGTAGTTCCAATCTTCAAGATTCTTCACTCTTCATCCTTCATTTATGAAGCAAGCACTTTTTATCGACCGCGATGGCACCATTCTTGTCGAGCCAGCCGACGAGCAGATTGACTCCTTCGACAAGTTTCAGTTCCTTCCAGGCGTCATCCGCAACCTTCACTTCATCCGCACCAAACTCGACTTCGAGTTCGTCATGGTGAGCAATCAGGATGGGCTTGGCACAGCCTCCTATCCAGAGGAAGACTTCTGGCCAACCCACAACCTCATGCTCAACACGCTGAAAGGGGAGGGCGTCACCTTCGACGACATTCTCATCGACCGCTCCTTCCCTCACGATAATCTGCCCACTCGCAAGCCCGGCACCGCCATGCTCACCAAATACATGACGGGCGACTACGACCTTGCCAACAGTTACGTCATTGGCGACCGACCCACCGACAAGCAACTTGCCGTCAACCTCGGTTGCAAAGCCCTCATCTTGGGCGACAATGTGCAGTCGTGGGATGAAATCGCAGAGATTCTCTTTGCAGGAGAGCGTACCGCTTCAGTTCGCCGCACCACCCGAGAAACGGACATCGACATCAGCCTCAATCTGGACGGTACCGGCAAGTGCGACATCCACACAGGGCTGGGCTTCTTCGACCACATGCTGGAGCAGATTGGCAAGCATGGCTCTATCGACCTCCGCATCCATGTGGAGGGTGACCTGCATGTAGATGAGCATCACACCATCGAAGATACCGGCATTGCCCTCGGCGAGTGCATTGCCAAGGCTCTTGGCGACAAGCGAGGCATCGAACGCTACGGCTACGACCTCAACGGCACCGCAGACACTTACGGCTACACCCTCCCCATGGACGATTGCCTCTGCCAAGTGGCACTCGACTTCGGCGGTCGCCCTTGGCTCGTGTGGAATGCCGACTTTAAGCGGGAAAGAGTAGGGGACATGCCCACCGAGATGTTCCTCCACTTCTTCAAGTCCTTCAGCGATGCCGCCCGCATCAACCTCAACATCAAGGCAGAAGGCGACAACGAGCACCACAAAATCGAAGGTATCTTCAAGGCTCTCGCCCGCAGCATCAAGATGGCTGTCAAGCGAGACATCTACAAGTTCCAACTCCCCAGCAGCAAAGGAGTCCTGTAAGGAGACAAAGAAAAGCCCCTGTCCAACGCATTGGACAGGGGCTTTTCTTTGTCTCTAAAGGGATGATTCCGTCTTCCCCCGAAACCGATGCTCGATACCTCAAAAGTGGTCTGAGTCACACCGCCCAAGTGGTGTGACTCAGACCACCGAGGCGGTGTGACTCAGACCACTTTAGGAGTGTCGAGCGTGCCGTTTTTGACACATCCTGCTCAGGTCATTTCACCACCACCTTGCTCACTGTGCCATTAGAATCACGTACAATGTTGATGCCGTGTTCGAGTCGGCTGGTGCGGCGACCGTCCAGACGGTAGTAGGCGGCTGTCGTGCGGGTTTGGATGCCATCGTCGGTGGTCACGGTCTTGATGACCACTGGCGGGTCAATCACCTTGTAGCGGTATTCCACCACGTCGCTCTCACCCATGCCGTTTGCCACAGCCATGGCTCGGATGACCATGCTTTCGCCTGTTGCCACGATGGGGCCTTGATAGGTGAGCACGCTTGCCGAGTTTGCATCGCAGGGGCAGGAACCATCCAGGGTGTAGAGGATGGTGGCACCTGCCGTCTGGCTGGTCAACTTGATTTCGGAGCCTCGGTAGATTTCCGTACCGCTCATGCGGGAGGCGGTCGGTTCGTCCACCATCATGCTCTCGGCATCCACCACAAAGACGAGGGTGGTGGCGGCGAGGTCATCGTCCGTCAAGGCGAACTTGACGGTGCTGTTGCCGAGCCCTGTGGCGGTGAGGGTCACTTGGGCGGAACCATTGGCGTCCAGAGTCAGCACATCCGTATTGAGGGCGACCACATCGGGACTGATGGAGGTGACGCTCAGGCTCTTGCCCTTGGCAGCCTCGACGGGCAGTGCCTGTACGGTGAGCGATTGCGTTGCCTCGTCTGCCATGTAGAGCAGCGAATCCGTTTCGATGCTGAGCACACGCAGTTCCACGTCAAACTGCTGGGTGTAGTCGCTCTCCATTGGGATGCCGGCATAGCTTTCCACTGTCTTCCGTACCGTCAGTTGCACCTTGTCGTTCACCGTCAGCGGTGTGGTGGGCACGAAGCGCACCTTCGAGGCGTACTGCACATCGGGCTTCTCGTAGCCACTTTCAGCGTCTATCAGGCTGAGCGTGCCCTCGGCAGTCTTGTTGCCTACGGTTACTGAGATGTTCTCCTTGGTCAGCGTCTGTGGATCCATGTACTTGTCAAACGTGATGTCGATGCCCTCGGGGTATGCCTTCACGCGGCTCACCACGGGCTGGCGCAGTTGGGTCATACCCACGTTCACCTCCAGTTGTGGCGGTGGCACAGGCAACCACTCCGAGCGGGTGGTCTCGTAGCCTTCCTTTTCAAACTTCACCTGCCACAAGCCCTGCGGCACGTCCCAAGCATACTTGCCTTCAGCATCGGTGAAGAGCGGGTTCTCCTGTGCGTAGTTCTCAGCATCCCACACCACGATGTTCTCGTGCAGGTCGCCATACATATCTTCCACCGTCTCCTTGTAGTAGCAAGTGGCGGTCACACCCTCCAGACGGTTCGAGTTCACAGCCTCATAGACGAAGCCAGACGGGTCATAGACAGAGGTGGAGTTTGTGCTGGGTGGGAAGGGATCTCCTGTAGTAATCAGGTTCTTGTAGTAACTACCCAACATGGCATCTTTTTGTGGTTTCTTCTTTGGTGTACAGTCAAGTGCCCTGATACGTGCATCTAGTCCTCTGCGTGCACCTTGTGACAAGCCTGGTCGGAAGATGGCAAGCGCGACGGATGCCACGTCCATGATGATGGACACATACCATGTGGGTGTCACGCCTGTGAGGGAAACGATGTCGAGGGCAAGTGCTCCTGCATCCAGACACCACTGATCCATCGCCATCTTGCCGTAGTTCAGAATGTTTCCGACAGTCTCTACCATCAGCATATTGGCTTCCAGAGGCTTTGCCTCGCAAGGGATTTTTGCCTTGATGGCCAGATAGGTGCCATACCATGACAGCATATCGTTGGTGATGTCTTCCGTTAGACAATAGAGTGGATAGATTTGCAGGACGGCTCCGATAACCGTTCCAACCAATTTGCCAGCATAGCCAGTCCACTTGGTTGCCTTCGACCATTGACGCAAATCTTTTGGGAACTTATCTGTAATGCCCAAAACGAAATCTTTGGCAGCCTTGATTTCATTGAAAGCATTCTGAATGTCCTTGAGTGCTTTCGAAGCCGTGCGTATGTTCTTGTTGGCTTTGCCGACCCATTTGACGGCATCAGACACTCCCGTTTCAATAGTGCCCAGGGCGGCTTTGTTTCTGGCTATCCACTTATCTATATCGGCAACCTTTTCTGGCGATTCGAGCATCGCCACCAATCGTTGGGCTTCCAGTTCCAAGCCTTTTGCCTTGAAGGAGGTTCTGAGATGCTCCCACTTTTGGCGTCGTCTCACAGCCTCTTTCAGTTGCTTATCCGCCAGTTCTACGGCATCTTGTGCCGCCTTCTCTCTGGGCTGAAGTTTCGCTATGAAGCCGTTATACGCGTCTTTGACTCCTTTCTCGATATTTTCGATACCCGACTTGAAGAGGCAGTTGAGTGTGGCAGGTGTCTGTTTGAGCAAGGTACAGCCTTGTGTCTGCAAGTTGATGACGGCGGCTTCATGGGTGGGCGACTGGAGAGCCAGTTGTCCTGCCAGTTTTTGCAAGTTCAGAGCAAAGTCTAAGACGGTGGCTCTACATTCTTGGTCGAAGATGAAGTTCTCATTGAGAATCTTCATGGCTCTTCGCTGTGTGGCAGTAGCCGTTTGCTCTTTGAGTTCCAACGTGTAGAGCGTTGCGTTTCGTGTGTCCACATATTTGGCGGTGGTGCCTGTGACAAGGTAGTAGATGCTGGTGCCATCGGTCATCGGCATCTCCTCGTAGCCCTCTGCCAGCAGGGCTTCGACATCGATAGTGCCAAGTTTGGTGCTGGTGTAGTATTTGTTGTTGAAGAGCCCTTCCACCTCGTAGGTGGCATCGCCGGCGGGTGCTTGCAAAGCCGTGGTGTCGGTAACGACTCCCATTGCCAGCATAGAGAGTATCTCGTCGCACCATTCCTGCTTGCGGGCATCGAGGGTGTCGAGCAGGGCAATCAGTTCTGACGAGTCAGGCTGCTTCACAGCCATGATGCCGTCGAGCAGGCTCTCGATACGGGCTTCTGTCTGTGCGGTTATCTGGTCAACGGGCAATGCCAAGAGTTGCTCCAGTTCGTCGATGAGGGGCTGCTCTTCCAGTACGGCACTTTCGATGGCATCCTTGCCCAGCACAAGGGTGAAGAGACTGTCGATGCGTGCCTTCGTGGCTTCGTCGGAATTTTCTGTTTCGAGCAACTGTTGCAGTTCTTCATAGATGGCTTTGCCTTCGTATTCAGGATCTTCATCATCGGCAAAGGCATACACCTCGCGTGCTATCTGCTGCCCTTCGGCTATCGCGTCCAGAATTTCGTTAAGTTGACGGTCTTGTTCGTCACGGTCGCCCTTCATTTCTTCCTTCTGCACATAATCCACATACACGTTCATCGGTGTTGCGTCGTGGTTGAAACTATGTTGTGCAACCCATCGGTTCTTGCTGTATATGCTGTTGAGTTGGATGACGCTGTTGTCCTTGAGCAGAACATAAAGTATGACATTTGATATGACTGTCGTATCGTTTGCTACGACATCTTCTTCATCCATGAAATCAATCAAGAATGTGAAAGGTACGTTGTCGTCGTCCGTAGGCCAGCCGTAACTGGTGGGATTGACAGTGGCATTGCGTAAATCCCACTTGATGTTCCACGTTTCCCCATGATACTTGTTGTAGAACCTTCCTGTCACCACAGGTTTCAACGTGCCGTAGCTGATGGTCACGGTGCTGGCTGCTGTTTGCATCTGCACCCCTTCGGGGGTGGTGATGAGGGCGTAAATAGTGTGCTCGCTCAGGTTGTAGGGGTTGTTGAGGGCGCACTGCACCTTCCAATAGCCAGCAGGACTTGCTTCGGTCTGACCGATGAGCACTTCATCATCGTAGATTTGTACCTGCGAGCCGCCGATGGCTGTGCCGCTGACGGGCACGATGCCGCTGCCCGACCGCTGGGGTACGCTGATGCTGAGTGCCTCGGCGGTGATGCCGACCGAACCGAGAGGCTGAATCCGCTCTCGGGCGGCACTGGTGAAGGTGACGCTCGCCTGTGGTTCGTAATAGCCCTCACGGGTGGGCACGACACAGAACCGCACAATGTCGGTGGCGTTGGTGAGTGGCACGGTCAGGCGGTTGCCGTCCATGCTGTAGGTCGCCAGGCTGTTGCCAGCCATCACGGAACCCTCCACCAGAGAGCACCCGTCGGGCAGGTCGAAGAACATCTTCACCTTGCGAGGGGTCACGCTGCTCTTGTATGCCACCTGCGTCCGCAGGGTCACGTAGTTGCCCACGGTGACCTGTGTCTTGTTGGCAGAGAAGAGGGTTTCGTCGGTCGTGTAGGAGAAGATGGTCTCGTCGAACGAAGGCACCTGCTGGTTGTGCAGGCTGTCGATGCGTCCGCTCTCGATGCTCACGGAGTTGCTCACATAGTCGTGGCCCGCTTCAAGCCCCATCTCCGTGAGACCGTCGAGGGTGTTGATGCCGTTGAAGAGGCGGCTTTCGCCCATGGTGACGAGGGTGTAGTTGCCATCGGGAATGTCGATGAGGCTCAGTTGTGCCTCGTCGTAACTGTAGGTGCCTTTCAGGTTGCCGCCCTCGTCGTAAAGCATTCCCACCACGGCAAGGTTGTCGGTTTGGCTGAAGGTCGCCTTGAGTTGACCGAGTTGTGTGATGGGTAGCGTGATGATGGTGGAGTCGTCGGCCTTCACCAAGCAGGTGCTGGTGAAGGGCATGAAGGCTCCTGCCGAACTGGTGGCGGTCACTCGCAGTTGGGTGCCATCAGCCAGTTCCTCATCTTGCAGCACCAGATAGGGGTACTGGACTTTGAGGCTGGTGATTGCCCGCTGGTGTGTCTCGTCATAGACGGCGTATGTGATGCCCTGATAGTCGGCGTAGGTGTCGTCGCCATCCATTATCTCGCCTTCTCGCACGGCTGGGCGATAGTAGATGTTCAGATAGAGCCGGGTGCCTGTGAGGTCACGCAGGGCGAAGGACACGGGGGATGTCGGGGCAGAGGATGCCTCGACTGCCAGGGTGGAGGTCACGTAGTCGTCGGCGGCTGCCGTGATGGTGGCAGGGGCTTCGGGAACGGTGAGTGTCCACTGGCCGTTGGCATCGGTGTTGGTGGTCAGCGTTTGCGAATAGCGTCCGTTGAGCAGTTGGGTCACCGCGATGTTGGCATTGCGGATGGGAGAACCCGTGGCTTCGACTGTCACGGTGCCGCTCAGTTCCACCTTGGGCAATGGTTGCAAGCGGATAGAGAGTGTGGCGTTTCCTCCCACGGTGATGAGCGAGTCGGTAGGCAGTTGATACAGGATACCCATTGCTTCGGGCAGTTTCACGCTGAATCGCACCTGGGTGCCGTTCATCTGACTGCTGAGGATGTTGCCTGTGGCGATGTAGTTGCCTCGCTGGTCAGTCCACGTGGTGGTGGCTTGGTCAGTCACGTCCTTGCCTTCGGGGGTGATGAGTTGCAGGGTGATGTCTTGTGGGGTGGTCCCGTTGCTGAGGGTCACGCTCACGTTCTGTCCCTTCACATCGACTCCTTCCATGCGGGCAAGGATGTCGCCTTGTGCATTCCTTATATAGATATTATAATGTGTATCGTTGATGAGGTTGGGGAAGGTGTACTTGGTGCTGCTGGTCATCACGTAGCGTTGCACACGTGCTGTCTCTGTGTTGACCAGCTCGAGGAAGAGGTCTTTGAAACTTCCTGTCGGCAGGTTGACGGTGAGCGAGTGGACACCTTGGGTGATGGGCTGTATCTCTAAGTCTTTCCATCCGTCTGCCTCCATGTAGAGCGGCAGCGATTCGGCAGGGACGTAGACAATGACATCCGCAGGTAATTCCTTCAAATCGTCTGTGATTAATTGGGGCGGTGTGGTGGCATAGATGGTGAGGCTTTTGAGTGCATTGAGCCTGTCAAGGTAGGCATAGTTTCCTATGCTCTCGATGGTGGCGGGCAGCAGCAGCGTGGTCAGCGTCTCGTTCTCGTAGCCAAGATAAATATATTGGGTACCAAATTCAGTCAGTCCTGTGGTTCGGCTCAGGTCAAGGTAGGTAAGGTTTTCGAAACGCTTGTACAGGAGAATGGCTCGCCAGTCTTCTTCATTGACGGTACCCACCGCTGTGATGGCCTTCACCTTCGAGAGGTTGGTATTGTAAGTTTTGGGGTCATATAAGAAATTATAGATAGCATCATACAACTTGCCAGGGGTGAAGGCATTGACGATGATGCTTCCCGTCTGCTCGTCCCATCCACTTTCGTTAGGGTTGGCGGGCAGTTCGGGGGCATAGTGGGCGTGGGCGGTAATGGTCACGTCTTTGTCTGGCATGGTGAACGAAACCGTCCATCGATCGTCGTAATCACTTAGGTTCTTGGTGCCTATCTCTGCTGAGACAAGTGTGTCCAGCACGTAACCAGTGCTGGGGTTTACCGTAAGATCTACCGGCTTTCCTGTCTCCATCTCAATGGAAGAAACGTATTGCCAACCGTAGTAAACCCAGGACGAGCCTTCGGGGTCGGCAAGGATGGTGATGGTGTGTTTCGTGTTGCCTTCTGGGTCGGCAATGGCGGTGACGGTGTGTTTTGTATTACCGCCTTGGGCAAAGGCTGCCATCTGGCAGAGTAGCACGAGGCATATACTGAATAACTTTTTCATGGCTCTCATTTATTTGATGATGATTTTCTTGTTGTTCTGGATATAGACACCCTTCTGTGGATGGCTGACTGGGCGGCCTTGCAGGTCGTAGAACTGCAGTTCTCTTTGCTGTAGCGGCGTGGTAGCCTCGTTGATGCCTGTGGCGGCATCGCCCAGATAGAGGACGAAGCGACTGTCGCTGGTGCCTGCGTTGGCTTGGAAGGTGTAGCCCTCAGAGCCTGCCTCCAGACGGGTCTTGGTGCCGGTGGTGAGGTCGATGAGGGTGACGGTTTCGTCTGCCTGGGTGTCGAGGCGGAGCGTGTAGGTGCCGCTGGTGGGCAGTTGTATGCCGAGTTGCACGGTGCCGTCGGCAAGGGGTCGCTCGTCGATGGAGTAACGTACCCCCTTCTCGTGCGTGTAGAGGTGGGCGGTGCCGGCGTTGAGACTGAAGAACTTGCTGGCATCGCGTCCGGGCTCGTAGTCGAGGGTAGCCTGAGGATTGATGACGAAGCGGGTGCGGTCGAGCGTTTCGGGGGTTGCCTGTCCTTCGGACGTTCCGCTGAGCAGCAGGTTGAACACCTGACGCTGTGGCATCATCGCCTTGGCACGTGCACGGGTGGAACTCTCGGGCGTGTCGTAGTGCAGTTCGAGGTTGTGCTGCCTGCCTTCCTTCAGAAAGACCACCTTGTCCTGTTCAAGTGGGCACTGCATGAAGAATGCCTGACCGGGGAAAAGGATGAGGTCGTCGTCGAGTGGCGAGTAGGCTTGATACCTGCTGTTGTAGGAATTGGTGAACGTCCACACGATGAGGGGTGCCGTGGTCTCGATGGAGTGGATGTCGAAGTAGCAGGGATAGGGGTTGCCGATCAGGTTCCATGAGCGGTCGTGGGCATACTCGGAGTAGTGTGTTTCGAGCGTCACTTCCACGTCGCCTGTTCGGAAGAATAGGGGCTTGTTGGCATTCTGCATGGCATCGATGTAGAAGTTGTTGTACTCATAGTTGTAGTCGCCGCCGTAGGTGGCTGAACGCCATTCCACTTGGTTCTGAGGGATGGTGGTTTGCCAGATGTAGCCCTTTCCGGCGTGCAGGATGCTGTCGGCGGTCATCTCCACCCAGGTCTCGCTGTGTTTGCCCTCGGCACGTTTCTGGGCATCGTAGCCATAGATGATGAGGGGCACACCGGCGAAGCGGTAGCGGATGTCACCCACCCGCACGTCGAAGGGGAAGGAGAGGAACTCCCAGCAATTCGTGTAGAGGCACAAGTCGATGGTGACGGTGTCGGCACGAAGTTGCCCGTTGTTGATGAGCGAGGTGTAGCCGGGTCCCCAGTCGCCTCGGTTTGCCATCGACCGCTGGACGAAGGGGGTATAGTATTGGGTGAACCGTTTGGTGGAGAGCATGGTGGAACCTTCGACGGTGAGTGTGCCACGGGTGGCGACGGAAGTGACATTGCCTCCCCAGTAGGAATAGAGGCCTGAGAAGGTGAGGTCGGGCTTGTAGTCGGCGGGCAGTCCGATGGAGGTGTCGAGGGTGAGGGGCGAGATGAGGTTGAGGAAGGATGGCAGCGTGTCGATGCCGACCACATCGAACGCGTTCCACCGGTCTGCCTCTTGATAGGATGCCACAGACGGTCGGGGCACATAGAGGGTGGCGGCTACGTTGCCGTAGTAGTCACCAGCGATGGCTGAACCGTATGAATAGGGAGGTGCAATGGAGAGGCAGGTGAGTTCTTTCAGGTTCTTGCAGTTGCCGAAAGGACTGTCCACCAGGGTCAGTGTGCTGGGCAGGGTGGCTGAAGTCAGTCCTGGACAGGAGCCGAAACAATTAGAATGCATTCGCTTCACGCCCTCGGGCAGGGTAATGCGGGTGAGGGAACGGCAATTGGAGAAGGCATCTTGACCAATGATTTCCTGCTTTGAGAACTGAATGTCGGCAAGGTCATAGCAATAGGAGAAGATATTGTAGGGTACCTCGGTCAGAGAATGGGGCAACACGACGGTCTTGACTCCAGAGCGGCTGTAAACACTATTGCCCAGGGTCACGCCTTCGGGGATGATGGCGTGGTCGAGGTTGTAGCACGCCCAGAAGGCATTATAATCGATGCTGCGGAGGGTGGGGGGCAGTGTCATGTCGCGCAACCGCCAGCAGGAATCGAAGGCTCGGTTGGCGATGGCTTCGAGCCCCGAGGGCAGCGTCACCCACGTCAGGAATTTCATGTCGGCAAACTGCCGCTCGGGCAGGGTGGTGAGGGTGGTTTCGCTCAGGTCGAGTTCGGTGAGTTTCGTGAGGGTTTTCAGGGTGGCGAGGTCGTCGCTGCTGGGTGTGCCGCTCAGTTTCAGACTGATGCTGTCGGCCGTCTGGATGCCCTGCGACTCGATGAGGCTGGCAAGTGTGGCTGACGAGGAGAGTGTCAGGTCGTAGAATGGCAGCAGCAGACGTTGCATGATATGTTCAGCATGAAGGATGGCATCGATAAGTTCGCCATCGGTCAGATTCCTCAAGTCTGCATTGAGGAAGGCATTTGCCTCGGTGATGGCGGCAGGAGCGTGTGTCCGCTTGGCGGCAAGTTCTATGCTTATCGCCCCTCCAAGAGTGATCAACCGTTCCTTGAGGTCGTTTGTCATTGTGGTGCGTTCGATGGCCGTTGCCACGTCCACATTTTTCATAGCAGAGGCTTGAATGGTCTTTGCATAAGCATTGAGGTCTGTGCTCTCCGAGAGATAAGTCAGACGGGCATGGTCGCATGGGATGCGAGCACCTCGGTCGATGGTCTTCTTCCATCCGAAGGTGGCTTGTCCGTTGGTGATGGCAACCACCACACAGTTCTCGTAGAGCCGTTCCTTCATGGCAAGTGCCTCGTTCCACTCCACTTGATGGGTGGGTGCCCAGCGTCCGTCGGGAAGGCGACGGTAGTCACCATTTGTTGTGTTGGTCACACCGTCTTGCAGACGGTAGATGTTGCGGTAACTCACGGCATCGTCGTAGGCTGTCTTCATCGGCACCATGCGGTCGTTCAGAAAGACGTAGAAGTCTGTCTCTTTGGGGTCGATGCCGTTCCATCCAGGTGAACTGTCGTAGGCATTCAGACGCAGCAGATAGAGACCATCGGGCAGGTTGTAGAGGGTTTGTGAGAGCGAGCCCTTGCCGTAGTTGAAGTGCATGAGCGAGAGGTTGTTGTCGAACAGGCTGTAAGTGCCGTTGCCAAGACCATTCTCACGTGTCCAGCCGTTCAATCCGTCGTCAAACTCTGGGTTCGCTATCTCCACGTCATCGCCAGGTTTCAGGCTCAATGGCTTCTTGAAACTGATGCTCTTGATGTTGACGGCATTCCAAGAGGTGTTTGTGAGTTGGTGGAAGGTGAAGGTCAGGGTATATTTGCCTTTCTTCATCGCCCGTATCCGCATGGAATACATGGAATAGTTGCTCCAGCCATTTTGGGCGATGGCGAAGGTGGTGTCTGCCACGGTGGTACCATCTGCACGCTTTAGGCTGAGGTCGAGCGTGGCGGTGCCGCTGCCGTTGGCGGCTTCTACGTAGATGTTGTAGATGTCGGCATCCTGCTCGTTCTGCAAGGTGTATTCCAGCAGGTCATTGTTGTACATGTACTCCACACCGTTGTCGGTGAATTTCTCGCGGGAGTTGCTGCTGGTCACGATACCCTTCGTCAAGTCGAAGGGATTTCCGTCGGTGGTCGGAATCTTGACATCGTCTGCCCAAACGATGGTTGTGGTGCAGAGGGTCAAGAGGGTTAGCAAAAGTTTTAGTTTTTTCATGTTCATTTATTTTTTTTGATGAAGTTTTGCGGCAAATATAAAATTTTTTGATAATAAACACTTGCATTATTGTATCATTTTTCAAAAAAGCAGGATTTTTTTGATGAACTACCCCTTTTTTTTGATGAACTCGACCCTTGAAACAAAAAAATGGGGTGGTAAATGACAATGATGGTTCCAAAATCGTGCCACGGAAAGAACGGAAATGTATCTCTCATGAACGCACCCGAGGGCTACGGTTGGGCGTACCCGAGGGGTACGGCAAGGTGTACCCCTCGGGTACGATTGAGGTACTCAACTTTCGTATGTTAAGAAGATATAGGAAGATAAAGGAAGATAGCCGCTTTTCAGCGGCGGAAGATAGAGGACGATGCCTGTCGTCTGGATGGGGAGTAACGTCTTTTATCTCCCTCTATCTTCTTCTATCTCCCTCTATCTACACAATATACAAAACTTGTGAAACTTAAATGAGGTATATAAAAAATATGTATCAGAAACCTCACGGCCTCTGATACACGAATGCTATGAAAAAACGAATGTCTAAATGATGAGCGGAAAACGAGACTCGAACTCGCGACCCCAACCTTGGCAAGGTTGTGCTCTACCAACTGAGCTATTTCCGCAAATCGTGATTCCTATTTTCGCAAACGGGAATCACTGAAAATCCCTTAATTTATTATGAACCATTATTTCTGGAGCGGAAAACGAGACTCGAACTCGCGACCCCAACCTTGGCAAGGTTGTGCTCTACCAACTGAGCTATTTCCGCAGGGTTTCCCTTTTTGTGCCCACGACAAGAATCGAACTTGCACGTCTCTCAACACTCGCACCTGAAACGAGCGCGTCTACCATTCCGCCACGTGGGCTTGACAAAGAGGTTGACCTGTGTGTGGAGCGGAAAACGAGACTCGAACTCGCGACCCCAACCTTGGCAAGGTTGTGCTCTACCAACTGAGCTATTTCCGCAGTTTTACGCCTAAAATCTACAGGTCTTTCTATGTCCACTTTCAGTCCGCAAGAGGGCTTGCTTCCCGATTGCGAGTGCAAAGGTAGTACATTTTCTTGAACTGACAAAACATTTTCGGGAAAAAATGTCTTGCGGGAAAAGATTTTTCTCTTATCGGATTCTGTCGAGCGAACGAACCAGTGCCTCGTCCTTGCGGATGCCTTGGATGGCAAGACAATTGAGAATGATGCTGAGCACAGGGAAGACTGCCACGAACTTGATGTGGAAGGTGGGTGAGATAAAAGCCTCCGCATCGGTCTCGTATGCTGCCGTTGCATAAACATCGAGATTCAACTGGTAGTAGTAGGCAAAAACGGCATAGGCTGCCACATAGCCCACCAGCAGGATGGTGCTGAAGATGGTGAGTCGCAGTTGTCGCATACGCTTGCGGAAGAGCATGATGCTCATGAATGAAAGCAGTATGACAAGGATGAGCAATCCACCCAGACACCAGGGACCGCAGAGGGTGTCCAATGCCTTGTACTGTCCTTCGGCTCCGAAGGTGAAGTTGCTGAAGTGGGCGACCACCGCATCGGCGACGGTCCACTCTCCGATGGTGGAGATGAGCCCGACGAACGACAGGATGAGCACCAGTGCCAGATAGACTGTCTGTATTCGCTGAATCATGGATGTCTTTTAGAGTTTTCGGTCAGCCTCTTTTGCAGGGTTGCGATAGTACACCTTGTCCTCGAGGAACTCTTGTGTGGCGATGAGCGTTGGCTTGGGCAGACGCTCGTAGTAGCGTGAAATCTGAATCTGCTCTTCGTTCTCGAAAATCTCTTCGAGGGAGTCGCTGTTGGCACCGAACTCGACGAGTTTCTTGCTGAGTTCTTCTTTCATCTCGGCAGCAATCTGGTTGGCTCGCTTGGAGATGATGGCTACGCTTTCGTAAACGTTGTTGGTGTCACGGCTGAAATCCATCAGGTTGCGTGTCACGGTGGTTGATGGTGCGTTGGTTTTCTTGAAATCCATAGTCTTTATTTTGTTTTTCTTTTTGTTCTTTTTCTGGAGTTTTTAATCTTTCTCAGCCTCGGCTTTCACTTTGGCGTTGGAGTGCTTGAAGATGCTTTCCACTTCTTTAATATACTTGCTGTCGGGGAACTCGTTCTTGAAGCCGTGGTACTCGTCGATGGTCTGACGGTATCGCTCTTCGCTCTTCTCTTCGACGCTTCGCTGTGCCAACTGGTAGCGACTGCGGAGGATGAGCATATAGAGGTCTTCGCGCAAGCGGGTGTAGGGGTATGACTTCAGAGCGTTTTCGGCAGTGATGATACAAGCCTCGTAGTTGCTGCCTCCGTTGGAGCAGTTGCCGGTGTAGGCTCCGAGGTTGTAGTAGAGTTTGGCACTGTCAAATTCTTTCTGCACAAGGCGGTTTTGCAGTTCGTAAATCAGGTCGTTCACCTCCTCGCGTTTGTCGGAATAGGGATGGAAATCGAGGAAGTCTTGCAACTGGTTGATGGCTGTGTAGGTGGGTGACTGGTCGAGGCGTGGGTCAGGGCTTTGCATGTAGGATGCTTTGCCGCTGTAGAAGCGTGCCAACTCGGTGTATTCGCCCTTGGAGTAGGTCTTTGTGTATCGGTCGAGATAGATGGATGCGGTCTCGTAGTCGTGAAGGTTGTAGTAGCACATACCCAACATGAACAGGGACTCTTCGCCTCTGTCTGACCCCTTCAAGACCATAATCAACTCTTCCAGCAGTTGATATGCTTTCGTGTAGTGCCCCGAAGTGTAGTATTCCTTCGCAGCCTCGTATTTATAATCATAATCAGAAGACTTCAGCACTTGGTTGTAGGAGTTGCAAGAGCATAAAACCAGTACCGAAATCAACCCAATTGACAGAATTTTTCTCATCGATATTTTTTATTACGGCTGCAAAGTTACGCTTTTTTGCTGAAGAAAGGATAACAAGTGACGAATATTTCACTTTCATTAAGAAAAAAGTCTGCTTTTGGTGACGATTTACGGGTGGAAAGTCGTAATTTTGCATCTCGAAACAGAAAAATGACGCATGGAATTTCAGTTAACATCGAAGTATCAGCCAACAGGTGACCAGCCTCAGGCGATAGAACAGTTGACCCAGGGGGTGCTTGACGGGGTGCCTGCTCAGGTGCTGTTGGGTGTGACGGGGTCGGGCAAGACGTTTACGATGGCGAATGTCATTCAGAATGTGGGCAAGCCAACCTTGATTTTCAGCCACAACAAGACGCTGGCTCATCAGTTGTACACGGAGATGAAGGCTTTCTTCCCCCACAATGCGGTGGAGTATTATGTGAGTTATTATGATTATTACCAGCCGGAGGCTTATATTCCATCTACGGGTACTTATATAGAGAAGGACCTTGCCATCAACGCCGACCTTGACCGTAGTCGTCTGGCTGCCACTTCATCGCTGCTGTCGGGACGTAAGGATGTCATCATTGTTTCTTCGGTTTCCTGCATTTATGGCATGGGTGCTCCGACGAGTTATGCGGAGAACATTCTGACGATACGGAGAGACCAGGATTTGCCGCAAGAGACGCTCCGCCGCAAACTGGTGGATATGCTCTACGTGAACAATGACATGGCGAATGCGGACGAATTGGAGCGTGGACAGTTTCGGGTGAAAGGCGAGACGGTGGACATCTATTTGGCTTACGACGAGAAGATTCTGAGGATTGGCTATTATGATGATACCATCGATGAGATTCAGGAACTGGACGTGAACACGTTGTATCCTATCACGTCATACGATGAGTACAAGATTTATCCTGCCAATCTCTTTATGACCAGCAAGGAGCAGACGCAGCGTGCCATCCACATGATAGAGGATGACTTGCACGAACGCATCGAGTTCTATCTGGAAAAGGGGGACGTGGAGAAGGCAAAACAGATAGAGTTGCGGGTGACGAACGACTTGGAATGGATTCGTGAGACGGGGCATTGTTCGGGCATCGAGAATTATTCGCGTTATTTTGATGGCCGTGCGGCAGGTGAACGCCCTTATTGCCTGCTGGATTTCTTTCCGGATGACTATTTGTTGATTGTGGACGAAAGTCACCAGTCGATTCCACAGGTGAAAGCGATGTGGGGTGGTGACCGTCGGCGTAAGGAGAATCTGGTCGATTATGCGTTTCGTCTTCCTGCTGCATTGGACAATCGTCCGCTGAGGCTTGAGGAGTTTGAGGAGTTGACGCCACAGACGATTTTTGTGTCTGCCACTCCTGCCGAATATGAACTGGAACGTGCAGAAGGCGTCATCGTGGAGCAACTGATTCGTCCTACAGGCTTGCTCGACCCTCCTATCGAGGTGCGTCCGAAACTCAATTTCATGGATGACCTGATGGAAGAAATCCATCGTCGCATCGAAGTAGGGGAGCGTACCTTGGTCATCACATCGACCAAACGTCAGGCGGAAGAAGTGGCGGACTTCTTCAATGGCGTGGGAATCAAGGCCAATTACATTCACTCCGACGTGGATACCTTCGACCGTGTGGACATCATCAACGACTTCCGTGCAGGGGTTTATGATGTGCTCATCGGCATTAACCTGTTGCGTGAAGGTCTTGACCTCCCCGAAGTATCTCTCGTCGCCATTCTTGATGCCGACTATCAGGGATTTCTGCGCGACCATCGCTCTCTCGTCCAAATCATCGGACGTGCAGCACGCAATGTTCACGGACTTGCCATCATGTATGCCGAGACCATTACGGAAACCATGCAACGCACCATCGACGAAACAAATCGCCGCCGCAAAAAACAAATGGCATACAACGAAGAACATGGCATCACGCCGACTCAGATTCAGAAGGCTCAGATTGCTATCAACCAGCATAAACCTGTTGACTATCAAGGTGTAGCATACATTGAAGAAAATGCCTCTATTGCTGCTGAAAACGAGGAAGATACTATCTACAATGCCATGACACCCGAAGAGATTCAACGTGCCATCGACCGCAACCGAAAACTCATGAAGGAAGCCGCCAAAAAACTCGAATTCCTCCAGGCGGAGGAATACAGAAAAGAAGTGATTAGGTTGGAAGAAATGCTGTCATAATACGTCAGAATCATCTGCTTCTTCTTGGTTTGTATAAGAGAGGCAAATGATGGGGTATGAAGGCATTTCAAAGATTTCGATGAGTGGTGTTATATATGTTTTTTTCTCTTCCATTGTTTATGGTTATCAATATTGTTGTTTCATTTGGCAAATTGGTTGCAAATTTACGGAAAATAATGTGTTTTTTAGAAAATTCCGCGATCTTTCTTTCAAATTTCTGATAAAACGTCTTTCTTGGGCTCAATAAAATGATAATAGAGACTATTTTGGTGGCAATTATAAACAAAAATAGCCTTTTGTATCGCATAAATACAAAAGGCTATTTTTAGTCAAATTGAATATTTCACTTATTCCACAATCGCCAGAAGAAATGCCATGTTCGGAACCACGGCTCACACAATGCCTCCGCAGGGTATTCACGCACAAACCGCATATTACGCCGTATCTTCAGAAAATACTTCACACCTGTGCTATGCTGTGTCAATCCTGAATGCTTTCCGAAGTTTCCGCCCTTCAATATCTCATCCATCAACGTCTTTCCCCGCCTCTCATCAACAGGCACAATCATCATCTCCTCTTCCAGCCCAAACACCTCCCGCATCACATACATCACGGCACCTGCAAACTGATAAAGGTTCAGAAACCTTAAGGTCATTCTCAATTGTCCTTTATCCATGACCAATTCATCGTTTGCCTTTCGCAACAGGTAATAGTAATCCATCATCTGCCTCAGCCCAATGCCCTCATCAAAGAAGTGGTGCATCATGTGTGACATCTGATAAACAAGGTTGAATTCATCCGTTGGTACAGGAATCGTTCCTACACCATCAGGCAACTCAACAAAATGGCAAAATTGTTTTTCTTTTTTCTCCTCAAACCATTGTTGTAACCGTCTATTGTAAACAGGATTGTTCATGCTTGATGGCATAAAATGTACCTCCACCGTCGCATCCTTGAAATAAGGGAAATCCACATGATGATACCGAATCTCTGTATGAGGGAAAGATGATCTAACAAAGCCAATAATATCTTTTCGGCTCCCTTCCACCCACACATCAATGTCTCCAGATGCCCTCAACAACGGCTCTGGATACATCATTGCATTTCCTTGCCCTTTCAATATACAACACTGAATACCATTTCCCTGTAGATATTGACAAAGTTCCACACACCTCTGGTTCATCACCTCATTTCTTTTCTTTATCTTCTCACTCAAACTATACCACTTCAACAATGTCTGCCTCGGAACATCCACTCCTTCTTTTTTCATTCTCTCTACACCACAAAAACCTACACCTAATAATGCTTGCTGTTTCATGAATGAAAAAAGAGTATTCCAATCAATACCACAAAAATCATCCAAGGTATATCCATCTGTAGACAAACAATAGCGGACAAAGTAAAAATGTATCTTCTTATACCCTTCCATCTTCATCTTTTCCATTTAAAACAACAATAAGTTTTCAACTTTTTGTACCTTTGCCTCGTCAAATACAATTGAGCACAAATGAAAAAGCCAAAACTTATTACAAAAATACGATATTATTTAGAGAAACTCTTGATGATTCTTGACGAGAAACTCGGAGAAGGAAGCAGTACTCAGATGCACGCAAACCATTGGAACTCTGAGCGATAGTTTAATGCGGCCACTATATGAATTTTGCTTCCACAAACTGCGGCACTTTCCACATCATCTTCATGATTTTTGTCGGGATCGGACTAAACCCGTGACTTCTGTACATCCTCACATCTTCATCCCACATCTGTTTCCGCTTCTTGCTATCCGTTGAAAGACCTCCCATCCTCATGCGTATGATTTTACGTTTCATGTAATGAACGTTCAAATCCGCCTCATACAAATATCGCACCAAGAAATCAGAATCTGCCGCAATCTTATACGACTCATCATACAACCCCTCTCTCATCATCACTTCCCTGCGAATGTAACATGTAGGATGCAATGGCAGCCAGCCACACCTTACTTTCCATTTGTGATAATTTCCTCCTACCCAATTCCGGACAGGTTTATCAGTATTCTCTGCATCCACAAAGATTCCATCGCCATAGACAAAATCCGCACCTGTCCGTTCAAAGTTCCTCACCACATCCGAAATGACATGCCTGTCGTACAGAAAATCATCCGAGTGAACCAAGCCTATCACATCTCCTGTAGCCATCCGAATCCCCTTGTTGATCGCTTCATACATTCCATGGTCGGGCTCTGAGAGAATAACAGCCACCCTATCTCGATACTCCTCTATGACATCCACGGAGCCATCTTTGCTCGCCCCATCCACGATAATGTACTCAATATCCTCAAAATCCTGAGCCAATACACTTTCGATTGCCCCACGGATGGTCAAAACACGATTATAACAAGAGGTAATGATAGAAACTTTCATGCCTATTCTTTTGGTGATTAGGAAGAAAATGTGTAAATTTGCACCGTTTTCATATCAAAAATGTGATTTATCACACCTTTTTGACACATAAATTACACCCCATGAAGATTCACAAACCGATTATGTCCTGAAATAGTGAATAATAATTAAACGCAACTGTCTCAACATCATAACATTGATAGTTTTCCCTCTCTTGCTTAACAGAATCCGAATTCATAACAAGTTGAGCCCACTCCTCCGCATCATAAGGATTATCCACATATGTCAATTTGTTCATCGTCACTTCTGGTATCGACGCACACTTTGTAGTAACGACCTTTGCCCCCAACCTTTTTGCCTCAATAGGAGGCATTCCAAAACCCTCAAAGACACTGGGGTACAAGAACAACCGACAATGCTTCATGAGGGTATTTCTTTCTTCATCTGAAACAAAGCCTGTAAAAACACACAAATGTTCCAACCCATTATGGCATATGTAATCTGGTAATTCCCCTGTTCCTCCAGACTTAATTCCTGAGATTACCAATTTAGGAGGGTTATTCATCTTACCCCGTAACACCAACATCATTTTTAAGAGAGTAAGCAAATTCTTATGCCGATGAAGAGAAGATACCGTATATAAGTAGTTGCCATTCCCTATTCCAAATTTATTCCCCAATAATTCGAAATCAACAAGTGGCAGATTCCTTGAAATTGGGTTATAAATCACTTTCAACTTTTGGGAATCTATCCCATATTTATCAATAATGTCATTTCTCACAAAATCAGAAATTGCAACAATCCTGTATGCTCTATTTAAACTATATTTCCAATAATACTTCAACCAATAATATTTCCCCTTTGAAAAGTATTCTGGAAAGTGTAAAGCATTCAAATCATGAAGTACGATAAGATAGCGGTTTTTAATCGGAAGTATTGGGCACCTATAATATGGGATAAAACAAAAATCGACAGAAAGGCTTGTTATCAAACCGTCCAATCTAAAATTCTCCCATAAAACAGTTGGGAACAAATTCGTTGATATTACAGGGCACTCTATAACTTTTATTCTTTTATCCTTAGAATACCCTATAAAACCATCCCGATTGTCACGGCTTACTAAAAGAATGAAAAAAAAATCACTGGATAGATTCACAAAACCATCCAACAAATTCCTCACATAAGACTCTATTCCCCCAACCTGCTTATGTTTAACCCACAATAAATCTACAGCAATTCTCATAAATCAAGTGTTTTGTTTCAGAATCGAATCCTTCCAGTAGCAGTTTGCATGGTGAGGCACCTGTTTTTCTATTGGAGGCAATTGCATGTAATTGCCATACAATCCCTTTAAATACGCATCATAATTTGCTGGAATGTTATATTCTTTTCTTTCAAAAATTCCTGCTTGAACAGGATAATAATCAGCCTTTAAATTAACCTCACCTTCACCATATATATAAGAGCAAGTAACTGCACACTTTTTAGTATCTCTTCCTGCATACTTTTGTGATAAGGCAGAGTATTCCTCTGTTATTCTATCAATTGATGTTACACCGAATAATTCCAAACAACGATATACAAAAATCCCTATATTTCTTTTAACCGTAAGAGAAATTGTTTTCCCTATTCCATATGAATAAGTAATACAAAAGAGTTTGCGAGCCATATTAGAAATATCCCGAAAATACTTATGTATACATTCTTCCTCATCTGGCAAAGAATCTATAGGAAATATATCTATATTTACGCTTAACATACGACATTTCTCTCTTCTCGACGTTTCTGGTTTGAAAGTCCGTATGTCATTCAGAGTGCCAAATGCCGTAGGATAGTTATGAGTATTATCATGGCACATAAATTTATAATATTCATGTACAGGAAAGACCTTTTTCATTTTCTCATAATCTTGTCTTGGCATCATCACATCAATATCGTCATCCCAAGGGATAAACCCTTGATGTCTAATGGCACCCAATAAGGTGCCGCCAGCCAAAAAATAAGTCAAATTATTATGCTTGCAGACACCGACAAAAAAATCGAGGAGATCCAATTCCAATCTTTTAAGTTCTTCTATTTCAATTTTCCTCATACATCTTCTATTGTATGTTTTAATCCGTCTATAATGTTCGATTGTGACCTCCATCCTAACAGTTCAATCTTTTCTGTGGAAAACACTGATTTAGTCACCACATTAAAGCCTTTCTTCTCTTCTACGCCAGGCACGTCAATCACCACTTCCCTGCCTCCAATCTCGGCTATCATTTCAGCCAATTCCTTGATGCTGATGTTTGAATTAGTATCTGCAATGTTATACGCTTGCCCGTTTTCACCTTTCAGAAGAATATACAACAAAGCCGACACGCAATCCACCACGTAGCACCACGAACGAAACTGTTCGCCAGTACTTTTCATCACAATGTCCTCATCACGAACAACATTCCTGATGAATTGAGCATACACCCGATTGTCTGATTCTGTGAAATGAGGACCGTAAATGTGACAAGGCCTTGCAATCACCACATCCGCACCATATTCCGAAGCATACGACACACACAATGTCTCTGCCGCACGTTTTGAAGAAGGATAGCAGGCTCTCGGAGTTGTACAATCCACGTATCCACTATAGTCTTCTGTGAACACTCTCCCATCACCTTCTCCATATATTTCGCCAGAAGAGACATAAAGAAAACGTCGCATCCCATGTTCCAGCCCATATTCCATCAAGTTCATTACACCATTGATGTTCGCTTTCATCACTTCAACTGGTCGGGTAGCATAAAGTTGCGGATTTGCGCTACTGGCAGCATGAATGATATAATCAAATTTAATATTACACTCCAATGGAGTCTCCACATCATACTTAATAAAATGCAAGCTTTCTCCATTCACAAAATCCTTAAACCGTTCTCTATACCGCTCCTCATTACGTCCAGAAGCATAAACACTGTAACTTATTTCGGGATTCATCATCAGGACCTCAACCAAGCAACCGCCAATCAGTCCCGTCGCCCCTGTCACAAGGATGTTGCACCCTGACAATTTTTCCCAGGGCAAATCAGCCTTAAAGATTTGCAGAATATCTTCCTTATATTTACTTATTTCAGCCATGTCTCTTTAGATGAATGTAGCAATGCCTTGAAGAGTTCTATATCCTCGGGGCTGGTCAGTTTTAAGCCATTTTGTTCAGAGCCTCTTACCAGATGCTGTTCTTTAATGCCAATCGCAGAAAACAGTGTACACGATGCAACCGTATTCTCTACACCCTTTTCCTGTGCAAGCCGATGGCCCTCCAGTAATGTCCCCAAGCGATAAGTGTGAGGTGTTTGAGTTCGTACCAGTCTTTCACGTGGTATTTCGATTTCACGAACGGTATCTTCAACTTGCTCCATGATTGCTTCTTTACAGGTCAACCCTGTCACCGCATAGCCGTATTTTTTACACGTTGCAATGTTTTCACTAATGATTCTTTCAGAAACCAATGGTCTGACACCATCCTGTACCAGAATGATATCCTCGTCTTTACGCCCTGATTTTTTCAATCCGACCAAGCCATTGTGAATAGAATCCTGATTGCTGCAACCACCCTCAAAAATCCACTTAAGTTTTGTTATGTTATACTGATTCGCATACGATTGTAGAACAACTTCCCAACCCTTCAAACAAATGACAGCAATTCCATCTATTTCAGGATGGCTCTGGAAAGACTCCATTGTGTAAATGATAACAGGCTTGTTGTCAATCGTCATGAACTGTTTGGGTATATCTTGCCCCATGCGATTGCCTGTACCTCCTGCTGTTAGTAATGCGATATTCATAATCTATAAAATTCCATTAATATTCACATCTCATTGCCACCTTACAAGTCTTTGTTGACTCACTATTGGTATAAATTATCTTGCCCTCTTTTTCAAGGTTTCCATATCAGATTTCATACGGAAACACAACAAATCAGAGATAATGTGAAATCAGACTTTCTATTGAATAGATACAATCTCCACAAAAAGTTATATACCGGCATCTAAAACCCTACTAAACAGCAACCTCGCCACACGATAAAGCACCCGTTGAGATGATAGTAACCAATTTTTCTCATTATAATGGGATTCCCTCCATTTTCGAACATAATAGACCTTGAATTTATTCTGAATTTTATCGGTAATTTCATATACGGAAGGAGAGTTCTCTCGTATATATATATCAAAATCTTTCAAATATGCTAAATCATCCTCCAAATGCGTTTGCAATATATAGTACGAATATATATTCCTTATTCGGCTAATGAATTTAATCTTTAAAAAGTACATGTTTTCATCTTTACCTTTATCTTTCCATGCTTCAACAAAATCTGATAAAGATTTAGCCACGACCAATCTACTTCGATACTCATTCTTCTTCACTTGAGGATCAAAAGTCTGCCCTTCCCTTCCTCTTAAATAAAAGTACAGATTATGAGAAAAATAACGTATCTTATCGACATAAATCATCGGCTTAAAAATCCACTCGTCATCTGTATACGAAATTCCTTCTGTTTGCTTATATTCCAATTTCTGAAAAATCTCCATTTTATACGTCACGCCATGATGCCATAATCTATTAACAGCATCCTTAGGGACATCTTTCATCGAGAAATCTCGGTCTACAGGAACAGGGAAAGTGTACATTTGGATAGCGGCACCTTCATTATTTACCATACAATAATTGGAGATAACCAAATCCGCATCAACTTCAGTAAGAAAACTTATAAATACATCAAAAACTTCTTTGTCGAAATAGTCATCTGCATCCAAGACCTTGACATATTTACCCGTTGCTTCTTTCAGCCCTCGATTAATGCAAGAACCATAATTCCCATTTGGTTTGTCGATCACTCTAATGGTCTGGGGATATTTCATCTCATATTCATGTGCTATTTGAGAAGACAAATCTTTCGAGCCATCGTTTATCACTAACACCTCTAATTGCCTCATGTTCTCATCTGTAACAATGAGAGAGTTCAAACATTTATGGAGATATTTCTCCATATTATAAGTTGGAATTATAATTGATAATATTTTATCACGCTTCATAACTTATCAATTTACTATACTTTCTTTATGTTGACACACTCCCGAAAAACGCAACATGTATCATTTGTCCAATCACATCAAAACTTTTTTCTATAATAGAACGACAAAATATCTATGCCCAGAATACGATAAATTGTATAACGAAAAATTATAATTATTCTCTTTATATTACTAATATCCATATAGGAAGAGAAATTAATCGGTTCTTGTTCTAATACATTTTTGCTAAAATCAAATCTCAAATTCTTATCTATAACTTGCATTGAAAACTCGTTCTCTACGGTACAGTGTTCTCCACTACCGTCATGTCCCCAGTTCCTAACTTTTGAAGATTTTGGGAAAATGGAAACTTTCTGTTCAAGGATATGTTCAGACACCTTAAAACAATCACCATAACTCTGATGGTAAATCTTCATCGTCAAAAGACTATTAACATTGGTTGGCCGTAATTTGAACAATTTCAATGTTTTTTCCCAAGAAAGCAATATACAGTCAAGATAATCTTTTTCGTGCATCTGCTCATATATGTACTTTTTACATTTCCATTGTCCTACTCCCCATGCAGAATATCCATAAGCGGGAAAAGCTTCTTGCAATGGCTGATTTATATGATACAAATACATATAACCACAAATAGCCATAACTTTCTGATTATCCTTATACAACTCTAATCCCTTATTCATATAATCGAGAAAATTAGGAGAGAATTCATTATCGTCTTCGGAGAAGATTGCTGCATCATAATGAGAATACATATAATTCTCAATGAACTTGTAATTCCCAATTGCCCCCAAATTACGGCTATGTTTGAACACTGTAAGTTTAGCGAAACCTTCCAAATGAGCAAGATAGTTAACAATCTTGTCGTGCCCATCCCAATGAGCCTCTTTTGTTGGATAGTCTATTCCTATAACCAACTCTGTCTTATCTGCATGTGTACAATGTTTTAAAGACTCCACACAACGATAAAAATGTTCATATCTGCATAATGTAGGTATTCCTACTGGATAATATCTCATCTTCTATTTTATATTCAGATAGAGTTTTTTAAGAATTTTTGTTTTTTGAAATAGTGTCCGGGAGAGATTTCCTTGCACCCTGCTGTAGAAACAATATCAACAGCCACCAATAGATTAAAGTTCTAAATGTGCCTATTATTAAAATATCTTCAAAAAATTTATTTGCAAAAAAACTTAAGAAACATGCCCCTGGCACTTTAAACACGAAGAATAAAAGCCACAAATTAACACGCCCTGTTTTCCAAAAAGAAGATGCAACACTCTTCCTATACAGAAAAGAACAAATCCAAGCCATCGCACCTACAAATATTATTGCTCCCCAAAATCCAAAATCAAGGATGAAATTTAAATATGTAGTATAGACATTCCCTAAAGGATAATTCCTGTAACTATTAAATCGCAAATCCGGTTGATTCAATCTGGTTTCAATCTTTCCTCCTAAAAAACGTGTTTGAATCTCATCATGCATTCCACATAGTGTGTATTGAAGAGGTAATCCTGATTCATTACCCTGCTTAAATGGCCGTTGAACATAATCATCCAGATTCTTTATTTCTGCACCACAATAAATAGAAAGCATAATTGATACAGGGTCATCACTTTCTCCTCTACCAAGCACTGTTCCCAAACTTGTAAATGTCGAAGTGAAAATGGTTACTATTATTACTAATACTAACATGATTTTTTTGGGGAAAAGTCCTCCTCTCCATTTCACCTTATATTGATAGCATATGTAACCACAAATTGCTAAAGAGATTATATCATATAAAACATTTGTACGCCCCCCTGTTAGTAACGTTCCAGAAACACCAACTACAAAATTCAATGTCAACAATATTTTATGCCAATTATATCTACTTGACTTAAAAAGATAAAATGGTAATAAAATGCACCATAAGGTGCGTGCTGCCATACATATATAAAAAGGGTGTTGGACATAGAAAGGATGTTTCACATATGTCTGGTGAAATTTAGCATCGTCATTTACAGTAACCATCGCTTCAGACAAATCATCAGTCATAGCATAGGACATCTGCGATTTAGCCATCAGAGCAAAAACAAATATTTGGGAAATAAGAAAAAGCATCAATCTTGAAGGCTTAATTGAAGCAAAATCATCTGAAGTTATATCAACATCTTCAATGTTAGAAGAATGCCTTCTAAAATCCAATAGTTCTACCAAATAAAACATGAAAGCGCCCCCTACAAGAATTAAGACAGTATTAGAAGACATTTTAGACAATCCCCATTCAACTTTATAGAGAGATGCCACAACCGCACAAGCGAAGAACCCACTAACATACAATATCGTTGGGCGAGATAAGTTTCGTCCCATAGTATAATATGCTAGAAGTAATATTACCAAAAGCGATATAACGACAAATTCTATCATTACTATTTGGGTAAATAATGTAAACTATATAATCCCCCTAAAGATGTGCCTTTATTAGGTCTAAAACATTTAGTAACACGATGTCCTTCTTGACATAGAGGGTGGTGAAATATACGCATAGTCCTACAGTCGTACCAGATAAAAACTGCCACCAAACATTGGATAAAGGAAGACATAAAAAGATGCCTATAGACATCACGATAGAAGCCATGAGATAGGTGCCAGTTCGATGGTCAAAGATACGGAATGGGATATACTTCTTACCTAATTTTACTTGTACCACCAAGACAGAGAACTCTGCTATCAGCGTAGAGATTGCCGCACCAGTCTCAGCAAACGGAGGTATCAATAGTATATTAAGTATAATATTCAAACTTGCGGCCGCCAAAGTGCTGTAAATAACCAGATTTTCCTTGCCGTATGGATAAAGAATCTGAATGCCTATAACCTGAGTCATAGCAATGAAGACAATAGTGGGAGCAGTATAGATGATGACAGGAATGGCATCGACATATTCAGCACCACAGAAACAGATTATGACAGGACGAGCCATCAGCATGATGCCCAAAGTGACAGGAATGGAAGAAAACATCATTAAATGATAGGACTTACAAATGATGTCATTAAATTCGTCAATCTTTCCTTCACCTAACAGATGAGAACAACGAGGTAGCATAACTGTGCTTAAAGAAGTTATGATTACGACCAAGATGTGGGTCAATTTCATCCCAGAAGTAAACAAACCGACAGACCTGTCATCGGTCATAAAACCTAACATAATAGTATTAAGTTGGATATAGATACTGATGATAACATTAAGTAAAAATACCCGAAACGTAGGTCGTAAATGGTGCATGATGTCCAATTGCCCCCATTCAACATGGGAAAATCTTATGTATTTCCGAAGATGGACAAAATTAACCAAGTTATTACCAACAGTAGAGCCAACAATAATCAAACCGTATATCAGTAAGTCATTCTTATCTTTGACAAAGATGAAAAGACTGATTGCACAGAGTGTTCGGACAATCAACCCACGAATGGTGATAAAAAAGAAATCTTCGATACCCTGATAAAACCATTGAACACCAATACCTGTAAAGATAATCGTTAGGCTAAGGATATAGAACAATGTGGCTTGTTCATGAATGCGTGGGATGTATTCGCCCAACAACCAGACGGCAAGGTAGCCAAACAGACAAAGAATAATACTCAATAGCGTTATCTCGATCGTAGTACGGTCACGTAGTTCCTCATTGTTCCGGCACTTAGCAATCTCACGAACAGCATAAAGGGGGATCCCTAAACTTGTAAGTAAAACGATATAGCCAATAATAGAGTTCTGGAAATTCACCACACCTATACCCTCTGGCTGCAGTACGCGTGCCGCATAGGGAAAGGTCACAATCGGGAATATCAATCCCGAAATGGTATTTATGTAGTTTAATATGATGTTTCCCTTTAAGGATGCCATTGAAAAAACTTTTGTGGCTATAGTGTTTTTATTAACCGAGCAGGATGGCCTGCTACAATAGAGTTTGCAGGGACTGGTTTTGTAACCAATGCCCCTGCTCCAACCAGTGCTGATGAGCCTATTGCTTGTGCCTTATTTGACATTAATATTGAACATTGTCCAATAAAAGCCCTGTCACTTATCTCTGTATATGCACCGACATATGCATTAGGACCAACAAATACATATTTGTGTAAGCGACAATCATGTTCGATTGTAGATCGTGGCCATAAAACACAGCCTTCATCAATTTTCGTATCTGAATGTATTTCGCAATGTGAATTAATCAACACGCCTGAGTCTGAAATTTGTACAAACTTAGAGATGACCGCTGTTGGATGAATCAAAGTTGGCAAAATACCTCCATAATGAATGAGGTTATCACTAATCTCATTCTTAATATTCATATCTCCCATTGTCAGCATGAAACTCTTTCCTTTAATATTAAAATTCATCAAATCAGCAAAAGCCCCCAATATTTCATATCCATGATCATACTCACCCGTACGAGTCTCATTGTAATGGTATAAGCCAACGACCTTATATCCACATGCTTCAGCCAATTCGATGAAAAGAGGAGTTCCGTGTCCAACCCCCAATGCATAAATCTCTTTTATCATCTTCTCACAATACAATTAATAACTCTTTCAACATCTTCATCCGACAATGCATGGTGCATCGGCAGACAAATCACCTCTTCCGCCATCTTCGTCGCCACAGGCAGGTTCTCTCTCGTTGCACTCGGCAAGCCTCTGTATGTGGTGAAGTCGCTGATGAGCGGATAGAAGTAGCGACGTCCGAGGACTCCCTGCTCACGCATCTTGAAGTAGAGTTCATCGCGGGTCATGCCGTACTGCTCAGCATGTACGAAAATTGGGAAATAACTATAATTGTGCTTCACTCCGGGGAGGTCATCCCAAAACTCGATGCCTTCAACATCTCTCAGGGCTTCACGATACTTGATGGCAACCTGATGACGTGCTTCGATGGCGGCATCCACCTGCTTCAAATTCAGCAAGCCGTATGCAGAACGCATCTCGTCCATCTTGCTGTTGATGCCTGGTGCGACCACTTCCGTCTCTCCTGCGAAACCAAAGTTTTTCAGATAGTCAATGCGTTTCTTCGTCTTCTCGTCGTGCATCACCATCGCACCGCCTTCTATCGTATTGTACACCTTGGTGGCATGGAATGACAGCGTGGACATGTCTCCTGCATTCAGGATGCTCTTGCCATTCACCTCCACACCAAAGGCATGGGCGGCATCATAAATGACTTTCAGCCCGTACTTGTCTGCTATCGTCTGTATGGCATCCACATCGCAGGGCTTCCCATAGACATGCACGGGCATGATGGCAGTGGTCTTCGGGGTGATGGCGGCCTCAATCTTATTGGGGTCAATACAGCCCGTCTTCCAGTCTATATCTACGAAGACCGGTTTGATGCCGTTCCACCACAGGGCATGGGTGGTCGCCACAAACGAATAAGGAGTGGTAATCACTTCACCCGAAATACGCAGTGCCTGCAGTGCCGTAATCAGCGGAAGGGTTCCGTTGGTGAAAAGACTGACGTATGGCACTTTCAGATATTCAGCCAAAGCGGCCTCCAACTGCTGGTGAAAACTTCCGTTGTTGGTAATCCACTTGCTGTCCCATATCTTACGGAGATATTCGTTGAAATCTTCCAGATTGGGCAGCAGCGGTGATGTTACAGTTATGATATCTCTGTTCATCCTGCTATAATTCTCTATATGAATAAAATAAGAAAAGCCGCAGACTTACACCTATAAGGAATAGTTGAAGATAAGATGCAGTATCATTGGCCCTGTATGCTTACAAAATTGTGATATGTGATATAAAAAGCCGCAGACTTACATCTATAGAATAGTTGCATAAAAAAAGATGCAGTATCGTTGGCCCTATTTAAAGACCCCTCCAACTCCCCTGTTTAGGGGAGAGAGGATGATAAGACGTTATGAATAGACGAATAAATATCTATTGTTGAATAATTTAAGAACATTGCTTTATTAAGGAACGGGATTGGTGGTCACACTATTGAACCGAAGATGAGAGATGCGACCACCGCACCCAATATGAAGCCCCCTCCTGCTCCCCTGTTTAGGGGAGAGGATGAAAGGGAAGTGACAATTGTAATACTTCCAACAACTGAGGCTATTCGCCTCAACAACATGATGCCCGTCACATTTGACTTCTTTAGCATTTTAACAAAGAGTGTTTTTGCCTTTATATAAAAAAGGATTTGGCTTTGATATAAATTCTAATTTAGCGTTATTACACATTTTTGTCCCAACGCTAAATTGCTTTTTGTCCCAATGCTAAATTGAAATGTGTCCCAACGCTAAATTGAAATGTGTCCCAACGCTAAATTGAAATGTGTCCCAACGCTAAATTAATTTCTGTTATAACGCTAAAATAAGAAGAGGAAACGGGCATTAGATGGAAAAGGGTGCGGGCATCAGTTGGCTGAGGATGTAGAAGACTTTATTATGCCGTGATGTCTATGGTGTTGTAGAACTCCAGGAGGTTGTGGTCTTCTTCGGTCATGGTGGCGTCGGTCCAGGTGGAGAGATGGTGTTCGATGGTGGGGAGAAGGGTTTCGTCTTCGGTTTCGTTGTAGAGGTGGACGAGGAGGTGGGGTAGGAGGTGGAATTGCGAAGGGGACTGTAGGGAAACCGCTGTTCGTAGGCGGGGGAGGATATGATAGGTGCGGTTGATGACGGTTTGGAGAATGGAGAAGTCGCGAGTGCCGATTTGGAGGAGGACGAAGAGGGTGAGGAGGATTTCGGCTTCTTCTTTTGGGGTGGAACCGTGGAGGGTGAGGAGATGAGTGATGGTTTGTTCGGTGTCACGCCAGAGTTGGGTGCGGGCTTGGATGCTGTCGTCTTCGACGGGGTCGAGGAAGAGCAGTTGGCGGTATGCCCAAAGGCGAAGTTTTTTATACATTATTCGAGAAATTTGAGATGGGCGGGAGGAATGAAGGCGATGACGGCGGCGATGATGCCTTCGAGTTGGACGACAACGTGGCGGTTGCCGTCGATGCGTTTTACGGTGCCTTCGATGCCAGCGAAGTCTCCTTCGGTGATGATGACTCGGCGACCGACTTTATTGGCTACGTCGGTGTAGTTGAGGAAGGTGACGCGGTTGTCGGTGATGGAGGCGACACGGATGAAGTTTTCCATCTCACGGTCGGGTATGCTAAGAATGTGGGGACGTTCCTCGGGATTGAGGGGGCGGCTCATCATGTAGCGAAGGGGGCTGAAGTCTTCGTCGGTCATTTTGAGCCCTGTGAGTTGTTCACGTGTGGAGTGGACAAAGAGGAGGTTGTGGATGGCAGGAACGAGTTCAAAGCGACGGTGCCCGCTGCGTTCGACCAGTTTGTTGGTGACGGGCAGGAAGTTTTCGATGCTCAGTTGGTCCAGGCTTGCTTTCACCTTCAGTTCTCGATTGTAGGTGACTCGCATGGGGTACCAGTGGAGGGATGTTCTGTCTTCTGTCATTGCTGCCGTTGTGGATGAAGACAATAGGAGAGGGACACCCCCTTTGGTGAAGGGAAGTCAGTGGGGAGGGCCGTAAAAATGTTACGAATCATTTTCCTTACTGATGTCCAATAACGTCAATGACTTGTAGTCGGTGATTGAAATAGACGCTATTGTGATTTGTTCCTGTAAGGAATAGAACACAAAAAGAGCGTGATGTCTCTCTTGCCTGTCCGCCTTTTAGGTCGTAGGAAACCTTGTCTATGAACAGACAGAATTGACGCTCACGCCGCAGGTATATTACACTCCCGTTAAAGTGTGCGTGAGGACGGTGGTCCTCTGCACACTAACGGGGCAGTTTTTGATATACCAACCCGTAGCATCCACTCTGCAATGTTTTCGATAGACTTGATTGAATTTCCTACGTTCAAAAGCCAAAAACAGTGCGTTGCGAGACGCTATTTCAATAAGTTTTGCCCACACCTTCACTCTTGGGGAAGAGTCCACGGCATAAAGCGATTGCAAAGGTAGGAAGTTTTTTTGAAATGGAGAAATAAATGGGATTTTTTTTGAGAGGTGGTTGCTTTTTTGTTGGGGAGGGGGCGGACGAACCGACAAAACATGGGTGGGTGGATGCGACGACGTCGCATCATAGTGAACATTTTTGGGGAGGGGCAAGGGGAGGGATGCGGCAGTGGTGCATCATTGCGGACAGGAGGGTGAGGATGGGGGTGCGGCAGGGCGGATGCTGAACTCGCAGCCGCAGTATTGTTGGTTGTAGAAGGCGTATTCGTGGAGGAGTTGGTTGCGGCGGTCTTGAAGGCCGCCTTTACGCCAGTTTTGGGGCCAGAAGAGGGGATAGGAGGGGGTGGCGGAGGGATGCGACAATGTCGCATCATAGAGGACAGAGGGAGAGGAAGGGGCGGCAGGGGAATGCGACAATGTCGCATCATGGGGGACAGAGGAGGCGAGGGCTTGTTGGGCTTGGATGCCGGCTCGGTTGATTTGGTCGAGGTTTTTCCAACGGGAGGAGGCGAGGGTGGTGGCGAAGTAGGGGATGCCGAGTTCTTGGGCTTTGAGGGCGGTGGCGAGAAGGCGCGAACGGAAGCACCGTTCACAGCGAGAGCCACGCTCTGGTTCGTGTTCGAGTCCAGCCATTTGGGTGAGCCATGCTTCGTGGTCGTAGTCGCCGTCAATCCATGGGATGTTGAGGCTTTCGGCATGGCGTTTGCTTTCGTTCTTGCGAATTTCGTATTCTTCGCGAGGGTAGATGTTCGGGTTGTAGTAGAAGATGGTGGGACGAATGTCGTGCTGGAGCATCCACTCGACGATGGCGGAGGAGCAGGGGGCACAACAGGCGTGGAGGAGGACTTCGTGGAGTCCGTCGGGGATGATGATATCGTTCTTTTTCTTCATGTGACTTTGTTTCTTGGCACAAAGTTAGGTTTTTCAATTGATAATTGACCATTGCTCATTGACAAATTCATTGATTGGTGCGGTTTTTTGATAGGAAAACTGTAACTTTGCCAAAATTTGAAAAGGTTGTTAGAATGAATGCCATCAGATTTGTGAAGAATTGGATGTTGCCGATTGCGATGGCAATCGGTGTGGCTTCTTATTTTATATATGTGAATATCCCTGCACTGGACGGGACGCACGTGGTGGTGAATCGGCTGATAGGGTATGTGCAGCCGATGTTGCTGTTTTGTATGCTGTTTGTGAGTTTCTGCAGGGTGAGTGTTCGGGAGTTGAAACCCAGGGCTTGGATGCTGAAGTTGCTGGCGATTCAGACGGTGAGTTATGTGGCGATGGGCGGGTTGATTGTCTGTGTGCCTGATGTGCCGGGCAGGGTGGTCATTGAGAGTGCAATGATTTGCATGATTTGTCCAACTGCGACGGCGGCTGCGGTGGTGACGGCACGGCTGCATGGCAATGCGAGTGCGGTGGTCAGTTACACGTGTCTCATCAATCTGGCGGTGTCGTTGCTGGTTCCGGCGGTGGTGTCTTTCTTGGGCGATAGCACATTACCCGACATGAATTTTGAAACGTCTTTCCTGCTGATTCTTGGCAAGGTGTTTCCGTTGCTCATCATGCCGTTGGTGACGGCTTGGTTGGTGCGGCATTTGTTTCCACGGTTTCATGCGGCGATATTGCGGCAGGTGAATTTGGCGTTTAACCTCTGGGCAGTATCACTTTCACTTGCCATCGCCGTGACGGTGAAGGTGATTGTTCATAGCGAAGAAAGTTTCTGGACGATGGTGGGGATTGCGGTGGTATCGCTGGTGTGTTGTTTGGTGCAGTTTGTGTGTGGACGTTTGATTGGAAGGAAACACGGAGAGGCTGTGGCAGGTACACAGGCATTGGGGCAGAAGAATACGGTGTTTGCCATTTGGATGGGTTATACGTTTATGAATCCTGTGACGGCTTTGGCTGGCGGCTTTTATTCAGTTTGGCATAATTTGGTGAACTCGTGGCAATTGTGGAAGGAGCGGAAGAAGGGGGAGAAAAGTTGTGACACTGTCGCAGCATTGGGAGTATAAGAAAGAGAAAATCGATGTGCCCCACGTCGGTCAAGCGGTGTGGGGCACATTGGTTTGCCGACGTGGGGCATGTCGATTTTGGACTGAAGAAAGGAAAAGCAAGGTTTTGTTTATTTCACCTTGTCCCATGTGGGTGGTTCCACACCCAGCAGGTTCTTCACGAAGAAGTCGTAGCGTTTGTGCTCGCCATAGGATTCGCCCATGGTGTGGTGGGCACCGGGGATGAGGATGAACTCAAAGTCCTTGTTGGCTTTGATGAGAGCGTTGACCACTTGGTAGGAAGAGGAGGGGTCAACGTTGTCGTCCATTTCGCCAACGACGAGCATGAGTTTGCCTTGCAGGTTCTTGGCGTTCTCGACATTGGAGCAGTCGATGTAACTCTGGTCGATGGGGTAGCCCATCCATTGCTCGTTCCACCAGATTTTGTCCATGCGGTTGTCGTGACAGCCACAGGCAGCATAGCCTGCTTTGTAGAATTCGGGGTGGAAGAGGAGGGCGCCGAGGGCTTCCTGTCCACCTGCGGAACAGCCGTAGATGCCCACGCGGTCGATGTCCATGTAGGGGTATTTCTCAGCGGCAGCCTTGATCCATGCGATGCGGTCGGGGAAACCGGCATCCTTGAGGTTCTTGTAGCAGACCTGTTCGAAGTCGAGAGAGCGGAAAGAGGTGGTCATAGCATCGAGTTGCACGACGATGAAGCCCAGTTCGGCAAGGTCGGCGAGGTTCCAGAGCCAAGGCGTGAAGGACTTGGGAACATACTGGTCGCCAGGACCGGAGTAGATGTACTCGATGACGGGATATTTTTTGTTGGGATCAAAATTGCTGGGACGCTGGATGATGCCCCACATGTCGGTTTTGCCATCACGTCCGGGAGCCACAAATACTTCAGGGGCTTTCCATCCTGTGGCTTCGAGACGGGTGATGTCGGCCGTTTCAAGCGTGGAGATGAGTTTGCCATCGATGGCAGAACGGAGCACGGTGACTGGGGCTTGGTCGACAGAAGAATAGGTGTCGATGAAAGCGGTGTGGTCACTGTTGAAGGTGATGCTGTGGTTGCCGCGTTCGGGAGTCAAAGCAACGAGATTCTTGCCGTTGAGGTCGATGCGGTAGTAGTGGATGTTATAGGGGTCTTCTTCGGCAATCTTTCCGTCGAAACTGGAGGCGACCACACCCATGTTCTTGCAATTCATTCCGTTGGCTGAAAAGATGATGTAGCCCTTACCCTTGGCGTCAATCTCGGTGTGTTGCACACCACGCACCCAGTAGTCACCTTTGGTCACTTGGGTCAGTTTGCTGGTCTTTCTATTATAAAGATAAAGGTGTGCGTGACCGTCGCGGTCGCTCTTCCAGAGGATGTGGTCGGCATCGAGGTCACGACGAAGGTTGCGTGAGTATGCCACATACTTGTCGTTTTTCTCTTCGATGAGGGTCTTGATGTCGCCTTCAAGGTTCATTTCCAGCACACGATAGGTTTTGTGGCCGCGTTCGTTGAACTCGAAGGTGAGGGTCTTCCCGTTCTCGTCCCAATCGGGAGCCGTCACCTGATACTGAGAGGCGAAGAGTTCGCAAGACTTGGGATAGATGGTCTTCTTCTGCTCCACATCCACCACCACAGGAATGCGGTAGTTGAGCGAGTCGCCAGGCTTGGCATACTCCTGCTGTGAATACTTCGGCTGCACCTGGTCGGTGGGCGAAGACATCGTGTAGGTGACGTAGTGCTTGGGAGCGGGCTTGATGAGCACGGTAGCGTAGTATTTGCCATCCTTCGACCAACTGCCCCAAGAAGAGTAGTAGCAAGTGTCCACACCATCGGTGGTGACTGCCACGGCATTTGCCTCGTCGTCACCTTGCAAGAGATAGAGGTTGTTGTCTTTGTGGATGATGAAGGTGTTCTTGTTGACGGGATTTTCGGCACGTCCGTCTTTCTCGTCACGCACTTCCATCCAGTGGTGACCATCTCCTCCCCAACGTTCAGGACGCTGGCGTGGCTCAGGGTTGTCAATCTGTTTCTTCTCTCCTGTTTTGGCATCCACCTGATACCACACGGTGCTGTCGCCGTTGTAGGTGGAGTAGTTGAAGTAGGCGGAGTCGGTGCGACGAGATGGCTGCACACGGATGTCGCCGTTCTTCATCTTCCATGAATACTTGCCACGGATGGCGAATGCGTTTTGATAGTCTTGCACAGTGCCTTGTGCGTGGATGCTCAATGCGGCTGATGCCAGCAGAGCGAATGAAAGTAGTCTTTTCATTGTGTTTATAGCTAATTAGTAAATGTTGAAATCGGTATAAAAATAGTAGTACCACCAATAGGTGTCGCCATAGAGAGGCTTCAAGCGTCTTGCCATTTCTGCCTCATCTATCCCTTGCTGCAAGAGTTGGTTGTAGTTGTTGACGAAGTTATTGTATTTGTCAGAAACCAAGGTGTCAAACTTGAAGTTGTTGAGCGTGATGGGCGAATCCTCTGCATTGCCGAGCAAGATGGCTGCTTCTTGGTACAATTCGGGGATGGCTTGATTGGGATGTGCTTGCACGTAGTCGTAGAAATGGACACAAAAGGCATACGCATCTTTGTTCCACAGCGAGCAGCAGATGATGACGTCTTCCTGTTTGGACGAGTTGGGATTGAGTTGATTGGAGAAATGCTCAAGGAGGTATTTTTCACAAAGCCCTTCATCATAGTCTAAAGAGTTTGCCTCGTCGTTCACCAATGGTGCAATGTTTTGAAACTCTTTGCTCTGAATGAAAAGAGTGCTGCTCGTCAACCATGCCTCCCGCTCTTTTGCCCAGTCTTTATAGTAGATGCTTGTCTTGAGCATCGACAGGTATTTGGCAGCCAAGTCGAACTCTTGGTTGAAAATGGCGTAGCGAATCATCATCTTTAAGTTGCGAAAACTTTGTCCGTACTTGACGGAATTGCCCATAGCCCAACGGTAGGCATAGTTGATTTGTCCGAACTGATAATAGATGAGAGGGGCAGCGAGTTGCGAGATGTGCAGGTGGAGCGAATCGCCTGTCTCTGGCATGATGCCGCAGTTGTTGGTCTTGAACATCTCGGTGAGACGCCCCGTGTGCATCAATGCGACATTCTTCATCAGCACCATCAGATTGGTGGGCGGCTCTTTGAGGTCTTTCATTTCTGAGAGTGCATCCTCATATCTCGATTCGTCGATGGCACGATACATCCGCATTTCATGCTTGAAGTTCTTGTCCTTTAGTGTGGTAAGGATAGCACTTTGATGATTGTTCAGAATGTTCTTCTTCTCGGGTTTCCAGATGGTCAATGTGCAGACGGCTAAGAAGATGATGCACAACTCGAAGGGCAGGGCATTGCTCAGAAACTTGCCGTGTTTGGTGCGTCTGAATAAAGGGTGGGTGAGGCTTGCACACAGAAGGATGAATAGGACTATTAGCGTGGGTTGGAAGGGAAAGCCGGGTGTGTGGACATAGTATATCCAATAGCCATAATCGAGCAGGTTGAAAAGGAGAATTGTTGGCAGAATGAGTGCAATGGGCGAAAACTTGTCCTTGATGCCGAATAGATGTAGTGTCAACACATAGATGGCTACCCAGAAAGCAATGAGGATGGTGCTACCTAACCAGGGGTGGTAAAAGAATTGCGTCAGGTAACATGCAACCCATGCCACCCATCCGCCTTCGTTTTTGACAATGTCCATCATGAAAGTGTGTCCACTGATGAAAACATTGTTTTCTTGGATGGTGAACAAATAGTCAGCATTCATCACCGGCAACAAGATGTATGCGACGATGATGAACGCCAAAATGTAGATATGTTCGATCCGAATTCTCATTTAGTTCTTGGCAAACTTTGCCTTGACAGCATCTTCTTTAGCCTTTTTTGCAAACTCCTGCGGGGTCACAGTGACAGGTTCAATCATGAACTCTGGGCGGTTGAACGAGCGGAGGAAGAAGGTGTAGAAATTGGGATCTTGCTGTGGAACGGCAAAAGCCTTATGTGCCTTGCCGCTCTTGTCGAAATAGGCAATGACGGGGCGTGTGTAGTTGCCATCGTCGCGACGCGAGTCCACCATAATCCATCTGCCGTTGCTCGACCATGTGGGATAACTCTCGGAACGAGGACTATTCACGGCTTTCAGTTCCTCGGTCTTCTTCGTTTTTAAGTCCATCAAGAAGATATCGGCATCGTTGTGCCATACGTGGAAACATCCAAATTCAGCCTTGGCAAAGAGCATGTAGCGACCGTCGGGGCTGACACGTGGAAGGGTGACGCTCTGACCCAGTGAGTCGGCTGCGTCGAAAATCTTCTCCATGTTGCTGAATTGTTTCGTTTCAGGGTCGAAGTCGGCACTGTAGAGGTCGTACTTTACTTCTTTGTATCGCTGAATCATCTCCGTCTCGGGGGCGATGCTGTCATTCTGATATTCGAAATGGGCGGAACAGAAGTAAAGTTTCTTGCCATCGGGACTCCATGTGGGGAACACCTCCAACTCGTCATCCAACTCAGAGATAATGCTCACCTCGTTTTTATCCACGTCGTAGAGGATCAGGTCACTTTCGGTGTCCTGCACCTCAATTTTGTTGATGTGCTTTGTGTGGAATGATTGTCCTGTTTTGTTGGTGGAGAAGGCAATGTAGTTGTGGGTTGGGTGCCATGCGGGATAGACACCGGCACTGATGGTTTCATCGGTCTTGAGGTCAATCTTCTTCAGTTCTCCGTTGCTGACAATCATGGTGCCGCCATAGCCTTGACGCATGTGGAAGAGCATGTTGTCCGTCTTGAAGTTCTTGTAGGAGTGGCAATTGATGCACTGACCTGTGCTTTCGGTGCTGACCGACATGTTGTTGTAAATTTCTCGTTCGTTAAAACTGGTCAAGTCACGCTGATTGATGCTCAACTTTTCGTATGCCACATAAGAGGGCTGAATGACACGATAAGAAATGTAGTGGTCAATCGTGTCTTCTGCCACGTAAATATTGAAGGGCTTGAACGCCTTCCAACTGCCATTTACATTGGCATACACCTCCACTTGGATGCTCTCTCCTTTTGATGCTTTCAGGATCTCCTTCCATTCCTCTTCGTCGATGAGAACTTTCTGTTCATTCCCATAGGTCATTTCGCCACCGGGGTAGGTCAGTTTCGCAACAACATCTGTTGCTCCCTCTCGAACCACAAAGTTCAGTGGGCAAATGTTGCATGGAATCGTCACTTCCGTATAGTCTGGGTAGATGTTCGGAAGTCTTGACTCTTGTTTTGCGTTAGTCGGGATAGAGGGGTGGTTGCACGAAGCGATGAGGCAAGCAACCGCCATGATGGTGAAAATTTTATGCAGTTTCATATAGGTTGATTTTAATAGGAATGTATGTCTCGGCAGAAGAAATAGAACCAGTAGAACGTGTCGCCATACGAACTTTTCATGGCTTCACCTACATCAGGTGTCTTCATGCCAGAGGCAAGTAACGATTGTGAAAGTTGTTGGAAATTTTGGTAACGTTCAATGACGTTCTTTTGGTCAAAAGGCATACCCGAAATGTTGACATTTTGAGGCTCCAAGTTTCCGTAAAGATATGCCGCTTCCTGGTAGTGGATTGGCATTTCTTGGTCTTTGTGCAACTGTGCATAAAGGAAGAAGCGTGGCCAAAAGAGTTGGATGTCTTTCTGAACCAAAGCGTAGTTCAGTGTCAGTTCTTGCAGCAGTTTGCTGTCTTTGTTCATGGTGTTGCTGAAATAGTTGAGCAGATACATTTCGCAAAGACCATTGTCTCCGTCGAGCACGGTGCCCATGTGGTCACGCAGTTCTCGAACATTATCAAACTCATGGTGTTCCTTGATGAGTTCTGGATTCTCTGTGATTGGCCACAAATCTTCCGCCCAATCCTTATAGTAGATGGTGGTCTTTAAGATGTCGAGATATTTCTTAGCGACATCCATCTCCCCACCTACAAGGGCACAGCGTGCCATCATCTTGAGGTTGTCATAATCATTACCGAATTCTACGCTGTTTTCGATGCACCAACGCACGGTGAAGTTCGTTTTCCCATGATAATAATAGATAAGAGGTGCAGCCGTTTGTACCATGTGTACATGCAGGGTGTCAAAATCATTGGCAGGATTGGCACCCATATTGTTGTACTTGAACATTTTCGTACCCATTTCGCCAGTGTTGAGCAGGGCGATGTTCTTCATCAGAACCATCTGACGAGAGGCATCCCCGGGCAGGCTGCTCATCTCATCCAGAACTTTCTCCCAGTCTTGTTCGTCAGCGGCACGATACATCCGCATTTCAGCATGGTAGTTGTAGTTCTGGAAGTCTCTCTTTTCAGTCCAGATGTAGGAGAACACAAATACAGCAATGGTCACAGCATAGACTCCCCATGCAGCCAGTCCTTTAGGCTCTTTCTCCTTTGGAATAAAGGCGAATCCTAAAGGAAGGATAGCCAACACGATGAATGGAACTTCAGGATAAACACTGATGATGTCATCGTTTGTAAAATAGGGAAATCCTGCTGTCCACATATCTTCGAGGCGTACTTCTGGATACAGGAAATAGCAGCCATAAGGAATTGCGGCTACCAACAGCAGTGCAATGAGTGGCTGAGCGATTTTCCCAACCAATGTTTCACTGCCAGACTTGTCTGCGATAGAGATAGTGGCTGTGTAGATAAGTGCCAAGAGTGAGTACCAGCCGAGGAAAGGATAAGTGATGGCAATGAGGACGGTGACAATCACCTTGTCCATGCGTTTCTTGAAGAAACTGAAGAACAGGACAAGCAACATCGCAACAAAATAGCCCAATGTGCCATAGAACCAGTAACCCGTCTGCTTCACATAGTAAAGCCAGTATCCAATATCAATGGTGCTGACCAGCAAGCAGATGACGGGAAGTGTCAGTATCGCCATCCAGGCAGTTCTGACTCTGAAAGCCCACTTGCTCAGCCACAAACTGCCCCCCCAAATGCCCATCATGATGGAAGCACCTAAGGCTGGGTGGTAAAAAAACTGTGTCAAGAAAGACGATGTCCACGCAATGAGACCTCCTGGTTGCATCATGCAATCATCCAGCCATTGCCTGTTCGTTGTGAAAAAGTCTTTGCTTTGAGCCATGAAAAGCATGTCGCTGTTCCGTGCTATCAGATGAAAAGCCCCCAGGACAACAACGAAGAGGGTTGCTAACAACGCAAGAACTATTGCTGCTCCTTTGGTAATCGTCACAGGCTTTTTCTCCTTGGACGTCCGCTTGGGAGCCTGTTTCGTTGTTTGTTGGGAAACCTTACCGCCAGACACCGTATTTTTTGCCTGTGTCGCCATCGGCTTCCTGTTGCTATTCTTTGTCATTTTTGTTAAAAAGTGAAATTACTTTGCAAAGGTACAAAAATTTCATGTATAAATGTTGTTCTTTTCATTTTTTATTCAGACCTTTGTACAAATTATTCATAAGATGATAAGTAAGAACAGGATAAAGTATGTTCGTTCACTGGAACTGAAGAAGTATCGGAAAGCAGAAGGCGCGTTTGTGGCTGAAGGGCACAAACTTGTGGGTGATTTACTGAAGGTGTTTTCGTGTCAGTATCTGGCTGCAACCCCTGATTGGTATAAGGGACATGCGGAAATGCTTGGCAATGAGCAATTCAGAAAAGTCGAAATGGATGAGGTGACGGAGGATGAACTTCGACGAGTCAGTTTTCAAGAGACACCTCAGCAGGTGTTGGCGGTGTTTCGTCAGCCTGTCTGGACGGTAGATGCGAATCTTGTGGCAAAAGAGAACTTGTGTTTGGTCTTGGATGAGGTGCAGAATCCTGGCAATCTGGGAACGATAGTGCGTTTGGCTGACTGGTTTGGCATTGAACACATCTTTTGTTCAAAGGGTTGTGCAGACATCTACAATCCGAAGACGGTACAAGCAACGATGGGGGGATTGGCTCATGTGCAGGTGCATTATACTGATTTGCCAACATTGTTGTCATCGATTGATAAGGAGATTCCTGTCTATGGAACGTTTCTCGATGGGGAAAACTTGTACGAAAAGGATTTGAAAAAGAATGGTTTGATTGTGATGGGAAATGAGGGACGTGGGGTGTCGAAAGAGGTGGAGGCCTTTGTGTCAGAAAGGTTACTCATTCCTAATTATCCCGAGGGACGTGAAACGTCAGAGTCGCTCAATGTTGCTATTGCAACCGCTGTCGTATGTGCTGAGTTCCGCAGGAGATAACACTTTGCGAATATGATAAGCCTCTCTGCCTCGGATGACAATGGTGCCACCCAGCCATTCGGTCATGGCAATTTCGCCTTCGAGGGGGTAATGGTTGACGAGAAGATGGTCAAAGAGTTCCACTACATAATTTGTGTGGAACTCTTTTTCGTTTAAATAAACCCGTGACGCGGCAACTCTTCGCATTATTTTTTTTATCTTTTTTGTTGTTGCGGAACATTGTTTGTTCGCCTTCGTGGCCCGATAGAATTTGGGGTACGTACTGCTGGTGCAGTCTGAATCTTGATACGGTCTTCTGATTTGTTTTGTTGACGAATTTCCTCTGGAGTCAGACGGCGTTCAACGGGTTTCGGAAGTGTGTCAGCAGGCAAAGAGTCTGTTGTCAGAGTGTCTGCTTTTGCTACTGGCTCCTCTTGTTTTTCGTGCATTCGTATGAGTTGGATGTCATCTACAAGACAGAAATTGCGAGTGTTGGGTTTACCCTTAAAATAGAAAAAGCCCGTCACTCGTTTTATGTCTTCGTCATCCATTGCTTTGAGTGTGAGTTGTTGAATGCCGTTGTTTGTGATGGAACGAGTCGTTCCGATGTGTTTCCCGTTTTTATAAAGGATGCTTAGACCAATACTCAAACTGATGTCTCGTTCATCACCTTGTTCTTTGATAATGACAGGGCTAAAGGTGAGGATGAACTGGTCATGATGTCTGAAACTGGTATCGGCATGGATAGAGAAACTCTCTTTGTTCAGAAAGCCTTTGTTGCGGAGCAGAATAAGGGGTACAGAATTCCAAAGGTTGACCGTGTCTCCTCCCTCAGCATAGATTGCCATGATGTCGTTGTTGCCATTCATCAATTGAATCTCTTCGTTGATGGTCGTATAGCGTTCTTTCAGATTGGAGTAAATCTTAAGGAGGTCTTTGGTGTGGCGATTGTAATAGACAATGGAGGAATCAAACTGTTCTTCCGTGATGCCATGCTTCTTATAGACCGCATGGATGTAATCTTGTGCCTTTTCTATTCGTTCAGTTGCTGGCAGTTGGTCAATATACCCTTGCACCATGTGATAGTCATATAGCACCTCCTCCATCTTGCCACGTGACAAAACGTCCTTGGGGCGGTCGTCACATGCAGTGGCGACAAATAGGAGTAAGAGTATGAAAGGCAAAAGTTTTCTCATGTGAATGACCACTATCAGCGAGGAATCTTATTCTCCCAACTGAAATTTGCTGATTTGTTTGTGATAAAACAATAATAGAGCGATGATGCCGCACGAAATGGCTGCATCGGCGAAATTGAAGATGGGGGAGAAGAACACGCAGTGTTGTCCCGAGTAGATGGGCATCCATTCTGGCATGTCCCATTCGATGAGTGGGAAGTAGAACATATCGACGACTTTTCCGTAGAGAAACTCTCCGTAGCCGTATCCCCAAGGTTGAAATTCTGCCACTTCCGGGTAGGGTGGGTTGTTGAAGATGAGCCCATAGAAAAGACAGTCAATAATATTGCCTGCCGCACCAGCAGCAATGAGGGTGAGGCAAACAATATAACCTGTTGGCTCTCTTCTTTTTATCTCTCGGTGGATGAACCAACCGATAAGACCAATGGCAATGACACGGAAGAGGGTGAGGAAGAGTTTTCCGCCCCACAGTTCCCAACCGAATGCCATGCCGTTGTTCTCCACGAAAAGAAGGCTGAACCAACTGGTGATTTCGATGCGCTCACCCAGATACATGCCAGTCTTGACACTGACCTTGATGATTTGGTCAATGACAAGAATGGCAAGGAAAAGGGTGGTAGAAAGGATGTATTTCTTCTTTTGTGTCATCATGCTTCGTCTTTAGTGACACAGATGACAGCCTTGAAGTCGTCGAAGTCGATGGACTCGCCTGCAGGATTACCCAATTCGATGGAATTGGCAAGCACCTGATTGGCGATGTTATCCTTGAAGGAGGCAAGGACTGCTTGTGTTTCGGGTGTGTCGGTGATGACCACCTTGATGCGGTCAGTGATTTCGAAGCCCTGCGACTTGCGGAGACCCTGAATCTGCTTGATGACCTTGCGGGCATTGCCTTCGTTCTTCAAGGCTGGCGTGATGGTGATGTCAAGAGCCACCGTCGTCGTGCCTTCGTTGGCAACGCTCCATCCTGGAATGTCTTGAGACATGATGTCTACATCTGCCAGTTCTACGAGTGCGTCTTGACCTTCGGCTTGCAAGGTAATTTGTCCATTCGTTTCCAGTTCGGCGATTTGTGCCTGCGACATCTCTGCCACCGCGTTGCTCACCGCCTTCATCAACTTACCAAATTTCTTGCCCATCACACGGAAGTTGCACTTCACGTTCTTCACCAACATCTTGCCGTCCATCAACTGCAACTCCTTCACGTTCACTTCCTTCATGATGATGTCCTTCATGCGCTCGATGTGACCGCTGAACAGGGCATCTGTGTCGGGTATGGCAATGGCTTGAAGTGCCTGAATCACAGGAATCTTCACCTTCTTGCGGATGGAAAGTCCCATCGAAGTCACCTTCATGGCATCCTCCATCGCTACTTCCAGTTCGGAGTCAATGTATGCCTCGTTGTAAGTGGGGAACTTAGCAAGGTGTACGCTCTGGCTCTTATCCTTACCAGTCACGGCGTTGAGGTCGCGGAAGAGTTGGTCGGAATAGAATGGTGCAATTGGTGCAATCAATCGGCTCAGTGTGTCGAGACACGTGTAAAGTGTCTGATAAGCAGAGAGTTTGTCTGCTGTCATCTCGCCACCCCAGAAACGAGGTTTGTTCAGACGGATGTACCAGTTAGAGAGGTTGTCGATAACGAACGACTGAATCAATCGGCCGGCAGGAGTCGGATCGTAGTCGTCGAGATATGTCTGTACATTCTTCACAAGCGTGTTCAGTTCTGAGAGCAACCAGCGGTCAAAGTCAGGACGGTCTTTGTAGGCGATGTCTGCTTCCTGATAGGTGAATCCATCCACATTTGCATACATCGTGAAGAACGAATAAGCCTGTTGCAACTTGATGAAGAACTGGCTCGTCACTTCCTTCACTCCCTCTGGGTCGAACGAGAGGTTGTCCCACGGGGATGAATTGGTAATCATGTACCAACGCACGGCATCTGCGCCGTAAGTGCCGATGCACTCAAACGGATTGATGACATTACCCAAACGCTTCGACATCTTGATGCCGTTCTTGTCGAGCACAAGACCGTTGGATATCACCGCCTTGTATGCCGCCGAGTCGAACACCATTGTGGCAATGGCATGGAGTGTGAAGAACCAGCCGCGTGTCTGGTCAACACCCTCGGCAATGAAGTCGGCAGGGTAGGCGATGCCCTTGTCTATCAAATCCTTGTTCTCGAAAGGATAGTGAACCTGTGCGTAAGGCATGGCACCCGAGTCGAACCACACGTCGATGAGGTCGAGTTCGCGAGTGAGCACATTGCCCTTGTCCGACACCAGTTTGATGTCGTCCACATACGGACGGTGCAGGTCAATCTTATCGTAGTTCTCCTGACTCATGTCGCCAGGCACAAAACCTTTCTCCTTCAAGGGGTTGGCAGTCATCACACCAGCGGCAACCGCCTTCTCAATCTCGTTATACAGTTCTTCTACGGAGCCGATGCAGATTTCCTCATGGGTGTCGCGGTTTCGCCAGATGGGCAGCGGAGTGCCCCAATAACGAGAACGGGAGAGGTTCCAGTCGTTCAGATTTTCGAGCCACTTGCCGAAACGTCCTGTGCCAGTCGATTCCGGCTTCCACTGGATGGTCTTGTTCAGTTCAAACATGCGGTCTTTCTTTGCCGTCGATTTGATGAACCACGAGTCAAGAGGGTAGTAGAGCACAGGCTTGTCGGTGCGCCAGCAATGAGGATAATTGTGTACGTGCTTCTCAATCTTGAACGCCGTTCCTTCCTCCTTCATCTCCAGACACAACACCACATTCAAGTCCATATCCTTATTGGCTGCCTTCTCGTCATACTTGCCGCCCTGATTGTATTTCGGGTCGTAAGCGTTCTTGACGAAGTCGCCACTATGCTTCCAATAACTCTCGTTCACACAGAGACTTACAAACTCTTCGTTCATGTCGTCCTTCACGAAATACTTGCCCGTGAAATCGACCATCGGACGGGTGTCGCCAGCCTTGTCGATGATGAAGAGTGAGGGGATGCCTGCATCCTTTGCCACCTTGGCATCGTCGGCACCAAAGGTGGGTGCGATGTGTACGATGCCCGTACCATCTTCTGTCGTCACATAGTCGCCAGGGATGACACGGAAAGCCTCCTCCTTCACCACCACCTTGTTATCTTCCAACGCACATGGCTTCACCCAAGGCATCAACTGCTGATAGTGCAGACCCACGAGGTCGGTTCCCTTACCTCTCCAGAGGATTTCGAGTGGCTTTTCATTGCCCTCCTCATCCTTCTCTGCTTGGAAATAAGCGGAAAGGCGAGGTTCAGCCAAGATGTAGATGGCTTCCTCGTTGCTGTATGGGTTCTTGCCTTTGACGGCTACGTAGTCAATCTTCGGACCGACACAAAGCGCGGTGTTAGATGGCAATGTCCAAGGGGTGGTTGTCCATGCGAGGATGTATGTCTTGAGGTCGTGAGGCATTTCACCCAGCAATTCACCCTTGCCTTTCAGCCCTTCGCAAACATCCTTCACCAAGAACTGTGCTGTCACCGTCGTGTCCTTCACATCGCGGTAGCAACCGGGTTGGTTCAACTCGTGCGAAGAAAGTCCTGTTCCTGCGGCTGGAGAGTAGGGCTGAATGGTATAGCCCTTATAGAGCAATCCCTTGTTGTACAGTTGCTTGAGCAGATACCAAAGGGTCTCGATGTACTTGTTGTCGTAGGTGATGTAAGGGTGCTCCAAGTCCACCCAATAGCCCATCTTGTCGGTCAGTTCCGTCCATTCGTTGGTGTACATCATCACGTTCTTGCGGCAAGCGTCGTTGTAGTCATCCACGCTAATCTTCTTGCCGATATCTTCTTTCGTGATGCCCAGCGACTTCTCCACCGATAACTCCACTGGCAGGCCATGCGTGTCCCAACCAGCCTTGCGCTTCACTTGGAAGCCCTGCATCGTCTTATATCTCAGAAAAGTATCTTTAATCGTTCTGCCCATCACGTGGTGGATGCCCGGATGTCCGTTGGCAGATGGTGGCCCTTCAAAAAAGATGAATTGAGGACAGCCCTCGCGCTCCTCAATGCTCTTGTGGAACATATCCTCTGCGTTCCACTGTTCCAGAACCTCCTTGTTCACATCGGCGAGGTTCAGTTTTGCTCTTTCTGTAAATTTCACTTTTTCAATTTATAATTTATAATTTACAATGTATAATTTGGCTAACGCGATGCAGGCAAGCCGCATGGCTATTATAAATTATACATTATAAATTGTACATTTATTTAAGTTTTATATCTTTCAAATTCTGTTCCTTCCCGCAGTATCTGCACTTCAAGGTCTGCATGTCCTTGCGGTAGAAGACCGTCTTCATCGGTTCGTTGTTGGTGATGCACACAGGGTTGGCACACTTCACGATGTTGGTCAGCGATTCGGGCAGTGTCACTTCACGCTTCTCTGCCACTTCATAGTTTCTGATGACCGTGAGGCGGATGTTCGGGCAGAGCACAGCCAGTTTGCTGATTTCCGATTCAGAGAAGAACTTGCCCGAAATTTTAATCAATCCCTTTTTGTTCATCACGTTGCTCTTCAGGTTGTTGGCAATCACCACCTCCTCCTTGCATTCGCTCAGTTGAAGTAATTGTGCCACCGTGAAGAGTTTGTCCGTTGGTATGTGGTCGATGACGGAGCCATTCTCCAAAGCCGCCACCATCATGTTTTCTTTGTTCTGTTCCATTTTCGTTTTTCACTTAATAATTGTTGTGTCCTTCTTCACATCCTCCAGCGTGATGCCCAGCACATCGCAAATCAGAGCCTCGCGGGCATACAGGCCGTTCTGTGCCTGCTCGAAGTAGTAAGCGTGCTTTGAGTCATCCACGTCGTATTCAATCTCGTTCACACGTGGCAGCGGATGCAGAATCTTCATGTTCTCCTTCGCCTTGCCCAGCATGTCTGCCCTCAAGATGTAAGCATCCTTCACACGCTCATACTCCATCAGGTCCGTGAAACGCTCCCTTTGCACACGGGTCATGTACAGAATGTCGGCATCGGCAATCGTGTCCTCCGTGAAGTCCTGCTGCTCGATGTACTTGATGCCGTTCTGCTTGCAGTACAACTTGTACTCCTCGGGCATCTCCAACTCCTTCGGCGCAATGAAATGAAACGTCGGGTTATATTTCCGCATCGACATCAAGAGCGAATGCACCGTTCTGCCATACTTCAAGTCGCCCACCATGTAGATGTTCAAGTTCTCCAGCGTTCCCTGTGTCTTGTAGATGGAATAGAGGTCGAGCATCGTCTGCGAGGGGTGCAGGTTCGAGCCGTCGCCCGCATTGATGATGGGGATGTTTGTCACCTCGCTGGCATAGAGTGCTGCACCTTCCAACTTGTGGCGCATCACAATCACGTCGGCATAGTTACTCACCATCTTAATCGTGTCCTTCAGCGTCTCGCCCTTCGAAGAACTGGTCACCTTCGGGTCGGTGAAGCCAATCACACGCGCTCCCAGCCGGTTTGCCGCCGTCTCAAACGACAGCCTCGTCCGGGTGCTTGGCTCAAAAAAGAGAGTGGCGACCACCTTTCCCTTCAGCAACTGGCGGTTAGGGTGAGCCTCAAACTCAGCCGCCATGTCCAGCAGATACTGAATCTTCTCCTTCCCATAGTCCGCAATCGAAACAATGCTCCTGTTTTCCATATCGTTTATTGTTATGAGTCTAAAAAATCATGCAAAATTACGAAAAAAATTGCAAATCAGTATGGGATGGAATAGATTATCTATTCGGTGATGCTGAAAAAGTTCCGTTTGCCCAATACTTTTTGCAAAAAAGTAGCCTCTTTCATCCAAAAAAATGATTGCATTCTTTGTTTTATAATACTATTATAATTATCTTTGCATAAAATTTGCGGCGTTTATGATACAGAACAATCCTTTTCCCACTCAAGGCTATGCTGGGACAGCGTATTTCTGCGACAGAGTTGAAGAGACAGAAATGCTGACTCGTTATCTGACCAATGGAAATCATGTGTTGCTCCTTTCGCCTCGGCGTATAGGCAAGACGGGGCTGATAGAGCATTGCTTCAATCAGCCATCCATCAAAGATGAGTACATCACCATTGTGGTGGATATTTATTCGACCAAAAATCTACAGGACTTCGTGTTTGTGTTTGGTAGTAAAGTGATGCAGGCGGTCAAGACGATGGGCAGAAAGGTGTGGGAGCAGTTTCTTGCCGTTCTGCTATCATTGAAGTCAAACATCTCTTTTGATATTAATGGCGTTCCCGAATGGAGTTTGGGCTTGGGAGACATCAAGAACCCTTCTGTCACTTTGGACGAAATCTTTCAGTTTCTTGAGGAGGCTCCTAAGCCTTGCCTTGTGGCAATTGACGAGTTTCAGCAGATTGCCAAATATCCAGAGACGAACGTGGAAGCCGTGCTTCGCACTTACATTCAGAAAATGCACAACGCACGTTTTGTCTTTGCTGGCTCGCAACGGCATCTGATGGGTGAAATGTTCATGTCGCCAGCCCGCCCTTTCTATATGAGCACCTCACCATTGTCGCTCAAACCCATCAATGTGGATAAGTACTACGATTTTGCAGAGCATCATTTCAAGGCAGGGGGCAAACACATCACTCGCGAGGCTTTCGACAAGATTTACAACAAGTTTGAAGGCACGACGTGGTATGTGCAGTTCATCTTGAATATGACATACGGCATCCTCGCTAAAGGCATGCAATGTGATGAAGGGGTGGTTGATGCCGCCATCAGGCAAACCCTTCAAACTTTCTCGCCCGTTTTTGAAAATATGCTCTATCAGTTACCTTTCAAGCAGAAAGAAGTACTTATTGCTATAGCCCGTGAAGGTGAGGCTGAAAATGTGACAGCCAAGGCATTCCTCCGAAAATACACACTCACCGCCAGCACAGTGCAGGCTGCTGTCAAAGGTCTTCTCGAAAAGGACTTCATCACCCACCACCTTGGCATCTATCAACTCTCCGACAAATTCTTTGCTCTCTGGTTGTTAAGAGAGAATGCGTAACTCTCACATCAAAAACCTCTTTTACCCCAAAGCAATTTTTTGATTTTGATTTCTGCTCTCCCCACCATTTTATCGCCGCAAACAGCATCACACCCGTATTCCCCTTCCTTGTCGCCATGTCAATTTCGTCTCCACCAAAACGGCGTGCCGTACACCTCAAAAGTGGTCTGACTCACACCGCCCAAGTGGTGTGACTCAGACCGCCGAGGCGGTGTGACTCAGACCACTTGAGAGGTATCGAGTGTGTCATTTTGTCCTATTGCGAGGGGTGTATGGAGAGGGTGTCCGTGTGTCAACTGAATCGTCTCGGATAGCGGAACAAAATTGCCAGCAGGAGGGCTATGCCGATGAGGAGAGGATAGAACAGGTTGGGGAGGATGGCAATAGGGTTCAGGTTGGAGAGGCTGGCAGCAATGAGAACTTGGGCACCATAGGGGAGAAGCCCCTGTGTGAAGCAAGAGGCTGTGTCGAGGATGGAGGCGGAGCGACGTGGGTCGATGCGGAAACGATGGGCAATGTCTTTGGCAATGGGGCCCGCGGTGATGATGGCAACGGTGTTGTTGGCGGTGCAGACATTGACGAGGCTGGTGAGGGCAGCGATGCTGAGTTCGCCGCCTCGTTTGCCGTGAATGCCCTGTGTGAGTGCCTTGATGATGAGGTTGATGCCGCCGTTGTGGCGGATGATTTCGAGCATTCCGCCAGCGAGGATGGTGACGATGATGAGTTCTGACATGCCCATCATGCCCTCATTCATGGCGGCAAACCAGCCGAAGAGGTCGTAGGTGCCCATCGTAAGGCCGATGATGCCGGTGAGGATGATGCCGATGGCGAGTGTCAGGAGCACGTTCACACCACAGATGGCAAGGATAATCACGGCGAGGTAGGGGAGCACCAGCCAGAAGTTGACGTCGCCAATCTCAGCAGGGGTGCAAACTCTCTCTCCAAGGAAGTAGTAGATAATCAGCATGATGACTGCCACAGGGGCGACGATGCGGACGTTGACACGGAATTTGTCCCTCATGCTGCATCCTTGCGTTTGGGTGGCTACGATGGTGGTGTCGCTGATGAAGGAGAGGTTGTCGCCAAAATAGGTGCCGCCCACTACGAGCCCCACCATGAGCGGCACGCTGATGCCAGACTGTTGGGCAATGCCGACAGCCAGAGGAGTGAGTGCAGCAATGGTTCCGCAACTGGTGCCGATGCTGAGCGAGATGAAGCAGGAAGCAAGGAAGATGCCGGGCAGGATGAACTGCTCGGGCAGATATTTCAGGGCGACATTCACGGTGGCATCCACAGCACCCATCGTCTTGGCGGATGCGGCAAACGCACCTGCGAGGATGAAAATGGCAAGCATCAGCACCATCGTCGGGTTCCCTGCTCCTTTGGCAAAGACCTTGATGCGTTCGTTCATCGTGCCGCTGACGGTCAGCAGGGCATAGACGGAACTGATAAGGAATGCTACAGCGATGGGCACTTTGTAGAAGTCTTGTGCGATGATGCTGGTGACAAGATACAAGACAAGGAATACAAATAGAGGGCTGAGTGCTTTCATTTTGTGCTTTGGGTGTGTTTTAAACAATAAGAATTTATGAATAATTCGTGGTTAATTCATGATAATTTATGTTTAAAATAAAACATGAATTTCCCATTAATTAGCCACGAATTATTCATGAATTTATTTTTTCTGTTACAATGTCACGCCTGTTTTGAAGATGGCGATTTCCTGATAGTTCTTCTTCTCGTTCCATGTCGGTTCTCCGCTCGCTATCTGTATGACTTTCTGCATGAAACGATTGAACACCTCCACCATCGGTTCACTTTCCACAATGGTGCCAGCATTGAAGTCAATCCATGTGGGTTTGTTTTGGGCAAGGGTGCTGTTGGTGCTCACTTTCAGGGTAGGGACGAACGTGCCGAAGGGGGTGCCACGACCCGTGGTGAAGAGCACAATGTGGCAGCCTGATGCGGCAAGGGCAGTCGATGCCACAAGGTCATTGCCAGGAGCCGAGAGGAGGTTAAGCCCCTTCTCTTTCAGACGCTCGCCGTAGGGAAGGACGCCTTTCACGGCACTCTTTCCACACTTCTGAGTGCAACCCAGTGCCTTTTCTTCGAGGGTGGAAATGCCGCCTGCCTTGTTGCCAGGTGATGGGTTTTCGCCCACAGGTTCGCCATGAGAAAGGAAGTATTGTTTGAAGTCGTTGACGAGGCTGACCGTCTCTTTGAACAGGTCGGGTGTCTCGCAACGGTTCATGAGGATGGTTTCTGCACCAAACATTTCGGGCACTTCGGTCAAGACAGTTGTTCCGCCTTGGCTGACGATGAAGTCGCTGAACACGCCCAAGAGCGGATTGGCTGTGATGCCAGAGAAACCATCGGAACCACCGCACTTCAAGCCCACCTTCAACTCTGAAAGAGGAATCTCCTCCCGTTTGTCTTGAGCAGCGAGGGCATAGAGTTCACGCAGCATCTTCATGCCTTCCTCCACCTCGTCGCCTTCCACTTTCTGGCTGACCATGAAGCGGATGCGTTCTTTGTCGTAGTCGCCCAAAAGTTCCTCAAACTTGTCGGGTTGGTTGTTCTCGCATCCCAATCCTACCACCAGTACGGCACCTGCATTGGGGTGAAGAACGAGGTCGCGGAGCACCTTGCGGGTGTTCTCGTGGTCATCGGACAATTGCGAACAGCCGTAATTGTGTGGGTAAGCGACGATGCGAAGCCGTTCAGCATCGGCAGGAAGCATCTTGCTCAGTTCCGAGTCGGGGTTGAACAACTCGTGCTGCAATTTGCTTGCCAACTGATTGACGATGCCATTCACACAACCGACCGTAGGCACAATCCACACTTCATTGCGGATGCCCACTTCGCCATTCTTGCGGCGATAACCCTGGAAGGTGAGTTGCTCCTTAGGGAACCACTCTGTGTAGGCAGGGTTGGTCAGAGCCTCTTTCTCCACGAGGTGATATTCGTAGTCGAGCAGCCCCGAGAGGTTGGTCTTGATGTGGTCGTGGCAGATGAAGTCGCCCTGCCGATGGTCTTCCTTCAGATGACCGATGGGGTAGCCGTATTTGATGACGTTTTCACCCGCCTTGAGGTCGGTGAGGAGCATCTTGTGGCCTGCCGGAACGTCGTTTGCGAGGTTGATACGCAATCCGTCGATGTCGATGGCTTCTCCTGCTTTCAGAGGTTCAATGGCAACCGCCACATTGTCTGCAGGATTGATTTTTATTGTCTTCATACCTTCAATTTTTCAAAGTGCTTTGTATTCTTTTGGGGTATAACCTGTATGTTGCTTGAAATATTTTGCGAAGAAACTCTGGTTGGCAAAATTGAGTTTGTTGCTCACGTCCTTGACGGACACGCCCTCGGCTCTCAGCATGGTCTTCGCTTCGAGGATGACGTGCTGATTAATCCACTCGGTGGCGTAACTGCCGCTTACTTCGTGTACGACGCAAGACAAGTATTTGGGGGAGATAAACAGTTTTTCGGCATAGAAAGAGATGTTGCGGCTCTCCATGTAATGCTCTTTCACCACAGCCATAAACTTCATGAACAGTTCTTCCTTTCGGCTAGTCGGCTTCTGCCTCAGTCTTGTGGCTTCCTCTCTGACAAACTTCTGAAACACATTGCATTGCAAGATACGCAGATAACTCCGGGCCACATCTTCCTTGAAAAGATAGTTCTTATCGAGCAGTTTGCGTTTCAGTTCTTTGTAGATGGAAAGATTCTCTTGCATCTCGTCGTGTGTCGGTTTATGTACAGGGTGCTCTTTCAGTTTTCTGCCAAACTCAACGCCTGTCTTCACATCGCCGATGTAATTGACGAAGTCGGGTGAGATGGCCATGAAAAGGCACTTGGTTCCTGGCTGCAAATGCTCCATCTGGAAAAAACTGCCAGGAAGAATCAAGGCTGTACACCCATCTTCGAGGGTATAATGGGTGAGGTCTATGCTCATTTCCATTTTGCCTGAAACGCAAATGAAGCAAATGGCCATCGTTACTTGAACCGGAAATGTGGGATGATTTCCTTCGCCGTCAAATCGTTCGCCATCGAGATTGTCTGCTAACACCAATTTCTGGGGTATCTGTGCAAACCGCTCGTCCGTCGGGAAGTGGGAAAGATCTACCTTGATGATTTCGGGTGTACTCATGTTGATTGTTCGATTTGTCGGCAAATTTACAAAAAAACATCAAAAAAACAGGAGAAAGTTGTAATTTTCTCCTGTTTTTGTATGTTGTTTGTTATGAATATAGCACTTCTGCTATGTAGATTACTTCAAAGCAGCCTTTGCAAGTGTTGTTGCCTGGTCGTATGCTTTCTCCCAGTCGGTGTCGATGCTGAAGGGTGTCTGAGTGCTCTTGTCGTTCACGTAGCAGTTCACCTTCTCCTTGTCTGTGTCCTTGAACATCGGGTTGAACTTGCTGGCATCCGTGTAGATTTTGATAATCTCGGTACGCTTGGCGGGAGAGATGGCACGGGCTTTCTCAAGGTTTGCCAAAAAGTCTGTGACGAAAGAAGTGAGGTTGACAGCCTGACTGTCGTAGAAGTATGAATCCTTCTGGAGACCACGCTTCTTCACCATGGTGGTCATGTAGTTGAGGCATGTCACTTTGAATTGGTTGATTTGGATTTCTTCGTCGGAAGATGCAGGGTTGTTGACAACGGCTGTTGCCTTGTCATATACAGTCTTGTAGAGGCTCTGTGCCTGAATGCCTGTCACTGATGCTGTCAGTACGAGCAGTGTGAGTAAGATTTTCTTCATGTTGTTTAATAATTACTTTATCAAAAAGACGTTGCAAAGTTAGTCTTTCTCCGTCAATTATGTAGAATAAAGCCCGCTAAATGTCTCATTATTAAAGATGTTTAACACTTATTGCCACACAAACTCGCTGATTTCGTAGTTGTTGGATACAGCGAGACGTGCACAGTTTTGCAAAAGGGTGCGGTTCGTGTTGTTCACAGGTCCGATGTCTGTATTCTTGCCGTACAGGGTCGTGTCGTCACGCAGGTTTTTGCCGAGGCACGGGGCAATGATGCTCTCGAAAAAAGTGCAGGCAAGCAGATAGCGGCCCGAGTAGAGGTTGATGTGGAGTCCATCGCGTGTGAGGTCATTGTCGATGTTGAGGCTTTCGACGGCACGAGCGTTCTGGACAGCCGTTCCGCACGGGATGATGACATCGATGCCTGTGTTTGCCTTCATCTGTTTGACAGACGAGCAGATGCTTTTCCACATGTCGAACTGGGTCTTATACTTGGAGAGGTTCTTGTTGGTGAATGAATACGCCCATGTCTCGTTGAACGCGAAGGTGGTGCGTGCCGAGAGTCGGTTGAGATTGTACGCCTGTATCAGTTTCGACAGATAAGGCTCGTAGGTGTTGTAGTCGCCCGAGTCGAGCGAATATTGCTGAAACACCACAATGTCGTAGGCGAAACGGCTCATTACATCTGCAATGTTGGTCGCTGTCTCCAGTTTCTGCTCCCCCTGGATGCTGTATTTGTACAGTTCATAGACGTTTTCCTTGCTCAGATAATATTCGTAGTGTTGCTTCATGGAGCATCCTCCCTTGTAGAGCACATACACATTGACATTGCGGATGCCCAGCGACTTGAAAATCTCTGGCAAAGCGGTGCTGGTGTCGATGGAAAAAGAATTGCCGATGAAGAGCACATCGAGTTTGGTGGGCATATAAGGCAGCGGCGGGTTGCAAAGATAGCCGCACGTCGTGGTGGGTTTTGTGGCTGTGACAGGAGCGGCGGGTGTCGTTGCAGGGGTTGCCGGAGTTACCGTTTTGGTGCTGCTCGTTTTTGCCCCGTTAGTCTTGGGGGCATTCGCCTTGGTGCTGTCCGCCTTTGCCGTGGTGGTCTTTGCGGCATTCGTCGTTTTTGATGTCGTAGTTTTCTTCACCACCACCGTCTTTCCCGTCGTTGTTGTCTTGTTCGTTTGTGCCAAGCCTTGCAGACTGAGAACAGCCAAAAGTCCTATCCATAATAATCTTCTCATATCTATCCTTTTTGTTTTCGGCTGCAAAGTTAGTACAAAATTTCGACTACGCGAAGAGAATGCAAAACGTTTTGCATTTATAAATGAAAATAGGCGTACCCTCGATAATGAGGATACGCCACTATTGTTTTGGGATGTCAGAATCTATTACAAGCCCATTTATTCGTTGACTAACTTGAGTCTGAACTTTTTCACCCTGCTGGCGGCATCATTCACACGACTGCGTGCTGCTTCAATCTTGGATGCATCGTTTTCGAGCGCGTCCAATCCGTTGTCCCCAGTGAAGTGCATGGTGATGGTGTTGCCCGGTGCATCCTCAAGGAATTGTTTGAATTCCTCTCCGTCGCTGTCGTCCGAGCGCCACTGCTTGTAGTTTGGCAGGAGTTCTTTCACATCGCTGCCCGTTACATCTTGTGCAACACCCACAATCCAGAGTTGTCCATATTCGCTAACCAACGATGCCGTGTTCACGGTCTGTCGAAGTTTGAATGTGACACTAATCTCAGGATAGGCATATTCATCCACATCAACGCCATCAACACTGACTACCTCAACCTTGCCTTGCAGGTTGGACGGCAGGATGGCTTCTATTCCTTCAGAGGCAATTTCCTCTCTTGCTTCTGTTTCATCACTGGCAATCATACTGTCCGAAGTCTCTTCTCCGACGTTGAGTCTGAAGGTGTTGACCTGCTTCATGATGAGATTGACCTTTTCGAGACTGGTCAGGTTAAGAAAGAATCCGAATGTTTGTTCGGAGCCATCTGTCAGTTTGGCAAATTCTGCGAAGTCGTTCTTTGACTTGGTTTCCATGGCGTTATCGCCTATTTTCAAGATGCAGCCGTCGATGGGTTCACCCATATTGTCGAGCAACTCAATGGTTGGTGCATCTGTCGCTTCCAATGCCTGATTGCCTGTGTTCAGTTTAATGCGCAGATTGAGTAGCCACATGCCAGAACCTTTGCTGGTTTCGCGTTGTACGAGTTTGTAAATTTCGTCCACCACCTTCAACTGGTTGTCGTTAGCACCAATGACCTCAATGTCTGCAGCATTGATGCTAACAGATTCTGGTGTCGAGTCACAACTTTGCAGCATCCATGTTGCCGCGAGTAGCAAGAGGCTACCCATAAGTGTCTTTTTCATATTTTTCGTTTAGTTTAATGACGACGTGGATTTTTGTCATAAAATGGAATCATGCAACTCGCTACACATGAGGTGACATGCTCGGCAAGATTGTCTATGTAGTCTTTCTGAACGACGCCGGCAAATGTGACTTCAGCCACTGTACCAGGTTTTGATGCCAGCAAATCCCTAATCTTTGCATTTTCGGTGTCTGTGTCAACAAGGCTAAGTCCGGGGGACAGAGGCAGCGGTATCTGAGTCGAGGCGAACTGACTGCCGTCGAAGTACTGCCCGTTGATGTCGGTCAGGTAGATTATAACCCCCATGCCCTTATATTCACTTAATATGTATTTCACGGTATCAGGTTGCTGGTCAAGCCTTATTTTTACTGTCACGTTCAGTTGTTTGAATCCGCTTTTCGTTGCGCCATCCTTATCCCACGAGAGCACCGTGCTTTCGGGTACGAGCGAAAAGAATTCTGTACCCGGTGCATACATTTCATTATCTGCAATGACCTTTTCTTTCACTTCGATTTCTTTCGAACTTGAGCCGCATGAGCATACCAACAAAGCCAGTAGCGGCAAAATCATTTTTGTCTTCATGTTCATATTCGTTATTCAAAACATCAATTAATGATAAAGAATTACAGCAGCAGCCACTTTACCAACTTGTCGTTGGCATCGAACCAGAAAGTGCCGTAGGCTTTGTCGTTCGTCACTTCGTAGTGGTAATCTTCGGGACCGAACCAGTCACGCTTTTTCTTCATGTCGAGCCATTGCAGTTGATAGACCTTCAAGGCTCCGTCGTTCCTGACAAACTTGAATTGGCTCAATCCCAACTCTTTGCACTTGCTTTCGACTGCCAAACGATTCATTCCCAGATGAATGTCGGAGATGCAGCGTGTGTTGGCACCGCCTATTTGTGCAACCCATACGTACTGTCCGTTTCCTGCAGGAACTTTGATTAACGCGCCACACATGGTGTTCGAACCGCGTATGATAGCATAGGCTACACCGCCGTTTTGGTTCTGCTTCACCAAGTGCAGGTCCTTTCCCGACCATGCGAACTCCATGTTGATGGTGGGGTCGTACTCTTTCACCGATTTCACATCAAGTGTAATATAGATGGTGTTGCCTTCACCGCCGAAGTTGATAACTCGCAGAGTGGCTTTGTCAGTCGTGGGGTCAACCTTCGAATTGCTTGTTGGAAGCATCACGCCGGTGATGTTCTCGGTCATGGTCAGGTCGCGGTCCATGTACTCCTGTGCCTGGGTCTGCACGAATGTCAAGGCAGTCAAGGCTGCCATACACATCATAAGTCTTTTTTCATCTTTGTTTAATTTTTTAAGGTTGTTAAATGTGTCATGTGTCATGACAAAAAAATCGGCACAAAGGTAATGCCTTCGTGCCGATTCTGCCAAATTCTTATTGTATCTTGCTTGGTTCTTTTCAGTTCTTTTTGGTTCTTTTCCTTTTTTCTCCGATAAAATGGACTTTTTCTCAGTGTCGCAACTGTTGCAGATACGTCAGGTTGCAGAGGTCGCACTCGTCGGCGATACGTTCCCAGACGATGTGGGTACTATCAGAGCGTATGGGGTCTGTGCGGTAGATGCCGAGGAAAACATAGCCTGTATCGACGAGGTTTTTCATGAAGGTGATACGCAGTTCGTTGGTTCGCATCACGGTGAAGTAGAGTTGGGCGTTTCGCTCTTCCGTCAGCAGTAGGCGTTCTGCTTCTGAGAGGTTCTTTAAGTCTGCGGTTTCGCTGCAGTCGCTGCTGTCGGCGGGTGTCCACCACTCTGTGATGGTGGGCATGAGGCTGTCGGGCTGTCCGTCGTTGTGCCAACAGGGGTGATGGTATTCAGGACTCCAGATGATGACGCCTTCGTGATGGGGCAGCGGCTCGTCCCACCAGTGTTCTGATGCCGTTATGCCAAAAAGGCGAAGGTAGTCATTGCTGGTCTTGAAGATTTGTCCGCGTCGGAGGATTTGTGTCTGGCCGCTCTCGTAAGGATTGCCTGTATTTCCCCTAAAGATGTTTGCCCCAAAAAGAAAAGCACAGCCTAATAGCAAGACCGCAAGCATGACAAGACTACAAAGCCTTACGAGTCTTTGAGCACGAGAACTTTTTACCCCCCCCCATGTGGTCGGAAGGGCTGATGGATGGTGTGTCGGCAGGAGTGGGGGTAGGGCTCTGTGCTTGGCAGAAAGTCTCCCAATCCTTGTAATCGACAAATTGCGAAAGGAGGTCGAGGGTGGATGTGCGGATGGTGGCATACTGCGGCAGATAGCCCCAGAAGCGTTTCAGCGTGGAGGTGCTGATGGATTGATGAAGTTTCTCGAAGATGGCTTGTGCCAAGAAGTCGAAGTCGCGTGGAGACTTCATTTTCCTGTCCACTGCCGTTTCTATGGCATTACGTAACTGCTCAAACTCTGTATTTTCGGACATCTTAATCTGTTTCTGAAGGAGTGATGTGGGAGTATGCTTTCTTTGTTGCAAAGGTACAAATTTTTTCTGTACCAACAAAAGATTTTGAAGAAAAGTCATAAAAAGATGGGTGTGTCAAATTGCTATAGCCTCAGCACCTCAAAATCGACCACGTCGTGGTCGGTGAACCGATGACGACGTGGTCGGCAGGTCGACCACGACGTGATCGATTTTGAGGTTGTTACAGCACGCAATTTGACACACCCTCTTTTACGGGTGATGGGCGAGATGTGTCCGTGACCTTACTTCTTCAATGCTTCGAGCAGTTGGTCCATCGCTTGGGCTGGGTCTCCAGTCTCTTCGTAGAGGTTGACAAACTTGCTGCCGATGATGGCTCCCGAGGCGTTCCGTTGGGCGGCTTCGAGGGTCTGCTTGTTGCTGATGCCGAAGCCAATCATGCGGGGATGCTTGAGGTTCATGCTGTTGATGCGTGAGAAGTAGGCTTGCTTGGCATCGTTGAATTCTTTCTGGGCACCCGTAATGGCAGCCGAAGAGACCATGTAGATAAAACCGTCCGTGTTGTCATCGATGAATCGGATGCGCTCGTCGCTGGTTTCGGGCGTGATGAGCATGATGATGCGGATGTCGTACTTGTCGGCGATGGGCTTGTAGTCCTCCAGATAGTCCTTGAAAGGCAGGTCGGGGATGATGACGCCGTCGATGCCTGTCTCCACACATCGCTGGCAGAACTTGTCGAAACCGAACTGCATGATGGGGTTCAGGTAGCCCATCAGAATGAGGGGGATCTGCACCTCGTTGCGGATGCCTTCCAGTTGCGAGAAGAGCGTCTTGAGGGTCATGCCGTTGCGGAGTGCCTTGGTGGCTGCATCCTGAATGACGGGACCGTCTGCCATGGGGTCGGAGAAGGGGACACCCACTTCAATCATATCGACACCTTTCTGTTCGAGGGTCTTGATGGTGTGTGCCGTTCCGTCCAGTGTGGGGTGTCCTGCACAGAAGTATATCGAAAGGATTTTCTCGCTCTTGGTGGCGAAAAGTTTGTTGATTCTATTCATCTTGTTGATTGACGATTTGACAATTTACGATTTACTATTTATTTACGATTTGACGATTTGAACGAAGTTCTTGATGCGTGTCACGTCCTTGAGGGCTGGAGCCGTCTCGAAGCGAGAATTGAGGTCGATGCCGACAAATTGAGGATGGTGGAACGCCTTGACCTTTGCTGCATTCTCGGCTCCGATGCCTCCCGTGATGAGGAAGGGCGTCTTGCCCGTGTAGTGGTGCAGGATGTCCCAGTCGAATTGCTGACCGCTGCCGCCGTAGCCTTGGCATTTGGTCTCGAAGAGGAAGTAGTCAATCTGCCCTTCGTAGAGGTGTGTCTTGGCGAGGTCTTCCTGAGAGGCGATCTGAATCATTTTGATGATTCTCACGTCGTTGCCGATGACTTCGCGGAGAGATGAGATATATTCGGGTGTTTCGTTGCCATGCAGTTGCACGAGGTGGAAACCGAAAGTGTGTATGCGACTCACGATGTCCTCAGTTGTGGCATTGACAAACACACCCACACGTTTGCAATCCTTGGGCAGATAGGTCGGCACCTCACTCACATGACGGGGTGAGCGTGGAAAGAAGATGAATCCCATCCAATCCACCATGCCGAGTTCATCCACTTGCCGGATGTTGTCGGGGTCTCTCATGCCACACACTTTGATAATCATCTTGTCACCTCCTCAATGAAAGCCTTCAACGCTGCCCCTGGGTCGGGCTTCTTCATGAACGTCTCGCCGATGAGGAAACCACGGAAGCCGGCTTCACGCAGTTCACGCACCGTTTGCGGATTACTGATGCCGCTTTCGCTGACCAGCACGTAATCTTTGGGCAGGAGCGAAGCCAAGCGGTAGGAGTTCTGCACGTCGGTGTGGAAGGTGCCGAGGTTGCGGTTGTTCACGCCCACCATGTCGATGTTGTCACCCACATACTCCAGTTCAGGCTCCGAATGCACTTCCAGCAGGGTTTCCAACCCCAACTCGTGGGCAGTTTTGGCTAACGCCTTGCACTCGTCTTTCTTTAGGTCGGCTGCAATCAGCAACACGGCATTGGCACCAATCGCTTTCGCCTGATAAAGTTGGTACTCGTCCACGATGAAGTCCTTGCGGAGAATCGGGCACTTGACCATCGGACGGGCAATGCGGATAAAGCCCATGTTGCCGCCGAAATACTTCTCATCGGTCAGAATGGAGATGGCACTGGCACCGTTCTCGCTGTACGAGGCAGGAATCACCTCGGGCTTGCCTTCTTCCTTAATCCAGCCTTTCGAGGGGCTTTTCCGCTTGAACTCGGCAATGATGCCCGAAGCGCTGTTGGCAAGGCTTTCCCGCATGGAGAGACTTTTCTGCTGACCGTCAGCCATCAATTTCTCCACATTACTATATAATAAGGAAGGTGGCACCAATTTTTTTTGTTCCTCCACCTCGATGCGCTTGTAGGCAACGATTTCCTCTAAAATGTCCTTAGCCATATTTAATTAGGAATTAGGAGTGAGGAATTAGGAATTGATAGCAAGGAATTTCTTGAAGGTTGCCAATGCCTTGCCGCTTTCGAGCGATTCGCGTGCAATGGCGACAGAGTCAGACATGGAGAGGTTCTTGTCCATCACGCTGATGCCGCAAGCAGCATTGGCGATGACCACGTTTCGCTGTGCAGGGGTGGATGTGCCTTCCAGCACGGCATCGAATATCTTCTGAGCATCTTCGGCTGTCTCACCTCCGTAGATGTCGGCTTGATTCACATAGGAGAGTCCAAGGTCAACCGGCGTGAGCACTTTCTCGAAGTTGTTGGTGCAGATCTTGAAACCGCTCGTCAGCGAGATTTCGTCGTAGCCATCGTAAGAGGTGATGACGCCGAAATTGTCGCCAATCTTCTGATGCACGTTGGTGTAGAGCCGCAGTTGTGCCTGGTAGGCGGTGCCGTGCAGGGAGTTTTTGGGATGGCACGGATTGACGAGAGGACCCAGCAGGTTGAAGCAGGTGGGCACGCCGAGTGCTTTGCGGGTGGGACCTACAAACTTCATGCCGTAGGCGAAGAGGGGAGCGTGGAAGTAGCAGATGCCAGCCTCGTCCAGCGAACGCTTCAGCAGGTTGATGTCATCCGTGAACTTCACGCCGTGTCCCTGCAGCACGTTGCTGGCACCGCTCACCGACGAGGAACCTCCGTTGCCGTGCTTGGTCACCTTATAGCCAGCACCTGCAATGACGAAGGCTGAGCACGTGGAGATGTTGAACGTGTTTTTGCCGTCGCCGCCTGTTCCCACGATGTCCAGCGTGTTGTACTCGCTGAAATCCATATACTTGCCCGTTTCGAGCAGTCCTTGACGGAACCCTAAGAGTTCATCTACCGTCACACCGCGTGTCTGCATCGCCATCAGCAGAGCGGCTATCTGCTGCACGTTGTACTTTTCTTCCACGATGCCAAGCATGATCTCGTGGGTCTCTTCCTGTGTGAGAGTGTTACCCTCAATGAGTTTCAAAAGATACTGTTTCATATTGAGTTGTGTTTTAACCAGTTGTTGATGATTGTTTTTCCTTCTTTTGTGAGCACGCTTTCGGGGTGGTACTGAATGCCACGGATGTCGAACTGCTTATGTCGCAGAGACATGATGAAGCCTTCGTCGCTGACGCTGGTCACTTCGAGGCAATCGGGCAGTCCTTCAGTATCGACCACCCATGAGTGGTAACGTCCCACCTCGATTTTGTCAGGCAATCCCTCGAAGAGATAGTCGCGCATGGTGATGGTGGCAGGAGTGGCCACGCCGTGATACACTTCGCTCAGGTTGGTCAGGTGTCCGCCGAAACTTTCGCCGATGGCTTGATGACCGAGGCACACCCCGAGAATGGGCTTCTTGCCGGCGTATGTCTTGATGACATCGAGCAGGAGACCCGCCTCACATGGGATGCCGGGACCTGGAGAGAGGATGATTTTGTCAAATGCCTCCAGTTGCTCCATCTGGAACTGGTCGTTGCGATACACCGTCACGTCGGCTCCCAACTCCTTCACAAGATGACTCAGATTGTACGTAAACGAGTCATAGTTATCGATAATTACTACTTTCATAACTCAAATAGTTTTTTTAAAACAACGAATTTGACGAATTTGACGAATTGATTTGAAATGCCGCAAACGGCGACGAATGTTTACGAATGAGAGCCAAAATGTGGCTCTTCCATGCGGTTTGCACGGCGGTAGCCAGAGCCTTGCAAGGCTCTTATTCGAGAAATTCGCTCATCATTTCCTGTCCGCATGGCAAATTCGTTCAATTCGTTTAATTCGTTGTTAAAAAGAAAAAAATCCTTGTTTTAGAGTTTCTCTGCGATTTCGATGGCTTTCCTTAAAGCCCCCAGTTTGTTGTTCACTTCTTGCAGTTCATACTCCACGTTGCTCTTCGCCACGATGCCGCCACCGGCTTGGAACCAAAGTTCGTTGTTGCGGGAGACGAAGGTGCGGATGGTGATGGCTTGATTCAGGTTGCCGTCAAACCCGATGCTTCCCACACAGCCTCCGTAGGCACCACGGTTGTGGGGCTCGTATTCGGAGAGGAGTTGCATGGCACGGACTTTCGGTGCGCCCGAGAGTGTGCCGGCTGGGAAGGTGTCGATGAATGCCTGGATGGGGTCGGCACCCTCGTTCAGTTTGCCGCTCACGCGAGAGACGAGGTGGATGACGTGGCTGTAGAACTGCATGTCCTTGTAGAAGTCCACCTTCACCCCGTGGCAGTTGCGAGAGAGGTCGTTGCGAGCCAAATCCACCAGCATCACGTGCTCGGCGTTCTCCTTGGGGTCGTTCTTCAGGTAGAGGGCATTCTGGCGGTCTTGTTCGGCATCGCCCGTTCGTTTGGTAGTGCCGGCAATGGGGTCGATATACGCCGTGCCGTCCTCGATGCGGCAATGGGTCTCGGGGCTGGAGCCGAAGATGCGGAAACCGCCGAAGTCCATGTAGAACAGATAGGGCGAGGGGTTGATGCTACGCAGGGCACGGTAGAGTTTGAAGTCATCACCCTCATACCGCTGCTTGAAGCGGCGTGAGAGCACAATCTGGAACACGTCGCCACGCAGACAATGCTTGATGCCCCGACGGATGTTCTCACGATGCTCGTCGTCGGTCAAGGTTGACCAATAGTCGCCCACAGGGTGGAAGTCGTATTTCTGATAGGGGCGGTTGTTCACGTCGTGCTCCAGTTGGTCGAGGTCGTCCTGTTCGCCATCCTCCAAGAGTTCGATGAGTTTCAGTTCGTTCTTGAAGTGGTCGAACACGATGTAGTCTTTGTAGAGGATGTACTGCAAGTCGGGCGCATCGTTCTGTTCCTGCGTCTCGTCCTTCACGTCGATGTGCTCGAAGTAGCGAACGGCATTGAAGGTGGTGTAGCCAAACAGACCGCAGTCGCCTTTGTCGTCGCCCGTGATGTTGAAACTGCCCAAGAAGTCGTTGATGAGCCGTGCTGTGTTGTAGCCGTCATTGATGGGAGTGCGTGTCTCATCGCCATTTGGGAACCGCATCACACCCACTCCATGCTCCACCGAAACGCTGCCGATGGGATGCACGCAGATGAACGAACGCGAGTTCTTCCCGTCGTGATAGTCGGAACTCTCCATCAGGGTGCTCTGTGGATAGGCGTCACGCACTCGCATATAGACGCTCACGGGGGTGTTCAGGTCGCCCAGAATCTTTTTTGAGGCGGTATGATAGTGATACATATTAGTCAAGTTTTACTTCTGATTGATGTTTGAGATACGTGTCCAAGTCCTTGTCGCCTCTGCCGCTCACGGTCAGCACCACCACGGTGTCCTTGGTGAACTGCTCCTTCACCTTGGGCAGCAGTGCCAAGGCATGAGCACTCTCCAGGGCAGGGATGATACCCTCCATGCGGGTCAGTTCGAAGGCGGCTCGCAGGGCTTCGTCGTCGTTGGCAGGGAGCACCTGTGCACGCCCCGTCTCGTAGAGGTTGCAATGGATGGGGCCTGTGCCCGGGTAGTCGAGACCAGCCGAGATGCTATAAGGCTCGATGATTTGCCCGTCCTCCGTCTGCATCAACTTGATGCGGCTGCCATGCAGGATGCCCACGGTGCCCACCTGCATACTGGCGGCAGTTTCGCCCGATTCGATGCCGTGTCCACCAGCCTCGCCGAGGATAATCTTTACTCGCTCATCGTCGATATAATGGTAGATGGTGCCGGCAGCATTCGAGCCGCCACCCACACATGCCATCAGATAGTCGGGGTAGTCCCTGCCAATCTTCTCCTCAAGTTGCCACTTGATTTCCTCCGAGATGACCGACTGAAGCCGCGCCACCATGTCGGGATAGGGATGCGGCCCCACCGTGCTGCCTATAATATAAAAGGTGTCGGCAGGATGGCAGCACCAGTCACGGATAGCCTCGTTGGTGGCATCCTTCAGCGTCTTGTTGCCGCTCTCCACAGGCACAACCGTCGCACCCAGCATCTTCATCCGCTCCACGTTCACATGCTGACGCTGCACATCGAGTGCACCCTGATACACCGTGCAGGGCATGTCCATCAGCGCACAGGCAGTAGCCGTCGCCACACCATGCTGACCGGCACCCGTCTCAGCAATGATGCGCTTCTTGCCCATCTTCTTGGCAAGCAGAATCTGCCCCAACGCATTGTTGATCTTGTGGGCACCCTTGTGTTTCAGGTCTTCACGCTTCAGGTACAACTGGCAGCCGTACTTCTCGCTCATCCGCTTGGCGAAGTAGAGTGGGGAAGGGCGACCCACATAATCCTTCAGCAGCGCATAGTACTCCTGCTTAAACTCCTCGCTCTCCAGGATGGGGAGGTAAGCCTTCTTCAGATCCTCCACCGTCTTGTAGAGAATCTCTGGAATGTAGGCTCCTCCGAACTGTCCGTAGAAGCCATTTTCATCTACTTGGTATGTCATGTCTTTTTGATGTTGAATGTCAAATGTTGAACTTCAAATGCTACATGTTACATTTCTCGTGTTACATATAAAAAAGAGCCTATCGCAAGTACGACAGGCTCTTTCTATTCTATGCTATGTGTTCAGTTTTGCATAGGGGCATCACCATTGGACTTACGATTTTTTGAATCCCAAGCAACGCCAACGCCAATATGTTTTGCTGTTCTGTATCATTTCGTTTGCAAAGTAACGACTTTTCTTTCAAATGGACAAATAAAAACGAGAAAAAATGACGTTTCGATGAAAAAATAGCCTTTACACTATTATTTTTTGGTCAGACGAGAAGAATTTTGTAATTTTGTGCCATCATACAAAACAAAGATACTTATGAATATCAATCGAATCTCAAAAAAGTGGGTGATTCTTTCCTTTCTTTGCCTTACCTTGGACGGTCATGCCCAATCAAATCGTGAAGGTGTGATGGCAACATTGGAAAAAACAAGCGATGAATACGTTGAAGAAGCCGATACCCCTCCTGCTTATGCCGATGGAGGAAAGGCTCTGATGGAATATATGAGGAAAAATCTGAAATATCCTTCCTCTGCAAAAGACATGCATGTTGAGGGTCGCGTGCTGATCAGTTATGTGGTGGATAAGGAAGGAAAGGCAACGAACATTGTGCCTCTCTCTTTCAATGGTTGCAAGGAACAGAATGGCAAAAGCATCCCGCAAGTGGCATTGGAAAAAGAAATGGAAAAGTCGAAGATGAAGCCCAAGGCACAGCAGGCATATCTGCAAGCCGTCAGGGATATCATCACGGAATCCATCCGTATTATCTCTCAGATGCCTCCAGTCGAACAACCAGCCATGAAAGATGGAGAACCTGTATGCTTCAAAATGGCAATGCCAATTACTTTCAAAGGAAAATAATAATGGTTTGTATAATATGAAGTCAAGAAAATTATTTTTACTGATAGGTTTATTGATCTCTCCTCTGTTGATGAGGTCTCAAAGTGTGAAAGACTATCTGAATATAGGTGATACCATCCGCTTCAATAACGAAACCTATCATCTTGGTTGGAGCGCCCAACCGATGGATGGTTATTATGTCCAAGAGTTTTTCCCTAAGGGCGAAAAACCAGAATCTTATAAACAGATGTTTACAGTTTCTGTGCATTGTTCAGAAACTCTTACTCCTCGACTTGCGGTGGAGGCAAAAATGATAGAACTGAGTGCTCGAAAGAAAACGGATGCTTGCTGCAACTATAAGGTCATGAATCAAGGCGATGATTATCTGATAGATTTCTTGGTCAGTCAGAATGATGCCAACAATCCCGAACTTTTGTCTGTTGTAGAGTTCGATGTGCATGTGTATCGGCAAATAACAATCAATGGGAAAAAGGCTTTGAAACTTGATTTCTATAGTCGGCGTGCATACGGCGATGATATCATGCCATTTCTGCGAAACCTTACAGAGATAAGAGGGAAAACATTAGTGGAGATGGTGCAGACGGATATACAGTGCAAATAAGCGACGGGTTGTCGATGCCCCAATTGAAATACTAGATTTCTGGGATACTCGTAAAGAACCTCAAGCATTGGTTGACAATATGAAATGAAGGAACCGACTCAAAAGGGGGCAAGCAGAATCGTTCTGCTTGCCCCCTTTTGAGTTGGAGGAATGGTATAGATTACTTCACCATCACCTTCTTGCCTTTCACCACGTAGATGCCCTTCTGGAGACCATTGATGTTGTCTGCCACTTTCACGCCGGAGAGGTTGTAAACGTCCACCTTCTCGCCGAGTTTGGCAACAGAGTTGATGCTGGTCACATCACCGCTGATGTGGTTGGTGGTGAGCAGGGTAGAGTTGCCATTGGACAGTTGGATGTAGCAGCGAGTGGCGTAGAAGCCGTTGGAGATGTCATCGACATTCACGAAAGTGGCTTCCGAGTTGTCTCTTGCCAAGATGCCGTACAGACCTTCTGCACCTTTCTTCGTCTTGGCACAAGCCATGGTGACGGTTTCGCCAGTGCCTTCTGCTGTGAAGGTGATGGATGCAGCGTCGTCATGAACTGCAACATTTTCTGTCTTGAACTTCTTTGTGCCAGTTTCGCCAGTGTAGTAAAGGATGTAAGGCACGTTTGCCTTGATGCCCTCAGCCTTGCAGTTCTGGAAGTTCAGACGGATGTTGGTGCCGTCGTTCTCCACGCCAGCCAGTCGCTCCAGGCGGCAGTCGCTGCCGAAAGCCTCGTTCACCTGTGCCTCTGTCATCTGGAAAGGCAGGGAGATGGTGTTCCATCCGTTGAAAACGTAGCGGTTCACGGTCACGGTGAGTGTCTTGCCCGTGTACTTACTCAAGTTTGTTCCTTGATACGTGCTCAGATTGAGTGTCTCCTGAGCGTTCATGCTGATGCAACCGAGTGCAAAAGCAGCCATGAGTAAAAGTTTCTTCATACGTCTTTAAATTTAATAATGTGTAACAAATTATTTTATTTCCTTGATGAATCCGTTCCGGTAGGCGAAGAGCAACTTCTTGAGGTCTTCCACTTTGGCTCTCAGCACCTTGCCTTTGTCGGTGTCCTTCACATACATGCGCTCGGAACTCAACTCGACAATCTGGGTCGAACTCTTGATGTCGTCGCCGTTCTGGATGGCTTCTTCTGCCGACTTGAAGGGCTGGTGCTGCACGAGGTCGAGTCCTCGGCTGTGGAAGGTGAGCGTGTAGCCGGCAATGCCTGTCTCGGGCTGATAGGCGCGGGAGAAACCGCCGTCGATGACGAGCAGTTTGCCGTTTGCCTTGATGGGGGTCTCGCCTTTCAGCACCTTCACGGGGGTGTGCCCGTTGATGATGTGGCGATGCTTGCCTTCCACGCCGAAGTTGTCGAGAATCATATCGACGGTCTTCTCGTCGTTGTTGTATTGATAGTAGTATCCCTTTGTCTCTGTGTAGGTTGACTTGTCCTTGATGAAGTATCGTTCGAAGGTGGTCATCTTGTCCTTGTCGAACAGCGGCGAGTCCTTTCCGCACCACAGGTACCAGATGTAATCTCTGGCAAAGTCTTTCCGTTCCTTGGGGGTGTCGTCGTTGAACGCCTCGCGCACCAGGTGCCCCGTCTTCTTCATCAGCGCCATGCCTTTGTACTTCTTGCCGCCTATCTCCACTTCCTTCAGGGTGCCGTCGGCATTGAGTGGCACGGTGGCGTGATACATCAGGTTGCTGTTGGCGATGTGGTACATGCCGCCATGTGCCAGGAGGCATTGGATGTGGCGTTGCAGTTTGTCGCTGGTGCGGAACGAGTGTTCCAGTTTTGCCATCAGCAGTTCTTCCTCCTCGGTCAGCGCGTTCGGGTTGTCCTTATCGACGGTGGGGAGGAAGGTGTCCAGCATCTCGTATTCGCCTCCCTCGATGAAGCAGGTGCCGCTGGCGAAGTAGATGTGCTCCAGCATCTTTCTGCCTGCCATGTCGAACTCGGGGCGGCGGTTGATGATCTTTGCCTCTTCCTTGAACTGAATCACGGTGATGGCTTTGTGCATCTGGGCGATGAGCCGGTTGGTCTTCTTGTCGTGCTGGCTCTCCTTGGTCAGTTCGTTGGCTGCGAACTGCTTGCAGGGGTCGTCCTTGTAGGTCTCCATCGCAAACGTGGCGAGTGGCAGCAGGTTGATGCCGTAGCCGTCCTCCAGCGTGGTGAGGTTGCCGTATCGGAGCGAGAGCCTGAGCACATTGGCGATGCAGGCACGGTTGCCGGCTGCGGCACCGAACCACTCGATGTCGTGGTTGCCCCACACGATGTCGAAGTGATGGTAGTGCATCAGGGTCTCCATGATGAGGTGGGCACCAGGACCGCGGTCGAAGATGTCGCCCAGCAGGTGGAGGCGGTCGATGGCGAGCCGCTGGATGAGGTTGCAGATGGACACGATGAAGTGGTCGGCACGCTGGGTGTCGATGATGGTCTGCACAATCACGTTGTAGTATTGATGCCGTTTCTCGCCCACGCCGCTGTGGCTCTCGTGCAGCAGTTCCTCGATGATGTAGCCGAACTCCTCGGGCAGTTCCTTGCGGATTTTGCTCCGGGTGTATTTCGAACTGACCTCGCGGAGCACCTTGATGAGTTGGTTGAGCGTGATGACATAGAAGTCCTCCATGTTCGTCTCTGCCGCCTTGATGCGCTGCAACTTCGCCTCGGGGTAGTAGATCAGCGTACACAGTTCCTGCTTCTCCGACAGCCGCAACGTGGGGCCGAAAATCTCCTCCACCTTCCGTTTCACATAGCCCGAAGCGTTCCGCAGCACATGGTTGAACGCTTCACTCTCGCCGTGTGGGTCGCTGATGAAGTGTTCCGTCGGTTTGGGCAGGTTCAGAATTGCCTCCAGATTGATGATTTCGCAACTTGCCTCAGCCACGTTGGGGTAACTCTGAGCCAGCAGTTGCAGGTACCGCAGGTCGTCCCTGATTTCCTCTTCCGTCAGTATGTGCTCTTTCTGATTTTCCATGGAGTCGTTTTTCTCTGATTGCAAAGATAGTACAAATCGGAAACAAAACAAAAAGTTTTGCAGTTTTTATGTTTCTTTTTGCTGCTTGCACCCTCTTTTTGCCCCCAAAAGTTCATTCATGGCATCCAAAAGTCCACATTTCTTGTGTTCGCGTCGCGATCTTCGTCCCTCCTCTTCACACAAAAGGGAATGCCCCCAAACGCTTCCCTCGATACCTCAAAAGTGGTCTGAGTCAGACCGCCGAAGTGGTGTGACTCAGACCACCGAGGCGGTGTGACTCACACCACTTTTGGGGATACGAGGGATGCTATTTTGAGGTTTGAGGGCATCCTTCATGCACGTCCTTCACAGCCCTGCCGCTCGGCTCGTTCATGTTCTTGAAAGCGGCATCCCATTCGAGGGCAATGGCGGTTGAACAAGCCACGGACGCCTCTTGGTTGACACTCCGTGCCGCCGATTCGCTGGGGAAGTGCTCTTCGAAGATGCTGCGATAGTAATACTCTTCTTTGTTCAGCGGTGGGTTGATGGGGAAACGCTCTTTGGCGTGTGCCATCTGTTCGTCTGTGACCAGTTTCGATGTGAGGTCTTTCAGCGTGTCAATCCAACTGTAGCCGACACCGTCGCTGAACTGCTCCTTCTGCCGCCATGCAACGCTCTCGGGCAGCATGTCGGCAAAAGCCTCACGCACCACGCCTTTTTCCATCGTCTTTCCTGGACACATCTTCAGGGCGGGGTCGATGCGCATGGCCACGTCGAGGAATTCTTTGTCAAGGAAAGGTACACGTCCTTCGATGCCCCATGCCATGAGCGATTTGTTGGCACGCAGGCAGTCATAGAAGTGGAGTTTGCTCAGTTTCCTCACGGTCTCTTCGTGGAATGCCTGTGCGTCGGGTGCCTTGTGGAAGTAGAGGTATCCACCGAAAATCTCATCGGCACCCTCGCCGCTCAACACCATCTTGATGCCCATGCTTCGGATGACCCTCGCCAACAGATACATCGGCGTGGATGCCCTCACGGTGGTCACGTCGTAGGTCTCTGTGTAATAAATCACATCGCGAATGGCATCCAAACCCTCCTGAATGGTATAGTTCACCTCGTGATGCACCGTGCCGATGTGCTCTGCCACTTCACGGGCTTTCGACAGGTCGGGCGCACCTTTCAGACCGACGGCAAACGAGTGCAGACGTGGCCACCACGCATCGTGCTGGTCGTTCGTCTCGATACGTTTTGCCGAGTACAATTTGGCGATGGCTGACACCACCGAACTGTCGAGACCTCCCGACAGCAAGACACCGTAGGGCACGTCGCTCATCAACTGACGCTTCACCGCTGCCATCAGCCCTTCTTTCACCATCTGCACCGCTTCCTTGCGGTCGGAAGTTGACCACTGCATTCCGTCATACTTGAACCAGTCACGCTGATACCAACGTTCGGGTTTTCCGTCATGCTTGCTGGTGCAGAAATGTCCAGGAGGGAAAGGCTCAAACGAGTCGCATTGACCCTCCAAAGCCTTCAGTTCGCTGGCTGCATACACGGTGCCGTCCTTGTCGTGCCCGATGTAGAGCGGAATGACACCCATGGGGTCGCGGGCAATCAGGTAGTCGTCGGTGGTGGAGTCGTAGAGTACAAAAGAAAAAATGCCGTTCAGACGGTCGATAAAGTCAACACCATACCGTTCGTAGAGAGCCAGAATGACCTCGCAGTCAGAGCCGGTCTTGTATTGGAACGAATCTTTTGTCTCCTCACGCAATAACTGATGATTATATATCTCGCCGTTCACCGCCAGCACCTTCTTGCCATCTGGTGAGTAGAGTGGTTGTCCGCCAGAAAGAGGGTCAACAATCGCCAACCGCTCATGTGCCAGCACAGCCTTTTCACTGCTATAAACCCCGCTCCAGTCGGGACCTCTATGCCGAATCTTTGCCGACATCTTCAGCGCCTGCTCTCGCTTTTTCTGAGCATCGCCTTTCATCTTGAGTATTGCTACAAATCCGCACATGTTTTTTTTGTTATTATAATGATTGTTTGAAAATCAAAATGTTTTAAGTTGTGTTTAATTTGGTTGCAAAATTACAATAAAATTATTTAATTACAATACAATCTGATAATAATTTTAAGATTTTAGCGTTATTTTGTCTTGCTTTTGGGCGTTTAGGGAAGAAAAGTGATGTTTTGGTGTGTTTTTAGAGTCGTTATTTGTCCAAAAGGAAAAGGTCATAAGAAAGCCCCCTCTTCCCCTATGGGGCAGGAAGAGGGGGCGTAGGTTTGAATTTTATGGACGCAATGAAAATCCAAACACTAAATAGGCTTTTTGACTGCACGGATTCGTTGCGATTTGCCCGAAGATAGGGATGCTGAACGTGTCCGTCACTCGGATCTCCTTCGTGGCAGTCAATGAGAGGTTGGTCACGGCAAAACCGTTCGTGCCGTAGAAGTCGGTGGCGTAGGGCACCGCACCTGCTGTTGCTGTCCAGTCGATGGCGGCGAGTTTGAAAGGTGCCGACACTTCAAAGTAAGAACTGTAAGCCCGCTTCCCCTTCTTGGTCAGTCCGTCGTTGCCAGCAAAGTTGGTGTACCACTGGAGGCTGACCACTCCAAAATCGTAACCGACATTTGCCTCGAAGACGTGGTTCGTTTCGTGGGCGTCATATTTGAAGTAGCGTCCTTTAGGGTCGAGACCAGCGTTGAACCAATAATCTGTCACGCCGATGTTGAAACCGCCTGTGCTGTAACTGAGCGTGAGGTCAAATTCCTTGGTGTCGTTGGGGTCGGTCAGCCCTACGCTGCCCCATGCCGAGAGCGACAAGCCCTTGTAGTCGATGCCCAATGTGGGTTGGAAGGACACATTGCCTAACTCCTGGCCACGCCAGATGTATTGGTTCACCACATCCGCTTCCACGGTTGTTTCCACCTTTGTTTCCTGAGCCTCTACGGCGACTGCCCCGAAGAGCAGCGTTGCCGTGAGGAACAATCCTTTTACCTTTTTCATCTTTGTTTCCATTTTGTGTTTTACTTTGTGTTTGTGTTGTGACCTTTTGTGTATTCACATCTTAATTGTAGCAACTCTCTCCGTGCTCGTAAATGTCAAGACCTTCTTCCTCGATGCGAGCATCCACGCGGAGACCGTGCAACTTCTTGATGCCATAGAAGAGAACGAAACCGCAGGCTGCTGCCCAGAGGTCGATGACGAGGATGCCAAACAGTTCTGCTCCGAAGAATCCCCATCCGTGACCGTAGAATGCACCGTTGCTTGTGGAGAGCAAGCCCGTCATGAGGGTGCCGAGAATACCGCATACGCCGTGTACGCTGGAAGCACCTACAGGATCGTCGATGTGCAGTTTGTGGTCGATGAACTCAATGGCGAAGACCAATACGGCGCCGCAAACGAGACCGATGATAACCGCTCCGATAGGAGAAACGAGGTCGCAACCTGCCGTGATGCCCACGAGACCAGCCAAGATGCCGTTGAGGGTCAGCGAGAGAGAGGGTTTGCCGTATTTGAGCCAAGTGAGGAACATCGTAGCCACGCCGCCCGATACGGCTGCCAAGTTGGTGGTGAGGAACACGTGGGAGATGGCTGTGCGGTTCACCTCGCCGCTGGCTGCCAACTGACTGCCGGGGTTAAAACCGAACCAGCCGAGCCAGAGGATGAAGACACCCAGAGCTGCCAATGTCAGGTTGTGACCAGGAATAGCGCGGCTCTTGCCGTCTTTTCCGTACTTGCCCAGACGAGGTCCGAGTGCCAAAGCACCGATGAGAGCGAGCACGCCGCCCACGCTGTGTACGATGGCAGAACCTGCAAAGTCGTGGAACACGTCGCCGAAGGTGCTCATCATGAAAGAGTCGGCAGCATCGTTGCAAAGCCAACCGCCACCCCATGTCCAGTGACCTTCCACGGGATAAATGATGAGGGAGATGAAGGCGCTGTAAACCAGATACATCGAGAACTTGGTGCGTTCAGCCATTGCACCGCTCACGATGGTGGCGGAGGTGGCACAGAAGACGGTCTCGAAAATCAGGAAACCTTCAACGGGCAGGTCGCTCGTGTAGAACGAGAGGTCGCCCCAGTTGGGCATACCGATGAAACCGCCCAAGATGTCGCTGCCGAACATGATGCCGAAGCCGACAAAGAAGAACAGCAGTGAGCCGAGCATGAAATCGACAAAGTTTTTCATCAGGATGTTGGCGGCGTTCTTGCTCCGCGTGAATCCGGCTTCGCAGAGGGCAAAACCTGGTTGCATCCAGAAAACTAACATGGCTGCCAATAGCATCCATACGGTATCGAGTGATAATCCAATTTCGTTCATAATGTTTTGTGTTTTTGTGTTTCTTGTGTGTTGTGACTAACTTGTGTTACTTCTTGTCTCTCAATACGGTGTCGCCGTTCTCGCCCGTGCGGATGCTCCATGTGTCAATCATGTCGCTCACGAAGATGCGTCCGTCGCCGATTTCGCCTGTGTGTGCCACCTCGAGGATGACGTTCACGGTCGGTTCCACAAACTGGTCGCGGCAAACGATGGTCAGTGCCACGCGCTCTATCACGTCGGTGCTGTATTGCACGCCACGGTAGATACGCTCCTCGCGGCTCTGTCCGATACCGTGCACATTGTGGTACTCAAACCAGTCGATGTCCGACTGCAACAATGCTTCTTTCACATCCTCGAACTTGGTCTTGCGGATGATTGCTTCAATCTTTTTCATTGTGTCTTTGTTTTTGTTAATAAATGAATTGATGTGTTCTCGAAAAAGAGAGGAGGCTGATTCGCTCATTTCGAACCAGCCTCCTTCTTGTGTTTATTTTGTGCTTGTGCATTGTGTTTTATTTTTGTGCTTGATTTCTATGTGCCCATCCGGCTGGAAGATTTACACAACAAGCAATTCAGAGCCTGATTCTGATTCAGGTTCTGCCGCTGATTCTGCTGGCTCTGCAGATTGGCCGTGAAATATCTTCTTTCGGATGTCATAATGTTCGTCTTGTTTTTAATTTTGATGCAAAGGTAAAGCGTTTTCTTTGTTTGAGCAAGCAAAATGTCAATAAAGTTGCGAAAAGTGCTATTATTTTGATTTGAGTCAAGAAATATTCACAAAACGCTTTCTTTTTGCTATGTAAATCAACAGAAATGCTTACCTTTGTACATCGAAACAAAGAAAATGCTGACACAAAATGAAACAAACCATTCATTTCACTAAAATGCAAGGGGCAGGTAATGACTACATTTATGTCAACACATTATTATATAATATACCTGACCCTTCGGCTACTTCCATCGCTTGGAGCAAACCGCACTTCGGTATTGGCAGTGACGGGCTCATTCTGATTGGTGCTCCAACCCGTCCTGATGCCGACTTTTCCATGCGTATTTTCAACAATGACGGCTCGGAGGCGATGATGTGTGGCAATGGGACTCGCTGTGTGGCGAAATATCTCCACGACAAGGGGGTGACTCGCAAGAATCCCATTCGCCTTGAAACCCTCTCGGGCATCAAGATTCTGCAACTCCATCTTGACGAGGAAAACAAGGTCGATGCCGTCACGGTCGATATGGGTGAGCCGATTCTGAAAGATGCCCATCAATTCACTCCTTGCGGCGGCGGTGCTACCGACTATGAGGTAACGGCAGATGGACGCACGTTCGTCGGCACTTTCGTTTCGATGGGCAATCCGCATTTTGTCATCTTCCTCAACGAAGACGTGGAACACTTTCCCGTTGACCACTATGGCCCTCTGCTCGAACATGCCGCCATCTTCCCTCAACGATGCAACATTGAGTTTGCCCAAATTACGGAGGAAGACACGTTCCGTATGCGGGTGTGGGAACGTGGATCGGGCATCACCCTCGCCTGTGGTACGGGTGCCTGTGCCACAGCCGTGGCGGCACATCTGACGGGTCGGGCAGGGCGACAGAGCGATATCCGCATGGACGGCGGCACGCTTCACATCCATTGGAACGACGCCGACAATCATATCCTCATGACGGGACCGGCTGTCATTTCCTTCGAGGGAGAAATCACGCTGTGATGCCTTGATGAGCATTCATTGCCGATTGGGGTTAGATGCAGGCTTTGACGAAGTCGAGGAAAAGCGGATGAGGGTGGAGAACCGTAGAGGTGTATTCAGGATGGAACTGAGTGCCGATGAACCAAGGGTGGTCGGGCAGTTCAACCACTTCGACCAGATTGCCCGTGGGGTTGGTGCCGACACATTGCATTCCGTGACTTTCGAAGTCGGAAAGATAGTGGTTGTTGAATTCGTAGCGGTGGCGATGACGCTCCTTGATGTCGGACTTTCCGTAGATGGAACGCACCTTGCTGTCCTCTCGCAGATGGCAGTCGTATGCTCCAAGACGCATCGTGCCTCCCATGCCTGTGATGTGCTTCTGCTCTTCCATCAGGTCGATGACGGGGTGCGATGTCTGGGGATTCATCTCGGTGCTGTGGGCATCGGTGTGACCGAGCACATTGCGCGCAAACTCGATGACCATCATCTGCATTCCGAGGCAGATGCCAAAGGTGGGGATGCCGTGGGTTCGTGTGTACTGAATAGCGGTAATTTTGCCTTCGATGCCACGTTGCCCAAATCCCGGACAAATGATGACGCCCGAAAGTCCTTCCAATTTCTCTGCTATGTTGTCGGGGGTGATGGCTTCGCTATTGACGAAGTGGAGCTGTGCCTTCCGACCGCCGTAGATGGCGGCAAGGTGTAGGCTCTCGCGGATGGATTTGTAGGCATCTTGAAGGTCGTACTTGCCGACGAGCCCAATGTGGACTTCTGCTTTAGCCTCTTGTTGCAGATGGAGGAAGTCGTGCCAAGGTCTCATGGCGGGTGTCTCTCCTACAGGGATGCCGATTTTCCGCATGATGGCGGCATCGAGCCCTTGGCGTTGCATACTGACGGGTACTTCGTAGATGCTGGGCATGTCTTCGCTCTGCACGACACATTCGAGGTCAACGTTGCAGAAAGAAGCGACCTTCATGCGGAGGGAATCGTCCAGGTGTCGCTCGGTACGCAGAACGAGAATGTCTGGCTGGATGCCCATGCTCTGCAGTTCCTTGACGGAGTGCTGAGTGGGTTTGGTCTTGAGTTCGTCGGCGGCTTTCAGATAGGGCACGTAAGTGAGATGCACACAGACGGCATCCCTGCCCAGTTGCCAACGCAGTTGTCGGATGGCTTCCATGAAAGGGGCACTCTCGATGTCGCCGATGGTTCCGCCCACCTCGGTGATGACAAAGTCAAGTCCTTCTTCCAAGCCCTCTCGGAGCATCCGATGCTTGATTTCGTCGGTGATGTGCGGGACGACTTGGATGGTCTTGCCGAGATAGTCGCCGTGACGCTCACGGTCGATGACGGTCTTGTAGATGCGTCCGGTGGTGATGGAGTTGTTGCGGGTGGTTTGAATGTCGGTGAATCGCTCGTAGTGCCCGAGGTCAAGGTCGGTCTCCATGCCGTCGGCAGTGACGTAACACTCACCGTGCTCGTAGGGGTTGAGTGTGCCGGGGTCGATGTTGATGTAGGGGTCGAACTTCTGGATGGTGACTTTGTAGCCACGTGCCTGAAGGAGTTTGCCGATGCTGGCGGAGATGATGCCTTTCCCGAGGGAGGACACAACGCCTCCCGTGACGAAGATGTATTTCGTGTTCATTGCTTTTACTATGATGGTTTGTTCTGTGATTGTCGGTTTTCATACCAGTCGATGTAGGCTTGATTGACCAGCCGAACACCGCCAGGGGTGGGGTAGTTGCCGCTGAAGTACCAGTCGCCAGGATGGTGGGGACAGGCGGTGTGCAGTCCTTCGAGTGACTGATAAACGAGTTGCAGAGGTGTCGTCATGCCTTCTGGACGAAGCATGTCGAGCATCTTCTCGGAGATTTCTTCGGGGGTGAATGGAGCATAGATGTCACACACATAGTTGTGCATCTGCTGGGCAGGCAGGTCTTTCTGTGCGACACACTTCAGATAGACGTCGTGGATGATTTGCCAGTTGCCCTGCTGGATGTGAAGTTCGATGGCAGCACGGAAGGCAATGAAGTCGTCCATGCGTGACATGTCGATGCCGTAGTAGTCGGGGTAGCGAACCTGAGGACAGGAACTGACGAGGACAATCTTCTTGGGGTGGAGGCGGTCGAGAATGCGGAGGATGCTTTCGCGAAGGGTAGTGCCTCGCACGATGGAGTCGTCGATGATGACCAGATTATCCTCGTAGGGACGAAGGGAACCGTATGTGATGTCGTACACGTGGGCAGCAAGGTCGTTGCGTTGGTTGCTTTCGGTGATGAAAGTGCGTAGTTTGATGTCCTTGATGGCAACTTTCTCGCTCCGCACGTAATTATGCAGGATACCACGTATCTCTTCCTTCGTAGGCTGATGATCCTGCGTGAGTTGGAAGAGTTGTTCAACCTTTTCTTCGTTGAGTTTTTTCTTGAAACCGTCGAGAAGTCCGTAGAAGGCAACTTCGGCAGTGTTGGGGATGTAACTGAAGACGGTATGCTCGAGGTCGCCACCGATGGCGGTTTCTACCTGTGGGGTGAGTTGTTCGCCAAGGGCTTTGCGTTCACGGTAAATGTCTCGGTCGCTTCCTCGGCTGAAGTAGATGCGTTCGAAAGAACAGGCGTGGTTGCCTTGAGGTGGAAGAATCGGGGTGAGACGGACGGTGCCGTTCTTGCGGACAATGAGTGCTGTACCCGCTTGCAATTCGTGGATGCTGTCAGTCTCCACGTCGAACGTGGTTTGGATGACAGGTCGTTCGGAGGCGACGACAAGCACTTCCTCATCCTGATACCAGAAGGCGGGACGGATGCCCCACGGGTCACGCATGGAGAACATTTCGCCACTGCCTGTGAAGCCGCACAGCACGTAACCTCCATCGAAGAGAGGTGTGGAGGTGCGAAGAATGTTGGCAATGTCGATGTTCTCCTCGATGAAGTCGGTGATGGCTGTGCCTGTGAGTCCTCTCTCTTGGGCAATGTTGTAGATGCGTTCGCTCTCACGGTCGAGCCGATGCCCCATCATCTCGAGCATGATGTAGGTGTCGTTGTAGATGCGTGGGTGCTGCCCTTTGGAGGTGATGTCATCGAACACTTCATCAACGTTGGTGAGGTTGAAATTGCCACAAAGACAGAGGTTTTTGGCACGCCAGTTATTGCGACGCATGAAGGGATGTACATGGGCGATTCCGCTTTTGCCTGTGGTGGAGTAACGGAGGTGTCCCATATAGATTTCTCCGGCAAAGGGCAGGTGGCGTTGGGCAAAATCGGCATCGGCAAGTTGTTCGGAAGTGTAAGCCTTGAGTTGCTCATTCACATGCTGGAAAATCTCGGTGATGGCACCGCTGCCGAGGGCACGTTCGCGAAACATGTACTCTTCGCCAGGGAGTGCCGCAAGTTTGGTCGAGGCGAGTCCTGCCCCTTCCTGTCCTCGGTTGTGCTGTTTCTCCATGAGGAGGTAGAGTTTGTTGAGCCCGTACATCCACGTACCATATTTCTCTTGATAGTAGGAAAGGGGCTTGAGTAGGCGAATCATCGCCACGCCACATTCATGTTTGAGAGGTTCCATGAAGGATTGAAGAATTGGAGAATTGAAGAGTTTACAGAATGTTTTTGATTCGCTGCATCGCCTCAACGCTCGCTTCCTGGGTGCCGAAGGCGGTGATGCGGACAAATCCTTCGCCATGCTTGCCGAATCCCTCGCCTGGAGTGACCACGACGTTGGCTTGGGTCAGCAGACGGTGGAAGAACGACCACGAATCCTCGCTTTCGGGTGTCGATACCCAGATGTAAGGGGAGTGTTCGCCTCCATACACCGTGAGCCCGTAGCGGGCAAGGCTGTCGTGGATGTAGTGGGCGTTCTGCATATAGTAACGGATGGTGTCCTTCACCTGCTGTTGTCCCTCAGGGGTGTAGATGGCTTCGGCACCGCGTTGGGATATGTAGGAGGCTCCGTTGAACTTGCTGCACTGCCGGCGATTCCAGAGAGCGTTGAGGCTCTGTCCGTCGGCAGAGGTGAGTTCTTTGGGGATGATGGTGTAGCCACATCGGATGCCCGTGAATCCTGCGGTCTTTGAGAAACTGCGGAACTCAATGGCACACTCCTTGGCTCCTTCAATCTCGTAGATGGAGTGGGGAAGTGTGTCATCTTGGATGAAGGCTTCGTATGCGGAATCGTAGAGGATGATGGCATCGTTCTCTCGTACATACTTGACCCACTGTGCCAACTTCTCTTTCGTGATGACTGCCCCTGTGGGATTGTTGGGGTAGCAGAGATAAATGATGTCCAGATGCTCTTGAGGTATATCTCCCGTAAAGCCATTTCCTGCATGGCAAGGGATGTAACGGAGTTGGCGACCCGCCATGATGTTGGTGTCAACATAAACGGGATAGACAGGGTCGGTGATGCCGACAATGTTATCTGTGGAAAGGATGTCGCCTATATTGCCTGTGTCGCTCTTCGCGCCATCGCTGATGAAGACCTCTTCGCGATCGAGTTGGATGCCTCGAGGCAGGAAGTCGTGCTGGATGATGGCATCGATGAGGAAGTCATAACCATGTTCGGGGCCATAACCTCGGAAGGTCTTTCCGTCGGCACATTCATCCACCGCACGATGCATGGCTTGAATAGATGCCTCGGGGAGTGGGCGGGTCACATCGCCGATGCCCAGTCGGATGAGTTGGGCTTCGGGATGTTCTGCCTTATAGTCGTTCACCTGTTGTGCTATCTCGGCAAAGAGATAACGCTGGGAAAGTTTTTGATAGTTTGTATTTGTGTATGCCATATTGTTTGTGGTCGTTATCGCATTATGTCATTCTCTCGTCATTTCGACAGAAATTCGTCCACAGCCTCCGCGGTCTTTCTGCCAGACGCAATGGCTCTCACCACGAGAGATGCACCGTTGGCGGCATCACCTGCCACAAAGACGTTTTCAGGGAATTTCGGTTGTGTAGGCTTGATGAAACCCATGGCGAGGAGAACAAGGTCTGCTTCAATCACTTCAGGTTCACCAGCCTCCACCATGATGGGGCGGCCACCCTCGGGATTCGGCTTCCAGTCGATGGGTTGAACACGCACACCTGTCACCTTGCCGTCCTTACCGAGAAATTCGAGGGTGTTGATGTTCCAGCGACGTTCGCAACCTTCCTCATGGGACGATGTGGTTTTGAGGATGACAGGCCAATTGGGCCAAGGGGTGGCAGGGTTATGTCCCACAGGAGGCTTAGGCATGATTTCGATTTGCGTCACCGATTTTGCCCCTTGTCGATGAGACGTACCAATGCAGTCGCTACCCGTATCACCACCACCGATGACCAGCACTTTCTTGCCTTTGGCGGTCACACGCTCCTCTTTGGAGAACTCCATACCTGCCAACACACGGTTCTGTTGACTGAGCAGTTCGAGGGCGAGATGAATGCCTTTCAGTTCACGACCAGGGGCTTTGAGGTCACGTGCCTCTGGCGTACCTGTGGCAACAACAATCGCATCTGGTTTCCCTAGTTCTTCTAAAATCTCTAGGTTGTCTAGTTCTTCCAGATTGAACGCCTTCCCATACACAAACTTCACCCCTTCCTGCTCCATCACTCGGATGCGGCGGTCGATGATGCTCTTGTTCAGTTTGAAATTCGGAATGCCATAACGGAGCAATCCGCCTGCCGCCTCGTTCTTGTCGAACACCGTCACTTCATATCCCTTATAGTTCAACTGATTGGCGGCAGCCAATCCTGCAGGACCAGCACCAATCACCGCAACCTTCTTGCCATTCCTTTCAGGATGCTCGATGGTCACGTATCCTTCCAGATAGGCACGTTCAGCAATGGCACACTCGTTTTCGCGATTGGTCACCGCCTCGCCTGTAGTCAGATAGAGCACACACGACTTTTCGCAGAGGGCAGGGCAGATGCGTCCTGTGAACTCGGGGAAGTCATTGGTCTTTTTCAGTATCTTGTAAGCGGTTTCCCATTCGCCACGATAGAGGGCATCGTTCCATTCGGGGTCTTTATTGCCCAGTGGACAAGCCCAGTGGCAGAAGGGCACACCACAATCCATGCAGCGGCTTGCCTGCTCTTGTCGGTCTCTTGTGTTGAGTGTCTGTTCCACCTCACCAAAATCGTGGATGCGGTCATGAACAGGACGATATCCAGCCTCCTTACGAGGCACTGTCAGAAATGCTTTTGGATTTCCCATAGTTCTCTTCTATCTTTAATTTTGTAATGAGGTTTAATAGTCACGTTGGATGTCGGAAATCTTCTGTTGAAGTTTCGCCATCTGTTCTTCCTGCAAGACGCGTTTGTACTCAATCGGCACCACTTGAATGAACTCTTCCACATAGCGGCTCCAGTCATCCAGCATCTTTCCTGCAAGGGCAGAACCGGTGTAGAGATAGTGCTTGCGGATAAGTTCCTTCAGTTCCTTTCGGAAAGCGGCATCTTCCACAAGGTTGATTTCCACCATGTCCATGTTGCAGAAATAATCGAAGTTGTGGTTCTTGTCCCATACGTATGCTACGCCGCCAGACATACCAGCGGCGAAATTTCTGCCAGTCTCGCCAAGCACCACCACACGACCACCTGTCATGTATTCACAGCAATGGTCGCCGGCTCCTTCAATCACAGCAATGGCACCCGAGTTGCGCACACCAAAGCGTTCGCCCACACGGCCATTCACATACAGTTCGCCTGTCGTGGCACCATACAATCCTGTGTTTCCTGCGATGATGTTGTCTTCAGCCACAAAGTCGCTGCTGCTACGTGCTGGCGGCAAGATGCTGATGCGACCGCCGCTGAGCCCTTTCCCGAAGTAGTCGTTGCACTCGCCTTCGAGTTTGAGGTTTACGCCCTTCACGGCAAAAGCACCAAACGATTGTCCTGCCGAACCTTTGAACTTAATGTTGATGGTGCTGTCTGGCAATCCATCCTCACCATATTTCTTGGCAATCACGCCACTGAGCATCGTGCCCACGGCTCTATCCGTGTTCTTGATGGCATAGTCGAGATTCACCTCTTCTTTATGCTCGATGGCACGTTGAGCCGCCTTGATGATTTCCTCGTCTTTTGCTGCCGAAACCTTTGTGAACTCACCTCTGTCCCAGTAGAGTGCCTTGTCCGTTTCCACTTTCGCCAAAAGACGTGTGAAGTCCATTGTACCCTGCTTGGTGGATGGGTCAGCGGCTTCCACTTCGATGAGGTCGGTTCTGCCGATGATGTCCTTGAGTTTGTGAACACCCATTTCAGAAAGATATTCACGCACTTGCTCAGCCAAGAAGGTGAAGTAATTCACTACATATTCAGCCTTTCCCATGAATCGGGCACGAAGGCGTTCGTCTTGTGTTGCCACTCCCACAGGGCAGGTGTTCGTGTTACATTTTCTCATCATCACACAACCCAACACAATGAGAGGCAATGTGCCAAACGAGAACTCGTCTGCACCCAACATCGCCATGATAATCACGTCGCGGGCGGTCTTCAACTGACCGTCAGTTTGCAGACGTACCTGATTGCGAAGCCCGTTCAGCACGAGCGTCTGCTGAGTCTCAGCCAAGCCAATCTCAGGGCTGATACCTGCAAACCGCATGGAAGAGGCTGGAGAGGCTCCCGTGCCGCCTTCAGCACCACTGATGACAATGAGGTCAGCCTTTGCTTTTGCCACACCTGCTGCAATCGTGCCCACACCACTTTCTGCCACTAATTTAACTGATACTGCGGCAGTTGGGTTGATGTTCTTCAAGTCGAAGATGAGTTGTGCCAAATCCTCAATCGAATAGATGTCGTGATGTGGTGGAGGTGAAATGAGCGAGATGCCAGGGATGGCATTTCGGGTCTTGGCAATAATTTTGTTCACTTTGAAACCGGGCAATTGACCACCCTCGCCGGGCTTGGCTCCTTGTGCCACCTTGATCTGGATTTCCTCTGCATTCACCAGGTATTCGGCGGTCACACCGAAACGTCCCGAGGCAATCTGCTTCGTCTTGGAAGAAAGGCTGACACCATCCACCTCGGTATGGTAACGTGCGTTGTCTTCACCGCCTTCACCCGTGTTGCTGCGAGTGCCGAGTTTGTTCATCGCCAATGCCAAAGCCTCATGGGCTTCGATGCTGAGGGCACCAAACGACATGGCTCCTGTGACGAAATGCTTCACAATGCTTTCCACTGGCTCCACTTCCTCCAAAGGAACAGGTGTTGCAGCCTTTTTGAAGCCGAAGAAGTCGCGAATGAAGATGGGCTTCTCCTTCTCATCCACCAACTTTGCCCACTCCTTGAACTTTTTGTACGAGCCAAGTCGGGTGGCAATCTGCAAGTTTGCGATGGTATCGGGATTCCATGCATGAAGGATGCCGTCTTTGCGATAGGAGAACTGTCCGTTGTTAGGCAGGAACTCGTTGATCTCAGCAGGTTTGAACGCTTCGTCATGCAGACGGATGGCGTCGCGGGCAATATCACGCAAACCGACACCGCCAATGGTGGAGATTTCTGTGCCGAAATAGCGACGCAACAAATCCTCCGAAAGTCCAATCGATTCGAAGATTTTGGCTCCACGATACGAACGGATGGTGGAAATACCCATCTTGCTCATGATTTTCTTCAGACCCTTATCCACCGCCTTGATGTAGTTGCTTTCGGCAGTGGCGTATTCTTCTTGAATCTTGTGTTTCTTCACCAAGTCGTCCAGCACGGCAAACGTCATGTAGGGACAAATGGCACTCGCACCATAACCCAGCAGGAGAGCCGCATGCATCACCTCACGGATTTCTCCGCTTTCCACAATCAAGGCTGTCTGCACACGTTTCTGTACGCTAATCAAATAGTGGTGTACTGCAGAGACTGCCAACAGCGAAGGGATGGCTGCACGTTTTTCGTCAATGTCCCTGTCGGAAAGGATGATATAGTTGACACCTTCGTCCACCGACTCTTCTGCTTTCTTGCAGAGGTCTTCAATCGCCTGACGCAGACCGCTGGCACCTTTCTCAATGTCAAACAGCATCGGCAACTTGTGTGTCTTGAAGCCTTTGTAGCGGATGTTGCACAGGATGTCCAACTGCGTGTTGGTCAATACGGGCTGCGGAAGACGCACCATCTTGCAGTTCGATTCGTCGGGAGTCAAGATGTTGGTGCCCACCGCACCGATATACTCTGTGAGCGACATGACCAGTTCCTCGCGAATCGGGTCGATGGCAGGATTGGTCACCTGTGCAAACTGCTGACGGAAATAGTTGAAGAAAATCTGTGGACGGTCGCTGATGATGGCGAGTGGTGTGTCATTACCCATGGCAGCGACTGGCTCCTGTCCGTTCACCGCCATCGGAACCACCGTCTTGTCAATGTCTTCCTGGCCAAAGCCGAAGTTGATGAGTTTCCGTTCGTAGTTCTCCACGCTGTTTTCCACGTGGCGACCGCTCTTCAGTTTCTCCAACTGGATGCGGTTGGTCGAGAGCCATTGACGATAAGGATGTTCCGATGCCAACTTCGCCTTGATTTCCCCGTCGTAATAAATCTTACCCTCCTGTGTGTCAATAAGAAGAATCTTTCCGGGTTGCAAACGTCCCTTGCTCACCACATCGCCTGGCTCGAAATCCATCACGCCCACTTCGGATGCCACGACCATCATGCCGTTCTTTGTAATCGTGTAGCGTGAGGGACGAAGGCCGTTTCTGTCCAGCATACCGCCCGCATAACGTCCATCAGAGAACATCAGGGCGGCAGGGCCATCCCAAGGTTCCATCAGGATGGAGTAATACTCATAGAATGCTTTCAGGTCTTCGCTGATAGGATTCTTGTCGTTAAAGGACTCTGGCACCAGAATTGCCATCGCCTGCGGCAGACTCAATCCGCTCATCACCAAGAACTCAAACACGTTGTCGAGGCTGGCAGAGTCGCTCATGTCCTCCTGCAAGATGGGGCGAATGTCCTGAATGTTGCCGAGGGCAGGGGAGGAGAGTACGCTTTCACGTGCCTTCATCCAGCCACGGTTGCCTCTCACGGTGTTGATTTCACCGTTGTGACACAGATAGCGGAATGGCTGTGCCAACTTCCACTTCGGGAACGTGTTGGTGCTGAAACGCGAATGCACCAGTGCCAATCCGCTCGTGAAGTAGTCGTTGCTCAGGTCGAGGAAATACCGCCTCAACTGCCCCGAGGTCAACATGCCTTTATAAATGATGTCCTTGCTCGACAGCGAGCAGATGTAGAAATCCTCGTCGTCGATGCGGTTCTCAATCTTCTTGCGTACCTTATATAATATACGTTCAAACACGGGCACATCCTCATCGCTCACACCCGTCACGAACATTTGCTTGATGTCGGGTTCCACCTGGTGAGCCCCTTCGCCCAGTGCCTCGCTGTTGGTCGGCACATTACGCAAGTGCATCAGTTGCAGCCCTGCACGTTCGATTTCCTCAATCATGACCGAGAGCATCTCGCTCTGCCGCTTTTCGTCCTTGGGCAGAAACACCAGTCCTGTGCCGTACTTTCCTTTCTCTGGCACCGGAATGCCCTGCAACAAGATGAACTCATGCGGAATCTGCACCAAGATGCCGGCACCGTCGCCCGTCTTGTCGCGAGTCTCAGCACCGCGGTGCTCCATGTTTTCCAAAACTTTCAGTGCGTTGTCCACCAGTTCATGGCTCTTGCCACCATGAATGTTGACCACCATTCCGACACCGCAAGCGTCGTGCTCATACGCCGCACTGTACAATCCCTGATTTTCTAATCTACGTTTTGCCATTTTGTCGTGTCTGTTTCTTATGATTCCTTGATTTATGTAAATTTGACTGCAAAATTACAACTTTTATTTCATTTTATCGTACTTTTATCGAAAATAATTGCAATTTGTATTAAAAATAATTGGTTTTGATAACAAAAAGCCTTTCCTTCGCCCGAAATGCCTACGTCATTCATCATTCAAGTTTGACTATGTCGCTAAAGGTTCGCAAGTTACTTTGGCCTATCACACCTCCGAATGTCTTCAACCATCTCTCCCGATAGGACAAAATGACACACTCGTCACCTCCAAAGTGGTGTGACTCACACCGCCCGGGTGGTCTGAGTCACACCACCTCGGCGGTCTGACTCAGACCACTTTCGAGGCTTCCTGCGTGCCATTTTAGGAGCGACGATATTGACATCCCCACAAAGAAGGGGCAAAGATGCTCCCCCACATGATTTGTGAAAAATCTGC
>JAFUWG010000007.1 GCA_017483605.1 Bacteroidaceae bacterium | reverse complement strand
TTCCACTGGCCCTGTTCATCAAAAAGGTGCTGCTTGGCAAATGTACAGGTATCAGCTTTGTTGACAGCACACCTCTCAGGGTGTGCAAGAATCAGCGCATTCATATCCATAAGACGTTCAAGGGTATCGCCCAAAGAGGCAAGTGTTCTATGGGATGGTTCTTTGGCTTCAAACTGCACCTCATTTGCAACGAGAAAGGGGAACTGCTCAGTTTTATGATAACTCCCGGCGATGTCGATGACCGCAAGCCGCTCGACCATAAGGCTTTCGTGGAATTCCTGTATGGCAAACTCGTCGGCGACAAAGGATATATCGGCAAGGAACTCTTCCAGCGGCTCTTTGTCGACGGCATCCAGTTGATAACCAAACTCAAGAGCAACATGAAAGGGGCTATCATGACCATGTCGGACAGGCTGCTTACAAGAAAGAGGGCTATTATCGAGACTATCAATGACGAACTGAAGAACATCGCTCAGGTGGAGCACTCAAGGCACAGATCATTTGACAACTTTATCGTCAACACCCTGGGAGCACTTGCTGCATATTGCTTCTTTCCAAAAAAGCCATGCATCGCATGTGAGAGAGCCGTGGATAACCAATTAGCCTTGTTCTGAATTCGTCGAACTCACGTTATATTAAAAATTATTTTTTATAGTCTTATCTATCCAGTCATATCCACTCTACCACCTCCTACAGAAACTGTCATCTGTCATCTGTCACGATTTGCATTCTTCACCCACGGATGGCAACTCGACAAAGAGTGTTTCCTGTCGGAGTTGTACTCACAGACGTAATTTCGATGAAGGATGTAGCGTAAATACGATAAACCCTGCACCGTAATTGCGATGCAGGGCTTATCGGTTTTCTGGTAATATTTGAACGAATCTCTTAAATGAGGTCGATGCTTCGTTTCACGAAGTTGTTGAGTGCTTCACCACGCAGCAAACCGTTCTGGAGCAGTGCCAAATCGATGAGTTGGCTCACCACTTCTGGCTTCGCATCCTTGATGTTCTGCTTGATGAGCGGATGGTCGGTGTTGAGCACGAGGTTGAGCATGGTTGGCATCTCTCCATAGAATGCCATGCCAGGCTGCAAGCGTGACATATCTTTCATACGACGCATGTACTCACTCTGGGTCATGATGACAGGGGCTGCCGTCTCGCCCAATGCCTGTGGCTCCACGTTGAACTCGATTTTGTCGAGTTTTGGCAGGGCGTTCTTGAAGGTCTCGGTGAGCGCCTTCTTGTCGTCCTCTGGCAGTTCCTCCTTCTTCTCGTCGCTCTTCACGATGAGTTTATCCACCACGTCTGAATCGACACGGGTGAAGCGGCTCTTCTCGAATTTCTCTTCGAAGAGGTTGCACATGGCGGGGTCGAGTTGACCGTCCATCAGCAACACGTTGTAGCCCTTGGCATTGGCAGCGTCGATGTAACTATACTGGTCGTCCTTGTTGTTGGCATAGAGGTAGATGAGGTTGCCGTCCTTGTCAGTCTGCTCGCCCTTGATGAGGGTTTGATACTCCTCGAAGGTGTACATCTTGCCTTCTGTGTCCTTGAGCAGAGCAAAAGCCTTTGCCTTGTCGTAGAAGTCCGTTTCGGAGAGCATTCCATAGTTAATGAAAATCTTGATGTCGTCCCACTTCTCCTCAAACTGCTTGCGGTCGCTCTTGAAGATGGAAGACAGGCGGTCAGAGACTTTCTTGGAGATGTAAGTGGAAATCTTCTTCACGTTCGAGTCGCTCTGCAAGTAACTGCGGCTCACGTTCAATGGGATGTCTGGCGAGTCAATCACACCGTGCAACAGGGTCATGAAGTCAGGCACGATGCCTTCCACATTGTCGGTCACGAACACCTGATTGCAGTAGAGGTTGATCTTGTTCTTCTGAATGTCGAGGTTGGTCTTCACCTTCGGGAAGTAAAGGATACCCGTGAGGTTGAAGGGATAATCGACGTTAAGGTGAATCCAGAAGAGAGGTTCGTCACTCATGGGGTAGAGTTTCTTGTAGAACTCCTTGTAGTCCTCATCCTTCAGTTCCGATGGCTTGCGTGTCCAGAGTGGGGTAGTGTCGTTGATGACATCGTCTTCGTCGGTCTCCACGCTCTTCTTCTCCTTGTCGTCCCACTTGGTCTTCTTGCCGAATGCCACAGGCACAGGGAGGAACTTGCAGTACTTGTTCAGGAGTTCGCTGATTTTGTACTTCTCCAAGAAGTCCTTGCAGTCATCGTCGATATACATCACGATGTCGGTACCACGGTCTGCCTTCTCAGCGTCCTCGATGGTGAACTCAGGGCTTCCGTCGCAACTCCACTTCACAGCCTTGCTGCCTTCCTGCCAACTCTTCGTGATGATTTCCACCTTCTTGCTCACCATGAAGGACGAGTAGAAGCCCAAACCGAAGTGACCGATGATGGCATTGGCATCCTCCTTATACTTGTCGAGGAAGTCGTTGGCGCCCGAGAAGGCAATCTGATTGATATACTTGTCAATCTCTTCTTCTGTCATGCCGATACCACGGTCGCTCACTGTCAGCGTGCCCTTATCCTTGTCGATGCTCACATGCACGGTCAGGTCGCCTGCCTCCTCTTTCAACTCGCCCTTGCTGGCAAGAGTCTTGAGTTTCTGGGTGGCATCGACAGCGTTGCTCACGATTTCACGGATAAAAATGTCATGGTCACTATAGAGAAACTTTTTGATGACGGGGAAGATGTTCTCAGTCGTAACCCCGATGTTACCTTGTTGAGCCATATTGTTCTTTCAATTTTAGTTTTATGTTCCGAGTTAACCATTTGGGCAAAAAAAATGCCAGCCACTTTCATGACTGACATTTTGTCGGTGTTATCGTTGTTTACTTTTCCCCAATGACAATCTTGTCATCTTTCAGTTCTGCCAGGATGGTGTCGCCCTCGTGTACTTGTTCTTCCACGATGAGTTCGCTGATGCCGTCTTCGAGGTGCTGTTGGATGGCACGACGCAATGGACGGGCACCAAACTGCTTGTCGTAGCCCTTTTCGGCGATGAACTTCTGGGCTTCCTCAGTGATTTCGAGGGTCATGCCCAAGTCTTCGATGCGTTTGTAGAGCCCTCGGAGTTCGATGCCGATGATTTGCAGGATGGCATCGAGTTCCAGTTGGTCGAAGGTGATGATTTCGTCAATGCGGTTCAGGAACTCAGGCGAGAACTGCTTGTTGAGGGCTTTCTGAATGACAGAGCGAGATACCTCCTTGTCATCCTTGCCCACCATGGCAGAGAATCCGACGCCACGACCAAACTCCTTCAACTGACGGGTGCCCACATTGCTGGTCATGATGATGACCGTATTGCGGAAGTCAATCGTTCTACCTTGCGTATCTGTCAGTCGTCCGTCGTCCATCACCTGCAAGAGCAGATTGAACACATCGGGATGTGCCTTCTCGATTTCGTCGAGGAGGACGATGGAGTAGGGCTTGCGGCGAACCTTCTCGGTGAGCATACCGCCTTCTTCATATCCCACATATCCAGGAGGAGCACCCACCAGTCGGCTCACGGTGAACTTCTCCATATATTCGCTCATGTCGATACGAATCAACGCATCGGTTGACCCAAACATGTGCTCTGCCAACTTCTTTGCCAAGAAGGTCTTGCCCACACCCGTAGGTCCCAGGAACATGAACACGCCAATCGGACGGTTCGGGTCTTTCAATCCCACACGGCTACGCTGGATGGCACTGACCAATTTGTCCACCGCTGCATCCTGTGCAATGACGGTGCCTTTCAACTCCTGACGCATCCCCTTCATGCGGATGCCTTCAGCACTTGCCATCTTGCTGACAGGAATGCCCGTCATCATCGACACCGTGTGTGCCACATCGTCAGCAGTGACTTTCTGTCGCTTGTCTTCGAGTGTCGCCTCCCATTCTTGTTTCATCTGTTCCAGTTCTTCGCCCAGAATCTTGGTTCGGTCGCGATAACTGGCTGCAAGTTCAAAGTTCTGGTTTGCCACCGCTTTGTCCTGCTTCTTGAGGATTTCAGCAATCTGAGCCTCCTTTTCCTCAATCTCTTTGGGCACGTCTATATTATTTATATGTACGCGCGAGCCCACTTCGTCCAACACGTCGATGGCCTTGTCGGGGAAACTGCGGTCGGTCACATATCGCTCTGTCAGTTTGACACACATTTCGAGAGCCTCTTCCGTATAGGTCACGTTGTGGTGCTCTTCGTAGCGGTCTTTGATGTTGTGCAGGATGGTGAGCGTTTCTTCAGGGGTGGTTTGTTCCACAATCACCTTCTGGAAACGGCGCTCCAAAGCACCATCTTTCTCGATGCTCTTTCGGTATTCGTCCAGCGTGGTGGCACCGATGCACTGCAATTCTCCTCGTGCCAGAGCAGGCTTCATCATGTTGGCAGCATCCATCTGACCTGCCTGATTGCCAGCACCGACAAGGGTGTGGATTTCGTCGATGAACACGATGATGTCAGGATTGGCACGCAGTTCGTTGATGATGCTACGCATACGCTCCTCAAATTGTCCACGGTACTTGGTACCTGCCACCACACTTGACATATCGAGGCTGACAATTCGCTTGCCAAACAGCACACGTGCCACCTTCCGTTCGTTGATTCTCGTTGCCAAACCTTCCACGATGGCACTCTTTCCCACACCGGGTTCACCAATCAGCACAGGGTTGTTCTTCTTGCGGCGAGAGAGAATCTGAGCCAGTCGTTCAATTTCTGTCTCACGCCCAACCACGGGGTCGAGTTTCCCTTCACTGGCTGCACGGGTCAAGTCGAAACTGAACTTGTCGATGGCAGGTGTGTCAGAATTTCCTTTCTTGGCAGCCTTGGAGGTGGTTTTAGAGTTGGCAGAGGCATTGCCACTTGATGGTGGTGGAGCATCCTCCTCGTCTTCATCCTCCTCGTCGTAGTCAACATCGTTTTGAGGTTGCAACGGTGCTTTCTGAGTGGTCAGCGAGTCGTAAAGTGCCTTGTAGGTCACATCGCAGTCGCTCAGTATTTGTGCCACCAGATTGTCCTTCTGTTTCAGCAAAGCCAGCAGCATGTGTTCGGCGTCGCTTTCGTCGCTCTTCATCAGACGTGCTTCCAGCACAGCCAATCGCATGACATTGTTGGATTTCTGATTCAATGCAATGTCCGTGGACAGCAGTCTTTGACCGTCGTCTCTCACACTTCTTTCCAGCACTTCTTTCACCGTGGGGATGTTCACATAGAACCGCTTCCTGAGCACATCTATGGCACGGCTTTCGCCGTCACGTATCAAACCCAGCATCAAGTGCTCAGGACCGATGTAGTCGTTGTTGAGCCTCAGTGCCTCTTCTTTGCTGTAACCTAAAATTCGTGTTACTCTGTCAGAATATTTGTAATTCATTCGCGAAAATCTCGTAATAAAATCGTTGTTTGGTGTAAGGCCATTTTTTTAATGCCTTAGACCTCACCTTTACAAAACAGATGCCTGAGAGATTATTTCAGCCACTTTGTCAGTCTGTCCATGATTTCCTGCTTCATTTTGTCGGGCATGTTGTTGATTCTGGCACGATGGCTTCCCCGTGGCTGCACATACACACGCATGTTCTCCTTCTTCTTGCAGTTGAGCCATGTGCACACACCGCTGGCACTCCAAGGGTCGATTTCCCCATATATAAATATATGTGTAGGGTCTTCTTCCTTGAGGTATTTCACCGTGCGGTTGTAGAGCGTGGGGTCAAAGTCGTAGCCACGCAGACTGTCAGGCAGCATGATTTCCTTCAGGTAGCCTTTCGTGTCCTTCAGCGAAGTCCATTTCTTGATGGGCTTGAGCGAATAGCCATAATAGCCCAGTTCGCGGCTTGCCTGCACATCGAAAGGCATGAAGCGGTTGGGGTAGATGAAGTAATCGGGACCAGCCACTTCCATCATGTTGCTGAACCAGGTCTGATTATCAGCCGTGAGCGACGGGATGGTACTGACAGGCGTTCCCCATTGCCACAGGGCGAAGGGGTATTCCAGCACGCAGTAGTCGTAGATGTCTTCCTCCGAAAGATAGAAATGATAGTCGTGTTCCGCATTGTATTGCTTGAACAGTTCCATCAGTTCGGGCTTCCGCTTCATCAGTTCCTGCATGGCATCCTTGATGGCCTTGCGTTCTTCTTTCGTACCCACCTTCTTTGCCAAGAACTTCTCGTGTCTGCCGTCTTCCACCGCCCGGTTCAGCGGTGCCACATAACTGACACTCACATCTACATCGTCGGGGTAGGTGGCACGATAGAACATGGTGGTCTGTCCGCCTTTGCTGATACCCGTGCTAATCCATTTGCCCTTGAAGAGTGTGCCCAGTGCCTGACGCACATGGTGGTAGTCTGCCAAGGAGTTATCCACGGTCATGTAATCCCAATTGGTAGGTTGAGGCACGCTCTCTGCAAAGTAGCGATACTCGCACAGCACCACGTTGGCATCGAACAAGGCACTCAGTTCTTCCTCGTAGTCGGGACGCATTCCATAGTCGGCAAAGTAACCTTCAGTGACAATCACGGTTGGCTTGTCCAAGCCTTTCATTCCTACAATGATACGTTCGCCAAAAGTACCCTTTGCTTGACTCTTCCAGTCCACCTGCTGTTCCATTTTCAGCACATACTTTTCCTTGAACTTGGTGGTCTCCAATGGTTTCACGTCGCTCACACCCTCCACGGCACAAAGTTGTTGCATGAATGGGGTGGTGGCTGTTTGTGCCGACATGCCGAGTGTAGCCAGCACGAAAAGGATGGATGCGGTCAGTTTTCTCATTTTCAATCTGTATCTAACGACTTAATAGGCTCTTGCAATCAACACGCGACACTTGGCTGGCTTGCCGCTCACCATGTCAACGCCTGGGGTCTGCTCAAACATGAACGGCACGCAGCGGATGGTTGCCTGAGTGTCTTCCTTAATCTTGGCTTCGGTCTCTTCGGTGCCGTCCCAGTGGCAAAGGAAGAAGCCGCCGTCCTTGATACGCTCCTTAAATTCGTCGTAGTTGTCACACTCGTAGATGTGGGCATCGCGGTAGGTGACAGCCTTCTGGTAGATGTTCTTCTGAATGTCGTCGAGCAGATGCTTGATATACTCTTCGATGCCCTCGATGGACACATTCTCTTTTTCCAAGGTGTCGCGACGCATCACCTCCACCAGTCCTTTCTCCAAGTCGCGGGCACCCAGCAAGAGACGTACATGCACACCCTTCAACTCGTAGTCGGCAAACTTGAAGCCGGGACGTTTGTTGTCGCTGTTGTCATACTTCACGCTGATGCCCATTGCCTTGAGGTTCTTCACGATGGCATCTGCCTTCTCGTCCAGCATTGCCATCTGGTCACCCTTGCCAATCGGGATGATGACCACCTGCAGCGGTGCCAACCGTGGAGGCAAAACGAGTCCGTTGTCGTCGGAGTGGGTCATGATGAGTGCTCCCATCAGTCGGGTCGATACACCCCACGAAGTTGCCCATGCGTATTCTGGCTTGTTGTCCTTGTTGAGGAACTGCACATCGAATGCCTTGCCGAAGTTCTGGCCAAGGAAGTGGCTCGTGCCGCTCTGGAGTGCCTTGCCGTCCTGCATCATTGCCTCGATGGTGTAGGTGTCGAGTGCTCCTGCAAAGCGTTCCGTCTCGCTCTTCACACCCTGAATCACCGGCACAGCCATGTACTCTTCAGCAAACTTGGCATAGATGCCAATCATCTGCTTGGTACGCTCTTCTGCTTCTTCCTTTGTGGCATGAGCCGTGTGACCCTCTTGCCAAAGGAACTCGGATGTGCGCAGGAACAGGCGGGTACGCATCTCCCAACGCATCACATTGCACCACTGGTTGCACAGAATGGGGAGGTCGCGATAAGACTTAATCCAGTTCTTATAGGTGTTCCAGATGATGGTCTCTGAGGTTGGACGGATAATCAGTTCCTCTTCCAACTTGGCGGCAGGGTCAACCACCACACCGTCATGTGTGTCGTTGGTCTTCAATCGGTAGTGAGTCACCACCGCACACTCTTTGGCGAAACCCTCCACGTGCTCTGCTTCCTTACTCAAGAAACTCTTCGGGATGAGCAAAGGGAAGTAAGCGTTCTGTACACCTGTCTCCTTAAACATACCGTCAAGCACTTGCTGCATCTTTTCCCAGATTGCATAACCGTATGGACGAATCACCATACATCCTCTCACGTCGGCCTGTTCAGCCAACTCTGCCTTCACCACCAGTTCGTTATACCACTTCGAGTAGTCCTCCGAACGCTTGGTGAGGTCTTTCAATTCTGTTGCCATATTCTGTCTTTATTTTGTAGATATTTTAGTTTCAAACTACAAAATTACTAATTATCCATGAAAAAATCCCCATTTATGCTAAATTATTTCTTCCCGAAGTGTTTTATATCAATTAAAATAACGATATTTGTACTCGAAAAGACTTGGTAAAGGGCAAAACAAAATTCATTATTAATATCAATTCAAACTCAAAAGAATTATGAAAAAGACTAAGTTTAGTGCAGTCGTCATGGCGGCTCTCATCGTCCTCTCAGGATGTGGTATGAACAACACCGCAAAAGGTGGTCTCATCGGTGGCGGTGCAGGTGCGGGCATCGGTGCGATGGTCGGCAATTTGATTGGCAAGAATGCCGGTGGTACATTGGCAGGTGCTGGTATCGGTGCAGCAGTCGGTACGGCTGCAGGCGTGCTCATTGGCAAGAAGATGGACAAACTGAAGGCTCAGGCAGAAACAGCCGTGGCAAATGCACAGGTGGAGACCGTGAAAGATGCCAATGGTCTTGACGCCGTGAAGGTGACACTGGCTTCAGGTGTGCTTTTCCCCTCAGGTAAGGCAACTTTGAGCAAGGAGTCGATGGCAAGCCTCACCGCTTTCACCAACGATGTGCTGAAGGTCAACCCCGACTGTGATGTTGCCATTCAGGGCTACACCGACAATACGGGCTTCAAGGGTTCGACTGCCGAAGAGAGCATCCAGAAGAACATCACGCTCAGCCAGCAACGTGCCGATGCCGTGAAGTCATACATTCTTGCTCAGGGTGCAGGCACCAACCAGATTAAGAGCAGCGTCGGCTACGGCGAGAACAACCCCGTTGCCTCCAACGACACCAAGGAAGGCCGCGAGCAGAACCGCCGCGTGGAGATTTACCTCTATGCCTCTGAGGCAATGGTACAGTCTGCTGAGGCTGGAACTCTTCAGTAAAATGTAACATCACGCTACTGAATGGGAAAATTCTTTTCTAAAGTAGGAAATTTTATCAAGTGGGTGCTCATCGTCCTTCTGGCGGGGAGCATCCTGCTTGTTTTATTGTTCCGCTACGTTCCCGTCTATACCTCGCCGCTGATGTTCATACGGGCGTGGGAGCAGGTGAGCAGCGGAGAGAAAATCCGTTGGCATCACGAGTGGGTTCCGCTGGAGGAGATTTCTCCCGACCTGCCCCTTGCGGTCATGTCGTGCGAAGACCAGAACTTCCTCACGCATAGCGGCTTCGACTGGGACGCCATCCAGAAAGTCATCGAGGAGAGGGAAGAAGGCGAGCGTTTCCGTGGTGGCTCCACCATCAGTCAGCAGACAGCCAAGAACGTGTTTCTGTTCCCCACCTCCTCGTCGGGCAAACTGGCGTGGTTCCGCAAGGGGGTGGAGGCGTACTTCACCGTGCTGATGGAGTTCATGTGGGACAAGCAACGCATCATGGAGGTCTATCTCAACACCATCGAGATGGGCGACGGCATCTACGGTGCCCAAGCCGTGGCGCAGGAGCATTTCGGCTGCGATGCGAAAGACCTCACACGCAACCAATGTGCCATGATTGCCATCACCTTGCCCAATCCACGCAAGATGAACTCAGCCTCACCCACCAACTACATGTACCGGCGTCAGTCGTGGTGTCTTCGCCAGATGAAGTGGCTGGGACATTTCCCCATGCGGGAGGAGAAAAGTGAGGACTGAAAGGCACGATTTTCCGCCTTTTTGAAGCATCTCTCTTAAAACTAAACTTAGATTTTATAAAATTAAACTTAAATTTACAAAAATTGAACTTAAATTTATATAAATCTAACTTGAATTTTATAAAATCCAAGTTTAGTTTTAACGTCACCTCGAATATCACACAAATTTTATGATTGATTTTTTTCTTGAATTTGTGTTTTTATTTAAGGACACATCAGAAAAGATGAAGGCGTCTCATTTCGCAATGGGACGCCTTCTTTTACTTCAATAGGTATTAGTCTTTTAAGGTAAAAAGATTGTTTTCAGGATAACGAGTACAAAGTTAGGACTTATTTGCGGATAAACACGAACGGATAAATGTGTTTTTCAGCATAAATCGCCCCTGCTCATGAAATATTTCTTGCCAAATTTTGTGGCAAACGTCTCGTATCCCAAATGTCGGCAATGTAAATGCCTCCTTCGTATATGAAATAGATGAGTTTGAAAGGACGACATAGTACAATGTATCGATACTCCACATCTTTGTTTCTTGTCAGTGATTCAACACTTCCCATGAGGGGATTGTCTGCCAGCATACGTTCCGATTGCTTGATGTCCGCATTCAACCTTCGCAGAAGTCTCTTTGAATAATATTCCTGTGAACAAGTAAAGATGTGCTCCAATGCGTGGCTCGCATGTTCTGTCCACTCTATTCGCATAACCAAGGGAATTGGGTTTCCATATTGGCATGGACGGTTTCACATGTCATGGTTCTTCCCGCTTTTGCGTCTGCAACAGATTGTTCCAACCGACGATGGATGTCTTCCATCGTGAAAGGCTGTGGGGCTGGTTCTGCCAATATGCTATTAGATTCTTCATCGTCTGCTTCAAGATAAGAAAAGGATTTCTCATCGTCAGGAGTGCTCAAAAGAAGAATCATCAGATGACGCTTCACGTCTTCGGGCATGGTTGCCAAATGGTGAGCATAATAAAAATTTCTTGCTGTTCGTTCTGCTGTACTCATAATCTGCCTGTTCTTTCTAAATCATGTTGCAAAAATACAGGTTTTTCTGTAAACCACCAAGAAAAATGATGAAAAATCCCCCGAAAAGAGACAGTTGAGGGTGGGGAGGAAAGAGTTGGGTTGGGTCAAGGGTGCTATACTGATAGACGGTTTCAATCGTAAGTGCTCGCAAAAATAGTCATTTCCTTTCAAATGACCAATGGAAATGAGGAAAAATTCACTTTTCTTTCCGCAGATGTTTCATACACGGAAAAACTTTTGTAATTTTGCACTCAATTGTAAAAAGAAGTAATACATTGTTATATGAATATGAGTGCAGAAAATTTGGAAGAAATCAAGGCTGAAGAAGGCAAAAGAGAATCCATCAATTTTATCGAAGAACAACTCCTGAAGGATTTGGCGGAAGGCAAAAACGGGAAAAAAGTGCAGACGCGTTTCCCGCCAGAACCTAACGGATACCTGCATATAGGACATGCGAAAGCCATCGCCCTCGACTTTGGCTTGGCAGAGAAATATGGGGGTGTGTGCAACCTCCGTATGGACGACACGAATCCTCAGAAGGAGGACACGGAGTATGTGGAAGCCATCAAGCGAGACATCGAATGGCTGGGCTTCAAGTGGGGCAACATCTATTATGCCAGCGACTATTTCCAGCAGTTGTGGGACTTTGCGGTCGCCCTTATCAAGAAGGGACGTGCCTACATCGACGAGCAGACGGCAGAGCAGATTGCGGAGCAGAAGGGTACGCCTACACAGGCTGGCACGAACTCGCCTTATCGTGACCGTCCCGTGGAGGAGAACCTGCGACTGTTCGAGGAAATGAACTCGGGCAAGATGGAGCCTGGTAAGATGGTGCTGCGTGCCAAGATTGACATGGCAAGCCCCAATATGCACTTCCGCGACCCTATCATGTACCGTGTGCTGAACATGCCACACTGGCGTACTGGCAACAAGTGGAATGCCTACCCGATGTATGACTTCACGCACGGACAATGCGACTATTGGGAGGGTGTGACCCACTCGTGGTGTACGTTGGAGTTTGTCAGCCACCGTCCGCTGTATGACCTCTTTGTCGATTGGGCGAAGGAGGTGGACGGTACGGACAATCCGATAGATGACAACCGTCCTCGTCAGACGGAGTTCAACAAACTGAATCTCACACATATCTTGCTCTCGAAGCGTAATCTGCTCATCTTGGTAAACGAGGGAGTGGTGAACGGTTGGGATGACCCACGAATGCCGACCATCTGCGGTTTCCGCCGTCGTGGTTACAGTCCTGAAGGCATCCTGTCTTTCATCGACAAGATTGGCTACACGAAGTTTGATGCCCTCAACCAGATGTCGCTCTTCGAGTCTGCCGTGCGTGATGACCTCAACAAGCGGGCACAGCGAGTGAGTGCGGTGGTGAACCCTGTGAAACTGGTCATCGACAACTTCCCTGAGGGTGAGGTGGAGACTTACACCGCCATCAACAACCCTGAAAATGAGGCTGACGGTACCCACGAGATTGAGTTCAGCCGTGAACTTTGGATAGAGCGTGAGGACTTTATGGAAGACGCTCCCAAGAAGTTCTTCCGTCTGGGTCCGGGCAAGCAGGTGCGTCTGAAGAACTCTTACATCATCGAATGTTCGGAGAATCCTGAAGAGTGCATCCGCAAAGATGCCGACGGCAACATCACGGAGATTCATGCCAACCTCATCCCTGACACGAAGACGGGACAGGCGAACAGCAATATGAAAATCAAGGGCAAGACCATCCACTGGGTGAGTTGCAATCACTGTCTCGAAGCCGAGGTTCGCAACTATGACCGCCTCTGGATGGTGGAGAATCCACGTGACGAAGTGGCTGCCTATTCGAAGGAACATGGCGACGTGCGTGGCATTGAAGCAATGCGTCCATTCCTGAATCCTAATAGTTTGGAAATCAAGAAGGCATACGTGGAAAAGTGGCTCGCCACTCGCAAGCCGATGGACTACTTGCAGTTCCAGCGTATTGGCTACTACAACGTGGACCCTGACTCCACGCCTGAACACCTTGTCTTTAACCGCACCGTGGGATTGACCGATGCGTGGAAAAAGATTAACAAGTAACTGCTACATTTGCTGATGGCAAAAGACTTTTTTCAATCAGACGAATTCAAAGAGATACTGAACTCCTACGAGCAGGAAAAAGAGGAGGGGAAAAGTGTCTATCTCGATGCCGATGACTTTGCCGACATAGCGGACTATTACCTGAGTATAGACAAGTCCGGAAAGGCGATGGAGGCAATCGAGATGGGACTGTCTATCCATCCCGAGGAGGAGGTGCTTTTCATTGTGAAGAGTGCCACCTTCATCTTTCAGCGAAAGTACGACAAAGCGGAGGCGATATTGGCGGAACTTGACCAGGACAATCCCGATGTGAAGTATCAGTTGGCACAACTTCAGTATGCCAAGTATGGCAATGTTGCTGAGGCTGAAAGAATCTGGCGTGAATGGATTCAGCAGGACAATGGCGAAAATCCGTCGGAAGAGCAGAGACGCGAATGCTATATACACATCATCTCCTCTTTCGTCGAGTTGCGAGGGGACGCATGGGATGCTGATGGAAAAGGTTGGGACGTGGAGGCGGTGCGTCGCTGGATTCGTGAATACATCGATACATTTCAGCCGTTGGGCAAATACGAATCCGACATCCAATTGGCAGACATCTGTCGAGAGAACGAACTGGCTGACCTCATGTGCGAGGTGCTGACTCAAGTGTTGGAGGAACAGCCTTATCTTCATCGCGGATGGTCCAATCTGGCTTTGGCGCAGTTCTTGATGCAGAACTATGAACAAGCATTGGAATCGTGCGACTTTGCCTTGGCGGTTGACGCGGACGACATTGAAACGCTCCTGACGAAAGCACACACGCTCACGGCTCTGGGCGAGAAAAGTGCTGCCAAGCCTGTTTTCAAGGAATATCTTGAACGGGGTGGTGAAGTGGTGCAGATTATTCCTTACGTGGAATCGTTGTTTCATGACGGAGACAAAGAGGAAGCACTTTATCAACTTTCGTGGCTCTCCGACTTTTTTGAGGAGCAACGGGCTGACATGGAGCAGGAGATGGCAAGGAATGCGAAGAAGAAACTCTCTGCCAAGAAGAAGCGCGAACAAGAGGAGCGTTGTGAAGACTTCTACGACCTTTATGTCAAAGTGTACACCGACATCGGCGACCTCTATCACCGCAACGAATACTTTGAAGAGAGCATAACAGCCAACAAACGTATTCTCGAAGTCTATCCTCGTTGCTCGGAAGCCTTTTTCATGTTGGGCATCAACAATTTGGCATTGGAGCGTTACGAAGAGTCATCACGCAATTTTGCCTACGCACTTCAATGGGCGGAAGACCAGATTATGACGGGCATCGACATCGCCTTGACGTTTGTGCTGAACAACTTCGACAATTTTGGTTTGGAGGTGCTGAATGCTGTGGATCAGTTGGCATCGGTCAGCAATAGTCCCTTCGTCAAAAACATTCCTGCTGCCAAATCGCTGACTTATCTGAAGTTGGGACAAACTGACCAGTTCCTGCATTATTTCAAGATAGCCTGTCGAAAGACCCCTGACTTGATTGAGAAAGTCTATGATGGCTATTTCCCGAAGAATCTGCCCGTGAGTCAATGGAGCGACTATGCAGAAAGAGAAACGGACTTGCTGATGAAGAAATTTAGCAGGGAAGATTTTCATATCGCAGGATTCTCATAGGGGGTGGCGTATGCCAGAGGTACTTACGTTCGGAAAACTCAAAAACTCCGAACTTGCCCACTTAGGCACCGCTGAAAAGCAGAAATGAGCAAAGAAATTTGTTTTTTCACGCACTTAATCGTACCTTTGCACCCAAATTCAAAGTAAAACCGTTTTCATCATATATATGGTACATAATAAATTCAAAGGATTAGGCGTTGCACTCATTACTCCTTTCACCAAAGACGGCGATGTTGATTTTGTTTCTTTACGCCGCCTGCTCGACTACCAACTTTCCAATGGAATAGACTTTATCTGCTTGCTTGGCACCACAGCCGAGACACCAACCCTGTCGGCAAAAGAGCGTCAGCAGGTGAAAGACCTGGTGGTTGAGAAAGTAAACGGTCAAGTGCCAATCCTGATGGGATGTGGAGGCAACAATACGGCTGCCATTGTGGAGCAGATTAAAACGGGCGATTTTCAGGGCATCGAGGGAATCCTTTCGGTTTGCCCTTATTACAATAAACCTTCTCAAGAAGGACTCTATCAGCATTTCAAGGCTATATCGGCAGCCGCAGAAACTCGCAACCTCTCCGTTGTCCTCTACAATGTGCCAGGACGTGTGGGCGTCAACATGACCGCCGAAACCACGCTTCGCCTTGCCAACGACTGTGAAAACATCGTTGCCATCAAGGAAGCATCCGGCAATTTCACGCAGATTGACGACATCATCAAGAATAAGCCCGCCAATTTCGATGTGATTTCAGGCGATGACGGCATCACGTTCCCTCTCATCACACTCGGAGCCGTGGGCGTCATCTCGGTCATTGGCAATGCACTGCCAAAGGAATTCAGCCGCATGGTTCGTTTGGCTCTCAATGGCGATTATTCCAACGCATTGACGATTCATCACAAGTTCACAGAACTCTTCAAACTCCTTTTTGTCGATGGCAATCCTGCAGGTGTCAAGGCAATGCTCAACTCGATGGGACTCATCGAAAACGAACTCCGCCTCCCCTTGGTGCCCTCCCGCATTTCCACCATGGAGAAAATCTCAGCCATCATCAAGGAACTGAACATCAAGTGCTAACTGGCAAAAGTGCCACACAATCCCTTTTCACAACACAAAAGGATGGTTCCCTCATTAGGAGCCATCCTTTTTCTTTTGCCTTATCTGTGACATTTGGGGCAGATGCCCTTCACGATGTATTCGTAGTCGTGGGGGAGGAAGCCGTCGGGGAGGGTGACAATGGGGATGGTTTGGTCTTCGAGACAGTAGGTTTTGCCGCATCGGGTGCAGGCAAAGTGGATGTGGTTGAGATGGTGGCTGTCTTCGCAACGGCAGACACAATACTTTTCAAGTCCTGACCCGTCGTTGATTTCGTGCAGCAGGTCGTGTTCTGTGAAAAGGCGAAGGGCACGGAAAATGCTGGAGCGGTCCATCTCGGGCAGCCATGCTTCCACATCTGCCAAAGAAAAGGCTTCCGAACGGTGTTGCACGGCTCGGTAAACGAGGATTCGGACGGCAGTGGGGCGAATGCCATGCTGCTGGAGGATTTCTTCTGTGTTCATTTGTCGAAATGTTGATAGTCTTTGACGGTTCTCCATGCACCGCCCCAACGGAAACCGTGCTGGATGAACAGGCGATAGCAGAGGTCGGATGTGTTGATGAAAGGCACGGGAATCTTTCGAGAGGCTGTGCGGTTCGTCGCGTATGGCTTGCCATTGGCAGGCTCCACTTTTCCGTTGTTTAGGTGGATGTAGGGGTTGTAGAGGGGATTGATGTCGATGGCACGTCCCTGGGCATGATTCGAGAGTTTTGTTGTGCCAGAGACGACACGGAAGTTGAAGCATGATGTGTTGTTGGCAGCCATGCTCCGCTCGTCGTCGGCATCGTAATCGTCGATGAGGGTGATGCGTTCAATCTTATATCCCTGCTTGTAAAGTTCTCTGAAAATCTCCAGCAGGTCGTTGGCAATGGCTTGGTTGCAGACGATTTCGCCCAGTTGCGTTTTGCCATCCACATTGCGGTGCAGCACACGCAGATAGCGGAGCGAAGAGCGAGGCACGGTGCAGTTCTTCTTATAGGACTTCCCATCCATTCTGCTGAAGATGGCATCGCTGATGGGGTACGCCTTGAAACAAGAGTCGATGCCAAATTCCTTGACTGCCTCGTCGCTCACCACGGTGGCGGCCCGCCATTCTTTCAGCACTTCCTGGTCGGTTGATGAAGGCACGGTTGTTGGCTTTGTGTAGGAACTGCAAAGTACTTTCAAAGCAAGCATCAACATGCAAAAGCCGCATACGTTCTTAAAACTAAAGTTAGATTTTATAAAATCAAACTTAAATTTTATAAAATTGAACTTAAATTTATATAAATCTAACTTGAATTTTATAAAATCTAAGTTTAGTTTTAAGAGGATGCCGAGTGTGGGGCACTTGGCGATGCCCAAAGAGGGTAGTTGAGGATGGCTTTTTTGAGGTTTCATTTTATAATATATAAATATGTGTAGACAAAATTACGGAATTATTTTGACACGGCAATCTCAAACTCCAATTTTGTTCAATAATAAAAACAGAAAACACAAAAAGAAGAGGAGAAAGTGTCTTTTTTCACTCATTTGAGAAAATAGTTTTTCAAGTCTGATGGATATTAAGAAAAATTTTTGTTAATTTGTAACGGAATCTATCTAAACATCAATAAAAAATGGAAAATAAAATTCAAGCGCTTACCGAAAAACTCCTGAAGGACGGGGTGGAAAAGGGTAATGCCGAGGCAGAAAAAATCATTGCTGCCGCCAACGAGAAAGCCGCTCAAATTATTGCCGACGCGAAGGCTCAGGCAGAGGAAATTGAACAGGCTGCCAAGAAGAATGCCAAGGGCATGGAAGAGAACACCAAGAGCGAGATCAAGATGTATGCCGCTCAGGCTCTGAACGCCTTGAAGGGCGAGGTTGCCAACGTGGTGGGTGACCAAGTGGTGAAGGAAGCAACTGCCGAGGTGGTAGGAAACAAGGACTTCATGAACGAGTTTATGCTGAAACTGGCTGAGAAGTGGGGAGCAGGCGAGGACATTGTCATCTCGACTGCCGACGCTGCCAGCCTGAAGGCTCTCTTTGCCAAGAAGGCAAAGGCTTTGCTGGACAAGGGCGTGAAGATTGAGCAGGTGAACGGGCAGAAGACGCTCTTCACGGTGCAGCCCGCTGACGGCTCTTATAAGGTGAACTTTGGCGAGGCCGAGTTTGAGGAGTATTTCAAGAACTTCCTCCGTCCACAACTCGTTGAAATGATATTCTAAATTAGCATGGGAAATTACTATTGTTTAATGGCAGGTTTGCCTGACATTACGCTGGAAAACACGAAGCATGATGTCAGCATTCCCGACTTGCGGGAGGAACTGGACGCTACCTTGTCGGACAGCGACAAGAAGGTGCTGTACTATTTCTTCCTCAAGAACGACTGCACGAATCTGGTCAAACTGCTGAAGAATCCGCAGGCAGAGATTGATGACCACGGCAACTTGACCATGGAACAGTATGTCGACCTGATGACTTCGGCACGGGAAATGAACTTCAACGTTCATCGTTACCCTGCCTTCATGAGTGAGTTTGCCCGTGATTTTGCCTACAACAAGGACAAGGAGGGGTACTTCCCCGAGGACGATATGCTGTACAAGTTCTACAGTTACGCCATCAAGACCTGTCCAAACAAAATGGTACGGCAGTGGTACAAACTCAATCTTGACATCACCAACATTCTCACCGCTTTCCTGGCAAGGAAGAACGGCTGGAATGTGGCTGACTTCATTCAGGGAGAGGACGAGGTGACGGAGATGATTCTCACGAACAACACTAAGGACTTCAATTTGGTCAACGAGAAAGACTATGTGGTTGACCTGATGAAGATTGTCGATTGTGAGGATCCCGTGGAGAAGGAGAAGAAGATTGATGCCTTCAAGTGGATTTGGCTGGAGGAGAAGACTTTCTTCAACATCTTCTCGATTGAGGCAGTGTTTGCCTATCTCTGCAAACTCGACATGCTGGCCCGATGGGATAAACTCGATGTGGAAAAGGGCAGGGAGACTTTCCGCCAGATCATCGAAGGCTTACGCGGCGAGGCTCGTGTGCCTGCCGAGTTCCAGACGAAAGCCCCTCATGTGAGAAACCTGATGGGGGATAATCAATCAGAAATATAAAAAACGACGATAAAATGACAAAAGGAACTGTTAGAGGCGTTATTGCCAACATGGTGACCCTGTCGGTCGATGGTCCTGTGAAGCAGGGTGAAATCTGCTACATCGAGACTGGTGGCGACCGACTGATGAGCGAGGTCATCAAGGTGGTGGGTAATGACGTGTATGTCCAGGTGTTCGAGTCGACCCGTGGACTGAAGGTTGGTGCACCAGCCGAATTTACAGGGCACATGCTGGAGGTGCAGTTAGGCCCCGGCATGTTGTCGAAGAACTTTGATGGTCTGCAGAACGACCTCGACAAGATGGAAGGTGTCTTCCTGAAGCGTGGTCAGTACACCGAACCGCTCGATGCCGACCGTGAGTGGGACTTTGTGCCGCTTGCCAAGGTGGGTGACGAAGTGGAAGGCTCTGCATGGCTGGGCGAAGTGGAGGAGAACTCTCAGAAACTCAAAATCATGGCACCTTTCCAGTTGGAAGGTAAGGCAAAGGTGAAGAGCATCGTATCTGCCGGCAAGTACAAGATTCACGATGTGGTGGCTGTGCTCGAAAAGGAGGACGGCACCGAGGTGAAGGTAGATATGGTACAGCACTGGCCTGTGAAGTTTGCCATGACGAACTATAAGGAAAAACCGCGTCCTTTCAAGTTGCTCGAAACGGGTGTGCGTACCATTGACACTTTCAACCCGATTGTGGAAGGCGGTACAGGCTTCATCCCTGGCCCGTTCGGTACAGGTAAGACGGTGCTTCAGCACGCCATTTCTAAGCAAGCAGAGGCAGACATCGTGATTATCGCCGCCTGTGGTGAACGTGCCAACGAGGTGGTGGAAATCTTCACCGAGTTCCCCGAACTGGTTGACCCACATACAGGTCGCAAACTGATGGAGCGTACCATCATCATCGCCAACACATCGAACATGCCAGTGGCTGCCCGTGAGGCATCTGTCTATACGGCAATGACTATGGCTGAGTATTACCGTTCGATGGGTCTTCGTGTCTTGCTGATGGCTGACTCAACTTCTCGTTGGGCACAGGCGCTTCGTGAGATGTCGAACCGTATGGAGGAACTGCCTGGTCCCGACGCTTTCCCGATGGACTTGGGTGCCCTCATTTCCAACTTCTACGGTCGTGCAGGCTATGTTTATCTGAACAATGGCGAGGTGGGTTCCATCACCTTCATCGGAACTGTGTCGCCTGCCGGTGGTAACCTCAAGGAGCCTGTGACAGAGAACACAAAGAAGGTGGCTCGCTGTTTCTACGGACTGGAGCAGGACCGTGCTGACAAGAAGCGTTACCCTGCCGTGAACCCGATTGACTCTTACTCAAAATATCTGGAATATCCAGAGTTTGCAGAGTATATCTCAAAGAAAATCAACGACAAATGGATTCCAAAGGTGCTCGACCTGAAGACCAGAATGCAGCGTGGCAAGGAAATCGCTGAGCAGATTAACATCTTGGGTGATGACGGTGTGCCTGTTGACTACCACGTGGTGTTCTGGAAGTCTGAGATTATCGACTTCGTGGTGCTCCAGCAGGATGCCTTCGACGAGGTGGATGCCGTGACTTCGCTGGAACGTCAGGAGGCTATCCTCAACCTTGTCACAGAGATTTGCGAGAAGGATTTCAAGTTTGAACACTTCGAAGAGTGTGTGGACTTCTTCCGTAAACTCATCAACCTCTGCAAGCAGATGAACTATTCTGAGTTCAAGAGCGAGCAGTATAACGATTTTGTTTCACAAATTAAGGCAATGCTTGCCGCATAACGACTATGGCTACTGCTTTTCAGAAAGTATATACAAAGATTGGCCAGATTACGAAGGCCACAGTCTCCCTCAAAGCAAAGGGAGTAGGATATGATGAGCTTGCCACCATCAACGGCAAGTTGGCTCAGGTAGTAAAGATTGCAGGCGACGATGTGACGTTGCAGGTGTTTGAAGGTACAGGTGGCATTCCCACCAATGCCGAAGTGGTCTTTCTTGGCAAGGCTCCATCCTTGAAGGTGAGCGACCAACTGGCAGGACGTTTCTTCAACGCATACGGCAACCCTATCGATGGCGGTCCAGAAATTGAAGGTAAGGAAGTGGAGATTGGCGGTCCATCCGTGAACCCTGTTCGTCGTAAGCAGCCATCAGAGTTGATAGCAACGGGTATCGCAGGTATCGACCTTAACAACACATTGGTGTCAGGTCAGAAGATTCCGTTCTTTGCCGACCCCGACCAGCCTTTCAACGAAGTGATGGCACTCGTTGCTCTTCGTGCAAAGGTGGACAAGATTATCCTTGGCGGTATGGGTATGACGAACGACGACTATTACTTCTTCAAGAACACCTTCTCCAATGCCGGTGCTCTCGACCGCATCATCGCATTCATGAACACGACGGAAGACCCTGCCGTAGAGCGTCTGCTGGTGCCAGATATGGCGTTGACCGCAGCCGAATATTTTGCGGTGGAAAAGCATGAGACTGTGCTGGTGTTGTTGACGGACATGACTTCCTACGCAGACTCACTTTCTATCGTGAGCAACCGTATGGATCAGATTCCATCTAAGGACTCTATGCCAGGTTCTCTCTATTCAGACCTCGCCAAGATTTACGAGAAGGCTGTGCAGTTCCCAGAGAGTGCTGGTGGCGGTTCCATCACCATCATCGCGGTGACCACGCTGTCTGGTGGCGACATCACTCATGCTGTGCCTGACAATACGGGTTACATCACCGAGGGACAGTTATACCTACGTCGTGACTCCGATATCGGTAAGGTCATCGTTGACCCATTCCGTTCACTCTCACGTCTGAAACAACTCGTGGCAGGAAAGAAGACACGTAAAGACCACTCACAAGTGATGAACGCTTCTATCCGTCTTTATTCAGATGCCGCCAATGCCAAGACGAAGATGGAGAACGGTTTCGACTTAACCGACTACGACAATCGTTGTCTCGACTTCGCGAAGGAGTATGCCAACAAACTTCTTGCGATTGACGTCAACCTCGATACGACTGAAATGCTTGACGTTACGTGGTCACTCTTCAAGAAATACTTCAAACTCGAAGAGGTCAACATCAAGAAAGAATTTACGGATGTTTATTGGAAATAATCTATGGCGATCAAGTTTCAATATAACAAGACATCGCTTCAGCAGATTGAGAAGAACCTCAAGATGCGACAGCGCACACTCCCTATCATTAAGAATAAGGAGACGGCGTTGCGTCTGGAGGTGAAGAAGAGCAAGGAGGAAGCGGAGGACTTGGAAAAGAAACTGCAAAGTCAGATTGGTGGCTACGAGTCGATGTATGCCCTGTGGGGCGAGTTCGACACGTCGCTGGTCAGCCTGAAAGACGTACAACTCGACGTGAAGAAAGTGGCAGGTGTTCGTGTGCCTGTGCTGCTGAACATCGAGTTGGACGTGAAACCCTTTGGACTTTTCTCGGCTCCAAAGTGGTATTTCGATGGCATCAATCTGTTGCAGGGACTTGCCAAGACTGCTGTAGAACGGGAGTTCGTTCTTGCCAAACTCGCCCTTCTCGACCATGCACGACGGAAGACCACCCAGAAGGTCAACCTCTTCGAAAAGGTGCAGATACCAGGTTTCCAAGAGGCCGTGCGTAAAATCAAGCGATTCATGGAAGACGAGGAGAACCTCTCCAAGTCTTCACAAAAGATTCTTAAGTCTCTGCAAGAGGCTCGGAAGAAAAAGATAGAGGAGGAAAGCGTATGATACAGGACATGAAGAAACTCACATTCCTTGTCACGAACAAGGAATACGACCAGTTCATTGCTGACATCCGTGACTTGGGAGTGATTCATGTGGAAGAACTTCAGCAAGGAGCGACCAGCGACGAACTGCAAGCAGGTCTTGACCTCGCCGAGCGATACAAGAATGCCCTCAAGGCACTTGACTTCGCTGCCGAATCTTACGAGTCCTCCACGACTTATACACCACTTCCTGCCGATGCTTCCAAGGGTATCGCCTTGGTTGATACCGTGGAGCGTCTGTTAGCAGAAGAAAATAGCGTGAAGCATAGCATCGATGCGACGGACGAAGCCATCGCTCAACTCGAGCCGTTTGGAGAGTTCAGTTGGGACACCGTCCGCCAACTTGAAGCGACAGGATATAAGCCCTATTTTTACGCTGTTAATAATAAGTTGTATAAGGCAGAGTGGGGCGAGAAATACTATGCCACACCTGTCAGCGAGTTCAACAAGAAGACCTTTTTCGTGGCGTTCTCGAATGAAGATGCCGAGCCAGAAATCACAGCGGAACGTCTGTTCCTGCCCGACGATTCTCTGTCCGTCTATCAGGAGAAACGCAAGACGCTTAGCGAGCAACTTGCCAGCATCCACGAACAACTCTTGCAAGTGAACGCCGTTGACCGTGCTTCCATTGAGGCGGGCAAGGTGGCGAACGAGAACGACATTCAACTCTCCAAGGTACATCTCAGCAATGAGAACATTGCCGATGGAGCGGTAAAACTGATGATTGGTTGGACACTCAAGGAGAATGCCGACAGGGTGGTGGATTATCTCGAAAAAGAGCACATCTTCTACGAGTTGGAAGACCCTGCTTTCGACGACAATGTGCCCATCAAAATCAAGAACGATAAGTTCTCCACGCTCTTCGAGCCCATCTTGCGCATGTACTCGCTGCCGAACTACCACGACATCGACCCGCTGCCGTTCTTTGCCCCGTTCTTCATGCTGTTCTTCGGACTCTGCATGGGCGACATGGGCTACGGTTTGCTGATTCTTGCGGTCAGCATTGCCATCATCTTTACAAAGCCCGACTTCGCTTCATACGGCAAACTCGGTGCATTGTTGGGTGGCATGACCTGCATCTGCGGATTCATCACGGGCACCTTCTTTGGCATCGACCTCGCTACTGTAGATTGGGAGTGGATAAAGCCTATCCAACCTTACTTCATCAACGACTCGATGAAGGACAGTTTCTTTGGCTACTCACCCATGATGGTCATCTCTGTCATCATCGGTCTCATCCAGGTATTGCTTGGCATGACGCTGGCAGGTTGCAAGGCGGTGAAGAACTACGGCTTCATCTATGGAGTGGGCAAATTCTCGTGGGTAGTGGCACTCCTGAGTGCTACCGTCCTTTTCGGTTTCCCGCTCTTTGGTGTCGAATGGTCACAGCCCGTTCAGTACGTGCTTTACGCCCTCATCGCGCTGTCTGCTCTGGGCATCTTCTTCCTCAACAATCCGAATGCCTACAAGAAAGACTCCGCTCTGGGCAAGGCACTTGGTGTGGGAAGCAATCTCGGTGCAGGACTTTGGGCAACCTACGGCATGTCCACAGGTTTGCTGGGCGACCTTCTCAGTTATATCCGTCTCTTTGCGCTCGGATTGACGGGCGGTGTGCTTGGCTCTGTGTTCAACAGCCTTGCGATGGACATGAGTCCTGACATTCCGGTTGTACACGAACTGGTCATGCTCATCATCCTCCTCTTCGGACACGGCATCAACTTCGGACTCTGTATGATTTCATCTTTCGTACACCCGATGCGACTCACCTTTGTGGAGTATTTCAAGAACGCCGACTTCGAAGGAAACGGAAAGGAATATCAACCATTTGCAGTAAAACAATAAACATTTATAAACCCCGACCCCTTCTATGTCATGTGAAGCCCTTCTCATGGGTGACAGAAGTGTGGTCATTAAAAACAAATTCAACAAATTATGTCTCCAGTACTTTTAGCGTACATCGGAATTGCCCTCGCAGTAGGACTTTCCGGCATCGGTTCCGCCTATGGCGTAACCATCTGTGGTAATGCAGCCATCGGCGCATTCAAGAAGAACCCATCAGCCAGCGGTTCCTACATCGGTCTCGCAGCCCTCCCATCATCACAGGGTCTTTACGGCTTCGTGGGCTTCTTCATCCTCAATCCACTCGTGAACGAGAACATCTCCATGTTTGCTGCTTGTGCCGTTCTCGGTGCAGGTCTCGCATTGGGTGCCGTGGCCCTCTTCTCAGCCATTCGTCAGGCAAAGGTTTGTGCTAACGGTATCTCTGCCATCGGCGGTGGTCACAACGCATTCGGTACCACCATGGTGCTCGCCGTGTTCCCCGAACTTTACGCCATCCTCGGTCTCCTCGTGCTGATTCTCATCTCAAGTTCAATCTCAGCATAACGGAGCACTGAAAAATATTCGAACATTGCAAAAGGCGACATCCTCACATCGTTGAGGTGCCGCCTTTTTTCTTTTTCTTACACTTTTTCCTCAAAACACTTGCAAAGAACAGAAAAATGTGGTAAGTTTGCAAACGTGTTCCGAGGAACATAATGTTTTTATTTGCTCATTTCGTCATCCGAATCACCACCTCGAAAGAAGAAAGAGCAGAAAAAAGTACCCTGTGAAGTATGCGTATGAAACGCAGACTTCCCGTGAGGGTACTTGGGCTTGTGGTGAGCCTGGATGACGAACGGCTGGAGTCTGCCTTTCTTTTTGTTCTAAAGTTAGTGAGACACGGTCGTGAATAGGGATAGGAAAAATCAACCTGTACGGTTGAAAAATTTTAATACTAACTTTAAGACACTTTAATGACAAATGAAAACAAAGAACATCTTTTTGGGGCTGACAGTTGCCGCCATTTCTGCTTGCACGGGTTCGCAAGATTCTTATTATGAGACATTGGCTGAACTGAGTAAAGAATTGCAAGAGACCAATGACACCATCTTAGGGTACTCCATCGAAAACGGCTATGCTATTTGGGTACACACCGATGCACCCGAAAGTGGTGATGGTGATACCTACGAGCCCGCTGTCAAATCTATTCATTATTGTGACTTGAAAACGAAGGGGAAAAAAGTCCTGCTATCGACAAAAGATGAGCAAAATATCTTCCCTGCAAACGTTGACTTTGGCAATTATATCGAAGGACTAAGCAGTCTCAATTTCTCTCTTGACAGTTGTGCTTTAATTCTTGAAAGTGGGATGGGCGAGTACTACATGCTTTCTCTCTCTAAACCCGACACTCTTTTCTGGATTACTGTTGATGAAAATAACAATCCTTTGACAAAAAATGTATATACCATATCCATGACGGGGGAACTACCCACCTTGCCTGATGGCTCAGTTGGACAATACGAGTATGAATTATCCTACAATACCCAAGGCGAACGGACATACGAGGCTGACATGATGCGAGTTTGGTACGAATTTGAGGAACTGCCCAACAGATTGCCTATCAGCCTTTTAAAAGACGAGAACACTTTAGTCAATGAAGTCATCAAACAAAAGGCATACAAGATTGAAACCGTGTATAACTTTGCGGCTAACGGAGTGACCTTCAAGCAAGACTTCGGACCTAATGGCAAGAATCATTACTTTGAGTTGTATGTGCAGAACGTGAAAGAAGAAACGAATTGGGATAATCCAAGCGTGAAGCGTTACAAGGTAGATGGCGAAAACTTCTCCATCTATACCACTGACTCGAATTTTTCCTCCTTGAAATACCCTTGTTGGGTAATTATTTTGGCTGCCGTCAACGACGCACGGGCAATACAGGACAATGCTATGGCAAGTCTGTTTGCAGATATGCTTGGTGCAGACACCAGCAAGGATTTTACTTTCACAAAAGCACAACTCATTTTATCTTCTTCAAAATAAATAGGTCATGAAAATTATTTTGACTATTATCGGCATTTTGTTATGTACCAGAACCTTTGCACAGTTTCCACAATACGATTTGAAAAGTAATGGATTGCACGGGGTGGTTTCATCTGTTGAAACTCTCAAAAGAGATTACAAAGTCGAGTTTGGCGAATACACAAAGAGTGATTCCTGGGTGGTCAACACGCAAGTATTCGATTCGAAGGGGTTGCTTGTTTGCGAACAATATCGTTATGTGGCTGGCAGCAAGGATTTTGAGGATGAACGACGTTTTCGTGAGCCTATTTACAAATCCGCTCCTGTGAATTATGAGGGTGTAGGAGGCTCAACGCCGACCTTGAAACTGGATTCTCTCTACCGATTCTATCATTACAACTCTAATGCTCAAATCACCACCATCAACACCTATAAGTCTGATGGCACTCTTTTCTTCTTGGATGAATTTGTTTACCAAGACAATAAAATCAAGGAACACAATATTTATAAATGGGGCAATGATTTGACATTCAAGACCACCTATAAGTACGAAGCAGAGAATCAGGTCACAGTGAAGAAATATGGAACCGATGGTCATCAAACAGATTATGGAACGACATACACAATTGTCAATGGCGATGTAGTGAAAGAACAGACCATCTACACCACACGTTACACTTATCAAAACCATCTGATGATGTCACGGGCAGGTTCAAAAGACCATCAGACCGTCTATGCGTATGATAAATGGGGCAACATGACCAAGAAAGGTGAAAAAGTGTACAACTACAACACGAAGCAGTTCCAACTCAATGATCGAGAGACTGTGCGATGGAAATACACCTACGACCAACAAGGCAACTGGATTTGGAAATGTAAGTATTCTGGCAAGTGGAACGAGGAGACAACAGAAGACCTTTCCAACACACCAGCCAGCGAACGCACCATTCAATATGGCGACAGCGAAGCGGACGTTGATGTCATTGCCAATCGGTATTTGCAGAAGGAGCAAGATTTGATAGCACAGTACAAAAAAGAGCATTCGCAAGGGGAATAAAACTTTTCACTTTAACTATTTCGGAGAGGAGGAGTGTCTCTTGTGTGTTTATCGGGAAAGCCGTGCGGTTTTTCTGTGTGTCGAACTTCACTTTTTCTTCTGTTCGTTAGGTCAATTCATTTTTTCTTCGTTCCTTTGTAGGAAATTTTGACGCTTATGGCAGAAAAGAGATTACCTCATCCTTTGGTGGCTGTGATTCCACTGGTTGTGCTGATAGGGTTATTGGCTGTGATCATCTCGCTCTTTGGCAGCGATTCGCTCGAGGGCGGCAGTCAGATTGCGTTGCTGATGGGCATGGCGGTTTGTGTGTCCATCTCAATGGCGGTGTATGACGTGAGATGGAAAACTTTCGAAAAACAAATCATGAAGACCATTGGCGAGGTGTCTATCACGCTGGTGATTCTGCTGACGGTGGGTATGCTGTCAGGTTCATGGATGATTAGTGGGGTAGTGCCTACACTCATCTACTACGGCATCCAAATCATGTCACCCCAGTTCTTCTTGGTTACATCTTGTATCATCTGTGCATTGGTTTCCTTGTTGTCAGGCAGTTCGTGGACAACCATTGCCACCATCGGTGTGGCTTTGCTTGGCATCGGACATGCACTTGGCGTTTCTGAAGCGTGGACGGCGGGTGCCATCATCTCGGGTGCTTATTTCGGCGATAAGATGTCGCCGCTCAGCGACACGACCATTCTTGCATCTTCTGCCACGGGCACAGACCTCTTTGTGCATATTCGATACATGGTGTACACCACGGTTCCCTCGTTTCTCATCGCATTGGTCATCTTTTTCTTTGCCGGATTAGGCAATGACGGTAGTGCCGCATTGCATATCAGCCAATACACCGAAGGACTTTCTCGCACATTCAACATCTCCCTTTGGACTTTGCTGATTCCTCTTTTGACAGGCGTGCTGATTGCCCGAAGAGTGCCTTCGCTCATCACGCTTTTCACCTCTTCTGTCATGGCTGGCATTACGGCTCTCATCTTGCAGCCGCACATTCTCTGTCAAATTGCCGATTCGCCGTCCTTGTCCTACGCCGCCTCCTTGACCCGAGGACTTGCCATCACCTTTTATGGCTCCACCTCGATTGATACCGGTGACGCATCACTCAACGAATTGATTTCCACGGGTGGCATGGCTGGTATGCTCAATACGATTTGGCTGATTCTCTGTGCCATGTGCTTCGGTGCGGCAATGGTGGCAAGTCGGATGATTGAGAGCATCACCCGTGCCATCGTCAGCGTTGTTCACAGCCGCATCAGTCTGGTCACATCAACGGTTGGTACAGGCATTTTCTTCAACATCACCACAGGCGACCAGTTCATTTCCATTGTCCTCACCGCCAATATGTACAGCAACACGTACCGAGAACAAGGCTATGAACAAAAACTGCTGAGTCGTACCACCGAAGACGCGGCGACTGTCACATCTGTGCTTGTCCCGTGGAACACTTGCGGTATGACTCAGGCCACGGTGCTCGGCGTTCCTACTTTAACCTATCTTCCTTATTGCTTTTTCAATCTGATGAGTCCGCTGATGGCGATTTTTATGTCAATCATTGGCTGGAAGATTAAGAAAGAAGAACGAGTGGATACCGAGAAAAGTGTCGCTCCATAACCTCAAAACCGACCACGACGTAGTCAATGAATCGACCACGACGTGGTCGGTGAAGCGACTACGTCGTGGTCGATTTTGGGGGTTACGAGAAACCTTCTGATTACTTCTTCTCTTTGAGGAGGTCACGAATCTCGCCAAGGAGAACTTCTTCCTTCGTTGGTTCCGGTTCTGGAGCGGCAGCAGCCTCTTCTGCTTCCTTCTTCTTGCGGAGAGAAGATGCCTTAGCGATAGCCTTGATGATGAAGAAAAGGCAGATGGCGATGATGAAGAAGTCGAGAACGTTCTGGCAGAAAGCACCATAGTTCCAAGTCACAGGCTCAACAGCCTCTGTTACCACTTCGCCAGCCTCGTTGACTACAGCCTCGATGCCAGGCTTCAACTCTATCTTGAGGTCGCTCACGTTCACACCGCCGATGGCAGCGATGAGTGGCATGATGAGGTCGCCCACTACAGAAGAAACGATTTTACCGAATGCACCGCCGATGATGACACCGACAGCCATGTCTACTACGTTGCCTTTGAAGGCAAACTCTTTAAATTCGTCAATTAATTTTGCCATAGTTCTTGTTTTTATAAAATAAATAATGAATAGTTTTCGTTATAAATAGTAGTAGTGTACAAATTTTCACGGCAAAGGTACGAAAAAAATCCGTATTCGGTGTTAAAAAAACAAAAAAGATGAAGAATAAACTGTTTTTCTTGGCAGCCATGTGCCTTTTGGTGCTCCTTGCTGCCTGTTCCACAGCACATCATTGCAATTGTGGATGACAAAAAAATTGCTCCACCTTCCGAAAGGAGGGTGGAGCATTTTTTGACAGGATTGCGAGAAAGGTCTCACAACCGATGTCCTTGACGTGAGTGTCTCTTATTTGAGTTCAGCGAGGTACTTGATAGTACGAACCATCTGAGAAGTGTAAGAGTTCTCGTTGTCATACCAAGAAACAACCTGTACCTGGTAAGTGTCGTCGTCAATCTTAGAAACCATAGTCTGAGTTGCGTCGAAGAGAGAACCGAAC
>JAFUWG010000053.1 GCA_017483605.1 Bacteroidaceae bacterium | reverse complement strand
GCTGAAAAGTCATAGAATCAGGTGGCTTTAGCCCCGGTGTTCCACCTCTTCCCATCCCGAACAGAGAAGTTAAGCCCGGGCGCGCCGATGGTACTGCACCGCAATGCGGGAGAGTAGGTCGCCGCCTTCTTTCAAGTGGGAATCCCCGTGACTGGTGTCGCGGGGACTCCTTTTTTTGTTCTCTGTCTATTGTTTTTATCTACTTAGGCGTGGAAAAAATTGTCCAAAAATGCAGGCGAAATGGTAATTTTTTCTATTTCAGTAAAAAGTGTATGAAATCCCGAAAATAAAACTCTCCAGAATTGGGGATTTTTACGTAACTTTGCATGTCGAAATAGAATTCTTATAGATTAAAAGAGATAGGAAGAGATGCTTAGAACGATAAAAATTCTTTGTGTTTTGTGTTTGTGGGCTTTTGTGCCAGTCATGGCATCTGCTCAGCAGCAAGCGGCGGTACAGCCTAATCATCAAGGTGGGAAAACGGCACGCTTGTTGTATGGTCGTGTGACGGATGAACGGGGTGAACCATTGCCGGGCGTGGCGGTGTTTCCTACTAATTTTGTAGAGTATGGTGCCGCAACAGACGATGATGGTAAATATGTGTTGAAGAATGTGCCAGCAGAAGCAAAGTCTGTGACTTATCTGATGCTGGGCATGAAGAAGGAAGTGTTGATGATAGGCAAGAAGGACAAGATGGATGTTGTCTTGATAGAGGATGTGAACTCTTTGGAAGATGTGGTGGTGACTGGATATCAGAAGATTGACAAACGCTACTCCACGAGTGCCGTGACTTCTATGAAGATGGAGGATGTGAATTTGCCTGGATATGCAAGCATCGACCAGATGCTGGAAGGTAAAATTCCCGATATGGTGATTACCTCCAATAGTGGAGAGATCAACTCAACCCCACGTTTGCGAATTCGTGGAACATCAACGTTGATTGGTAATCGAGAACCTCTGTGGGTTTTGGATGGTATTGTGTTGACCGATCCTGTCGAGTTGAGTCCCGATGTGTTGAATGACCCAGATTATGTCAATCGTGTCGGCAATGCAATCTCTGGCATTAACCCTCAGGATATTCTTCGTATTGATGTCTTGAAAGATGCTGCGGCTACGGCATTGTATGGTACTCGTGCTGCCAATGGTGTGATAGTTATCACCACCAAAAGTGGGCGTGAAGGTAAGCCAGTCTTATCTTATTCGGCAACATTTACGGGCAGGCGTCGTCCTTACTACACAGATTCCAAAATCAACTTGATGAATTCTAACGAACGGATTCAGTTTTCTCAAGTACTTGTGGACCAACACTATATGTATCCGAGCGGTATGCCATTGGTCGGCTATGAGAATGCGTTGAACAATCTCTATGCAGGAATCTACACACAAAGTCAGTTTGATGCGGCAGTGAACGAGATGGCAGGTCTCAATACGGATTGGTTTGACATCTTGTGCCACAATTCTTTTTCTCACGACCATAGTTTCTCTGTCTCAGGAGGAAGTGATAAGGTTCGTTTTTATGCTTCATTAGGTTATACCGACCAAGATGATGTCATCAAGAACACGACTAATCGCCGTTATACGGGTATGGCAAAGTTGGACATTCAATTGGCGAAAAAATTGGACCTGGGATTTAATATCAATGGTTATCAGAATGACCGTAACTACAATGCCAGCGAAGTGAATCCAACAGATTATGCATACAACACGTCTCGTGCCATTCCTGCTTATAACGCTGATGGCTCTTATTATTACTATAAGAAAAGTACAGGAACGGTGGCGGGATACTTGAACTATAATATTTTGAATGAACTGGAAAACTCCGGCCAGAAGCAGGAGGTGAGCAACCTGATGGCGACGGCAAACTTACACTATCAGCCCATTTCATGGCTGCATCTGAATGGTATTTTGTCTGTGACCACTTCGTCGAGCACTTCTGATACCTTGTATGGCGAACAGACGTTCCACAGTTCCTATCTTCGTCGGAGCGAACCTGGTGTGGTGCCAGGCGATGACAGCGAAATGCCCTATGGAGGGGAGTTCACGAAGGCAACGACCAGCACCAAAGGTTATACCGCCCGTCTGCAGATGGACATCAACAAGTTTCTGGATGCAGAATATGCCCATCTGATCAACTTCTCGTTGGGCGGGGAAGCCTCTTCTTCTCTCTATAAGGGCTACACACGCACAGATCGTGGCTATTATCCCGACCGTGGCGAGACCTTTGTGGTGAATGTGCCAACTTCTTACACCAATTATTACAGTTGGGTGAGCGGAAATGTGCCTACCATCACAGACCAGAAGACCAATCTACTTTCTGCATACGCCACACTTTCCTACACATATAAAGATTTGTTCACACTGAATGCCAACACGCGATACGATGGTTCAAACAAGTTTGGTAGCCGCAGTAATGAAAAGATTCTGCCCATTTGGTCAGTTTCAGGCAATGCCAATTTGAAGAGCATCGCCCACATCAATGCCGACTGGATAGATTTCCTCTCGCTCAAAGCCTCTTATGGTGAACAAGGAAACATGCTTGACGACCAGACCCCCGTGATGGTCATCAAGAAAGGAACGATGGATGCCTACTATCGTGAGATGGTCACCACGGCAGCCTATTTTGCAAACCCCGATTTGAAGTGGGAGAAGACACATTCAGCCAACGTGGGCATCGAGTCCAGTTTCTTTGCAGGCCGTTTGCAACTGGGTGTTGAACTCTATCATAAACGAACCACCGATGCCTTCATGTCAAAGACCATCAGTGATGTCAATGGCTACACGTCTTACATTGTCAATTCAGGCACCGTCATCAACAAAGGCTACAACCTCAACCTTTCCGCCACTCCCGTCAAGGTTCGTAACTTCTATTGGATACTCTCGGGTAATCTTTCCAAAATCATCAACAAAGTCACGACCACTCCTGGAGGCGAAACTTACGAACTCAGCGACTTTCTCAATGGCACTGCTGTTGTAGAGGGACAGCCCGTGGGCACCTTCTATAGTTACCAGTTCGTCGGATTGAGCAGCGAGGATGGAGGCCCTATCTTTGAAGACTGGGAAGACCGCCAAAACGAGTTGAAGAACTTGAACAACTATGAAGCCTATACCCGAGTGCTTGTGCCCAGTGGCAAACGTGAACCCGATGTGACAGGAAGTTTCACCAACACCTTCACCTATCGCCAGTGGCGACTCGGCGTCACTTTCACCTACGCCTTCGGAGCCAGCACCCGCCTCTTCCGCCTCTTCGACGGATTCACGGGAGGTTATTCCAGCGAAGCCAACGTCAGTCGCGACCTTCTCAATCGCTGGCAAAAGCCTGGCGATGAAGCCCATACCAACATACCCTCCATCATGGGCAGCGGCAACAACAGTTATTGGCAGTACGACAACCATTGGAGCAGCGGCGACCTCTACGCAGGACCCCGTTTCAGTTCTAACGCTTGGACTATGTACGACTACTCCACCGCACGAGTTGTCAGTGCCGATTACGTCAAGTTGCAGAACATCTCCCTCACCTACGAGTTCAATAAGAAACTCTTACAGAACTGGCATTTGGGACGTTTGGCATTCACTTTCTCTGCCACCAATCTCCACACCTTCTGCAACAGCCGACTTCGTGGTCAGACCCCCACACAGGGCGGTTTTTCCGAGATTCAGTTGAGCGACACACCCACCTATACACTTGGACTTAATGTAGAATTTTAATCCGATGAGACACTTACCATACAGATATATTCTTCTTTTTCTGGTCATTTCCTGTTTGGGCATGACCTCCTGTGGCGATTTTCTCGAAGAATACTCACAGGACACCGACTATGTGCGTACATGGAAAGACCTTGACGAACTGCTCATAGGCGACTGCTACCTTCCCGTCGAACGTTCCAACCATCTGAGTTATACCACAAACGTAGGCTCATGGATTCACTTGTTGGGTGATGAAGTGCAGGAGTCGCAGTCAGGATACAACAACACCTACGCCGACGGCGACAACCGTGCCCAGTCTTTCGGCTATTTCACATGGCAGCAGCGGGTAGGGCAGAACGAGACTTACACAGACTATTATGCCGAGAATGCCACATGGACAAAAATCTACTACTGCATCAATGTGGCAAACAATATCCTCTCGGCAGTCGAAGAAGTCCCCCATGCCACCCAGTCAGAGCAGCAGGGCATCCACAAAGTGCGTGGCGAGGCACATTTTCTTCGTGCCTACTACTATTTTTGGCTTGCCAATCTCTACGGCAAACCCTACGATGCCGCCACCGCTGCCACCGACCTCTGTGTGCCACTCAAGACCAGCGATGTGGTGGAAGACCGCAAGTTCACCCGTCAGACCGTGGCAGAGGTGTATGCTCAGGTGCTTTCCGACCTCGATCAAGCCGAGCGTGAGTTGACACAATATAAGACGCCTCCCGTCAGCATCTATCGAGCCGATTCCACCGCCTGCCACTTGCTTCAGAGCCGTGTTTATCTCTACATGCAGAATTGGCAGAAAGCCGCCCTGTATGCCCAGAAAGTGATGAACGAGCATCCTGCCCTGACCCAACTTTCCACCGCATCGGGCAAGTTCTCCGTTGCCGACAATCCCGAGAACCTTTTCTCTATGGGAGGAAGCGATGTGCCTTGCATCTTCAACTACATCTGCCAGTCCTACTCCGTCAGCCGAGAACTCTATGATGCCTACGCAGCCAGCGACCTCCGCAAGTCGCAGTGGTATTGGCAGAAAGGTAACTTCGTGGGTCCTGTCAAGACTAAGGTGAGCACCATGTACCTTACCTACGATGCCACAGCCACCAACTACTACACCCAGGCATACGCCGACAAGAGCGTCATGGAAGAAGTCTCAGGTCAGTTCCTGCTTCGCTCAGCCGAAGCCTATCTCAACTATGCCGAGGCCGAAGCCTATCTGGGCAACGACACCGAGGCACGCACCGCACTCAACACCCTCCGTCGCAGTCGTTACGCCGCTTCTGCCAACAGCGACATCACCTCTTCGGGCAGCGGTCTCATTTCCGCCATTCGCCGCGAACGCCGCCTTGAATTGGCACTCGAGGGACATCGTTGGTTCGACCTCCGTCGCTACACCGTCTGCAGCGTTCAGCCCGAGAGCACCCCCATCACCCACGAGTGGTCCTACTACACCTCTCATACCACCACAACCCTCGTAGAGCGTCGCCGCTTCACCCTCGAAGCCAACGATGCAGCCTACACCCTTCCCATTCCGCAGGAAGTGCTCGATTTCAATACCGGAATGCCCAACAACCCCCGCCCTTGGCGTAATTACATCACACTGCAACAATGAAACATCTCTCCCAATTGTTATTCCTCTTGCTGGCATCTCTCCTCGCTTCCTGTTCAGAAGATGCCCCGCAGGTTGACCTCCAAGATGTCACCACACCCTTCCTCCCCGCTGCAGACGACACCAGCGAGGAGGCACAGATGCGTCGTGCCTTCTATCAGGACTACGGCTCCTTCCTTCTCTTCAACGACACCCTCCAGCACCGCCTCCTCGGCACCGACGTGAACGGCGACCCCCACTATTTCACCGAAGTCCTCGACCTCCCCTACGAGATAGGCATGAGCACCGCCTCCAATACCCACTACACCTACACGCTTCTTGCCGACACCCCCTCCCGACGCACCGCCATGCAGTACGTTCGCGACTACCTCCTGCCCCATTTTTCAGGAGTCCTCATGCCCTACTCATGGTTGCTCGTCGATCAGATTCAGCGAGAGAACCTCGGCAACATCTCTTCCCCCTACGCCGCTGCTGGTCAGCGAGCCGTCGTCGTTGCTTGCCATCTGCTGCCCCAACTCACTGATGCACAGCGGGCACAGTTCACCGCACAGGTCATCAATATCATCATCGGGCGTCTTGTCACCGACAATGCCGCCGCCTTCACCGATTTCTTGACAGTCAGTCAAGCCTACTACGATGGCACTTTCACTGCTCCCTCCACCACTGCCGAGAACACCGCCCTGCTCAATGCAGCAGGCTTCATCTGTCGAGGTCAGAGTTATGGCACCGATGTCAACGGACTCTATCCCAGTCCCTCGCTCGACCTCAGTGCCTTTGCCCGCCTCGTGGTCGCCAACAGCGAGGAGACCCTGCAGAAACGCTACGAGCAGTACCCCCTTGTGCTCAAGAAATGCACACTTATGCGTCAAATCTTAAAATCATTAGGTTATGTGGAATAAACGCTATCCCATCCCCGTGGCAGCCCTGCTTCTCTGTCTGGCTTGCACCTTCGGGGCTTGCTCGTCCGACAATGACCCTGCCGTTGAGCAGCCCACAGCCCAAGGTGTATTCATTGATCCACGCGATGGAACTTCCTACCATTACGTTCATCTGGGAGGGCTCGATTGGTCAGTCGAAAACCTCTCCTACGACCTTGGCGACCGCAACTTGAGCCGCATCTATCAGACCGTAGATGACCATGCCCGACAGGTCGAGTCCACCGCCCTTCGTTCCAAATACGGGATGCTCTACACCCGTTCAGCCGCCCAGCAGGCAGTGCCCGAAGGTTGGCGACTCCCCACCGACCAAGATTGGGCAGCCCTCGAAGCCACCCGAGGCTATCTCAGTTCCGAATTCAGCCTGCTCTACGGAGGCTACTACACCAAAAACACCTACGCCTCCGTAGCCAACGGCAACCGCTTCATGGGGTCATGGGCATATTTCTGGACATCCACTCCCGACACCCTCAAAGAGGGGCAGTACTGCTATGCCCGCAAGAAGTTCTACGACACCTCTACCCTCCAACGCCTCAGCATCGAGCCAGAGGCCTATTTTCTCAGTGTCAGATTTGTTAGATAGTATATAAAAAGAAAAATGAAAACTCAACCAATTAAAAATTCAACAATTCAAAAATTCTCCCCTAAACAGGGGAGTCGGAGAGGGTTATTGATGCTGCTGCTCTTGTGGTGTACTTCTACCTTTGCCCAGCAGACAACCTTCACCGGAAAGATCAATCAGTATCTTCCTACCGACACATTCTTTGTTTATGTGCAAGGTGTTGAAAAAGAAGGTTATGACACCCTCGTCATTGACAAAAAAGGTCGATTCACCTACACGATTGATGTGCCCACACTGACAGAAGGGCTTGTCTTCAACAACCTCTCCGACGGCATCCACGACGGAGGTCATGCCTTTTGTGTCCTGCTCCAGCCGGGCAAGACCATTCATGCCGACATTACAAAAACGCCTTTTTCCGTGCAGTATTCAGGCGATGAACCCGAAAAGTCGGAATACGCCAATCTGTATTTCCAAGCCACCTCACGTTCCTCTGTCTTTGAGGGCGATACTTTGGCGGCAAATCATGCGGACTTCAAGGCTGCCAAATCCTTCATCAACAGCGAGATTGCCAAGATGGAGTCTGTCGTTAACCGAATCTTCGACAAGACCTTTGCCGAGCAAGCACAGGGAGCCCTTGACGACCAGCGGGGAACTGCCTACTTTGCCTATGCCATTGGTAGCGAGAAGATTGGTCGCTCCATGATTGCGGATGCAGATTTCCAGCAATTTATTGGCGGCATCAATCCGAACGATACCCTTCAGGTGTCTCAGATTTACAATTACCTTGAGTGGTACTATGCCGCCCATCCTGGACTTTACACCCCGATGTCTGCCGAAGGTGCCAAAATCAAATATCTTTCCGAGTACACTCAGAATCAGGATGTTCGCAACGAGGTTGCCAACGTCTATCTCATGAACATCCTTTTCCTCGCTTCGTGGGGGTTGGATACTGCCAGCAGCGACCTCAAAGACCTCTACGAGCAGTACTTGGCTGTTTCCACCGATACCACCTACGTCTCTTTCATCCGAGAGAATCTGGACCGTATGTCTGCACAGGCACCAGGCGAAGCCCCTATCGACTTCGCCCTTGAATATGCTGATGGAACCCCTGCACGCTTTGCCGACCTCATGGGCAATGGGCATGTCACCTACATCGACTTTTGGGCTACGTGGTGCGGTCCTTGCAAGGCTGAGATTCCTCATCTCGAAAAGATGGTGGCAGACTACAAGGAACAAGGTTTGCTCTACACCAAAGACCACCCAGAGGGAAAGGTACGTATTATCTCCATCTCCATTGATGCCCAGCGTAACCAGTGGCTCAACAAACTGGAGCATGACAATCCGCAATGGGAGCAGTACATCGTTCCCGACCTTCAGAATTGTCCGGGTCTCACAGGTTATAACATCAACAGCATCCCACGCTTCATGCTCTTCGATGCCAACGGCAAACTCTTCAAGTCCACGGCTCCACGCCCCAGCAGCGTTGAGACTCGTACCCTCATCGAAAGCCTGATACAATAACCCTTTGCGACGACTACTCACAGGCATATTATCCCTTATCTTTGTCTTCATGACAAAGGCACAGACAGAGCAGACCGACACCCTCTCTCTGCCCACCGATGTGTATGCCTCCTACTTGGTTGTCACTCCGGGCGATGGCTTCACCTCCATGTTGGGTCATGCTGCCATCCGAATGTCGTGCCCCTCGGCAGGACTTGACTATTGTTTCACCGTTAAGTCTCCCGAGATAGGCAACGAGTTCACAGCCATGACCTTACGCACCCTTCAGGCAGGTATCGTGCCTGAAGAGACAGCCCTTTTCCTTCAAGATTATCAGCAGGAGGGTCGCGGCATCAGCGAATATTCCCTTCGCTTGACACTCGACGAAACCCGCCATTTGTGGAAGATTCTCGATGATTGTGTCGCCCTTGGCTTGGCCCGTCATATCGACTACATCCACAACGGCTGTGCTCAAGAGATGGTGAGCATCATCTTTGCTGCGGTGCAAGACCGTCACCTCCCGTTCGACGAGATGGCAGACGAACTCTTGCCGTATGAAACCCGCCGTCAAATCTTGGCTCGCTACAAGGACACCTCTTCGTGGAAAGGCTTTATCGGACATACGCTCTATGGCGGCACTCCCGACGAGACCGTTCGTGGCACCAGCAAACTCATCATGCCCCTCGATGTGGCAGCCCTCTTGGAAAAGGCAGAACTTGCCGACCGACCCACAGAACTTGCCGCTCCAACCGATGTGGAAGAGAGCGGCCCTTCACCCTTTCTGTCGCCTCGGCTTTTTGCCATCCTTTTCCTGCTGCTGTGCCTGCTGCCCATCAGCACACCATCCGTCCGTCGCACCCTGCTCGTGCTCCACTTCTTGGTGGGTGTGTTCCTTGTGTGGATGGTCTTTGTATCCCGAACGCCAGGCACCGAGTGGAACTGGTTCCTCATCCCCTTCAATCCCATCCCGCTGCTGATTTCCCGATGGGCAGGGCGACGCACCTATGCGGCATTCACCGTCATCCTTCTGGTGTTCATCGCTTTCATGCTTGTGAACTTGGGTCGCATCTTCTTCATCGAGCAGTTGCTCATCGTCACAGGCGTTCTTATCCGGACAATATATCAAACATTCAATATTAACTTACTAAAAACAAAGTGATTATGAGAAAACTTTACTCATTTCTTCTTTTTGCCGTCCTCAGCGTCACCGCATTCGCTGAGTCTGACAGCAACTACTACTGGTTCTACAACCGAGTAGAGGCAGCCCCCACAGGTAAGGGCGTGATTTATGCCTCCGATGGTTACACATCGCCTGAGTCTGCCGCAGATTACACCTCTGCGATGGAAGTGAAGCAGTACACCCAGGGCTTCTCCACCACCTCGCTCTATGTGTGGGCACAGCCCGCTGCTGGCTATCAGTTGGCTGGCTGGTTCGGTTCGGCAGTTGATGAAACCGTCATGGCAGAGCAGGTGGCAACAGGCGCCGAAGCAGCCATCGAGGTTTCTACTATGCAGACATCCGAGGATGACCTGGTGGAGTCTTATAGTTTCACACCAGATGCCACCTACTATGCCATCTTCTCGAAGGTGAAAGTGCAGCCAGCCGACGGACTCGCTTCCATCGCCCTGCTCGACATCAGCAAGGTAGCGAACGACACAGGCGACAACATCACCATCTCTGCTTCTTCTTCCGACCCTTCTGCCAAGTTTGACTACTGGACCGACTCGAAGGGCAACAAAATCACCGACAACCCTTACAGCCTCACCGTGTCTGACGTGGAGACCTACACGGCTCATTTCTCGGGCGACTCCATCATCACCATCGACTTCGGCGAGGGTAAGTACGTTCCGTTCTCCAATGCCTACTCCGCTCTGTTGGGCAACGTGAAGGGCTATCGCATCGTGCCTGTCGAGAAGACTTTCACGGACGAGAATTACAACACCATCTCCTTCGACGAGACGGAGAATGCATGGGGTTATTGGGAGATAGAATATGACGATGATTACAATGTCATCTCTTCTGAGTTCCACAAATATGAAGGCGAAATTCCTTCTTTCGATGCCTCATACGCCATCAGCGAGTTTGGCTACAGTTATGCTGCAGGCGACGGCGTCATCCTTTATGGCAAGGGCGAGCAGTCCATCATCCTGACCAACGAGGAGACATTCCCTTGGGATAGTTACCTCGTAGGTACCAGTGCCGGGGCGGTCAACATCAGCGACCTGCCTGCAACCGACGACGATGGCAACGCCATGACTTACTATGTCTTCGACGGCACCGACTTCGTGAAGGCAACCGCTGGCACCGTGGCTCAGAACGAGTGCTACCTTGCATTGGATGCCACTCAGTATCCTCTGCCTGAGAAGATTCTCTTTGCCGGCACCGAGGAGGTTGCCATTCAGGGTGTGGCTGCTGAACAGCCTGCACGCACGCTCGTGGGCATCTACACCATCGATGGCAAGCAGGTGAAAGCACCGGTGAAGGGCGCCATCAACATCATCAATGGCAAGAAAGTCTATGTCAAGTAAAAAGGAATTGGCATGAGAATCCTCTTCACATTCCTATCATTCATTGTCTGCTGTGCTGTGTCGGCACAGCAGACATTCCGTATTCACGGCAAAGTGAAAGGGCTCAAGGCTGGCGTGGAAATTGGGCTGCTCAGCAGCGAGGACATGTCGAGCGAGGAAATCGCCACTGCCACGGTGCAGAAAAACGGTGAGTTTTTCCTCGAGGGACACGTTGACCACCCCATGCTCTGCACCCTGACGACCAACAACCTCACCCTCCTTGGCGACAAGGCGGAGAAGAACGACTATAAAGACGTCAAATGGACTTACACCCCCGTCTTTGTCGATAATTCCGACATGACCCTGCAGGTGCCGTCCTACGACCTCATCCCCGACGCTCCCGAGAGTGCCGACTTCCACATTGTGGGCAGCGAGTCTCACCGCGACTACTGCGAATACATCGCTCTCACGTCCCTCAGTTCTTTCTCCGAGCCGACGTTCCACTTTGATTATCAGTTCATTGAGAAGCATCCCACGTCGGTGGTGTCTGTCTATGCAGCCAATCGGCTGCTCACCAACGGCTACAACCTCACCACGGAGCAAATCCACCAGTTGCAGCAGACCATCACGGGCTGTCCTGCCGACACCGCACGTTACAACCGTTTCGTGCAGCGTGCCAAGATTGCCGAGATGACTGCCACGGGCAACCCTGTCGTTGACCTCGACATGGTCACTCCCGAGGGCACACGCTGCCAACTTGCCGACATCGTCAAGGCACACGAAGGCAAACTCCTGCTCATCGACTTCTGGGCATCGTGGTGCGGCATCTGCCGTGCCTCCACCCCCGACATCAAGGTGCTCTACGATGCCTACGACCGCGACCGCTTCGAGGTCATTTCCGTCTCTTGCGACGAGAAAGACGACGCATGGCGTGCTGCGATGGAGAAAGACCAGATGCCGTGGGCACAATACTGTCTCACCCCCGAGGGTTACAAGCAGTTCTTTGCCAAGTACCAACTCATCGGAGTGCCTTACTATCTGCTCGTTTCGCCCGACGGTAGGGTCATGGCGAACCCCTCGGGCGTAGAGGCACTCAAGACGCTCATCCCACAGGTGCTCCAGTAGTCTTCAAGGTTGCCAACGCACCTCCCTCCACATCGAAAAGGCGTCCTTCCCCAGCAACGGGAAGGACGCCTTTAGGCTTTTAAAAGGTGGGGAAGCGGGGAAGGGTCTTAAAACTAAACTTAGATTTTATAAAATCCAACTTAAATTTTATAAAATTGAACTTAAATTTATATAAATCTAACTTGAATTTTATAAAATCTAAGTTTAGTTTTAAGAACACTCCCCGCAAAAGGGGGTGGAAGATGCCCTATTCAGCGAATTGATACCACCGTGCATTCTTGATGCCGAGGGTGCCCATGTATTTGTCGATGTTGCCGTAGAGGGTGACTTGCTTGCCGAGATTTTCGGGATGGGCGGCAAGGTTCAGTGCCTCGCGGGTGCTCTTGGAGAGGTTGGAAGTGGTGGTGAGTTGGACGGCAATGCAGCGGTCGGGATTGGTCTCGTCGGGGCTATCGGCAAGGACGATGTTGGTGGCGACGTCGCCAGCGGTAAAGGTGGCTCGCTGGATGGATTGCCCTTTGATGTAGCCAACGATGTAGCCGCAGACGTAAGAATCCTTCATGCCCGTGGCTCCGTGGTAGGCGAGATAGGCGGGGAGGTAGGTCTTGAAGTCCATGACACGGTAGGGAACGTCCTCTGTGGTGCCGTGGGTGTTGACGTACTGGAGGGTGTCGGCGAGGGTGGGGATGTCCTCGTCGTCAGGGTCGGGCTGTGGGGCGATGGTGTCGGTGGGTTGCTCGTTGTGGGTGGTGTCGGCGGGCTCTTCGGTATGGGTGGTGTCCGTCGGTTCCTCCGTGTGGGTGGTGTCGGCAAGGGATGCGTAGTACGCCTCGTAGTCGAAGTCGTCGGGGAGGAGGGTATAGTGTTTCGCCTCCTTGATGCCTGGGACTTTCATGTATGTGGCGATGTTGCCTTGCAGCCGCACTTTCTGACGGAGCATCTCGGGGTGGTGGGCGAGGTTGAGTGCATCGCGGGTCTCGCGGCAACTGGCGGTGTTGTTGGTCAGTTGGACGGGGATGCAGCGGTCGGGGTCGGTCTCTACGGGGATGTCGGCAAGCAGCAGGTTGGTCACCACATCGCCCGCCTCGAACATACACGACTTCATGGTGTTGCCGCTGACGTATCCGACGATGTATCCGATGACGTAAGCCTGCGAGGGGTTGTCGTATTCCTGATGGATGACGTTGCTGACGGAGTAGCCCGTGAGGTCGGTTGTGGTGTCGGTAGCGGTCGTGTCGGCAGGGGTGTGCTCTTCCTGTTGCTCGCTGTTGCCGGATGGGTCAGTCGATGAGGGCAGTTCCAACTTCTCGCACGCACCGAAAGTGAGGACAAAAAGTGTGAGGAGGGATAATATGAGGGGGCGTAGGTTGCTCATTGGGGGTGGGAGGATGGATTTGTGTGCAAATTTATGGATTTTGAAGGAAAAAAGTGTTACCTTTGTGGAAAAATTCAAGGTTATGCAGATAAAATTAGTGGCTCCCGAGGCTATCAAGGGACGGGTGGTGCTGCCGTCGTCGAAGAGCATCAGCAACCGTGCACTGGTCATCAACAGTCTGGCGGGGGTGGAGCAATTGCCCGAAAATGTGAGCGATTGTGACGACACGAGGGTGATGATGGGATGGCTGAAAGAGCGGCCTGAGGTGGTGGACATCGGTGCGGCTGGCACGGCGATGCGGTTTTCGTCGGCGTTGCTGGCGGTGACGGAAGGCACGAGGGTCATCACGGGCACGGAGCGGATGAAGCAGCGTCCGATTGGGGTGCTGGTGGATGCGTTGCGACGGCTGGGCGCGGGGGTTGAATATGTGGAGAAGGAGGGCTTTCCGCCGCTGCGTATCACGGGCAACCCCGAGATGGAGGGCGGCGAGGTGCGGCTGAGGGGTGATGTGAGTTCACAATACATCTCAGCGTTGCTGATGATTGGTCCGGTGATGAAGCGGGGGCTGCGGCTGGTGCTGACGGACAGGGTGGTGAGTCGCCCTTACATTGACATGACGCTTGCCATCATGCGGGAGTATGGGGCTCGGGCGGCGTGGACAACGCAGGGCTCGGAAGAGGCTATCGAGGTGGAAGCGGTGCCATACGGAGTGCGGCAGTACAAGGTGGAGAGCGACTGGAGTGCGGCGAGTTACTGGTACGAAATGGTGGCGTTGGCGGAGAACGAGGATGCCGAGGTGGTGCTGCCGGGGCTGTTTGCGGAGAGTCTGCAAGGCGACAGCCGCGGGGCGAAGGTGTTTGAGCAGTTGGGCGTGAAGACGGAGCATCGAGGCACGGAGGTGGTGCTGAGGAAGGGGGGAGCGTGTGTGAAGCGGTTGGAGCAGGATTTTCTGGAGATGCCCGATTTGGCTCAGACGGTGGTGGTGACGTGCTGCCTGATGGGTGTGCCGTTCCACCTGACGGGTTTGCAGAGTCTGAAAATCAAGGAGACCGACAGGATGGAGGCGTTGAAGGTGGAACTGGGTAAGTTGGGCTATGCCCTTGAGGACAGGAACGACTGCGAACTGCTGTGGGACGGAAAGGTGTCGGCGGCGGCCTCGGAGGAGGTGGCGATTGCGACCTACGAAGACCACCGCATGGCGATGGCGTTTGCCCCTGTGGCTCTGCGGAGGGGGACGATTCGCATCTGTGACCCGGAGGTGGTGTCGAAGTCGTACCCGAAGTATTGGGAAGACTTGAAGCAGGTTGGATTTGAGATAACGGAGGTATGATTTACTTGATGATAGGATTAGTGCTGCTGGGCGTGGTCGCTCTGGTGGCGGGTTTCCTCAGGGAGAAGAAACTGAAGAGGAAACTGGCGAAGGGCGAAATCGCGGAACTGCCCACCATTCAGCAGGTGCAGGACATGGAGTGCTGCGGTCAGCACGAGGTGTGTGAGAAGGAAAGCCTGCTGGCGGCGGTGAGCAAGCAGATTGAGTATTACAGCGACGAGGAACTGGACCGCTTCCGTGGGGTGAGGAGCGATGAGTACCAGCCCGAAGAGGTGGAAGAATTTCGGGAGGTGCTCTACACCATGAGGGAAGAGGAAGTGGCAGGGTGGATACGCTCATTGCAACTCCGTGGGGTGGAGTTGCCAGATGAGATGAAAGATGAGGTGTTCTTGATTGTTGGAGAAAGAAGAGTGGGGGGAGGTTGACAGCAGAAGAGGTGTGTTTGTGCGACTACTTCTTCCTCCCCAAATATTCGGTGGGTGTTGTGCCGAATTTCTTGAAGAAAGTGCGACGGAATGAAAACATGTTGGAAAAACCGCTCTGGTGTGCCAGCCATGTGATGGTGGCATTGGGCTGCTCCTTGTGGAGTTCCAGGAGATAGGAAAGACGCAGTTCGCTGAGCAGGTCGGTGAACTTGACGCCCATGGTCTGATTGACGAATCGAGACGCATAGGTGCGATTGGTGCCAAGGTCTTTGGCGAGGTCTTTGATGCTGTAACTGGGCTTCACGTAGAAAGGAGGATGGGCGTTGACCATTTCCTTGTACTTGGCCTGCATCTCGTTTAGTAAGTTCTTCATAGGTTGATGGAATTGTTAGAGATGAAAAAATTTGTTTTTTTTGGTTGTTTTTGTTGTGAAACAATAGAGGTGTTAACTTAAAAACTCAAGAACTTAAGAACTCAAGAACTTAAAAACCCAAGCCTTAAGACATTGCAAAGTTAACAAAAAAGACATACATTTTTCAGAAAAGAGCGTGAAGAACAAAAATATTTACAAAAGGTGTTCAAAATTTATCTAAAGTAGTGCCATTTTGTTCAAAAAGAAAGGGTTTGGTGCTTTTTTGGTGCACTTTGTCACCAAAAAGCAACCTCTTCAGGCTGGTTGAAAAGGTTGCTTGATGATGGGAGTTTCGAGGGATGAACTTTGGAGTGATAGGGAAAGTTACTCCTGATAACGCCGATTGACTTCTGCCCAGTTGATGAGTTGCCACAGGGCGGCAAGGTGGGCAGGTCGGCGATTCTGATAGTCGAGGTAGTAGGCGTGTTCCCACACATCGAACGTGAGCAGCGGGGTCAATCCCTTCGTGATGGGATTGCCAGCGTTGGTTTCTTGGGTGATTTGCAACTTGCCCTCCTTGTCGGCTGCGAGCCACACCCAGCCAGAGCCGAACAGGGTTGCCCCTTTCTTCTCGAACTCAGCCTTGAATGCCTCGAACGAACCGAACTGGGCATCGATGGCTGCGGCAATCTCACCCACGGGTGCGTTGCCCTCTTTCGGTGCCGCAAACTGTGTGAAATAAAGGTTGTGATTCAGTATCTGACCTGCATTGTTGAAGATGCCGCCCTCGCTCTTCTGCACAATCTCTTCGAGTGGCAGCCCCTCAAACGGACTCCCTGGCAGCAATCCGTTCAGGTTATTCACATACGTCTGGAGATGCTTCCCGTGGTGGAACCCAATGGTTTCGGCACTGATGACGGGTGCCAGTGCATCTTCCGCATACGGCAAAGTTACCAACGCAAACTTTCCGTCCTTTGGCAATGTCTGTGTCATGTCTATTTTAGGTTTTAGAAGGTGAATAAATCGTTGCAAAAGTACTCTTTTTATTTGATATACACAAACCCTCGGACGGAAATTTTGAGAAGGAAATGAGGCAGGGATGAACATTCGGGTGGCTTTGTCACAATAAAAGGGGGGAGTGTTTCGTTATTGATTAGGTATAGAAGTGCCTTTTGTGGTTTTGAAACGAGTCCTACACATATTATATATATACATGGCAGTGCTGTTGTTGGCGTCGTGTTCTACGAAGAAGAATACGTCGTTGACTCGCAATGTGCAGGGCTTCAAGGCGAGGTATAACACCTATTTCAATGGAAATGAGGCGTATAAGGAAGGTCGCCGATTGCAGGAAGAGGGGAATAAGGATAACTATACGGAGTTGATTCCGCTGTACATCACGGGCAATAAGGCGACGGCAAAGATGGGGTCGGGCAATTTCTCTACGGCTGTGGAGAAGTGTCAGAAGACCATCAAGACGCATAGCATCACGAAGCGACCTGAATGGAAGAAGAATCGACCGAAGAAGCCGAAGGACAAGATTTGGCTGAGCCAGAAGGAGTATAACCCGTTCTTGTGGAGGGCGTGGTTCTTGATGGGCGAGGCACAGTTCCGCAAGGGTGAGTATATGGAGGCGGCATCGACGTTTGCATATATTCAGCGGCTCTATTTCTCGAAGCCCAATCTGGTGGCACGGGCACGTCTGCTGGAGGCTCGTTGCTATGCCGAGATGGAGTGGTTCTACGATGCGGAAGACTTGATAACTCGGGCACAAAGGGACTCTTTCCCTACTTCGCTCGAACCGCTGAAAGCCTCTGTCTTGGCTGACATTCAGTTGCGTAATCAGCAGTATCCAGAGGCAATATTGAACATCGAAAAGGCGTTGAAGGCTGAGCACAGAAGCCTGCCTCGTGCTCGCATGTTCCTCTTGTTGGGGCAACTCTATCATAAGATAGGTCACGACCCTGAGGCTTACAAGTATTTCAAGAAGGTCATCCGCAAGAATCCGCCTTACGAACTGGAGTTTAACGCTCGTATTCAGATGACGGAGGCGATGTCGAAAGGTAAGTCGAAACAGATGATTCGGAAATTGACGGCGATGTCGAAGAATCCGAAAAATAAGGACTATCTCGACCAAGTGTTCTATGCCATCGGCAACATCTATCTGGCAAAGGGCGACACGACACGTGCCATTTGGGCATATAAGGACGGTGTGGAGAAAAGCACTCGGAACGGCATCGAGAAGGGTGTCGTGATGCTGCATTTGGGGCAGTTGTATTGGGACACGGAGAAGTTTGTGAAGGCACAGGAGTGCTATTCGCAGGTGTTGGGTCTGTTGGACAAAGACCGTGAGGACTACAAAGAGATAGACGAGCGGAGCAAGATTCTGGACGAGTTGCTGCCTTATGCGTCGGCGGTGGAACTGCAGGACAGTCTTCAGATGATGGCGAAACTCGATTCGGTCACGCTGATGGCGAAAATCAAGAAGACCATCGAGGAACTGAAAAAGAAGGAGAAGGAAGATGAGAAAAAAGCGGCGGAAGCGGCTAACGGTCAGCAGGGTGGAGCGGCTCAACGTGCTGGCGCCAATGCTCAGCAGGGAGTAGGCAACCGGGCTGGCGGGCAGCAGACGGCGGTGTGGTACTTCTACAATCCGACCACGGTGACGGCGGGTAAGAAGGAGTTTGAGAAGAAGTGGGGCAAGCGTGATTTGGCTGACGACTGGCGGCGTAACAACAAGACGGTGCTGAGCGACTTTAACGACGAGGAAATATCGGATAGCCTGAAAGCCGTGCAGGACAGCATCGCGGCGGTGGAAGACAGTATCTATCAGGCGAACAAAGGCAAGAAGTTGTCGAAGGAAGAGAAGGACAGCATCAAGGCGGAAGAGTATGCCAACGACCCGCATCGCCCAGAATACTATTTGAAGGACATTCCGTTCACCGAGGAGCAGATGGAGGCATCGAATGCCGCATTGGTGGAGGGGCTGTATGGCTCGGCTGTCATCTATAAGGACCGCATGGAGAACTTCCCCTTGGCAGAACGAACGTTCATCCGTATCTTGACCGATTTTCCTGATTTTCAGCAGACGGACGAGGTGTGCTACAACATGTTCCAACTCTATTCGCGAATGGAGCGGCGGGATGAAGCGGAGGCGTATCGCCAGAAACTGATGGAGGAATATCCTGAGAATGAACACGCCATCTTGATTGCCGACCCCGAGTTTGAGTTTAAGGGACGATATGGCAAGCAGATAGAAGATTCCGTCTATTCGGTGACGTATGATGCTTATAATTACAATGACTATCAGACGGTTATCCGCAACAGCCAAGAGATGGGCAAGGCGTATCCGAACGGCGAGAACCGTGCCCGGTTTATGTTCCTGGAGGCAATGAGTAAGTTGGAATTGGGCGACCGAGACCACTTCATGAGCGACCTGAAGGAGATTGTGGAGAAGTATCCAAAGGCGAGTGTGAGCGAACTGGCGGGCATGTATGTGAAGGGGTTGAAAGAAGGTCGTCTGTTGGCGAGTGGCAAGTTCGAGATGGGCAGCATCTGGGAACGTCGGCGTGGTTTTGGCGAGGAAGAAGACTCGCTTGCCAATGATTCGACGTTCAGTCTTGAGAAGAATGCCGACTTCGTCTTTGTGATTGCCTACGAGCGTGATTCTGTGGATGAGAACCAGTTGCTCTATGAGATGGCACGTTACAACTTCACCGCCTTCACTGTCCGCAACTTCGACCTGACGATGGAGAAGGGCGATGGCATCGACATGATGCAGGTCCGCACGTTCCTCAACTATGATGAGGCGTACATCTACATGCACCGCCTTTTCAACAATCCCGATATGGCATACAAACTGCAAGGCCTCAAGTGCTTCATCATCAGCGAGGAGAACCTCAAGAAACTGATGAAAGGCCTCAGTTTTGCCGACTACTTCGACTTCTACGACGAACACTTCGACCGCATCGGCTCCCTCCGCATCAGCGAAGACGAACCCTCCTCGCTCGACGAACCGACGGAACTGCCAGAGCCTGCCGAAGACGACGCCGCCGACGATGGCGAGGAATGGGAAGACGATAACTTTATTTTCTAAGGGATGCCCGCAAGGAGGGTGTGCCATGAAAAGGCTTTTTCCGCACATGGTTCTGCCTTGGTCGGGCGTCTTTGTTATCCCCTTGCCTATTGGCTCTTTTTACGTTCCCTCGAAGCCTCAAAAGTGGTCTGAGTCAGACCACCGAAGCGGTGTGACTCAGACCGCCGAGGTGGTGTGACTCAGACCACTTTGGGGGTGTGCGGCGTGTGTCTTTGGGGGTGACGAAAGTGGGGTGGTGGAGGCATCGGAGGGGGTGACGTTGGGGGTATTGGTAATAAAACTTAAAAAGTGGGGAGAGGGTTTGGTGGGTGTGGCGAAAATGCGTACCTTTGCAAATAAAGGACGAAAAAATATGAACGGAACACTGCTGTGGGTGGATGACGAGATTGAATTGCTGAAGGCTTACGTCATCTTCCTGGAAAAGAAGGAGTATGAGGTTGTGACGGCAACCAATGGTCAGGATGCGTTGGACTTGTGCAGGGAACGCAACTTCGACCTGATATTCTTGGACGAAAACATGCCTGGTTTGAGCGGGTTGGAGACGCTGTCGATGATTAAGGAAATCAATCCGACCATCCCGATTGTGATGGTGACGAAGAGCGAGGAGGAGAACATCATGGATCAGGCAATTGGCTCGAAAATAGCAGATTACCTGATTAAGCCAGTCAATCCGAACCAGATTTTCTTGACGCTGAAGAAGCATCTGCACAAACGGGAGATTGAGACGGAGGTGACGAACAAGGGGTATCAGCAGAACTTCTCAGACATCGGTATGCAAATCAACGACTCTTATACGCTGGAAGAATGGAAGGAGGTGTATAAGCGTCTGGTGTTCTGGGAGTTGGAACTGGCGGAGACGAATAGCGAGATGACGGAGATGCTGAAGATGCAGAAGGCGGAGGCGAACAAGGAGTTTGCGAAGTTTGTGCGGAAAAACTACCTGCAGTGGATGCAGAACAGCGAGGAACGTCCGCTCATGTCGCCTGATGTGTTCAAGCGGACCATCTTTCCGCTGCTGAATCAGGGCGAGAAGGTTTTTCTGGTGGTGTTTGACAATTTCCGTTACGACCAGTGGCGTGAGATTTCGAAGGACTTGGCTGACGAGTTTGTGTTTGACGAGCGTCTGTACCTGAGCATCTTGCCTACTGCCACTCAATATGCTCGCAATGCCATCTTCTCGGGGTTAATGCCGAGCCAGATTGCACAGATGTATCCCGAACTGTGGGTGGATGAAGATGAGGAGGAGGGCAAGAATCTGAACGAGGAGCCGCTGATTCAGACTCAACTGGACCGATACCGTCGAAAGAACACGTTCTCTTATTTTAAGTTGAATAACTCGTCGGAGTCGGAAAAGATTGTGGATAGGTTTAAGAACCTGATGAACAACGACTTGAATGTGCTGGTCATCAACTTTATCGACATGCTCAGCCACGCCCGCACGGAGTCGCGAATGGTGCGTGAACTGGCAAGCGACGAACGGGCCTACCGCAGTATCACGGCATCGTGGTTTCACAATTCGCCTGTGCGGGAACTCTTCAAGGAACTGGCAAAGACGGATGCGAAAATCATCATCACGACCGACCACGGCTCCATCCGTGTGAACAACCCTATCAAGGTGATTGGCGACAAGAACACCAACACCAATCTTCGCTATAAGTTGGGCAAGAACTTGAGTTACAACCCGAAGCAGGTGTATGAAATGAAGGCTCCGAAGGCGGCATTCCTCCCTTCGCCCAACATCAGCACGACCTACATCTATGCTCAGAATGATGACTTCTTTGCCTATCCCAACAACTATAACTATTACGTCAGTTACTACAAGAACACGTTCCAGCATGGCGGCATCAGCATGGAGGAGATGCTCGTCCCGCTCATAACGATGCAGAGCAAGCGGAAAAAATAGTTTCGTCGGACAAATTTGCAACTCAAAAAGATATGGAAATCAAGATAAAAACGGTCGATGAAATCGCTGAGGCAGCAGCCAAGTTCATCGATGAAATGGGCGAAAACCGTGTTTTTGCCTTCTATGGTAAGATGGGGGCAGGAAAGACGACCTTCATCAAGGCGGTGTGTGAGCAGTTGGGTGTGGAGGATGTGATTAACTCACCCACGTTTGCCATTGTGAATGAGTATGTGGACGGACGGGGTGAACCCATCTATCACTTTGACTTCTATCGCATCAAGAAGGAGCAGGAAGTCTTGGACATCGGTTATGAAGATTATGTCTATTCAGGCAATGTGTGCTTCATGGAATGGCCTGAACTGATAGAAAATCTCCTCCCCGAAGATGCTGTGAAAGTCACGATCGAGGAGGAGAAGGATGGAGGAAGAGTGGTCAGGTTTTGAATGAAGAAAGAGGAATCGCCATGCGGCTTGTGTGCATCGCGTCAGCCGATTCTTCACTTTTCATTCTTCATTTTTTCACTCTTCATTGTCGAGTTGTTCGTTGTATTCCAGTTCGGCATCAATCAAAAGGACTAAGGCATCGAGTTCGTAAGGACCCATGCCTTCTTTTTTTGCCTTTTTCTGGATGTGTTTGGCAATTTCTTCAGCATCAATGTCGATGAAACCGTCAGCGTCAGCCTTGTCATTCATGTTGTCAAGGTATTCCAGCAGAACGTCAAGGCAGTAATAGATGTCTTCTTCGGTGAACACCTCTCGGTTCTCGGAACCGATGTAGTTCATGATGAAGGCAACCTCTTTAGCGTCTTCTTCTGCGCCTCTGAGGATTTCGTCGTCAATGTTTGCCATTACAGTAATGCCTTGATTTTCTCTTCGTAAGTGCTTTTGGGAGCGGCACCCACCACTTTGTCCACAATCTGACCGTTCTTGATGAACATCACGGTTGGGATGTTGCGGATGCCAAACTCTGCCACGAGGTCGTCGGCTTCCTCTTCGATGTTTACTTTGCCTACGATGACTTTGCCTTCATACTCTTTGGCAAGTTCCTCAATTGTAGGACCTACTTTGCGGCAAGGACCGCACCATGTTGCCCAGAAGTCAAGCATCATTGGCTTGCCCTGTGCTGCTACTTCGCTGTAGTTTGAATCGTTGATAACCATAGTTGTACAGTTTTTAAAGTGAATAATGTGTGTTATTTAGTTGATTTCAATCTCAATTTCTGGATGCTCCTTGATGTAGCGAATCAGGTTCTTCTCCACTCGCACCTTGACTGCCCGTGACAGGAGTGCCACTTTGTTGCCTTCTGCCGAATGGATGTTGAAGATGAGTTCTGCATCGCCGGGATTCTCCTTCACAATCTCTGCCAAATCCTCCACCAACGTCGAACTCAACTTGTCGAGTGCCACGTTGAAGGTGATTTTCTGGATGAGTTTGTCTTTCACCTCCGACAGCAGTTCCACCGACTTGACATTCATGTTGAAGACGTTGGGGCGGAACCGGTTTGGCTCGAACTTCAGGCGGATGTAGAGCGATGCCCCTTCCATGAAGAAGTTGCGGAAGGTCACCCAGTCTTTGCCAAAGAGTGCCAGTTCGCCGCTGCCGACAAAGTCTTCCATCTTGACGATGCCATAAGGGTTGCCGTTTTTGCTTTCTCCGATGCGAACCGAGGATACAATGCCGCCCAGTGTCACTTCTTCCAGTTTTGCCAGTTCCTCTTTCTGCTCTTCCAGTTGGGTGAAGTGGGTGTTGCAGGCATAATCGAGCACCACCGAATACTCATCCAGCGGGTGGGCGGAGAGGTAGATGCCGACCAGTTCACGCTCTTTGTTGAGGCGTTCCAGATTGCCCCATTCGGGAATGTTCTTCGGCAGGGCAGGGTGTGTCACGGCAATGCTCATCGCTCCGAAAAGTGAGGTCTGTGCCTGATATTTGTCCTGCTGATAGTTGTTGCCGTAGCGTACCAGCACATCGAGGAACGTTTCGCCAGGCCTTTGTCCCGGGGCAAAGAACGTTTCGCGAGTCATTTCTTTCTTGAAGCAGTCGAATGCACCTGCAACCACCAGATTTTCAATGTTTTTCTTGTTGCATTGCGACAGGTTCACACGCTCAAGGAAGTCGAAGACGGAAGTGAAAGGCCCGTTCTTCTCTCGTTCGTCGATGATGGCTTGCACCGCCGATTCGCCCACACCCTTGATGGCTGCCATTCCGAAGCGGATATCGCCTTCTACGTTGACCGAGAATTTGTAGCGGGATTCGTTGACGTCTGGCCCCAAAGTGTTGATGCCCATCTGCTTACACTCGTCCATCAACTTCCTGATTTCCGAGATGTTATCGAGCGAACGGCTCATCACCGCAGCCATAAACTGGGCAGGGAAGTTCGCTTTGAGGAAAGCCGTCTGGTAGGCAACCCACGAATAGCAAGTGGCGTGTGACTTGTTGAAGGCATAGGATGCGAATTTCTCCCAGTCGCTCCAGATTTTATCGAGTACGGCGGGGTCATGTCCATTCTTCTTGCCGCCTTCGATAAACTTCGGTTTCATCGCATCGACGATATCCTTCTTCTTCTTACCCATTGCCTTACGCAAGGCGTCGCTTTCACCACGGGTGAAGTCTGCCAATTGTCGCGACAGAAGCATCACCTGCTCCTGATAGACCGTAATTCCGTAGGTATCCTTGAGGTATTTCTCCATGCAAGGAATATCATATTCGATAGGCTTTCTGCCCTGTTTTCTGTCGATGAAATCGGGGATATAGTCCATTGGACCTGGGCGATAGAGGGCGTTCATGGCAATCAAGTCCTCAAACACACCCGGCTGCAACTCTCGCAGATACTTCTGCATACCTGCCGATTCAAACTGGAACGTACCCACGGTGCGTCCGTCGCAGTAGAGTTGGTAGGTGGCGGGGTCTTTGATGTCGAATGCGTCCACATCAATGTCGATGCCGAGACTTTCCTTGATGTTCGCCACCGCTTCTTTCAGTTGCGAGAGGGTTTTCAGGCCGAGGAAGTCCATCTTGATGAGTCCCGTTTCCTCAATCACGTGCCCGTCATACTGGGTACACCTCAGTTTCTCTCCTGTCTCCTTGTCGTCCGCCGTGCTCACCGGCACCCAATCGTCGATGGCATCGCGGCAGATGATGGTGCCGCAGGCATGAACACCCGTGTTGCGGACGTTGTTCTCGAGCATCTGTGCAAACCGCATCGTGTCTCTCAGCAGCGGGTCGGGCGATGTGGCGGCATCCCTCAGTTCCGGCACACACTCGATGGCGTTGGCAAGATTCATCTTCTTGCCGTTGGGCAGTCGGTCGGGAATCGCCTTACACAGTGCATTCACCGTTGAAAGCGGCACTTTTTGCACTCTTGCCACGTCCTTAATCGCCAGTTTCGTCGCCATCGTGCCGTAGGTGATGATGTGTGCCACCTTCTCTGCACCATATTTCTCCGTCACCCATTGCAACACCTTGCCACGTCCGTCGTCGTCGAAGTCGGTATCAATATCGGGCAGCGAAATACGGTCGGGATTGAGGAAACGCTCAAACAGCAGGTCGTATTTGATGGGGTCTATCTTGGTGATTCCCAAGCAGTAGGCAACGGCACTTCCGGCAGCGGAACCACGACCAGGACCGACCCACACGCCCAACTCTTGGCGGGCAGAGTTGATGAAGTCTTGCACGATGAGGAAGTAGCCGGGGAAACCCATCGTCTTCATCACGTGCAGTTCAAAGTCCAACTGCGTTTTCACGCTGTCAGGAATCGGGTCGCCATACAACTTCTTCGCCCCCTCGTAGGTGATGGCTTTCAGATAGTCCGCTTCGAACTTGATGCGGTATAATTTGTCGATTCCACCGAGTTTTTTAATCTTTTTATCGGCTTCCTCCTGGGTGAGCACCACATTCCCGTTTTCGTCGCGGGTGAACTCGTTGAAAATGTCCTCGTCGGTGAATTTCTGTCGCCACTGCTCCTCGGTGCCAAATTCTTCGGGAATGGCAAAGAAAGGCATGATGGGGGCGTGGTCGATGCTGTAGGTCTCCACTTTGTCCAGAATCTCGAGGGTGTTGCTGAGGGCTTCGGGGATGTCCTTGAAGACCTCGTTCATCTCCTCCTTCGTCTTGAACCACTCCTGTTTGCTGTAGAGCATACGGTTGGGGTCGTCCAAGTCCTTGCCCGTCGAGAGGCACAGCAGTCGGTCGTGCGCTTCGGCGTTCTCCTCGTCCACAAAGTGCGAGTCGTTGGTGCAGATGAGTTTAACTTGATGTTTTTTAGCCAGTTCGATGAGCGTGGGCTCAATGGCTTTCTGCTCCTTGAAGGTGTCGCGGTTGGCTCGCTGCATCGGGTCTTTCACTTCGTGTCGCATCAGTTCGATGTAGAAGTCCTCCCCGAAAAGGCTCTTGAACCATTCGATAGATTTTTCCGCCTCCTCAATCTGCCCCTTCATCACGTAGCGAGGAATTTCGCCAGCCAAGCACGCCGACGAGGCAATCAGCCCCTCGTGATATTTCTCGATGGATTTGTGGTCGGTTCGAGGGCGGTGGTAGTAACCATCCACCCATGCCTCGCTCACAATCTTGACCAGGTTGTGGTAGCCTATCTCGTTCTTTGCCAGCAAGATGAGGTGCCATCCGCTTTTGTCGATGGCGTTGTTCTCTTTCGAATGCAAGTCGCGGCGGGCGCAATAGACCTCACAGCCAAAGATGGGTTTGAACTGTTCCTCCTTGGCCTTCCCCTTGTTCACCTTGTTGCAATAGTTGAAAAACTCCTTGATGCCGAACATGTTGCCGTGGTCGGTCACAGCCATGCCCTTCATCCCGTTCTTGATGGCTTTGTCCACCAGTTTCGGAATGGCAGCCTGTCCGTCAAGGATGCTATATTGCGTATGTACGTGCAGATGAATGAAATCTTCCATGTCTCTTCCTGTCTGTTTATGGCCTTTTGCCGCAGGTGTTCTTAAAACTAAACTTAGATTTTATAAAATTCAACTTAAATTTTATAAAATTGAACTTAAATTTATATAAATCTAACTTGAATTTTATAAAATCTAAGTTTAGTTTTAAGACTCCTTGCCCGGTAGGCGTGAAGACGCAGCCTCAGAACGCCCCTCGGCATCACCTTTTTGTGCGGTTTTCGATTTGCAAATATAATTATTTTTTTTCATTCCTGTTGTTGTTTACGCTCTCTTTTTATACATCTTTAAATAAGAGAGGGGGTATTCACCTGAAAAAATAAATGATTTTATTTTGTTCACCCCTCTTTTTGTGCTATCTTTGTACACAAATTCGTTTTGGTATGCCACAGACATTGACCCAAACCCAGACCCAGAAGATGGAGCAACAACTTCACCTCTCGTTGCAGCAACTGCAACTTGTGAAGTTGCTGGAGATGCCTCTTGCCGAATTTGAACAGGAGGTGAAGAAGGAGGTGATGGACAATCCTGCCTTGGAGGAAGGACCTGGCGAAAGGGTGGATGAACAGGACGAGGATGGTGCCAATTCTGCCGATGAAATCGACCAAAACGACACGGGTGTTGACCCATACGGGGATTCTGACGGAGAGCAAATGAACGACCTCTCGATGTATGGCGACGATGACCTCCCGGTGTATGCGGCAAACAATGGGAGTGACGACCGCAACGAACTTCCGTTGGGTGACAGCGGCTCATTCATCGAGTATCTGGAGGCTCAAATGCTGAACTACGACCTGACCGAAGAGCAAGAGAAAATTCTGCGGTATTTGATAGGTTCGCTTGACAATCGCGGCTTTATCGACCGGTCGCTATCGACAATTACGGACGAATTGGCGTTCAAGGAATACTTATATGTGTCGGAAAAGGAAGTGGAGGAGGTGCTTCGCATTCTGCAGAGTTTTGACCCAGCCGGCATCGGTGCCCGTTCCACCCAGGAATGCCTGCTGTTGCAGATAGACCGCCAACTGAACAATGACGAAGAGCCCATCTCGGAACTGCGGGAGAAAGTGCTGCTGTTGGAACGAAAAATCATTGCCGACCACTACGATTTGTTCATCAACAGAAATAAGGAACGCCTGAAGAGTAAACTGGGCATCTCCTCGGTGCAGATGGACGCCCTGTTTGAAGACTTTAAGAAATTGAATGTGAATCCGGGCTTTGCGCTGAGTGAGGCGACGACCGACCGTGTGCAGACACAAATTCCCGATTTCATCGTGGAAACTGACCCCAATGGAGAGGTGCAGATGAGGCTTTGCAGTGGCGAGGTGCCACGGCTGCACGTCAGCAAGGAATACCTTGACCAACTCAAGATGTATCAGAGTCATCCGGGCAAGTTGACCCGAAGCGAAAAGGAGGGGGCACTTTATACGCGTCAGAAGATAGAGGCGGCACAGATGTTCATCGAGTCGGTGAAGCAGCGGCGACGCACGTTGTATGAAACGATGAAAGCCATCATCGACCTGCAGCACAAGTATTTCCTGACGAAAGACGAGGACGACAAGGTGCGGCTGGTGATGGAAGATGTGGCAAAACGCTCTGGCTATGATGTGTCAACCGTTTCGCGAGTGTGCAACTCCAAATGTGCATCGGTCGATGGCAGGATTTATCCGCTTTCCGACTTCTTCAAACTCACCCGAAAGAATGCGGCAGGCGAGGAGATTGACGGGCGTCGGGTGAAGGAGATGCTGCAAGAGATTATCGAACAGGAGGACAAGCGGGCTCCTTACACAGACGACCAACTGGTGGAGGTGATGAAGAAAAGAGGAATGACGCTGGCTCGCCGAACCATCGCCAAATATCGTGTGGAGTTGGGCATCCCGTCGGTCAGCAATCGGCGTGGATGACCGGGGAGAGCGTTTTGGAAAGAGATAAATAAGAAAAGAAATACCAGATACGGAATATGAGTGATAAACAACTGATTCGAATGGCAAAAGTGCTTTCGTCGCTTTTCAACCCTTTGTACGCCCCGCTGTGGGTGTTCTTCGGGCTGTTCCTGTTCAGTTATCTGAAGATGTTGCCCTGGGGATATAAGTTGTTCATTGTCTGCATGGTGTATTTCTTCACGGTGTTTGTGCCGACCATCGGCATTACGCTCTTCCGCATCTTCAAGAAATGGACGCATCTGGAACTGAGCCACCGAGAGCATCGCCACATGCCTTACATCGTGGCACTGCTCAGTTATGCCACTTGCCTCACGGTGATGACGAAGATGAACACGGCGATGTTTTTCCGTGGGGTGGTGATGGCGGCACTGATATCCCAGATTATCTGCATCACCGTCAATGCATGGTGGAAGGTCAGCACGCACATGGTCGGCATGGGTGGTTTGGTGGGGGCACTCAACGCGTTCAGCATTTTGTTCTTCTACAATCCTGTGTGGCCTTTCTGCGGCTTGTTGATGCTTTCAGGGGCACTCGGCACCAGTCGAATCATTCTCCGTCAGCACAGTTTGGCTCAGGTGCTGGTGGGCTTTGGCATCGGATACGCCTGTGCCATGACGTTTATCTTAATCAGTTGGATGTAATCAAAACGAGAAAATATGAAACCAATCGTATCAATTATCATGGGCAGCACGTCAGACCTTCCTGTCATGGAAAAGGCTGCCAAGTTCTTCGATGAAATGGAGATTCCTTTCGAAATTAACGCTCTTTCCGCCCACCGCACACCCGATGCTGTGGAAGCGTTTGCCAAAGGGGCGAAGGCTCGTGGCATCAAGGTCATCATTGCTGGTGCGGGAATGGCCGCTGCCTTGCCCGGTGTCATTGCCGCCAGCACCACACTCCCTGTGATTGGCGTGCCTGTGAAGGGCAGCGTGTTGGATGGTGTTGATGCTGTCTATTCGATGTTGCAGATGCCTCCAGGCATTCCTGTGGCGACTGTTGCCATCAATGGTGCCCTCAATGCGGGAATCTTGGCTGTGCAGATGCTCGCTCTGTCCGACGAGGCGTTGGCAGAAAAGTTTGCTGCTTACAAGAACGGTCTCCGCAAGAAGATTGAAAAAGCGAACGAGGAACTGAAAGAGGTGAAATTCGCCTATAAATGTAATTGATGGTTCACCCCTATAAAAAGAATCCGATGGCTTATCAGAGAAGAAAAACAATCTCCGTGAATGTTGGCGGTTTGATGTTGGGCTGCGAATACCCGATTCGTGTTCAGTCGATGGCAAACACATCGACGATGGACACGGAAGGTTCCATCGCTCAGGCAAAACGCATTGTGGATGCTGGCGGTGAGGTGGTGCGTTTCACCACGCAGGGACAGCGTGAAGCCCTCAACATGGCGAACATCAAAAGCGGATTGCGTGCGGCGGGTTACACGGTTCCGCTCGTTGCCGACGTGCATTTCAATGCAGCCGTTGCCGATACGGCTGCCACCATCTGCGAAAAAGTCCGCATCAATCCGGGCAATTATGTTGACCCTGCCAGAACCTTCAAGAAATTGGAGTACACAGATGCCGAATATGCCGATGAAATCGTGAAAATTGAAGAACGGTTAGTGCCGTTTCTCAACATCTGCAAGGAGCATCACACAGCCATCCGCATTGGCGTGAATCATGGCTCTTTGAGTGATCGAATCATGTCGCGATATGGCGATACGCCTGAGGGTATGGTAGAGTCGTGCATGGAATTTTTGCGAATCTGTGTTCGGGAGCAGTTTACCGATGTGGTCATTTCCATTAAGGCGAGCAACACGGTGGTGATGGTACGTACCGTTCGCCTTTTAGTCAAGGAAATGGAAAAGGAAGGTATGGCTTTCCCTCTGCATTTAGGTGTGACCGAGGCAGGAGAAGGCGAGGACGGACGCATCAAGAGCGCTGTTGGCATTGGTGCTTTGCTTTGCGAAGGCATTGGCGACACCATCCGCGTTTCCCTCTCCGAATCCCCCGAACGAGAGATACCCGTTGCACAGAAATTGGTCGATTCCATCGAGGAATGTGCCCAATTGCGAGCCGTGGCTAAGGCATCAATCGCAAACGATACGGTGACGGTAGAGTTCCACGAAACGGATTGGGAAACTCTGCAACTGAAAGCCGCCATGACGGTGGGTGCCTTGTTCATCGACCAATTGGCACATCAACTGGTCATCAAGAACGATGGTTTTGCCGAAAATCTTCTTACCGATTTGTCCGATGGAATCCTTCAGGCGGCTCGAATCAAGTTCACAAAGACGGAATACATCAGTTGTCCTGGTTGCGGTCGAACGCTCTACAACTTGGAGGAAACCATTGCCAAGATTCGTGCTGCTGTGAGCCAACGTGCCATGACCGACAAACGGTTCTCCACTCTCAAAATTGGCATCATGGGCTGCATCGTCAATGGCCCCGGCGAAATGGCAGATGCCGACTATGGCTATGTAGGTGCCGGCGTCGGTAAAGTCTCGCTCTATAAGCAGAAGGTGTGCATCGAGAAAAACATTCCTGAAGCCGAAGCCGTGGAGCGATTGATACAGTTCATTGAAAACGATTTATCCTCTTAAATACCCCAAGACTATGACACCTATTATCATTGGAATATTGATACTTATCGTTATCCTCTTCTTTGTGATAACCTATAACTTGTTGGTGCAATCTCGCAACAAGGTGAAGGAGGCATTCTCCACGATGGATGTCTATCTGAAAAAGCGTTACGACCTCATCCCGAGCCTCGTGGAAGTAGTGAAGGGATATGCGGGGCATGAAACGGAGACTTTGCAGAAAGTGACACAGATGCGTGGAGGAATGCAGGACGGAGATCTGAATCGTGTCATTGATGGCGAGATGAAGATTGGGGATGCACTGAAGTCGCTCTTGGTCGTGGTGGAAGCCTATCCAGACCTGAAAGCGAACACAAATTTCTTGGATTTGCAGAAACGTCTCTCGAAGATGGAAGAGGAGATAGCCTTCTCGCGTCGTTACTACAATGGCAGCGTGAGAGGGTATAACAACCTGTGTCAGATGTTCCCCTGGAACCTCGTGGCTTCCATCTTCGGGTTCAAAGCACTGCCGATGTATGCAGTGGATAGCGAACAGGAACGTAAAGTTGTCAACGTCAAATTCTCATAGCATTATGAAAACCATTCGAATCCTCTTTCTTTCCCTCCTTTTCGCATTCGGAATGACGGCGAAGGCTGACAGGGGTGGGTACCACTACACCAATTTCCAGGTGGTAGCCGTCGTACACAAAGACAACGTGTGGGATGTCACCGAGGTGATGGATGTTTACTTCACAGAGCCCCGCCACGGCATCTATCGCTACATTCCCAAAAGGTTCTCCTTACAGCATGATGTCTCAAGAGATGAAGGTCAGACCCCCAAGGTGGTTGAGGGGCAAGTGGTGCAAGACTGGCGAAAGTTCCGCTATGTGAGTAAAGTGGGACATGTTCGTGTGGCAGATTGGGAATACACGACCGAAGACAGCGACGATGGGTTCTGTGTCATTCGGATAGGCAGTGCCAACAGGGAAGTGACAGGTGCTCAGCGATACACGGTACATTATAAATATACCTATCGTGATGACCGTCGTCCGGATTTCGACTATCTCTTCCACACCGTTTTGGCCACCGATTTCAACGAAGACATCGACAAGTTCAGTTTCACGTTGAAGTTTGAAAAGCCCTTGCCATCAGACATCTTGAAACGTCTGGAAGTCTATAGCGGAGAATATGGCAGCACGGAGAATGCCGTGCAGAATCTGGTGCTCAAAGCCAACGCTCACATGATTTCGGGTCATGCCGAGGGTCTCAAACCTCATCAGGGCATTACCCTCTACGCCAAGTTACCAGCCGATTATTATGAAGATGTGGAGGCGGTCAACTATCTCTGGCATTACCTCTTTTTCGGCATCACCCTCCTGCTGATTGTGGCGATTATCTATGCGATGTTTACCATCAAACGTGGTCGCCCCACCAAGGTGATAGAGTTCTATCCACCAGAAGACATCAGCAGCGGTGAGGTCGGCACTATCATTGACGACAGCGTGGATGATGAAGATTTGGCGTCGCTCATTCCGTGGTTGGCAGGGCAAGGCTACATCAGCATCAAAGAGATAGAAGAAAAGAAGATTTTGGGTACCAATCGGGATTTGCAACTCACCAAACTGAAAGACCTTCCTACTGATGCCCCTAAATACCAGAAGGGCATGATGGAACTGTTCTTCTCTGGAGGAAAAACGACTGTCAATCTGAAGGATATGGGCGAAAAACCCCAAAAGGTGGAGAGCATCAAGAACCAGATGCGCAAAAAGTTCTCAGGGAAGACTCAGTTGACCAAAATCGATTGGAGGGTTTTGTTCTATCTGCCCCTTTGGGTGTTCAGCACATTGGTGTTTGCCACCAATTCGGTGGAAATAGTCTTCGATGTGAAACAAATCGGCTGTGCCATCATGCTGTGGGCGATTCCATTTGCCATAGGATGGACGCTTCGTTTCTATCAAAGCAGAACCGACATTCTTGGTGGCACATGGAAGAAATGGTTGCTCTTTGTGGTCAAGGCACTCGCGATGGCTGGTATATGCTGGCTCTATTGTGAATGGATTCCCGACTATGGTGCCCCGATGAGCCAATGGGTGATTATCGCCCTCTTCGTCGTGTGCTTCCTGCTGTGCGAATTGTCTGGTCGATTCAATGTCGATACTGACTACCGCTTGCAGATGATGGGGCGTTTGCTGGGTTTCAAGGAGTTCATCAAGACCGCCGAGCAGTCACGTTTGGAGGCATTGCAGGCTGAAGACCCCCAATACTTCTACAAGGTGTTGCCATACGCCATGGTGTTCGGCTTGACCAAGAAGTGGACAAAACTCTTCGAGAAAATCAATGTGCAGCAGCCAAGTTGGTACGAGTCATCGAACGCACTGACAGGCTATGCACTCACCTCCCACATGACCAGCAGCCTCCTTTCAAACACCAGCAGTGTCATCAAGACCGTCAGCCACGACAGCAGTTCCTCTGGCGGTAGCGGTGGCGGCGGTGGTTTCTCCGGTGGTGGCGGCTTCTCTGGCGGCGGAGGAGGCGGCGGTGGTGGTGGCAGTTGGTAATGCCACCCCTTTCATCTTCAAAACATCTGATTATGAAACTATTGATAGACATCGGAAACACATCGGCAAAACTTGCCGTTGCGTCAGATGAACAGATTCTCCACTTTGAGCGTCTCTCCGAATCTTGGAGCGACGCCTTTCAGCGTTTGACCACCTTCTATGCCTCCATTGATGCCGTGCGTATCGCCACCGTGGCAGGCGAAGATGCGGCTTTGCGGGAGGCTCTTGATACCTTGGGGCTTCCTGTCCTGTGGCTGACCTCAGACGTGCCATGCCCCATTAAGCCTGTTCCCAATGTCCCCAAAGGATTGGGGGTTGACCGATGGGCGGCAGACATCGGGGCGATGTCGGAAGATGCCGAGCACACCCTCCTCATTGTCGATGCAGGCACCTGCATCACCTACGATGTGATTTCTTCCAGTGGCGAGATTCTTGGGGGAGCCATCTCGCCAGGGGTACAACTGCGGCTCAATGCCATGCACGAACACACCGCCTTGTTGCCTCAGATTCAGGCAGAAAGGGAGGCCATCGTCTTAGGGTATGACACTCGCACCGCCATGCTCTCGGCGGCAGTCAATGGAGCCCGTTTCGAGATAGAGGGTTATGTGCGTCATTTGCTGAAAGACCACCCCGACCTGCATGTCTTCATCACAGGGGGAAACAAAATAGACTTGGCAGATGACATCACCTGCCAAGTCACATACGACCCTTACCTGGTCTTCAAGGGATTGAAATGTCTATAGCATTGCCCACACAACTGCTGGGTTGCTGAATGTTGAGCAACGCACAGATGGTGGGTGCAATATCCACCACATGATAAGTGTTGTTGTCCCAAGCGTGACGAACGCCCTTGCCCATCACGATGAAAGGGATGTGGGCATCGTAGGGACTCCACACCGAGTGGTTCGTTCCGAGTGGAACGCCATTGTACTTCGGCAGATAGCCATCGTCGAAGTCTTCCGTCACATTCCCCTCCAGCACAAAGGAAATGTCGCCGCTTCGTTTCGGATTGTAACCATTGACGACCATTGTCCGCACAGGCTCTGGCACATGGTCGGGAATTTTCTTCACATCGAAGGCATACGCCACCTCCTTCATCTCCTCCAGCAGTTCAATCGTGCGTTCCTTCATCTTTTGCTTCAAAGCCTTCGGGTTGCCATCCTTGCACACCTTCGCAATCACCGTGTCGTTGAAGAAAACCTGTTCACACTCCAGCGAGTGTATCACCTTCACGGCATCATACTCCACTGTGTTGATTTTCAGTTTCATCTTCGGGTCGTCTGTGCTCAATCCGAACTCCTTCGTCAGCGTCTCGTTCAGTGCTCTCAGCACCTTGTAGTAAGGCCATGTCGAGGCAGGGATGCCATGCTCTCTGCGGAACTGCACATTGTGGCTGCCAGCATGGTCGGCACTCAAAAAAGCCACCCATTCGCCCTTGCCCACCAGCCTGTCCAGTGCATCAAACAGACGCTTCAGGTCTTGGTCGAGGTGCAGATAAGTGTCTTCCACCCACGGAGCATTCGGTCCCACCTTGTGCCCAATCATGTCGGTCGTCGAGAAACTCACCGCCAGAAAATCCGTCACCCCCTTCGGGTTACTCCCCAACTGCTCCCCCTCGATGGCGGCAATCGCCATGTCGGCGGTGTAGGAGTTGCCGTAAGGCGAATATTTCAGAATCTTGCCCGTTCGCTGGTCATAGTAAGGCTCGTCCAGTCCCCCCGACTGCTCGTAGGTCTCGGCATCATACATCAAGTCCCAGAAGTGCTGCTTGTCCTTCTTGTTCTTCGTTGTCTTGTCCAGATACGTCTGTCCTAACTTCTTGGCATTGAAGTCCTTCACCCACTTCGGCAACTCCTTCATGTAGTAGGTGGACGAAATCCAGTCCATGCTCTCGCTGTCCATCCAGTAAGCCGCATTTGCACAGTGCCCACCCGGCAGCACGGCAGCCCTGTCCTTGATGCTCACGCTCACCACCTTCGAGCGAAAATTCGTCGCCAGCCGCAACTCGTCACCCATCGTCGTGCAGAGCAACCGATGCGGCGAAGCCTGCCCCTCGGCACGTTCCGTCCCTACACCCTTTACCGTCCAGTCCCTCACAGGCGTTGCCCACTGCCCGTCGAAGTACATGCTGTTGGCAATGATGCCGTTGAAGGCAGGCACTGTGCCTGTATAGACAGCCGTGTGCCCCACCGCCGTCACCGTAGGGATGTAGTTGATAAGCAGACGGTTGCAGTTGTAACCCTCCGACATCATCCGCTTGAAACCGCCCTCGCAGTAACGTTCATTGTAGCGGACGAGGTAGTCCCATCGCATCTGATCCACCATGATGCCCACCACCAGTTTGGGGCGTCCCTGCAACTCTTTCTGAGCCGCGGCACTCAGAAAGCCTGCACACAAAACCAATAAAACAAGAATCTTTTTCATTGTATCAGCAATTTTGGGGCAAAGGTAATATTTTTCTCGCAAACTACCAAACACACCGCAGCCATTATTGGGTGATGTCCTTTTCGATACCTTGTGATAGGACGCCACGCAAGAAAAGAATTAAGTATGCTTTTCTTGCTGGCGGGGGATGGGAGTAGGCTCGCAGGGCTTTTAGGAACGAAGAAGCCCTGCAAGCCGAACGGACATCGGGGGAAAAGTGGTGTGACTCACACCGCCGGGGTGGTCTGAGTCACACCACCGAGGCGGTCTGACTCAGACCACTTTTGATGCTTCCTGCAGTTGTCTTTTGTGGTAAAAAAAGCCAAGTAGAAAATCTAAGCAGATTTTTCAAAGAGTGAGAAGACGGACTCTCATGAGCGTATTCACAGGAATTCCTTTTTTGTTAATATAGGTTTCCGTTTATGTTGATTTTAGCAGATGTTGAGAGTGGAATAAGGCATGGAAACGCTTAACTTTTTCTTTTTTTAAACTCAAACCAACTTTTTTTCACATTTTTTTGTCGAATCGAAAAAAAACATTTATATTTGCAACCGACTAAGCCAGTCCATTGTCATCATGTCTGTCAAAAGACGAGAGTACGGCAAGACCGGGCGGAGTCGAAACTACATCGATGGAACGAGACCGAGAACACCATTTGTAAGGACGGTTTCGGGAAGGCGTTTACGGAAGTTACTGTTCTGTGTGTTCAAACTTCGCAACTTTGACACTATATCACAGAGGTAATGCAACGAAACGCCTATGCGGGTGAATTATATCCCTGCATTTCTTATATACTAAATATGTGTGTAGGAATGCAGTCTGTATATAATCACTTGGCGTGGGCTGGCTAGCGTTGCTTATCCTTGATATAGGGGCAATGCGAAGGCCTGAACACAGGGATGGGCACAGAAGTTGAAGTTCCCATGCCTTTTTTGTTTCCAAGCACAAAACAAATTATTCACGCTGAATTCGGGAACTCAGGAAGCACAAAACAAAACCCAAACAACATGAAAAAGTATTTATGGAGTTCCTTTGCAGCAATGATGGTTGTGCTTCTGAGTGCAGGATTTGCATCCTGTGGAGGCGATGACGATGATGACCCCGTTCCAGAGCCAAACCCAATACCAGTGTCCTGCTCAACAACACCAACAAGTGTGTTAACATTTGTGCATGGGGTTGTTATGAATTTCCAGTGTGACCCTAATGTGCAATTCTTTTATTGTCGTGCATTCTTGAAGTCGTCAATGGCTGTAAGAACAGACGCGGAAATCATTCAGTCCGTACAAGGCGAAGGCGATCTTTGGGAAAGAACGGCTGCGGCTGATGCCGAATATCCGGCAGCATTTACGGATATGTCTCCTAATACCACATGGACAGTTGTAACAGTCAGTTACAAAAAGGATGGAAGCCTGGGAGATGTTGTAAAGTATGATGTTACAACTCAAGCCGATGTGAATCAACCAGAAGTCAATTATGACGGAGCAGATATAGAACAAGATGCTAATGGTACATATTATTATACGGTATCGGCCCGAAAAGGAGATAACGGATATTGTTCCAAATATTATGTTTGGTTAGGTGCAGGAACCCAAATGTCAAGTGTTCTTTTGAACGGGTATTACACCTATTGGTATCTGAATAAAGAAATTAGTTTGAATCCAAGTTCTCATACGACTAAGATAAATGAAAAATTGGACAAGGTTATTTATAGTTGGACGAGCCAAAATTTCACGTCAGATTGTAGAGAATATTTGGATGGTGCTAAATCGCAAGACACGTCAGTTACAAAACTTCGTTTTAGTTTAGATGATAGATACCTGCAGATGTTTTTCTGGGGAATAGACGCGGACGGAAAACTGTCTGGTTCTGTGTCTGGCGGATATATTGATTTTGAAGATGATTCAGCACCAAGACGATTTATTCCTATCAAGCACACTATTGATCCTTCTATCGAAAGTATAAAGCCTCAGACATATAATAAAAATTCGCTCTTTTAATTCGAAAAACATTTTGAGCGGGGGTGAGTATATACATACCTGCCCCCGCTATATTTTATGATAACAATGAAACATCTTTCTTTTTTCTTAATGATGCTGTTGGTTTTATCTAAGACCTCAGCACAGCCGCGGAGTGTGGAGCAGTCTGCCCAGATTGTGTATGATTTTGTCTTAAAAAATGAAATAAGAGCATCACAAGAGAGATTGAAATGTGTTAATGCAGCATCAAGCAAGATGAAACGAATCCTTGGTACAAGAAGGGACGATCAGCCCTTTTATGTATGGGTTGACTCGCTCACCTCTTCGTTTCTTATTGTTTCTGGCGATGAGCGTATGAAAGATATTTTGGGATATGGTGATAAAGGAGCATGGAATGATACTCTTCCAGATGCTCTTTTAGATTTGATGGAGACTTACCGACAACAATATGATTTATTGCAAAATGGAGAAATTCAGCCAATTGTTACAAGTTCGGCAATTTCCATCCCTGATGTGGCACCGATTCTACAAACGACATGGGAGCAAGGAGCACCTTACAATGATTTGTGCCCTAAAGGGTGTCCTAGCGGGTGTGTTGCTACAGCCATGTCGCAGGTGATGAAATTTTATGGATATCCAGTAACGGGCTATCATTCTTTTTCCTATACGTCAGCGACAAAAAAATATAAGTGTTCATTCGATTTTGCTTCTGCCAAATTTGACTGGGAAAGTTTGCAAAATAGTTATCCTGCAATGCAGTTTGGGCCTTCTGCAACAGGCAGGGAGGAGGTCGCACAAATTACGTATGCTTGTGGTGTTTCTGTGGGCATGGATTATGACACGGAAGGCTCGGGTGCTTACATGAGTGATGTACCATACGCTTTGATTCATTTCTTTGGATATAATAAGAATGTGTCATATTGCTATCGCCCTTATTATCAGCCAGAAGAATGGTATCAGATATTGTGCAATGAATTGTCCGAAGGTCGTCCAGTGTTATATGGTGGGGTAGACAGCAAAAAAGGAGGTCATGCTTTTGTAATAGATGGTTGTAATTCCAAAACAGGGAAGTTCCATGTTAATTGGGGATGGGGCGGCTCGTATGATGGTGAATACGAATTAGATGCATTGAATCCGACTGGATATAAATTCTCTACATATCAGAGTATGGTTATCAATGTGTTCCCTCAAGAGGTAGGGAATCAACAAGATGTTTTCTATGCAGATCAATTCACGGTGTCTGGAAACATTGAAATTGGCAAGACTGTTACTTTCACACTGAGTGATGTAACATGTTTTTCGAATCAATCGTCTTATGCCGTTTCTGATGCGAAATTCTATGGAACGATTGGTGTCGGGATCTTTGATAATGATTTCCGTTTCATTGCTTCAATGGGCTCAGATTCTGTGGATGGGCTTAATAATTTTTATGGCTATGAAAAAGTTACTTATAATGTTAAGATGGTGAAAACGATGTTTCCAGAAAATGGCACATATTATCTTGCACCTTATGTACAAAGTACATCAGCAGAGACTCCTACAATGATAAAAACATTGGGTGGTAGAACAGATTATATTGCCATAACAATCAATGGAGATGAAATCGATGAAGATGATGATTGTGAAGATTTGACGGAAACAGACATTATATGGGAAGAAAATTTTGAATCGGCTGTTATTCCGGCAAAATGGTCTCAAGAAAAAGAAGTTGGTAAAGGAGAGTGGAAAGCACGTTCGGTGTTGCTTCCGTCTGTTCAGCGTCCCAGTGCAGCGAGTGGACGTGGATACGCTTATTTGGATTACACCTCTGACTTGTCTGATATTTTTAGTTCTCGTACAACGACAAAACTTGTTACCAACACCATATCTTTGCCATCTGATACGGAGTACACTTTATTTTTGCAATGCCGTAAATATACCACAAATCCAGAACCGACAGATATCCTCTCTATTTATTACTCGAAGGCGGGGGAAGAAGAATGGGTACTTTTAACAGATATATCTGTGACCAATCAGAGTGAATGGGTTAAAACGGTATTAGTTCTTCCCAATCTTGGCGACGTGAGATTGGCTTTTGTGGGCAGTTTGTCGAGAAATGCATCTCTTTTTCTTGATGACATCAAAATTTTCAAAAAAAGAGAACAAATGAGTGCTATAGGGAAAGTTCCTCCTATTGATAGAGGTACAAATGCTGGTATCTATACCCTTTCTGGCGTAAAAGTTACTCATGAGATGGCAACTCGAAATGCAGGAATTTACATTCAAAACGGAAAGAAAATTTATGTACGATGAAACAACTAACATCTTTTTACTATAACAAATTTCTCTCCATCATGCTGTGGCTGCTTGGCTTTGGAGCCTGTGGCTGCATAAGAGCCATGTATGGTCCTCCCCTTGTTGATGATGAGGAAGATTTGAAGGTGAATCCAGAACATTTAGAATTTCCTGCTTCAAAAAAGAACTCGTATTCTGTTTATATATCAACAGAAAGTAATTGGACGATAACCCATGTTCCAACCTTTGTTGCTGTTTCAAGAACGGGGGGACATGGTTACTCCATCATAAGTGTCACAACAACCGAAGACAATCTGGATTCCGTTCCACACATGGATCTTTTGATGGTTGAAGGGAATGGGAATGCTGCTGTTAAAATCACTCAGATACCTTATAATAGGTGATAATCGGGTCACCTGTATAAATCGCATGGAATCAGCCATATAGAAATTTATGTGGCAGATTGATGGGTGGATTGGACAATTTTTTGTACCTTTGCCGAGAAAATGGAGAAGAGGATAGAAAGCCTTTTCGCAAATGTGACCTAAAAAATTGATTTACATGTTACTAACCAATTAAACAATGAAAAAGAATCTTTTGCTTTTGGCTTGTGTGCTTGCCATGGTGGGCTGCAAGCAGAACCAGACGGAGGTTGCCGAAACAGTGGCTGACGATGTGGTCGAGTTGGATATGGATGCGATTAACGCACAGGTGGACTTCGTGGATGAGGCTGACCACTTCACCCAATATGCCAAGGTGACGGTGGATGGAGAGCCGATGTTGCTTTTCAGCGATGAAGACGGCAATGCAGAGGCTATCTTCTTTTCGTCCAAGGAGGGTGTCTGGACGCTGGTGGCTGAGTTGACGGGTCCTGGGCGTCTGGAAGTGTACGAAAATGGTGTGCGGACGGTGGAGGGCTGCGGCTCTGGCTGCTCGACGACGAACTACTATGAGAAGGATGAAGAGGCTGATTACTACCACACCTCATTGAGCCACTATCAGGTGGTTGACCCCGACGACAACGTGGTGGAACAGACCTACGAACTGGTGGGCTATGATGATGAGTTCAGCGACGAGGAAGGTGCCTCGATGGAAAGTGAACTATTGGAGGCGTATGGAGCCTTGCAGAATCAGGAAGACCTGAACTGGACACCTCTGGCAGAATAACGATGGGAAGGGCTGGGCGGTTCACCCTTTCTGTCCCCGTGGCACGAGCAGGATGCTGAGTTCGTAGAGCAAGTACATGGGCACCGAAACGATGGCGAGGGTGAAGGCATCGGAAGTGGGGGTGATGATGGCGGCGATGACGATGATGGCGACAAGGGCGTGACGCCGATATTGCTGCATCTGCTGCCGATGGAGGATGCCGAGGCGGCCGAGAATCCACGAGAGGATGGGTATCTCGAAGACGAAACCCATGGCGAGGCTGAGGAACACGAGGGTGTCGATGTAACTCTCCAGCGAAATGAGGTTTTCGACGTCGGTGGATACCTGATAATTCCCCAAGAATCGGAAGGTGATGGGGAAGACGATGAAGTAACTGAACAGGATGCCCAACATGAACATGATGTAGGACGAAACAACGAGCGGCGTGGAATAGCGTCGCTCGTTTTGGTAGAGGGCGGGTGAGATGAACCGGTAGAGTTCGAACAGGATGTAGGGGGCTGCCACGACGATGCCGACGTAGAAACTGGTCATCATGTGGAGGACAAACTGACGGGTCAACTCTGTGTTGATGAGTTGGATGTCGGGCGAAGAGCCAAAGATGTGGGGCAGAAAGTCAGGACTCTTGGGGGCGAAGATGACGCTGAACACCTCGTCCTTGAAGATAAAGGCGAGGACAGCGAAGAGTGCCACCACGATGATGCATCGCAGGAGCACTCGACGAAGTTCTTCGAGATGGTCCCAGAAAGTCATAAAGGTAAAAATTTAAAAGTGATAAGTGAAAAATGAAAAGTGAAAAATTTGCTACCGCATTTGTGCGGAAACAGGTGGCAAATTGCTGCGGTAGCAAATTTTTCACTTTTACCTTTTCATTCTTCACTTTTCACTTCTTCTTCATCCGTCGTGACTTCCTTCATGCCGTCCTTGAAGGCCCGGACACCTTTGCCGGCACCACGCATGAGTTCTGGAATTTTTTTGCCTCCGAAGAGGAGCAGGACGATGGCGAGGATGACGAGGATTTCCTGCATCCCAAGTCCGAGAAATAGAGGTTGTATCATAGTGTGTTCTGCTTGAGTTTTTCTACAAATTGGTCGATGCGGGTGAGTTCGCGAGGAATGTCGATGTTCTGCGGACAATGGATGACGCACTGGCGGCAACCGATGCAGTGGTCGGCTTGTCGAACCTTGGGCACAGCACGGTCATACCCCACGAGGAAGGCATGGCGAGCCTCCCAATAGTTGGCTGCCTGCATGGACTCTGGCACGTTGCCTTTGTTGACACATTTATTATAATGTGTGAAGATGCTGGGGATGTCGATGCCGTAGGGGCATGGCATACAGTATTTGCAGTCGTTGCAGGGGATGGTGGGGTAGGAGTAGTAGAGGGTTGCCACCTCCGTTTCCAGCCACTCCTGTTCTTGGTCGGTCAGCGGATCCAGCGGGCAAAACGAGCGAAGGTTGTCCTCCAGATGCTCCATGTAGGTCATGCCGCTCAAGGCGGTGAGCACGTTGGGCTTGCTGCCCACATAGCGGAACGCCCACGATGCCACGCTGTTTTCAGGCTCCTGATGCTTGAGGGTCGCAACGATGTGGTCTGGCATCTTCGACAGTCTGCCACCCAGCAGCGGCTCCATGATGACGGCAGGAATGCCCCGCTTCTCCAGTTCTTCGTACAGATACTTGGCACCGGCATTGTGGGCACCCGACTCCTTCGACCAACTCCAGTCCACATAATTCATCTGAATCTGCACGAAATCCCACTTGTACTTGTCGTGGTTCTCCAGCAGATAGTCGAACACCTCCACGTCGCCGTGGTAGGAAAAACCGAGGTTGCGGATGAAGCCCCGTGCCCGTTGCTCCAGCAGGTAGTCCAGCAGTTTGTTGTTGATGTATCGATTGTTGAAGTTCTCCATGCCACCCATGCCCACGCCGTGCAGCAGCAGGTAGTCGATGTGGTCTGTCTGCAAGTATTTGAGCGAGTTCTGGAACATCTTCACCCCTTCGGCATAACTCCACTGGTCGGGCGAGAAGTTGCTCAGTTTGGTGGCAATGAAATATTTCGAGCGGTCATACCCCGATGCCTTCAGAGCGATGCCAGTCGATTCCTCCGAGTGTCCACGGCAATAGGCAGGGCTGGTGTCGAAGTAGTTGACCCCGTGGTCGAGGGCAAACTTCACGAGTTTGTTTACTTGTTCTTGGTCAATCTCCTCCTCCTGAGGCTTGTCGGCGGTGAGGGCGTTGTTACTCATGGGCTTGTTCGGCAGACGCATCATGCCGTAGCCGAGCAGACTCACCTTGTCCCCCGTCTTGGGGTTGGTGCGATAGGTCATCTTGTCCGTCGGAATCTCGCCCGTGTGGTGTCCTAGCGGGTCGATGTCGCCCAGTTCGCTGTTCGACTTGCCGACACATGCGGCAAGGGCGGCAGCAGCCGTTGCCGTGCCTCCTATCTTGAGAAAGTCTCTTCTATTCATCTCATTCATAGATTCTTCACTCTTCACTTATTGCAGTAGCAAATTTTTCACTTTTCATTTTTCACTTTTACCTTTTCATCCTTCATCCCCTTCACACCTCCTTGTGCACCTCGTGTCCTTCCACATAAATGGCACTGAACGGACGGGCGGGGCAGAGGTTTTCGCACGTGCCGCATCCGATGCATTCTTCCGCGTTCACCACAGGGATTTTCAGAATGTCACGCTCGTTCACAGGGTTGCCGTCTGCATCCGTCCACCCTCCCGATTCTGGGTCTTGCTTCAGACTCTTATCGACAGGCACCATCTGGATGGCACCCGCAGGGCAGTGCTTGGCACAGTTGCCACACGTCTTCTGGTCGGTCAGCGGAATGCAGTTCTGCTTCACCCACACGGCATGACCAATTTGGATGAAGAGTTTATCGTCTGGCGTGATAGGCCGGATGGCACCCGTCGGGCATACATTCGAGCATCGTGTACATTCAGGGCGGCAATACCCCCTGTCATACTGCATCTCAGGCTGCAAGAAGTGCTCCAGGCTTTGCGACGGCCTCAGCACCCCATTCGGGCAGTTAGCGACACAGAGTTGACACGCCGTGCAATGCTGCTGCACGTTCTTGGCAGACAGCGACCCCGGCGGTGTGATAGGCGTCTTGCGGTTCGGAATCCGCTTGTCCTCCACTACCGCCAATCCTCCGTCAGTCGTCTTCTCTTGGGCTTTCAGCGTGGCAGCCACCACGGCAGTGCCCGTGATGGAGAGGAAGGAACGGCGAGAAAGGTCTTCTGTCTTGGGGGTGCTAGACTCGCTAGATTTTCTAGAATCACTAGATGCTATAGATTTTCTAGCCCCTTTAGCCAGATGCTCGGGGGCATAGTGCAACGCCTTCTTCCCGCACACCGTCTGGCAATTGCCGCACGCGACACACCTGGTATAGTCGAACTTGACAGGCTCTCCCTTCTCCACCTTGATACATGCCGCCTTGCAGTTCTTCTCACACAGGCCGCACTTCACACACTTGTCTTCATCCACCTTCATCTTCAGCAGCGAGAACTTCGCCACATAGCCCAACGTCGTGCCCACAGGACAGATGGTGTTGCAGTAGGTGCGCCCGTTGCGGAAAGCCAGCACGAACAGGATGAGTGCCGTGGCCGCAGCGATGGCCGCCAAAATGAAAGGATTGTTGTGTTGCTCCACCTGATAGAACAGGTAACTGTCGTTCGCCTCAGCCCACCTCGCCAGCACGTTGTTGATGTCGATGTAGATAGGCTGGAGGAGCGACGACACCATGCGGCCGTATGAACTGTAGGGAGCCAAGAGCACCATGCCCGCATTGAAGCCCGCCAGTAGCATGATGACGAACAACCCCAGCACCCCGAGACGTAGCCACGTCTTCGGCTTCGAGTAGCCGTACTTGTTGGCATACTTCGCCTTTTTGTTCTTGCGGAAAAGTTTCCATTTGCCCATCCACGCGAAAAAGTCCTGCAACACGCCCAGTGGGCACACCACCGAGCAATAAAAACGTCCCAACAGCAGCGTGCCCACCAGCACGATGGCGATAGAAACCACGTTCAGAGCCATCACGCTCGGCAGAAACTGCAACTTCGCCATCCAGCCCACCACGTGGTGAGCCGTACCCGACACATCCACAAACAGCCAAGTGATTCCCAGCCCGAAGCAGACGGCAAGGATTCTACGAATCAATTTTAGCATACCAGGTTCACCTTTTTTCAATTACGTAAAACAATAAAAACGCACAAATATAGTCAGAATTCTGCGAACCGCAAGCCAAAAGCCCACAAAAAAGTGCTGCCACACCCCATTTTCCGCAAAAAGTGCCATTCCAACCGAACTTTGTGGCTCACATTCTTAAGTTTTTGAGTTCTTAAGTTCTTAAGTTGATTTTTCACTTTTCACTTTTCCTTTTTCCCTTCTTCAAAGCCTCCTTCACATCCGCCATGTTGCTGCGAGAGACGGGGATGGAATCGTGGCTGTGCTTGATGAGCAGTTGCATACAGCCCGACTTCGCCACTATCTGTTCCACCTGTTGCAGATTGACCAAGAAAGCACGGTGGCAGCGTACAATCGTCAAGTGCATCCGCAATTCATCTTCCATCTGCTTCGAGGTGGCACGGAGCATATCGGAACGCACCCGGCCCTCATGCAGATGATAGACCTTCACGTAGTTGCCCACCGCCTCCACGTACAGGAGGTCGGCAATCTGCAACGTCAGCGTTTCAGCCGTTGTGCCCGTGAGTGTCACCCTTGTCGGGATGGGAACATCCGCCGATGTTGGCAATTCAGCCGTTGTGCCATCCTTGCCCTCCTCCGCCGTCTGGGCTCGCCCGTCCGCCTCCCGTTGCAATGCCTGCAGTTGTTCGTTTAGCAGCCGAGTCTCCTCCAACTCTGCCGCCAGATACCTGCTGCGGAACTTGAACCGCCAATAGAGACCAATAGCAAAGGAGATGAAGGCCATGATGGCGAGGGTCTCGAAGAAATTGCTCCACGAGAGTTGGTTGTTTGGCAGACGATCGCTCAGCACGAAATGGCGGTAGAGACAAATCATGAACGAGACGAGCGGAGTGTTGATGAGTTGGAACCACAGGTTGCGACGGATGATATAGTCAACGCCCAGTTCATACGATCTGGGCATCTTGGCGACATACCTCAAGATGACTTCTGTCAGGAAACAGACACCAAAACCCAGCAACCATATCAGGAGCAGGTGGACATAGACCTCCCACTTCCAGGCATCCAAGCCAAAGGGCTTGAACACACCGAGTGCCAACACCGCAAAACCCACACTGATGGCTCTTACACGAATCGTTTCTTTGTGATCCTTTTTCATACGAGCGGCAAAGGTACGAAAATAATTTGTCATTCGTCACAGAACCATGCAGAATATCCCAAAAACTTGTGGGGACAGACGATATGCCGTACCTTTGCAGCCGAAAACTTTCAGAAGAATAAACAATGACTATCAGATTGGAACAACCCAAAGATTTTCGTGAGGTGGAAAACCTCACACGTGAGGCATTTTGGAACGTGTACCGCCCAGGATGCACAGAGCACTATGTGCTGAACCAGTATCGTAACAATCCAGACTTTATCCCAGAGTTGGACTTTGTGATGGAGGAAGACGGCAGAATCATCGGCAACGTCATGTTCTCGAAGGCAGAAATCACGCTCGACAATGGCGGCTCGTTTCCTGCTTGGACCTTTGGTCCTATCAGCATCCATCCTGACTATAAGCGTAAAGGTTACGGTCTGAAACTGCTGAAGCATGCGCTGGCAAAGGCACGTGAGATGGGTGTCGGTGTGCTTTGTATGGAAGGGAATATTAACTTCTACAAGCACGCAGGTTTCGACCTCGCCAGCAAACTCGGCATCCACTATCACGATATGCCGAAGGACGATGAAGTGCCGTTCTTCCTCGCCCAAGAACTGAAGCCCGGCTATCTGAAAGGCATCGAGGGCACCTATTGCCCTCCCAAGGGGTATTCCGTTGCCGACGAGAACCCAGAGGCTTTCAAGGCATACGACTCGACATTCCCCAAGAAGGTCAAAGCGTATAACGAGGGGCAACTGCCTCCATTCGTACAGATAGCGAAGAATTTGAAGGAACAAGGAAAATCGTTAGAATTATAGAAGATGAAGAAAGAAGTTAATCCAAAAGAAACCGCCCGCACACAAGCTTTCGAATTGTGGATGAAAGCACCAAATCCGATGGTTACATTCTTCAAAACCATTGACGTGACGCGATTGGTAAATGTCAGCAAGAGAAAGGGCATGAAATTCAATATGCTGCTCGACTACTGCATTGGACGGGCTGCAGCATCCATCAAGGAGTTCTATCTGCTACCCGTAGGCGAGCAGTTGATGCAATACGACTCGATTGCTGTCAACACGATAGTAAAAAACAAAATGGGGGAGGTCAGTTCCTGCGACATTCTCTATCTGGAAGACCTTGACGAGTTTAACAGACAATATCTGAAAAACACGACCCAAGTAGCAGAAACATGTCAAGATCTCGACTTGTCGGACAACTGCATGGTAATAGGCACGTCGGCTATCGTTCATACGGAAATCGACGGTGCTGTTGGTATGTACAGCGGAATTTTCAATAACCCGTTCCTCATCTGGGGACGTTACAAAAAGAAATGGTTCCGAGATTATTTGCCCATCTCCTTTCAGTTCCACCACACCCAGATGGATGGTGCCCATGCAGGGCGCTTCCTTGCAAACCTACAAGAAGAAATTAACCGATTAAAGAATTAGAAAAGTAAACACAATAAATAACTTCATAAAATATGGAAAAAGAAATGCAATTTTGTCAGAGTTGCGGTATGCCGCTGACTGACGAAGTACTCGGCACTGAGGCAGATGGAAGTAAGAACGAGGAGTATTGCATCTACTGCTATAAGGATGGAACTTTCACTGGCGACTTCACGATGGAAGAGATGGCAGAGTTCTGTGCCCAGTTTGTGGATGAATACAATAAGAACACGGGGCAGAGTTTAACCCGCGAGGAGTATAAGCAGATGCTCCTGCACTATTTCCCCAACCTCAAGCGTTGGCAACTGCCGACTGATGAACTGCCACATGCCACGTCGCCTCTGAAGCAGCAACTCATTGAGGAAATCAACGCTCTCGGCATCAAGGACATGCCGCGGATTGACAACCTCTTCGTGCTGCAAGGCTCATTTGTGAACGTTGTATACCCCATCAATGGCAACATGGTGAAACTTCTTGACGACAGCGCCAACTATTGGGGCACCCAAGTCGAGAAGGGGGATGGCAGATGCTATGGAATCGCTTGTGACGAGCATCACATCTTGGTGAGTGAATACTGTAAAAATGGTGAGGATGCAGAAATAGTTTTGTTGAAAAGGAGAAACTGATGGAAACAGTTACAAGAGCCGGACATCGTTCTTTCTCCAGAACATCGCCACCGTGCCCACAACAACAGCGGCATCTTCCAGCCCATCATCGCCAAGGATGGCATCATCTGCGGCAACTGGGCTCCCTTCAAGAACGATTGCCAACCAGATTTCTTCTTAGGGAACATGAAGGCAATCTTCAGGAAGAATGGGAGAGATTCCAGAAGTTCCTTTCGTAAGATTTGGTGGTTCATGAGATTTTTACTACTTTTGCAAACAGATTGTTGAACAACCAAAAACAAAAGTATTATGGCTACAGGTAATGTGAGACCAGAGACGATAGAGCGCATCACGACTCCGGCTTTGGCACAGAAATTCATCGAGGAACAAATCAAGGAACTCCGTGCTCAGATTGGCGACAAGAAGGTGCTGCTGGCACTTTCGGGTGGCGTAGATTCGTCGGTGGTGGCAGCGCTGCTCATCAAGGCAGTGGGCAAGCAACTCGTCAGCGTGCATGTGAACCACGGTCTGCTGCGCAAGGGCGAGCCGGAGCAGGTGGTGCGCGTCTTCCGCGACGAGATGGACGCCAACCTGGTGTATGTGGATGCCACCGACCGCTTCCTCGACAAGTTGGCAGGAGTTGCCGACCCTGAGCAGAAGCGCAAGATTATCGGTGCTGAGTTTATCCGTGTGTTTGAGGAGGAAGCCCGCAAACTGGAGGGCATCAGTTTCTTGGCACAGGGCACCATCTATCCCGACATCGTTGAGTCGGGACCCGTGAAGTCTCATCACAATGTGGGCGGTCTGCCTGAGGACATGCAGTTTGAGTTGGTAGAGCCTATCAAATTGCTCTTCAAAGACGAAGTCCGCGTGGTGGGCAAGGAACTGGGTCTGCCCGACAACATGGTGTTCCGCCAGCCCTTCCCCGGCCCAGGTCTGGGTGTCCGTTGCACAGGTGCCATCACCCGCGACCGTCTGGAGGCACTCCGCGAGAGCGACGCCATCCTGCGTGAGGAATTTGCCAAGAATGGTCTGGAGGGCAAGGTGTGGCAGTACTTCACCGTCGTGCCCGACTATAAGTCAACTGGTGTGAAAGACAACAAGCGCAGTTGGGACTGGCCTGTCATCATCCGTGCCGTGAACACACGCGATGCCATGACCGCCACCATCGAGGAGATTCCTTACCCGCTGCTCCATCACATCACGAAGCGAATCGTCACGGAGGTTCCTGGCGTGAACCGCGTGCTGTACGACCTCACGCCCAAACCCACGGGCACTATTGAGTGGGAGTAATCTCATCACCAAAGCAGGCAGGGCTGATGTCTCTGCCTGTTTTTGTTTTTGGGGCCACCACGTAAATCTTTTTTGACTGTTGATGTCACCTTTTTCTCTTTTGACTTGTTATATATGTGACCAAGGTCAGAAACAGAAACAAAAGTTTAACATTAAAAACAAGAAGAAAATGGGTTATATGGAAATTGGAGCGTTAACTGCATTTATAGTGCCTGTCGCATGTGGATGTGTGCTCCCCATCATGATTATCTGGTTCATCATTCGAAAGAAAATGAATGACTCGAATCAACGCACACAGATTATATTGGCAGCCATCGAGAAGAACCCGAACATGGACATTGAGGAACTGATGCGGAAGATTGCGCCGAAGCAACGGCTGCTGAAGGAGAAGCAAATCGCGAAACTCACGTGGAGCAGTTTGACAGCGTTGCTCGGTCTTGGTTTTTGGGGAATTTCCGCTTGGCTGGGATATGTGGGTGGCTCTGACCCCGACGACATCACGTTCAGTGCGTTTATAGGTTTCATCTTGCTGGCGGTGTCCATTTCCCTTGCCATCAGTTACCACATGGGCAAGAAGATGCTCGTCAAGGAGATGGAGGCTGAAGAGAAACAAATGACCACCCAAGCCTGAACGCCGTGACACGTGAAGAATTCATCACACACGTGGAGCGTGAGCAGGAGTCGCTGCGAAGTTTCCTGCTCGCCCTCTGCTGTGGAAAGAAGGACGATGCCGACGATCTGGCACAGGATGCACTCGTGAAGGCTTATCTCTCCTCGGCAGGCTATCAGGACAAGGGGCAGTTCCGTTCGTGGCTCTTCAAGATTGCCCACAACACGTTCCTCAACCACAAGGCCAGTTGCCGCACGATGGAAAGCATCGACGAGGCACGGAGGCTTATCAGCCACACAGGTGCCGACTCCTCCTTTGAGCATCAGGACCTCTACCTCGCCCTGCGCACCCTGCCGCCCAAGGAACGCTCTGCCATCACCCTGTTCTACATGAACGGCTACAGCATCAAGGAGATCGCCTCCATCACCGACACCTCGGAGGATGCGGTGAAGAAGCAACTGTCGCGAGGACGGGACAGGTTGAAAGATAAACTGAAACATTGAAGTTATGACAAAAGATAAAGACATAGAGGATTTGTTCCTCGCCCAGAAGCCCCATTTCGACGATGCCGACGATTTCATGGCTGCACTCACCAAGCGGCTGGATGCCGTGGAGTTCATCAAGCAGCATCAGGAGGCGACCCTGCGCCGCTACAAGATGGCGATGGTGGCGACCTTCGTCGTGGGCATCATCAGCGGTGCCATCACCATCGTCTGGATGCTCTCCACGCCAACCGATGTTCCCCTCTTCACCTTCCACGTGCAGACGGGCTTCCTGCTCTGGCTGGCGGAGAACTCCCGACTCATCGCCACCACCCTCCTTTCGCTCGTCATGACCGTGGGCATCATCAGTATCGTCAGCAACATACAGGACATCCTGCACATGCGTGTCCGATTGGAAACATTATAGATATACAGATGATTAGTTAATGAAGTAAAAAATCATGATAATGTAAGAAAAGCAGCATCCGTCGAGAAGACGGGTGCTGCTTTTTGTTTTTGCCGTAAACCGCTTTCGCTCTTAGTCGTACACCACTTTTATTCTTAGCCATACACGATTGGGGAGGTTTGCGGGTTGCAACCTCCAATTCATTCTATGAATTATAAAATTCAAAGTATGGATTGTGCAATTCTAACAATGAATCGTACAATCCATACTTTGGATAAAAGGAAGATACCTAAAGATGCTCCTTATTGAAACTGTTGTATGATTTGGAACTCCTCTTTCAGTTGCTTGACCAATTTGTTTTTCTTTTGGAGGTGAAGGTATTCTTCCAGAATCTTCACGTCACCACTTAAATCCTTGTTCTGTTCATAGAAATGGAGTAGAGTCGTAACGATTTCTATGTAGGTGTCTTCATCAGGTGACTTCATTTGTTTCGTCAAGCAATGATAGGAGGATGCCGCCATATACGCCATTACGTAAGCCATGTGCTCCTGATGGGTGAATAGTTCTGAGACGAATACGCTCATAACTATTTTGACATCGGCGGAAGAGATAGACCATTTGAAAATGTAATTGGCGGCATCGCTCATTTGTGCGGCATCGAGGCGATGAGTCAAGTAGTAAGTACAGCATCTTAGTACATCTTGATTGTGCTCATGACAGATTTCAACAGAGTTAAAATCTACAAGTTGTGGCAAATCCTCCAACTTGTCTTCTTGCTCTTTCGCGGGCTCTCTTAGGAATAACGGTCTCTGTGTTGTTGCGGAATCACCCAATTGCTCTTGATTGACTAATTTTGTGGTAAGGGGATTAATGGGGAAAACTTCTGTTTGTGATGGCTGCACACGTGCTAAAATGGGTGTACTTGCCATCATAAAAGAATAAAAGAAAAGGATGAGTTGTTTCATACGTCGTTGTTTTATATAATTGGAATTTGGCACAAATTTACGCTTTTTCATTGGTTATTGGCTCATACGGTAGATGGAAAGATATGAAAAAGTGGGAAAAAGAGCCGTATCAACACGTTTTTTATCCTCAAAGTTCCTTCTCTCCATCACAAAACTATCGGTTGAAGGAGGCTTTACGGCCTCCTTTTTTTGTCATCCATCACAAAACCTTGCAGAATATCCCAGAATCTTGTGGGAAAGGGCTGTTCGCCGTACCTTTGCAGCGGTAAAAATCAAAAAAAATGAAAGGTTTGAAAACAATGAAAACAATGAGAAAAGTTAGTTTGGCGGCGATGATGGCTGCCGTGGCAATGAACATGTATGGAGTGACGAACCAAGCGGCTTCGACAGACGCCGACACCACCCGGTGGCAGGACCAGACGCTGCAACTGAATGAGGTGGTGGTGAAAAGTACCCTGCCCAAGACCCGTGTGAAGGGTGATGCCATGCGAACCACCGTGACGGGGTCGATACTGGAAAAGGCGGGCACGGTGACGGACATGCTGAACAAGGTGCCTGCCTTGGAGGCTGAACGCGATGGCGGCGTGAAGGTGGTGGGACGTGGCGATGCCGAAATCTACATCAACGGGCGCAAGGTGCAGGACGTGAAGGAACTCACGCGGCTGCGTGCCGACCAGATTCAGTATGTCGATGTGGTGCAGAACCCGGGTGCCCGCTATGCCGCCTCGACCCGAGCAGTGGTGCGTCTGACGCTGAAGAAGGCACAGGGCGAGGGCATCAGTTTTCAGGAAAATGTTTGGGGTGCCTATCAGTATGGTCACACGCTGACGAACAACCTCGATGTGAACTATCGCACGGGCGGCCTCGACATCACCACCTCGCTGTGGGCTGGTCGCTATGGTCACCACAAGTCCTTGCAGGAGAACACTTTGACCTACAACGTGGGGCATGACCACTACGAGGGGGTCAGCACGCAGGAGACCCGAAACATCTGGAAAGGCTGGTCGCCGCAGTTGCAGGTGAACTACATGGCGAACGAGCATCACAGCCTCGGGGCTTTCTACAAATGTGACCGCCACCCCGATGGCGACCACTCGGGGGTGCTCGTCACCGACAACTATGAGAACGGCATCTACACCGAGCGTTCGGAGAGCGACATCTGCCAGGAAGACCGCTTCAGCAAGCACATCTTCAATGCCTATTATCATGGCAAGGTGGGAGAACTGGACATTGACTTCAACGTGGATGGTCTCTTCGACGACACCAAGGAGGCGAACAGCACGGCTGAACTGACCACGCCAGCGGGAGGCATCGCCATCCGCCGTACCATTGACAGCAACACCAACAGCGGCAACAACTTCTGGGCATCCAAACTCATCCTGAGTCATCCGCTTTGGAAGGGCAACCTCTCGGCAGGTGGCGAATACTCCTACAATCACCGCACCGATGCCTACAGTTTCGCCACCACCGAAGCCGTGCCCGTCAAGGCTACCGACACCGAAATCAACGAGAAGGCCGCATCGGGCTTCGTGGAGTATGGTCGGCAGTTCGGCAAACTCTTTGCCCAGGTTGGCTTGCGGTATGAGCATCTCGAAAACGACTATTACAACTTCGGCCAGCGAGAGGTGTGCCGCAACTACAACGACTGGTTCCCCACCGCTCTCCTGTCCGTCCCTGTCGGCAAGTTGCAACTCTCCATGTCCTATCGGTGCGACATCGAACGTCCCAACTATGGCAACCTGACCAGTTCCACCGTCTATATCAACCGCTACACCTACCAGAGCGGCAACCCCTATCTGAAGCCCATGTACATCCACAGCGTCGTGCTCAACGGAGCCTACCAGTGGGCGAACATGACCGTCAACTACTCACGTGTCAAGGGTTCCACCACCATGTCCACCGAGCCATTCCCTGGCTCCGACGACCCGTTGGTCAGCCTCATCCACCCCATCAACAGCCTGGAGGACTTCAACCAGTTGATGCTCTACACCTCGCTGCGTCCCGTCATCGGCTGTTGGCATCCCCGATGGACAGCCTACGTCATCTTCCGCGACTACAAGTCGCCCACGGCCGACGGCACCACCATCACGCTCAACCACCCCTGTGCCTCCGTCGCATGGCAGAACGACATCGAACTGCCCCATCGCTTCCGCCTCAATGCAACGGTGCAATGGCTGCCCAAGGGCGACATGAACAACTACCGCATCACACGCAACGCCTTCGACACCTCCGTCGGTGTGCAGCACGATGTCAGCCTCCGCACCCTTGGCTCGCTCACCCTCGACCTCCGCTGCACCGACCCTCTGCACACCAACAAATCCGAGGGTATCATCTACGGCTGCCGCGAACTGACCACCTACAACCCTGCCCGCCGCACCTTCCTGCTCGATGTCACCTGGAAGTTCAACGAAGCTCGCTCGAAGTATCAAGGCAGCGGTGCAGGAGAGAAGCAGAAAGCCCGAATGTGAGGTGTAATCTGGGCGAAATGATGGGGCAGGGCTAAAAAAAGTGGGATTTCTTTTGTGGGGTAGGGGATTTTCCGTACCTTTGCGATGTCAATTGACAATTGACAGTGGATAATTAGCACGACATATTGAATATGGAACAGGCACTTTATGTTTACAACACCCTGACACGCAAGAAAGAGGTGTTCCGCCCACTGCATGCACCACACGTGGGCATGTACGTCTGCGGACCTACAGTATATGGTGACGCTCATCTGGGACACGCTCGTCCCGCCATCACGTTTGACATCATTTTCCGCTTCCTGAAGCATATCGGCTACAGGGTGCGTTATGTGCGTAACATCACGGATGTGGGGCACTTGGAGCACGATGCTGACGAGGGGGAGGACAAGATTGCCAAGAAGGCTCGGCTGGAGCAGTTGGAGCCGATGGAGGTGGCTCAGTATTACACGAACCGATTCCACGAGGCGATGGATGCTCTGGGCTGTCTGCCGCCGAGCATCGAGCCTCATGCCACGGGGCACATCATCGAGCAGCAGCAACTGGTGCAGCAGATTCTCGACAATGGCTATGCCTACGAGAGCAATGGCTCCATCTATTTCGATGTGGAGAAGTATAACAAAGACCACAAGTATGGCATCTTGTCGGGCAGGAATCTGGAGAACGTGAAGGATGCGAGCCGCGACTTGGCAGGTGTGGGCGAGAAGAAGAATCAGGCAGACTTTGCCCTGTGGAAAGCCGCCCAGCCCGAGCACATCATGCGATGGCCTTCGCCTTGGAGCGACGGATTCCCCGGCTGGCACTGCGAGTGTACGGCAATGGGCAGGAAGTATCTGGGCAGCCACTTCGACATTCACGGTGGTGGCATGGACTTGATATTCCCTCACCACGAATGTGAGATTGCTCAGGCGGTGGCGAGTCAGGGTGACCAGATGGTGACCTACTGGATTCATAATAACATGATTACCATCGAGGGGCAGAAGATGGGCAAGTCGCTCGGCAATTTCATCACCCTGCCGCAGTTCTTCAGCGGCGACCATCCGAAACTCGACCGTGCCTACTCGCCGATGACCATCCGTTTCTTCATCCTGCAGGCACACTACCGCTCGACGGTGGACTTCAGCAACGATGCCCTTCAGGCTGCCGAAAAAGGTCTGGAGCGTCTGCTCGACGCATGGAAAGCCCTCCAAACGCTCCAGCCATCAGCCCAAGGCTCGGTGGGTGTCGATGCTGTCGATACCCTCAAACAACGCTGCTATGATGCCATGTATGACGACTTCAACACCCCCATCGTCATCTCTACCCTTTTTGATGCATCCAAACTCATCAACTCTATCGTTGACAAGAAGGAAACCATCACGGCAGAGGCACTGGAGGCATTGAAGGCGATGTTCCAACTCTTCACTTTCGACCTTCTGGGTCTCAAGGCAGGCAGTGCCTCCGCATCCAACGCTGGTGTCGGCGATGCCCGCGAGGAAGCCTTCGGCAAGGTGGTGGATATGCTGCTCGAACAGCGTGCCAAAGCCAAAGCCAACAAGGACTGGGCAACGAGCGACATGATTCGCGACAACTTGGCTGCTCTGGGCTTCGAAGTGAAGGACACGAAGGATGGTTTCACTTGGAAACTGAATAAGTGAAGAATTCTGGAGTAGTTAAGTAGTCAGAAGTGAAGTAGTTAAGCCGATACCTTGCCAAAAGGCATGAGATTTGGCTTAACTACTGAGCGTAGCGATAACTACTTAACTTCTTAACTACAAAAAAGAAATCAATGGAAAATCTCAAGAAAATCTTTATGATACTTTCGCTCGTCTTCATCGCCATTGGCTTTGGGGCGAGCGTTTGGCTATATACGGTGCTGCACGATGGCATGTCCATCGCCATGATGGCGGTCTTCCTGCTGGCACTCATCTGGTATGGATTTAATGTGAAGAGCCTGTTGAGAAAAGAAGAATAGAATTTGTTAAAACCTATATTGTGATTAAAAATGAAAAAACTTACATTTTTGTTTCTGATGTGCCTTGCTTCGATGGGGGCAATGGCAAAGAGCGTGGTGTTTACGCTCGCTGATGGCACCAAGGTGTATTACTTGTTGGGTGGCGACACCAATCCTGTGCTGCGTTTTGTGGACGGGAAGGTGACGGTAGATGCCGACGAGTACACCATCTCGGACATCAAGAACTTTTATGTGTCGAACGAAGATGACCCCAATGGCATCGAAGATGTGCTGGCAAATCAGCAAGTTCGCTACAGTGCCAATACGTTGGTGATGAATGCGGGTTCGGCAAAGGCGGTGAAAGTCTATACGGTAGGTGGTGTTGAGGTGAAAGCCGAGGTGCAGAAGTCGGACGATGTCATCACCGTGGATTTGAACGGATTGGCGAAAGGTGCGTATGTTGTTCGGGCCGGCAACTCTTCGATGAAAGTATTGAAGAAATAACGAAAAGGAAAGTATGAGAAAGAAGCATTTGATGGCAACCCTGCTGTTGCTTTGGGGAGCGTTCACCTGTCTGAATGCCCAGAATAAGCCCGACACGCTGTGGTTCCAGTTTGACGACCGCTTTATGAAAAACGAAATCATCGACCTGACGGATGTCGATTCGATTGAGTTTACGAAGACGGCACTCAAACGCTATAAACTCTTGACCTCGACAGGGCGTGTGACGGGCATGACAAAGTCTTACCGCACCAATGGCGTGTATCGTTTTGATGACATCGAACGCTATCTGGTCAAGCCCAGCACTTATTCGAGCAACGATTTCACCAACGAGAACTCCACCTATTGCTTTCAGCGTAGTGCGGAGAGCGAGCATTTTGTGGTGTTCTGGGGTAAAGGGCTGAAGAAGCAGAGCAACGGCAACATTACGGGTGGTGCTTCCAGTTCTGTGTGCAATGTGAACACCCTGCTTGCCGATGCGGAGAAAATCTGGAAAGTCTATGTGGAAGATTTGGGGTTCATCATGCCAGGCAGTTCTACGACAGACAATGTGAAGATTGAGATGTTCATCGTCAACCAATCTGACTGGCGAGCCGACGGAAGTGGTGTCAGCGGTCAGGTGTGGGAAGCAGGTTCTGGCACATCGAAGACTGCCAAAGAATACAAGACCGGTATGTTCCATTGCAACCCTTGGGCGGCAAGCAGCAATGTCACGGTGGCTCATGAGATTGGGCATACGTTCCAGTATCTGGTCAGTGCCGACCTCGGCAATACCCACGGACTCAACTATGGCTTTGGCAGCAATGCCTCTGGTGGCAACGAATGGTGGGAAGATTGTGCCAACTGGCAGGCTCATAAGGTGTATCCGGCACAGCAGTTTGTGGAAAACTGGACAAACAACCAGAAGATGCACCACATGAACATTCTGAGTGAGAATGCCCGTTATAATAACTGCTACTATCAGGACTGGTGGTGTCAGCAACACGGGCTTAACACGGTGGCTCGTGTGTGGCGAGAGGCAACCAAACCCGAAGACCCCATTGAGGCATATATGCGTATCTTCGGATTGAACGAAGAAACTTTCGCCGATGAGCAGTATCAAGGCTATGCCCACATCGCCAGCATGGATATCGACCGTTGGCAGACGTATGGACAGGGCTTGATAGGTTCGGAGCAACAGAGGCTGCAAACTCCAACCGAGAGCATCTTGGAGAACTTCCTGGACAATGATGCTTCGTGGTGGGTTGTTGACCCTCAGTTCTGTCCTGAGAACTATGGCTATAATGCAAACCCGCTCAAAGTGCCTGCTGCCGGCACGGTGGTGAAGGTACAATTCAGAAGCATCGTGGGTGCTTCGGGTTACAGAATCATCAATAAACTTCGTGCAGGATGGCGCTATGGATTGGTGGCGTACTCCAGCGATGGCACTCGCACCTATGGAGAAATGGGGCGTGACGCAAAGGGAGAGGTGAGCATCACTGTGCCAGAAAACTGCACCCATTTGTGGCTGGTGGTCATGGGTGCTCCAACGACCTATTGGCGACATGCTTGGGATGACGACACGGGCAATGATGAGCAATGGCCATACGCCGTGAAGTTTGAAGGTACGGATCCATACGGAGCCAATCGCACCTATGGCGAATATCCTGAAGACTACGAACGTAAAGATACCACAGTGGTTATCAATGCCACGCTCGCTTATAGTTCAAGCAGTTATAGCAGTGTGCGTGTGCAGTATGACATGGATGCCATCAGTCAGGCATTGGGTGTCAGCACAGAGCAGATGCAGGCATTGAAGTGTAAGTCGGGCAGCAAGGGTGTGAAAGGCACGCTTGATTTTGTGGGAGTGGGAACCAATGGCAAGGACACCTATGGTACAACGACCTCGACTTCCAGTGCGACCTGCTATGGGCATTGGTTCACAACAGCAGGCAATGTGGTCGGATATACCTCTACGGCTGCCATCTTTGCCGAATTGTATCCTGACAAGTATGGATGTTATGTGGGTCAGTATCCTGGCAAGTTGAAGAAAGGCAATACATACGTCATTCGACAAGCGATTATCTACACCCATACAGACGGAAAGCAGTACCGTGCTACGATGGAGGTGCATCTGAATATCGTGTGATGAAACGCGGAGCCTTTTCTCCGTTGTCAAAGACTTTTAATGGGACGTGTCAGTAAAATGATGCGTCCCTTTTTGATGGGCAATTTGTCATTTTTTTGTTGAAGCGATTAAACCTTTCATTTTTTCATGCGTCTTATGAAGCGTAAACCAACAAGATTATTAACCTATTATATTCATTTAAAAAATAAAGATTATGAAGAAGTTTATTTTGGCAGCACTTGCAATGGTGTTGGTATCTGTAGCCGCAGTCGCTCAGAATGGTAATGGTGGTCAACGTCAGCGTATCGACCCCACAGAATTGTACAATCGTCAGGCAGAGCGTCTGGCCAAGCAAATGAAGTTGGAAGATGACAAGGCGAATGTGTTCAAGGTGCTCTATCTCGACTATCAGACAGCACGCCAGAATGCACTTCACCCCAAAGGCGAGAATGCCGAGGAGGAAAGACCAGACTTTAAGAAGATGACAGATGCTCAGGCAACAGAACTGATTCAGAAGCAACTTGCTGGCCAGGAGGCTCAAGTGGCAGTAGATAAGGAATATTTGCCCAAGTTCCTCGAAATTCTGACACCTGTTCAGGCAGCCCAGATTTACCTCCAGCGTGGTGGTATGCGTGGCGGTCAAGGAATGCAGGGTGGCCAAGGACGCCCAGGTGGTCAAGGCGGTTTCGGTGGTGGACCTCGTGGCGGAGGCAATGGTGGCTTCGGCGGTGGTTTCTAACCCGAAAAGATGAAATTTTCTCTCAAAAGGGCAATAAAAGAGCCTCTAAAATGACGAGAAAAGAAACATTTTACAAATTTTTTGTACGTTTTTGAAAAATATAGGTAAAAACAGTAGAATCTTTTCATAATAATGTATTAACTTTGCATACAACATAAGTACCTATTATTATAAACTAACTCTGTTTTTAGTGGGGGCACGAGATGTGAATCTGTAGTGCTCCCAATTTTTTTGTCTCTTTTCTTCACGTTTTTCTATAGGGTGAGAGTGGTACGAAAATCGTTTCCCTGCAACTTTCTTGTCGAGCCGAAAAACAAGATGCTGTGAAAAAAATGGCTCGATTGCACAATAAAAAGAAAAAAATCGAGTTTGTATATAGTGATGAACAAACGTTTGTTTCTGCTAATGGCGTTCTTTGTGGCTGCTGGTGCGGCCCTGAGGGCACAATGGGATGTGCAGTTCTCCGACTACACAGCCCTTAAGTCGTTTTATAATCCAGCCGTGTCGGGAACAGATGGGATGCTCAATGTGAACGCCACCTATTCGATGCAGATGGGCGGATATGACGATACTCCTGCCACCATGTATGTGGGGGCTGATTTGCCCGTGTATTTCTTGAGCCCTCGTCATGGTGTGGGTTTGAGTTTCCTGAATGACAATGCAGGCATTTTTAGCACAACAGAGTTGGGCGTACAGTATGCTTACAACTTGAAGATTGGCAAGAAAGGCCGTTTGGCGATAGGTTTCCATGGAGGACTGATGACAGAGAGCATCGATTTGAGTGGCATGGAACTGGAGGATAACAGCGACCCTGCTTTCCCCTCTTCTCAGCAGAAAGGCAACAAGGTTGACCTCGGGACAGGTCTGTATTTTTACCACCCCAAAGTGTGGCTGGGCGTGTCGGCTCGACATCTGCTGGCACCGACGCTGATGATTGGCGAAACGAACGATTTGGAGATTCCACGAACATTTTATTTGATGGGTGGATGCAATATTAAGTTAAAAAATTCGTTATTATCAGTACAACCCTCCTTCTTGGTGCAGTCAGATTTGGATGAGTGGCGAGAAGATGTGCAGTGCAAACTGGCATACGAGAATGGCGACAAGAAGTTTTATGGGGGTGTTGGATACAGTCTCGACACGTCTGTCACCTTCCTGCTGGGAGGCGTATTTCATGGCATCGGACTTGGATACAGTTATCAGTTGTACACAGGAGGAGTGGGGTTGATTAACGGAAGCCACGAAGTCGTGCTGGGGTATCGGACAGACCTCGACCTGTTCAAGAAGGGAAGAAACAAGCACAAGAGCGTGCGGTGGCTATAGAGTCTTTCAAATTCTAACCATATAGAAACCCAAAACAGAATAGAATAAAAACAATATACAATGAAAAAAATCTTATTTGCTATATGCCTGATGGCACTTGCCGCAGTCGTGGCATCTTGCTTCTCCAGCAAAGGAGGGTCGAGTGCGGCTGGTGGCGAAGTGACAGGTGTTGGTGGCACGTCGATGTCGGAACCAGCACCTTACGGCATGGTATTGGTGAAGCGTGGCAGCCTCAAGATGGGTACGGAGAAGACCGACAGCCTTTGGGGTAAGGATGTGCCGACAAGGGACATCAGTGTGGACGCTTTCTGGATGGACGAGAAGGAGGTGACCAACTCCATGTATCGTCAGTTTGTCTATTGGGTGCGTGACTCCATCATCCGCGAGCGTCTGGCTGACCCTGCTTATGGCGGTGACGAGACCTATAAGATTGAGGAAGACAAGAACGGCGACCCTATCACCCCTCATCTGAACTGGAACAAAGCCTTGCCTCGCAATCCTGACGAAGACCAGGAGCGTGCTATCGAGAGCATCTACACCTATCATCCCGTGACGGGTGAGAAGATGCTGGATGCCAGCCAGTTGAACTATCGCTACGAAGTGTTTGACTATGTGATGGCAGCCAAGCGTAAGTACCGCCTCAATCCAGAAGAGAGAAACCTCAACACAGACTTTGAAACTGACCCCAACGAGGTCATCATGATTTCGAAAGATACGGCATACGTGGACGACGACGGCATCATCCATCGCGAAACCATCACCCGTCCGCTCAGCAGCATGTGGGACTTTGTCAATACTTATATTGTCAATGTCTATCCCGATACGACCTGCTGGATTAACGACTTCCAGAACGCCGAGAACGAGGTCTATATGCGTCTCTACTTCACCCACTCCAACTACAACGAATATCCTGTGGTCGGCGTCAACTGGGAGCAGGCAAATGCCTTCTGCAACTGGCGTACCGACTATCTCATCAAAGGTTTAGGGCCACAAGCCAAGTTCGTGCAACGCTACCGTCTGCCCACCGAGGCAGAATGGGAGTTTGCCGCTCGTGGCAAAGATGGTAACGAACTGCCGTGGGAACAGGAAGGTGTGGCAAGCGACAAGGGGTGCTATTTCGCCAACTTCAAGCCCGACCGAGGCAACTACACGAAGGACGGCAACCTCATCACCTCCAAGACAGGCATCTACAGTGCCAACTCCAACGGACTCTACGATATGGCGGGCAATGTGGCAGAGTGGACAAGCACCGTCTATACTGAGGCAGGTGTGCTCTCCATGAGCGACATGAACCCGACCCTCACCTACAATGCTGCCAAGGAAGACCCCTACGCACTGAAGAAGAAGAGTGTGCGTGGTGGCTCGTGGAAAGACCCCGAGAGTTTCATCAAGAGTGCATGGCGTTCCTTCGAATACCAGAATGTAGGACGCTCCTTCGTGGGCTTCCGATGTGTGAGGTCACAGGTGGGAACTGCTTCGAGGGCAAAAAAATGAGAAAATGACAAATGATTAAATGAAGAAAAAACCAAAACATTATGGCAACACAATATAATGCTATTCAGAAGTGGCTCAGAACCAAGAGGGGTCAGACTTTCTTGAACTACGCATACAGTTGGGGTGCATCCGTCGTGATTGCAGGTGCCCTCTTCAAACTCACCCACATCGCAGGTGCCGACATCATGCTCTTCTTGGGTATGGGCACCGAGGTCGTTGTGTTCTTCCTCGCAGGTTTCGAGCCGCAGGAGAGTTTCGATGCACAAGAACTGGCTGAGGAGGCAGCCGAGAACGCTGCTATCACTGCTAAGGTCAATGCCTCTCTCTCCGAAGAGACGGCAGCAGCCCTTGCCAACGCCGCCAATGTGGCAGCCCATGCACCGTCAGGCGGTGGAGCGGTAGTGGTTGGCGGTGGAGGTGTGCCAGGCGGTGGCACCATCGTCATCAATGGTAATGCTGGCTCTTCCGAAGGTGGTACATCGGCTTCTATCGATGCCGCCCAGTTGGCAGAGAACATTTCGTCTGCTCCTGTCTTCAACTCCGCACAGTTCCAGGGCATGGCACCTGAGATGCAGGAGGCAACCAAGGCATACGTAGAGCAGTTGGCAGACCTTACCGACATTCTCAAGAAGGTGGCAGAGCAGAGTGCCCGTCTCACCCGCGACTCCGAGGAGATGGAGAACATGAACCGCACCCTCACAGGCATCAATCGCTTCTACGAGATGCAACTCAAGAGCGTCGGCACCCAGTCAGCCACCATCGACGAGGTGAACGAGCAGACCAAGAAACTCGCTGCACAACTCCAAGAGTTGAACGATGTCTATTTCAAGATGGTTGAAGCACTCAAAATGAAGATTGCATGATACGAAAGAAGTTAAGTCCGCGTCAGAAGATGATCAATCTGATGTACGTAGTGCTGATGGCAATGTTGGCACTCAACGTCTCGTCGGATGTGCTCGAAGGCTTCTCGCTCGTGGACGAAGGTCTCAATCGCTCCAAGCAGAACTCCACCACGCAGAACGAGGCGATATACAAGGAACTGGATGCTGCCATGAAGCAGAATCCGGAGAAGACTCGCCAGTGGTTCGAGAAGGCACAGCAGGTTCGCAAGATGTCAGACTCGCTCTACAACTTCGCCGAGAACCTGAAGTGGGAGATTGTGCGTGAGGCTGACGGAAAAGATGCCGACCTGAACAACATAGAAGGACGTGACAACCTTGAGGCAGCCACCCACGTGATGCTGGCTCCGGGCATTGGCAAAGGCGGAAAACTCAAGTCTGCCATCGAGTCCTATCGTGAGGGCATCACCAAGATGATTAACAACGAACAACAGAAGAAACTGATTCGTTCCAACCTCACCACCGACGTGCCCCAGAAGGCAAAGTTGCAGGGCAAGAACTGGCAGGAGTACATGTTCGAGAACACCCCCGTGGCTGCCGCAGTCACCCTGCTCACCAAACTCCAGACCGATGTGCGTCATGCCGAAGGCGAGATGCTCCACCAACTTATCGCCAACATCGACGTAAAGGATGTGCGTGTGAACCAAATCAATGCCTATGTCATCCCCAACGCTCAGACCGTTGTCCGTGGAGGAAAGTTCTCCGCTCAAATCATCATGGCGGCAGTTGACACCACCCAGCGACCTGAAATCTACGTAGGGAACACGCTGCTCAAGTCGGAGAACGGACGCTATGAGACCATCTGTGGTTCCACAGGCGATTTCACCCTCAAGGGCTACCTCGTCATGAAGAACGGCGACGGAGAGACCATCCGACGCGAGTTCTCACAGCCCTACACCGTCGTGGAACCTTCCGCTACGGTCAGTGCCACCATGATGAACATGCTCTATGCAGGTTATCAGAACCCCATCAGTGTCAGTGTGCCAGGTGTGCCCAGCAACAAAATCAGTCTCTCCATGACCAACGGAACCCTCACCAAGAAGGACGGCAGCAATTATGTGGCAGTGCCCTCCAAGGTGGGCGAAGATGTCACCTTCACCGTCACCGCACAGAATGAGGGTCGCCAGCAGGAGATGGGCAAGTTCTCCTTCCACGTGCGTAAACTCCCTGACCCGACGGGTTATCTCGAATATACCGACTCCAAAGGCAATGCCACCCGATTCAAGGGCGGACGCATCTCCAAGCAAGCCATCGTGGCAGCAGGAGGCATCGGAGCCGCCATCGACGACGGTCTGCTCGACATCTCTTTCCGGGTGCTCGGCTTTGAAACCCTCTTCGTTGACAACATGGGCAACGTGGTGCCAGAGGTCAGTTCCTCTGCCTCCTTCACCCCCAACCAACTCACCCGTATCCGTTCTCTTAGCCGCGGCAAACTCTTCAACATCAGCCGCATCCGAGTGGTCGGACCCGACGGAATCGAACGAACTCTTACTTCGCCTGTCGAAGTCATTATAAACTAACCGATTATGAAAAAGATACTCTTCATACTGATGACGCTCACGATGGCTGGCACGCTTGCTGCCCAGCCTCAGAAGAGCCGAGTGCAGAACAACAGGACTGCCGCCCAGAAAACCAAGGCGGCTACCTCCGACCGTGCCAGCCTTATGTTCCCCACGGCTGTCGATGTGCCCGAAGACCCTGCGTGGCGACGTGACATCTACCGTTCCATCGACCTCACTAAAGACGAGAACGCAGCCCTCTACTACCCCGTAGAGCCACAGGGCACGCAGGTCAACCTCTTCACCCTCCTCTTCCAGTTGCTCAACACAGGCAAGATTCCTGCTTACGAGTACCAACTTGACGGCATCGAGAACTTTGCCCAGAGCAACCGTATGCACTTCAAGGACATGCTCGAGCGGCAAGACATCTTCTATGAGGTGGACGGCAACAGCATCAAAGTTGCACAGGGCGACATCCCTTCGGCTGAAGTGCTCAGTTACTATGTGAAGGAAAGTTCTTACTACGACCAGAACACGGCTACTTATCATAGCCGCATCGTCGCCCTCTGTCCCGTGCTCCATCGCTCTGCCGACGAGTTCAGTTACGGCGACGTGCAGAAGCGACCCCTCTTCTGGGTGAAGTACGACGACATCAAGACCTACCTCAGCGGTCACGAAGTCATGACCAGCAACCTCAACAACGCTGCCCGGATGTCAATGGACGACTTCTTCTCCACCAACCACTACAAGGGCGAAATCTACATGACCACCAACATGCAGAACAAGTCCCTCCAGCAGTATTGTGCCACCGACTCCCTCCTGAAGAAAGAGCAGACACGCATTGAGAAGGAAATGACCGACTTTGAAGAGCACATCTGGAAAGAGCCAGTCGATTCCCTCGAACAAGCCAAGAAAGACTCCATCGCTGCCCTTGCCAACACCAAAGGTCGCCGCGTGAAGAGTCCTGCTGGAGCCAACTCCTCTTCATCTTCTGCCGCACGCACCTCACGCCGAGGTTCCTCCGCAGCAGCCACCAAGAAAGAGAAATCCTCCTCTGGCGGTTCTTCTGGTGGAGGTAGCGGTGCTCCTCGCGTGTCAGTTCGCCGCCAGCGTCACTAAAGAAAAAAACCAAAGAGACAAGAGACAAAAAACCACCCCTCCTGCGTCCCTGTCGTCTGTATTCCTAAGCCCCAGCCGCCTATAGCCCGACAAAATGTTTGCCACGTCGGGCAGGAGGCGTCCGACCAGTCGGGATAGGGAAGCGACACCCATCGGGCAACAGCCATCCACCCCTATCGGGCTACAGTCACCCACCCTCGTCGGGCAGGAGGCTGCACAGCCATGCGGGGCTCCATCGGACAGGGCACAACCTTATTCGGGAAAAGAGGCACTGTACAGGCATCCGGTTTTTTGTCTCTTGTCTCTTTGGTTTTTTTCTCTCTCCCTCACGCCCGCGTATATTATATATTATAT
>JAFUWG010000027.1 GCA_017483605.1 Bacteroidaceae bacterium | reverse complement strand
TAACTTTGTCCTCGGTAAACATTAGCGATATTCTTTAGTTGAATTTGTTTTGTAGCGACTACAAATTTACTAAAAATATCGCTAATTACCTAATAATCATGTAACTATTTTAGAACTAAATTCGTCGAACTCACGTTATTTTAAGGATTCGCCCTATCTGATATAGACCTTGCTTTGCCTCGTCTGCCCATTCTTATAGAGCACAACTCTGATATAAATGCCGTTGAATGGCTTAAGAACACGGATTCCGCTGACGGTGTAATAACAGACACTCTCAATTTCATCAAGCATGGTCGGAGAAAGAACGGTATCGGGGACAGCACCAATGAAAGAGTCGTAGGAGGTTACCATGTTGCGAGTCCCTATAGTGGGGTGATAGAACGTCCAGCGTTCGCTTCCTCCGTCGGGGAATCTCCCAACCGTTTCTTTCGACGAATGAGCATTGTATTGCATTGAGTTCTTCCACCGTCCATCAGCCGATTGCAAAATGAGGGTTCCGTTATCGACATTCTTGATTTTGAACGGCAGATGCAATTGAGTGAGTGAGGGCTTTCCGTCACACCAGAGCACCAAATGGCCATTGGGTTGTATGATGGTGCTCACCTCGCTGGCTGCATCAATTTGAAATTTTTCCTGTCCTTTCTCATCTATGCTAAAGTACCACTGAGACACATCGACAGGTTCCCGACTTCGGTTGAACAGTTCAATCCAGTCGGCTCGTTTGCCATAGTCGTTCACATAGATGTCGTTGGCTGCACTGACCTCATTGATGCAGATGGGCGACACGGCTTCCTCCGTTTCTTCATAGATAGCCGTGTAAGTGCCACCCTTCGTAATGTGGCATTCCTTCTCATGGCTCAGCCATTTGCCCGTCTGGTCTCTCCAACCGATGAAACGGTAGCCTTCGGCTGCACTTGTTTTTACAGATACGGGCGAGAAGAGCACACCCGAGAAATTTCCAAAAGGAACGTCCATGCCATTCAGTTGAATCCGTGCGAATGAACAGTTCATGCCTAAGTTCACATCAATTTTATCAGAAAGTGAGTATGACTTCATTAGAGATTGCAAACGAGCCTCCCTATGGCCTTTCTCCCACATCGTTTCTTGCAGTTTGCGGTAAGTGGTGGCAGTATAGCGATTGTCAAATGAAAGGGCATCCTTCACCAAGGAACAAATGCTGTCGGCTATGTACTGGCATCGTTCGGGGGTGTATATGCTGCCATGAAGAATGCAGTATGCCGCCACAAACTGTTGACGGAATTTGCTGTTTTCTTTGAGGTTTCGGTAAAGATACACAATGTCGTTCCAATCTAATCTTTCCACGTTGTCGGTGTTTTCCCATGTCAGGTCTTGGTCGAAGAACACAAAGTGGAACTTGCCATCTTTTTGCGAACGATAACCCTTCACATTGTTGTCATTCAGCACCCAGTCGCTGGTGCCAGTGTAACAGAGCGTAGCCATATAGCGTATAAACTCATCCATGTCGAGAACTTCTGAAATTTGAGCATATCCCTTGTCTGTTTCCGCATTGGCTGACCATTGTATCATTTGGTCAAAAGCATCACGGGTGCCACCTCTCTGATGATAACTGCCGCTGCTATATTCAAAGCCGTCCATCTCGTCATCGTCGTAACCGTAATTGGCTGCACCATGAAAACGATTGCTTGGCTCACGCACATTCATCATGGCCGAATATTTGCCGTTAATAAACACATGTGCAGGTTGAAACTCTTGTGCATCAACATAAAATCCGCTCGTTGTCAGCACTTGCTGGGTGATGCCATCTTTGATGCGAGGACCGCCATCCGTCCTATTGTTGTTTCCTCCGTTGCGTATCAGCAGTTGCTTATACTCACAGTATGGTTTACGTGTGAACACGGGATAGGCGAAATGCCCGTTCCCGTCATACAGTTTCTTGGCTTGCACCTTGAACGATGCTGGCTTGAAATGGCGACTCCATCCACCCGCCACTTCAAAACTCGCCTCCTGATTGATGACCATCTTGCCATCTGCTGTCAGATACTCGAAGTTGACAGGACGCTCCCAATCCATGTTGAGATTGGACTTTCCCGTCGAGCCTCGTCCCGCTATGCCGTTCCTGCCATCCACATAACAGCCAATCATGTTGTCATAAAGATTGCGAGGGTCTGTGGTGACGGCAACAATAGGCAGATAGTATTCTCGGTCTTTATAGATATAGGAGCGTGTGACCACGCCGCTTGGGAGTTTACCTTCGGAAAACAATCGCAGACGCAACACCGTGGTCTTGGAAATGGAGAAATGCCCATTGGAACTTGTCTTCCCATTCGCAAGTGTCGGAGTGCTGCCATCTGTCGTGTAGCGGAGCGTCGTTCCTGAAGGTATCTGCACATGCACATCAAACGCAGAGGTGAAGAGTCTGGAGTCGCTGTCAACCTCGGGAGCCGACAAACATTCTTGGGCGTAATGACCAGCATTGGGCAACCCTGGAGTTGGCACACCACAATACTGCCACTCATCAGCCTCCAATCTCACTCTCGCATAACTGCAACGTGGTACGGATTCTGGATAAGTGAAAGACAAATCCACATCCTTGCCATTTCTCGATAAATAGATTGTGCCGCCTTTCCTATTCAGTTTGAAACTTACTTGCCGTGTCGCATCGGGGCCATATTCGCCATCAGCCGAATTGTGGTCGAAGAAGATGCACAGATAGCATTCAGGCTTCAACACGCCATATCCCGACAGCCTATGCTTCTTCAGCACTCCGGCATCATCGCTGATATACCAATCGTTCAGCGAAACATCCGCTGGTGTTGGATTGTACAGTTCAATCCAACCGCCATAGTTATTTGAGTAATCGATGGTTTGGTCAATGTTTGCGACACAAACTTCCGTGAATAGAAGCGAACTGAAATTCGCATCTTCACTTTGAGCGTTCAGGTGCAATCCTACCGTGACTGCCAATAGAACACAAAAGAATCTATTCATATAATCATTTTATATACATTTTCTTTCCATTCTTGATGTAGATACCCCGCTGAGGACGGTTCACGGGCAGCCCTTGGAGGTTGTAGTACACCTCGTTTGCCTTGGGTTGGCGGGTGGGCGAAATCTGTTGGGGGATGTCGTGCAGACGATATTCCTCATCCAGATAGGCTATACGCTCTGTCACCCATTGTTCCAGACGTTGAAGGGAGTCGAGTTGAGAATTGCGTTGGTAGGGGCGCACACCCGTAACGGACAAGGTGGCCTCCCACAAGCGTCCTTCAAGTTTGCAGACATCGCCAGCCTTATACTTCGCCGTGGCGGAATAGTCGGGTGTTGTCTTATACCGTGCCCAGTCGGGACAAGGCTTCCAACCCGCATTGCATATTGCGGGGCCATAACAAGGACTGTCGGGCCATCGGATTTTCTCCTGTTCGTACATCGCCTCCGACACTCGGCTGTACCAGTCGTCCACGATGGGCAAGATATTGGCAGCCGAAAGTGCCCCGTTCGCCCGCAGTTCGGCATAGCGTTGGCGAAGTTCCTTCTGATAGTAGTTTTCGACCCAGTAGAAGGGACCTTCGATGAGCGGCGAGTGTTCCCACACCGCAGGACGAACCACGCCGTAGAGATTGATGCCGAAGGTCTGATCCAAATCGTAGGGTGCCACCAGCCACTTGCGTCCGTCGTAGGTGAACCATTGCCAGTTCTTCAGCGAGCCGTCGCAGTTACACACAAACTGGTAGAACACATCGTAGTCGAGCAAACTGGCGATGTCGAACCTCTGCTCAAACGCCCGTTTGATGGACAGGCTGTCTGCACCCGACTTCTCGAGGGCATCCAGTTCGGCATGATAGCGGCTCAATTGAAGGATGGCTGCTTTGGTGTTGTCCGTAACGAACGGAGCCTTGGGGTGCCGGATGTCAAACTGGCCCCATCCCACGTACCCACGAAACAGGGTGGAATTGTTCAGATTGCCATCCAAGTGAATATGCAGTTCATTCGTCTTCTCCATGTTCATGTTCTTGCGGCTCTTCTTCAATTGCCATGCGTACAAACCTTGAAAAGCCCCGTCAACATACACGGCACAGGGAAAGCCATCGGGAAAGCATCGTGCCCGCTTCGAGGCCTTGGTGTATCCGCCACGCTCCCAATAAGGGGGACGGTCGGCGACGATACGCTGGAAAAGTTTGTAACCTATTTCGCCAATGCCTCGGCAGAAGTCGGTGTAGAAAGCCTTGAAGTGGAAGGCATCCTGCTTCACCCAGTCGCCTATGCGGATGTCGGGCGTAGTGGTGCCTGTCCAGTCGTCATCGCAGAACTGGCAGGAGAAGTTACGCTTGGGAAACTTTAGCGACCAGCCGCCCTGCCCTTTCAGCAACGCACGTTTCCGAAAATAGCCTCCATGTCCGTCATGCACTTCCACCCACACCTGCCGAATGTCGGTTTTGGACATCGGGAAGGAGGTCAACCCCTTGATATTCACCCAGGCAAACCACGGTTCCGCTATCTCGATGTTTTCCGCTTCGCTGTAATCCACCACGCCAAGGCTCGCATCGCCCTGCCGAAGCACTTCCACCATTTCATCAAACGAAGGCAGCGGAATGGTGGGAACAGGCGAAACATGCCAATCCACATACATGGTGTCGGCGAGCAGGCTATCCACCTCTTCTGCCCTCAAGGCGATGGATGCCAACAATAACATGCAATACAAAAGTACCGTTCTTTTCATCACATTTTGAAGATTAAGAAATGATTCCGTTTCAGGTTTTCTGATTTCGCTGCAAAGGTAAGAAAAAAAACAAACGGGTTGCACCCTTCACCCTATGGAAAACTTTGTACGGCTCATTTGGGCTTAATCGAAAGATACTGAGTCATTTAGCACAGAGTCGTCCATACTTGCCCTATGGAAAAGTTGTTGGAGGGATGTTGTGCAGCGACCCAAAAACAGATTGAAAGATGCAGGAAAAGCGTCTTTGGGGGTCTTCTTCTGACCTGTGCCGCAAGAACCTCGCAAGGCGAAAGAGCATCCACCGAAGAGGTATGCTCGACACCCCTAAAGTGGTCTGAGTCACACCACCTCGGCGGTCTGAGTCACACCGCTTCGGTGGTCTGACTCAGACCACTTTTGAGGCATCGAGGGGGACATAAAAACAGGAACGGGGAGGTGTCGGTGTTGACTTCTCCCCGTTTCGTTGTCAGGACTGCTTTTGCTATGCGGATGGAAAGAGAAAAAATTGCACAATATTTTTAAGATATTTGGAAGTTTGGAAAGTTTGTATTATCTTTGCATTTTATTTATAAACAAGAACTATAACCACTAAAAAATAAAGTATTATGACACTGATTATCGTTATCGCCGTCGTCGCCGTGCTTGTGCTGGCTGTCATCGGCATCTACAACAACCTCGTGAAACTTCGCAACAACCGTGAGAATGCTTTTGCTGACATCGACGTGCAGTTGAAGCAGCGTTATGACCTTGTGCCTCAGTTGGTTGCCACCGTGCAGGGCTATGCCAAGCATGAGAAGGAACTGCTGGAGGCGGTCACTGCCGCCCGTTCGGCTGCCATGAACGCCAGCAGCATCAATGACAAGATTCAGGCTGACAACATGCTCACATCCGCTCTGGCTGGTTTGAAGGTGAGCCTGGAGGCTTATCCCGACCTGAAGGCTAACCAGAACTTCCTGCAGTTGCAGGGCGAACTGTCTGACATCGAGAACAAACTGGCTGCCGTTCGCCGCTACTTCAACTCTGCCACTCGCGAACTGAACAATGCCGTGCAGACGTTCCCGAACAACATCCTCGCAGGCATGTTCGGTTTCCACAAGGAGGCGATGTACGAGATTGAAGCATCGCAGCGTGCCGCCGTGGAGAAGGCTCCCGAAATCAAGTTCTAACAGAATGCAGTATATCGGCATACAATCCCAAATCGCACGGAACAACTGGAACAGCATGGTGCTGCTCCTGATGTTCCCGTGCATCATCCTCGGCATGCTGTGGGTGTTCTGCTGCATCTTCGGCTTCCAGAGCACCTACGACGGCTATGGCTATGAGCAGTACTACTTCAATGCCGACTTGGTGAACGAGATGTGGCTCGGGTGGGCACCGTGGGCTGTCATCATCGTGGGCATCTGGCTCTTGGTTGCCTACTTCTTCAACGCTCAGATGATTCAACATGCAACGGGTGCCAAGCCGCTGGAACGCCGAGAGAATCCACGGGTGTATAACATCGTGGAGAACCTCTGCATGACCTGCGGTATGCCGATGCCGAAAATCAACATCATCAACGACCCACAACTGAACGCCTTTGCCTCGGGCATCAACCAAAAGACGTACACGGTGACGCTCACCACGGGCATCATCGACCTGCTTGACGACCAAGAACTGGCGGGGGTGATTGGGCATGAACTGACTCACATCCGCAACCGCGACACGAAGGTGCTCATCATCAGCATCGTCTTCGTGGGCATCCTCTCCACCCTGCTCACGCTGCTCACCCGCGGCATCTTGCGAGCCTTCCTGTGGGGCGGTTTCTCGTCTCGTCGTTCCAGCAGCAAGAACGGCAACGGCGGTGTAGCGGTCATCGTGGTGATTATTGCCGCCATCGTGTGTGCTGCCATCGCCTATTTTCTCACGCTCCTCACCCGTTTCGCCATTTCACGCAAACGCGAGTTCATGGCAGATGCCGGCGGTGCCGAACTGACACGCAACCCGCGTGCCCTCGCCTCCGCCCTCCGCAAAATCTCAGCCAACCCCGGGCTTGGCCATGTTGACCGTGAGGACGTTGCCCAACTCTTCATCATCCACCCGAAGAAACTCACCCAAAGTTTCTTCGACAAACTGCAATCGCTTTTCAGCACCCATCCGAACACAGAAGAACGAATCAGGATTCTGGAACAATTCTAAGTCAACATATAATAAAATAATTGTCAAACTTCAAAATCAAAAACAAATGAAAACTAACAGATTTTACATTTTATTAGTAACCTTAATGGTATGTACTTCAAGTGTGTTCGTTGCATGCAGCAACGACGATGACGACAATGCCAGCAGCAAGGAATTGGGCGACAAGGCCGTTGCAGAATTACAGACCCGACTGATTGACGAAGACGGCGCTATCGTGTTCGGTGAGCCCAATGATAATGGTTTCTACGAGATTGGACTTGAAAGCCAAAATGACGCCCAGAAGTTAGTAACCCAATATGCAAAAGGCTATGCAGGCACTGCCACTTACACCTACACGCTGCCCGACACACGTGGAACAGTTCGTGTAGATAAGGGTGAAGAAGTGGGAGTCTTCTACAACGTGAAATTTGATGTGAAGGGCATTCCACAGATGAAATTACAGGTGAGTGACATCAATTATATGGATGGCGAGAACATTATCAAGGCAATCACTTCATACAAATGCAACAACTGTGGCAGCCAATTCAAACTTCCTAACATGGCTGCAAAAATCTGTCCTTCTTGTGGTAGTTCCAATGTGGTGAAACAATAAAAAAACACCATGAAAAGATTACTAATTTGCAGTTGTTTGACGCTGACATCCTTAGTGGGATATGCCCAACTAGACGTGAATCTGGATATAGGCAAGACCAGCCAGGAAGCCCAAACACAATCCGACAAGGGCATCAAGAAGAATAAACTCTTCAAACAAGCGCAAGATTTTGTTGATAAGAAGTGGGTGAAGAATGTAGATACGCTCTACATCCAGAACCCCGACCAAGTTTGGCGCATAAGTTTGGACAGTTATCTCAGCCAGTCCGACCTGCTGATGAAATCGACCATCGATGGTACAAATTTAGGTGCCGAAGGTGATGTGAAATGTAAGCCACGTATCCGCACAGATGTGTCCACTTCTGTGGGTGTGCGAGTGGGATACAAGGGACTTGCGGCACACTATGCCTTCAACGTTGCAGGTGACAAAGGCCGAGACTTCTCATTGAGCAGTTCGGGCACATGGTATTGTGTACACTTCCGCCTGCATGAGTTCAAGACGAAAGAGCCCCAAGTGCACTACGAAGGGGATTTCTATCCTGAAGATGGAGGTGACCCTGAAAGGATGAACTTCGCCAACACATGGGCTCTCTCCTCCCCCATCAAAGCCAAGACGATGGTGCTGGACGGTTACTACATCTTCAACAAGCGCCGCTTTTCCTATAAAGCCGCCTATCGTCAGAGTGTCATCCAGAAACGTTCGGCAGGCTCCTGGTTGGCTGGTGCCATGTTCTACTATTCAGACTTCCGTTTCGATGACGTAGCAAACGCCCAATTGATTCTGAACATGGGAAATATGGGACGCATCAAGCAGTGGGAAGCGAATTTAGGTGCAGGCTACGGCTACAACTATGTGCCAGCCAAGGGGTGGCTCATCAGTGCGATGGCAATGCCTATGCTGACGTTTTACAACCGCATGAAGATTTACAACTACGACTCCTACGTGCTCGAATTGGCACAAGACGATGAATATCATGATCCTGATGAAGTGGTGCCAGAAGATCGTTGGCTCAGAGAAATGGGTACCGATGCACACAGCAACCGCATCAGACTGAATTTCAATGCACGCCTTTCACTCACCTACAACTTTGGCCGCTATTTTGTGAACTTGAACGGTCAGTTCTACAATTTCGGTTATCATCACAAAGGCAATAGCGGACGACTGAATGACTGGTTCGCAAATGCAGCAATCGGAGTAAGACTATAATATGAAGACAAGCAACATCCTCCTCACCCATCTGTCAGTAGCAGTCATGCTGCTGACGATGGGTTATTGCCTGACATCCTGCAATGACGATGACGACGCATCCAACGCACAGACACCGGTTATACAATCCGAAGTGCTTGTGCTGTTCTCGATTGACGGACTGGGCGACGGCAGTTATAACGACCAGATTCTACGTGGCATCAAACTGATGGAGAATGAGCACACTCAAGGGATGACCATCAAGTTCATCACCCCCACCAGTCACGAGGAGGTGGAGTCTGTATGCACGTCATGGTGGGAGAATATTGACAAACCAAACGAAAAGGGGAAAATTCCCCGACGGTTATTGGTACTTGCTTCTTCCAACTATGTTGACATTGCCCGAAGAGTGTTTGCCAATGCCGAGATGAACATCAACCGTTGTGTGCTGGCTTTCGAGGCAGAAGACAGCGGAGACGAGACGGAACAGATTCGGACATTCGGCATCAGCATGTATGGTGCCTCATGGTTAGCAGGTCAAACTGCACGGGAATTAGGTTGCAAACATCCACTTGTCCTGCTCGGCAACGGTCAAGACAATACAATTCACGATGCCCGGGATGGCTTTGTGGAAGGTTTCGGTCAGTCTGAAGACGGTTCATTTGCTGTAGTCAGCGCTATTGCCGATGACTGGACTGGATATGGCATGCCGACAGAATTGTATAAAAAAATGTATGACTACGATGGTCAGTATGATTTCATCTATGCAGTAGCAGGAGGCTCCAACATGGGAGCCTACCGCTACCTGCGTGAAAACCCTGAATGCGGCATCTACACAGCAGGAATGGACACAGACCAGAGTGCCTATTCAACGCTGATTGTCGGTTCGATGGTGAAACGTATCGACCTCGTGCTCTACGACCATCTCACCAATTGGTACAACCAACAGGATTTGCCTCGCTATCAGGACTATGGGCTGGAGAGCGGCTACATTAATTGGCAGATTGCTGATCGCTACACACAACTGAAGGCGGGTGTAGAAGCCAATCGGCAGGAAGCCATCAAGAAGGAGAAAGAATATGGAGCGAAATAAATGGTTGATAGGATTGTTGGCGTTGCTGCTGATGGCGTGCAGCGACCATAACGACGTTGCATCTGACGAACATATTGAGTGGCAGGTGCAAAAAGTGGCTGTGGTACTTCCAATGAACCATGAGCAACAGAAACATTGGGAACAAACCATCGAAATGGCTGTCAATGGCGTGAATGAAATCCAGAAACAGAACATTCTCAACACACCCAATGAGAAAGAGAGACAGAGGGTGAAGATGGAATTTGAGTGGTATGACGAAGAAGAGGTGAACATGGAAGAGTTGGCTGAGAAACTGGCTCAACGCGATGACATTGCGGCTGTGATAGGCGGCAAGTACAGCGCCGATGCAGCCATTCTTGCGGCTTCACTCTGCCCCGCCCACAAACCATTCCTCACCATTGCCACCGCCGAAGAACTGACACGCGCCTATGCCTCAACGGGCTCCCTTTGGGCGATGGTGGAAAGTGACATCACACAGTGCGAAGTCCTGCTGAGCCGCGCCCTCTATTATGGTGCCAAGACGGTATCATTGCTCGCCGACCGTGAGACGCCCTATGGAAAGACCTTCGTGGAGTGGTTCGGTTTCCAAGCAGAAGAATTGGGACTGGAGGTGAAAGGCATCCACGACTTCCGTCCTGAGACACTTGCCGAAGAGAGCCGCAAAGCAGCCGAAGAGAATGCCGACGTCGTGATTTGTGTGTCAAAAGAGATTGAAACCATCGAAGAAGCCTTCAAGCATGCCAATAGCCATTCTCGCCGACTTTACAGCGATACCGCCTACGGAGTGGATGTGCTCGACCGTTTCGGTGCCAAGGCTGAAGGCATTGAAGGCATCACCTTTGGAGCATCGCCTGAGTCGGGCTTCGACATTCTCTACGAAATCAAATACGGTCAGCAGCCAACCTTAGGCGCTGCACAAATCTATGATGCGGTGGTCATGCTCAATTGGGCACTCATCGACCAACTCTCCGCTTCTGGCAACGAGTCACTGAACACTTCGTTGAAGAAAGTTGCCGATGCACATATTGCCGGTGCCTGTGGTTCCATTGCATTTGACCGCAATGTTTACACCACCGTACTCTCCACCACCTATTACCATTATCTGCTCTATCAGGGACGCTATATCATCCTCGACTACATCTCCTCCACAGGTTCTCATCGAATCGATGCCACCTTAGGTGCATGGAACTGGAAAACACAACTCATGCAGGAATTCAAGGATGAGGATGATTCGGGTGTGACATATCCCGAACTTGACCAAAAGTGGGCATTGTTGGTGGCTGGCAGCAACGGATGGAGCAACTACCGCCATCAGGCAGATGTGCTGCAGATGTATCAGATTCTGTGCAAACAGGGCTATGATGACGACCACATCGTGCTTATCATGGAAGATGACATCGCCAACAATGCCAGCAACCCACAAACGGGAATCGTACAGGTGCGCCCCAACGGTGATAACCTCTACCAGAACGTGACCATTGACTACCACACAAGTCAGTTGGAACCTTCAGACATCAAGCACATCCTCTGTGGAGAACAAAGCGAGAAACTGCCTGCTGTCCTTCATGCCGACAGAGATGACAACGTGCTCGTCTTCTGGAGCGGTCATGGTGCACCCGGACAAATGGTATGGCTCGACCGTGAAGACGGTTTCACCACCCAACTCGCCAAGGAAACTTTCGAGGCGATGCATGAAGGAGAGAAATACCGTAAACTTCTTTGTCTCACCGAAGCCTGCTATTCAGGAAGTGTGATGGATGCTGCTAAAGGAATCCCTGGCATCCTCGCCATCACGGCAGCCAATCCTTACGAGACATCAAAAGCAGACATCTACAACACCGACCTTCACGTATGGATGACGAACCGTTTCACAGCCACCTTGCACGACTGCATCATCGAGACGCCCGACATCCCCCTGCGCGACCTTTACTACCGCCTCTTCATCAACACGGTCGGTAGCCACGTGACGCTCTACAATGTAGATGGCTACGGCAACATCTATCAGGAATCCATGAAAGAATTCCTGAAGTAGTAGGTTGAAACGTCCATAACCCTATCTCCGAGACTGAAGAACCAGCCCAATATTCAGGCAATAGCACACATGTGTAGGTAATGAAAGATGTACAATTTTTTACTTCTTCATGTATTTTCTATATGCCTCCACCATCTGCTGGCGGCGTTCGGTGTGACCGTAATGAGGCGAGTATTGGGTGTCTTCACTTTTTCACTTCTATTGATTTCTTGTCAGACAGGCGGTTTTCACTTTTCCATCGGGAGAACGGAATTTCATGGGTACCTCTTTGTCTTTCTTGCCAAGTTGCCGATAGGTGCAGATGTCGGGGATGGGGGTGCCGTCCACTTCCAGCAGGTAGTCGCCTGTGCGGATGCCTTGTTCGTAGGCTGGAGAGCCTTTACGCACAACGGCTCGGAGGGCTCCGAGCGTATCGCCTGGTTCGGAAGGCACGAAAGAAAGGCTGCCGACATTCGGGTTTTCCACAGCAATCGTGCTTTCTCCATGATGCGGCAGAAAGACGAACCGCTTGCGAGGGGCATCAATAATCACGGACGAACGCTTCAAGAGAGCGGAGCCCAGACACAGGGTGCGAGAATTTGTACATGCATATAAATCCTTGAACGTTAGCCCGCCCACCTGCACTTCGGGGAAGTGCAAGGTTCTTGCCAGCAACGTGTCTCCCTTGAAACCATAAAGCCCGAAATGAGTACCCATCATCGTATCGACTGAACAGGTCAAATTCTCCGCTTCTTTCGCCATTTTCGGACGATGCTCGCCCCATCGCTCCAACAGATGCTCGGGCAGATCAAGCCAATGGTTCATGGCTCCGGTGTCGAACAGCATTTCCACCCAACCGAAAGGCATCTTCACCATGATAAGCGGACGCGACTTCCTCACCAATTGATACTTCACCATCGGCATCCCCTTCTCTTCTTCGGCAAAGAAGCCCTTTCTGTCCGTCACAATCAGCAGGCTGTCCTTCGTGTCCAACTTGAAAGAAAGTCCACTGCCCACAAGGTTAAAACCCAGAAGCCCATCAAACTGCCCACACAGGAAATCGTTCATGGCATCCTCGGCAATCATCGGGTAGTTCTCTATGCTCAACTGCCCCAAACGGATGGGAGGGAAGCGATATACCGTCTTCTTATGCACATTCTCGTTACTGTCTGCGATGTCCATCCCGTTACCATCCACCCGCAGCATCCACTCTTCCTCTTCACCCAGCCACGCGCCCATCGCCGCACCCGTGTCGAAAAGGAAGCGTTTCTTCATTCCCGCTATCTCCACAGGCACAATGACTGCCCCGTCCTCCACCTGCACCTTGATGGTATCCACAAAATCCCTCTGCGAGAACGAGATGGATTTTGACAGAGACACAACATCCGTGGTTTGCGAAAAGCACAAACCAACCATACAAAGCGTACACCACGCCACAAGCATCCTTTTCATCTGCATCATTATAATCATTTTGTCATTGGGACTACAAAGGTACGAATTATCCACGAATAGAAAACAAAGCATCACCACAAAAAAGGCAAATCGGCAAAGAACATTCTTAATATTTAATAAAAGGAAATGAATATCTAACAAAAGAAGTTAAACTTTTTGTCGGGTGCTCATTTTTGCCCCGTTTTGTTTGGAGTTATCTAAAAGTTTAGATTAACTTTGCAGCGAAAATCTAAAACATTAAATAAAGATGAAAAGGAATAAAGAAGAACACTTCGGGCAACGCTCCGAAGAACTTTTCCCGAAGCGGCAACTGACAAAGTCGGAAATGGAAATCATGAATGTGCTGTGGGATAAGGCAGAGGGCATGACGACCCACGAGATTATCGAGCAGTACCCAGAACCGAAACCTGCGTATTCGACCATTGCCACGTTTCTGAAAATCTTGGTGAACAAAGGATTTGTCAGTTCACGCAAGCAGGAGGGAGGCGGCAAGACCTTTGTGTTCTTCCCGTTGCTGAGCCGCGAGGAATACACGAATCGGGTGATGAAAGAGGTGAAGAGCACCTTCTTCGGAAACTCGCTGAAGTCGATGCTCTCGTTCTTCGCAAAGCAGGAAGAGGTGTCGGAAGAAGAGTTGAGAGAAATCGTAGCAATGATTAAAGAACAGAAATAATTCATGAAAAATTCATGGTTAATTTATGGTCATTCGTGTTTTTACTTTGAACATAAATTACCATAAATTAACCACGAATTTTTCATAAATTTAATTTTGGGAAATTTATGTTATACCTCATCAAATCCGCCATCACATTGGCACTCCTATACAGTTGTTTCTTTTTCTTCCTGAGCAAAGAAACATTCCATCGGTTCAACCGCTGCATGTTGGTGGGCATCATGCTCGTGTCGCTCGTAGTGCCGCTGCTACACTTCACCACGGAGCACCCGACGGTCATCAACGAAGAGTTTTACCAGATGCAGACGCTGATGGAAGAGGACACCACACCCGTGCTGGTGCTGCCAACGGAGAAGCATCCTCGCATCACCTGGGTGCAAGTAGCAGAAAGTGTGTATCTGGCAGGTGTGGCGGTGATGCTGCTGCTCACGCTGATGCAAGCCCTCTCGCTGATTCGGCTGATGCACGGCGGATTGCGACACACCGACACACAAGGCAACACGGTCGTGCTCCTCAAGGGCGATGTCACCCCGTTCAGCATCTTCCGCTACATCGTGATGAGTGTACACGACTACGAACACCACCGCCAACACATCCTCACACACGAGCAGGAGCACATCCGACTGGGGCACACTTACGACCTCCTCCTGATGGAGGCGATGAAGACCTTCCAGTGGTTCAATCCGTTCGTCTGGTTCATCAGCCGCGACCTCAAGGCGGTGCACGAGTACGAGGCTGACCAGGCGGTCATCAATCAAGGCATCGATGCAAAACAATATCAACAACTGCTTGTGACAAAGGTTGTGGGGAATCGACTGCAGCCTTTCACCAACAACCTCGGTCACGGTTCACTCAAAAAACGCATTCTTATGATGTACCAAAAGAAATCCAACCGATGGCTCATGCTCAAAGCACTCTGTGCCATCCCCGTGGTGGCATTGACCATCAATGCCTTCGCCACACCCAGCGATACCGACCCCGTGGAGAACATGGTGACGACCCTCGAAAAGACGGAAGTGCCAGTCATCAGTCCCTCTCAATCCGAAAGCATCGAAACGCTTGTGCCTCAGCAGGATACGCCACAAACGGAAGCGGTTCCAGAGGATGAGACACCTTTCGCCATCCATCCCGTGAGAGACTCCAACAACCGAATCGTCGGCTTCTCGCACGAAGGCGAACCTGCCGACTGCGACAAGGCTTTCAACTGCACCTACGAGTATGTCTTCATTGACGGCCGTCCCGCCACCGAGGAAGAAGTACGCAACTACCAATCGCTCCCCTTCAAGATGTTCATGCTAAAACAGACAGACAATGGCACGCCTGAATTCAACTACAAGGACAAGCACGGCATCATCTGCTTCATCACAAAAGACGCCACGCCAATGGCACAAGATGACAACGAGCCGCTTCTGGTGGTGGACGGGAAGTTTTTCAAAGTTCCCCTGTCCCTTCGGGGCAAATCGCCGATAGAAGACGAAGACGCTGCGGAATTGTTCAAGGCGGTGGGCATCAACAACGAAGATGACGTCGAATCCCTCACCATCCTCGAAGGCACACCTGCCACCACCATCTATGGCGACAAAGCCAAGAACGGTGCCATCGTCATCAAAACCAAGGCACTGCGGGAGCAACCATTAGATTCCGTCGTCGTGTATCACGCCACAGCCAACTACGCCCCCAAGCCCCAAGAATAACGAAAAACGCGTTAGTAATTAAAGATCAGTTAAACAAGTGTACACACCCCTCGCACCGTCAGCGATGACCGTGCGAGGGACTTTTTCGCTATCCCCTCCCACCCTCCGCTCGACACCCCAAAAGTGGTCTGAGTCACACCGCCTCGGCGGTCTGAGTCACACCACTCAGGCGGTGTGAGTCAGACCACTTGAGAGGTATCGAGGACACCATTTTCGGGGTGACGGAAGCAGCATCTCAGGGGAAAGCCCTTCACAGCACTTTCACCACTTCTTCCAAATATTTTTTATCGATTTCGTCGAAGGTAGAGAGTTCTTTGCTGTCTATGTCGAGCACGGCAATCACTTCACCATTTCTCTTGACGGGGACGACAATCTCGCTGCGGCTTAAACTGGAGCAAGCGATGTGACCAGGGAAGGCATCCACATCGGGCACGACGACGGTTTCCTCTCGTTCCCATGCGGTGCCGCACACACCCTTCCCTTTCTTGATGCGGGTGCAAGCCAAGGGACCTTGAAAGGGTCCGAGAACAAGCATTCCCTCAGTAACCCGATAGAACCCTGTCCACCAGAACCTGAAGGTCTCGTGCAACATGCTTGCCACATTCGCCATGTTGGCAATGAAATCCGTTTCTCCTTCCACCACCGCCTCTATCTGAGGCACCAACTCTCGGTACTTCTCTTCCTTCGAGCCTGCTCCAATTTTCAATTCTTCTGCCATCTTGCTGAATTTTTCGGCAAAGATACGATGAAAAAAACAGATACAAAAAATTCATGAAGAATTCGTGACTCATTCATGGTGATTATATGTTTTAGAAACATCAATTATCACAAATGAGCCACAAATTCATCATGAATGATTTCTATTTATGCGTGTGATTCAGGCGGCAGACTTTGGAAGTGGCGTGTACTCCACACTTGCAGCAGGAATAGGACACTAATGATGATGCCCACTTTGTAGGGAGCGGTGAGGTCGGCATCGCCAAACAGGGATTGGGAGATTGGCATGACGAGGAGGGGCGAAACGAACTGTCCGAGATAGAGGGAAGCGGAAAGCAGGGGCATCACCGTGGTGGCAGAATTCTTGCCGCCCTTGATGGAGGCGATAGTGTTGAGATAAGGAACGCCCACACCAGTGGCAATGCCGATGAAAGCAGCACCAAGGATGATGGCAGTCACACGCTGACTCAGCACAAATAGTCCATAGCCCAACAGGAAAGCAAGCGGTGCGAAATACTTGATAGGCTTGCGGAAAAGGTGCATCAGCCTTCCAAAGAGCAAACCGACAAAGAAGGCAACAACATCGAGTGCCACCATGATGATAGTGATAGAGGTCGTGCCGAGGGGCGTTTGCTGACTGGTAATGATGGCAAAATTGGTGGGGAAGATGAAGAAGATGGTCATGAGCAACAACATGCCGATGACGGAAGGATGGAACTTGAGCAACTGACGAGGCTCAAAGGCTTTACCACGCTTGTTAGTCGAATCCAACTGTTCGTCGGGCAGCCATCGCCACACCATCACCACGGCAATCAATCCCAACAAATAAACCAAGAAGCCGTAGTTCCATTCGATGGTGGCGAGGATGCCAGCCAAGAGGGTTGCCACCACCCCGCCCATCTGGTTCATGGCTGCCGAAAGCCCCATCAACCGTGCCTGTTCTTCGGGAGGAAAATAGTAGGCAAGCAGCCCTGTGGAGAGCGGCATGATGAGTCCCACACTGATGCCCAACAAGGCACGCATCGACAAGAGCACATAGAGGTCGTCGACGAAGAAGCAACCTGCTCCTGCTACCACATAAAGAAGAAGCCCCGTGAGGGCAATCGCCCGAGTGTGGAGCATCCGACTGATGGGCAGGAAGAAAAGGTTGGTGACGATGATGAAGAGTGCCGGAATGCTGACAATGAGTTGCACCAACAAGTCGGGTGCATCGGCAAAATGCTGTTTGATGATTCCCAGGGCTGGAGCAATTGCCGCACCAGCCATGACCGTGAGGAGCGACATCGACAGGATGGCCGATGCCAACGAACGTGATACTTTTTCCATTCTGATTTTCTGTTTGTTATGAACTCTAATAAATTGCCAAGTTCTCTGTTCATAACTGGACTTACACGAGGCTTCCAACCCCGCCACTCGTTACTGTGTCCTGAACTTTGCGAGTGCAAAGGTACGAAAAAAATGGCGATAAAGCGGTAAAAATCGATATTTTTCCGTAATTTTGCACACGTTATGACACTGGACATACTGATATGCACGATTGACCAAGGAATCGAGAAGGTTCCTGAAGTGTTGATGCCGCCGATGGACGGGGTCCAGTATGTGGTGTCGATGCAGTGGACGGATGAAAGATGGAAAGAGAGGGTGCCGAAGATGCTGGAGGAGAGAGAGGATGTGAAGTTGACGTTCTTGGAGGGGAAAGGACTGAGCCGAAACAGGAACCATGCCATCGAATGTGCAACGGGTGATGTGGTGGTGATTGCAGATGATGATAACCGATACACGGAAGAATTCATCCAGACGATTTTTGATGCATACAAAGAGCATCCAGAGGCGGATATGATTCATTTTCAGGCACTCAGCAAGGAGGGAACATATTTGCACCTCTACCCTGTCGACTTTGTAAGTTCGGTGGAGATGACGTTCAGAAGGAAGGTGAAGGTGCGGTTTGACGAACGGTTCGGATTGGGCAGCGAGAAATTGTGTGCAGGCGAAGAACAGGTGTGGGTGAAAGATGCGAGAGTGGCAGGGTATCAGATATTGTATGTGCCCAAACCAATCGTGATGACTCCGGTTGGGACGACGGGAAGACAATTCCTGAGGAACAAGAAATTGCAAATGAGCAAGGGGGCTACGTTCAAATATGTCTATGGAACAAGCAATGCCATCTGGCGAACGATAAAAGAAGCCAGATGGTGGATGGTGCATCGGGGAGCAAATCCGCTGCCCATCTTATACAACATGTTAAAGGGAATGGTAGAAGTCTAAGTAGCGTTGTGCCACTTGGAGGTAATCGTGATGCTTCTTCACGTAGGCAATGCTTTGCTGTTTGAGCAAAGGGATGCGTTCGGGATGGAGCACGAGGTTTTCCATCTCGTCGAAGCACGACTGGAAGGTGGGTTGCACATTGATGATGGGTCGCAACTCTTTTTCTCCCAAAATCTCATAGTTCTCGGATTCACCTCCGCCAATGTTGATGATGCCTTTCGACATGGCAAGCAGGGAGTTCATGGCTGGCGTGTAACTGTAGAGTTGGTCGAGGATGGCATCGGAAGTATCCATCATGTGCTGATACTGAGCGAAAGGCACCCCCTCGGCAACCTGCAACTGCAAACGGTCGGGATATTTCTCCTGCACCGCTCGGGCAGCAGCCAGCATGATGTCAGTGCCCTTATAGGCGGAACGGCGTTTGCTGATGCCACAGAAAAGGCAAAGCCCATCAGACGACAAACGTTGCGAAGCCCCTCCTTGGGGAGTCGGGAGGCTAACGGGGAACGGGATAAAGCACATCTTGTCTTTCAGTTCCGGCACGTCATTGTAGGTTGCCCAATATTCATACAACCCTGCCACAATGCCGTCGCAATCGTGGGCAATCAGTTTGCTCAGGGTCTCTTTGGGCGTGCCAATCCACTCCTGGCGATAGAGTTCCGCCTCGTGGTCGGTGCGGATGGTGTCGCCAAAATTAAAGTCGCTGTAGCGAAGAGGTCGCTGATAGGTGTTGACGTATGCCCAATAGTAATCCATACCGAAAGCCCCCAACACCACTTTCTTGTTGTGGCGACGCAGGTAATGGTAGAAGGGTGCCAAACGCTCTGCCTTCAGTTCGAGAAAGATAGGATTGATGAGTTGCACCACGTCATAACCACGAAAAGCGGGCAGCGCCTTCATCAGCCGCCAAAGAAAAGAAGCATTGCCCTTCAAGCCAAATGCCCGCTTGAGGTCAATGTCTCGCGGATAGTCCTTCCACTTGTCACCATCGCTCGCCACGACGCACTCATGCCCCAAGGCTCGAAAGCCCTCGGCAAGTGTGGCATGAACGTTGGAATAGTCGCCAAGAAGAAGAATTCGCATGGTTTCTTGATATTTTTTTGCAAAGTTAAGCATTTTCTTCTTTTTTTTCTTTACCTTTGCAACTAAATCAGCATAGAAGATATGGAATTAACCGTAATCGTTCCTGTAAAAGACAGGCGTGAATATATCGGAAAGACACTTGACACCATTGTCAAGTCGGGCATGGCACCGAAGGAAATCATCATCGTGGACAACGAGAGCACAGACGGTTCTTACCAGTTCTGCGAACAATACATCAAAGACCGTCCTAACATCACGTTGTTGCGAGAGACGTTCCCCGGCCCATCTGCCGCCCGCAATAAAGGACTGAGGTCGTGCAAGACGGAATGGGTGTACTTCTTCGACAGTGATGATGAGTTCGACTACGACTTCATCTCCACCATCAATCGCCTGCCGGTTGACAACTATGACATGGTGGTGGTGCCTACCAAGATGCATGTGAACGGCAAAGATGTCGTCCGCACCTTCATCCCTTCACCCGACCCTCGTGTGCAGATTTTGGCAAATGTGCTGAACACACAAGGCATGGTGTTCCGCACAAGTTTCCTGAAAGACATCGGGGCATGGAACACAGAATGCCGCATTTGGAACGACTGGGAACTGGGCTTGCGTGCCATCCTGCATCAGCCCAAGATTCTTTGGTACACCGACCGTGCCTTCCATTCCATCAAGATTCACGACGACAGCATTACGGGCGAAAGTTTCTCCAAGAGTTACAAGCAACTGACCCGCACCCTTTCGGTGGTGTTGAGCAACCTGAACTCGACTATTCTGCAACCGCTGTCAAGTTATCACGCTCAACATCTCAACTGCATCTACCCGCATCTTGACTTGATGATTTATCCGCTCTATCTGCGTACCAGCATTCTGTTGGGCAAGTTGCAGAACGAGAAGATGACAGGCAAATGCAAAAAATACAAGATGGCATCGAAGTCACTCACTATCTTCCGCAACGACAACTTCCAACCGACTTTTGGGCAGAAAGTCATTGGCAATATGCTTCGCCTCTACACAAAGTTTGGCGGCAACGGAGCATGGAGATTGGCACTCGCCATCTGTCAGAACGAAAACAAGAAACGCTAAAGAACGAGGGAAATCCTCGCTTCTGAAGAGAATAAAGAAGCGGGGGTGTCAAATAGCGTGCTATAATAACCTCTGAATCGACCACGTCGTGGTCGATGTGCCGACCACGTCGTCATCGGTTCGCCGACCACGACGTGGTCGATTTTGAGGTGCTGAGGCAATGGCTATTTGACACACCCACTTATACATGGTCTAAATGCTTAGTCCTTAATGATATTGACACACAAGGCACCCACAAAGAGGAAGATGCCTGCAAGCACAAGCATGTTGGACTCTGGTGCCAGTTCGCCCTGAGTGGTGAACGCACTAAGGATGATTCCACCCAAAGATGCCGCAACAATCTGCGGAACACAGATGGTACCGTTGAAGAGTCCCAGATAAGTACCTACGTGCCCACCTTTCAATGCATTGGTCAGAAGCGTGAACGGAAGTGCCAGCATGGCAGCCCATGCACAGCCGATGAGCAGGAAGGATACAAAGAGCAAGTACTGGTCGTGGATGAACTGAAGCGAGCAGAAACCGATGCCGCCCAGCACGAGGCTCACAATGTATGCCACCTTGTAAGACTTGAAACGTGGAATGACCACTGCCCACAGCACAGAGCCAATGGCTTGCACGGCAAAGAGGATGCCCACCCAGTCGGCAGCATCTTGATACTGCGAAGAAGTGGTGTCGAGCACCCGTGCCCCTTCTTTCAGAATAGAAGGAGCGTCGAATGCACCTGCAGCAACCGTGCCGTTGGTGTAAGTCCACATGAACATGAAGGCTGCCCAGCAGAAAAACTGCACAAGACCAACCGTCCAGAATGTCTTGGGGGCTTTCACAAGGAGTTGCAACATGCCTGGCTCCTTCTCATTGCCCACCTCAGAAGGCTCTACAGGATGGTACTCGTTATATTCTGCGGGTGGATATTCCTTCACTTTCACCGACGTGTAAATCACACAGAGGATGAGGATGGCTGCACCGATGTAGAAGGAGTAAATCACCGAGTCGGGAATCACACCTTCGGGTGCCACATTGCTGATGCCGATGGCGGCAAAGATGAAGGGGAAGAGGTAACCTGCCAACGAACCGGCATTGCAGAGGAACGACTGGATGGAGTAAGCAAGTCCCTTCTGCTTCTCGTTCACCATGTCGCCCACCATCATCTTGAAGGGTTGCATCGCCATGTTGATGGAGGTGTCGAGGAACATGAGGGAGATGAGTCCGAAAATCATCGCCGTACCTGCTGCCATGCCAAAGGAACCAGCATTGGGCAGCATACACATGACGAGGACTGCCACCAATGCCCCGATGAAAAGGTAGGGAATGCGACGGCCGAAGCGTGTCCATGTACGGTCACTCCATGCCCCGACAAAGGGCTGCACGATGATGCCCATGAGAGGCGGAAGAATCCAGAAGTAACTCAGGTTGTGCGGGTCGGCACCGAGCGTGGAGAAGATTCGGGAGATATTCGCCGACTGCAAAGCGTAGGCGATTTGTACTCCGAAGAATCCGAAACTGATGTTGAACAGTTTCATAAATGATTGGTCTGGTATCTGTTTCATCTTTTCATTTACAATTTACCATGTACAATTTCACTGACCATTAGCGAGCAAGAAATTTCTTGCCGTTCTGAATGTAGATGGAACCTCGGGCGGGTTGTTTCACTTCGATACCCATCAAGTTGTAGATGCGGCCATCAGACATTTTATCAGTCTTCACATTACGGACACCCACCGTATTGGTCACATCGGTGAACTGTACCTTTCCACCAGAAATCGTAGCGGTATAGTACTTGTCGGACGTAATGCCCTCGATGTTGTCTGTCTGCGGTTTACCATTGCCCTGATTGAAGATGATGTTGAAATAGTAGTCAGCATCTGTGATGTCAACACTCTGATAGTACCAAGTCTCACCATCGATAGTCGTAGTGGACGGCTGCTTGCCTGGCCAGTTTCCATTCAACTGCGTGTTGTTATTGCTGTCCCATATATAGAAGTAAACAGGCGTGAAGTCTGCCTTGACGTAAACGGTAGCGGTGTAAGTTTTGAAGTTGTCCTTCTCTTCCTGAGCCGCCTTCTGCTCAGCCTCGATACGAGCAAGAGTTGTGTCCCAATCCGCGTATGCAGCCGAGTTGATGTAATAGCGATAATCGCTACCTGAACAAAGCAATTTGTAATCAGTTGGAGCCGTATAGGCGGTTGGTGTCTTGCCCACCACACAAATGAGCGAACCCTTGGTGCCTATCGTCTTCACGGCATAGTAAAGTTGCGAAGATGCCACCTGCTCGTATGTACTGGTGTTAGTGATGCCAGCCAGACGACGTGCCTCAATCATCCGCTTGATGTCGCCTTTGGCATTGAGCCAATGCTTCAAGAATACACATGGTACGCCAGGCATGGCAAGCAGGTAGGCATTGGCGGCAAGAGTGTCTGCCTTGATAGGGTCTTGGTTGTCGTTGGCTCGTTTCTCTGTGTCATGATTCTCCACAAACGTCACGGCGTATGGACGGTATGCCTCTTGATAGATGAGCGGATAGCCACCTGTATCGGATGCGTTGCCGGCAAGATTTGTCCAGTTGTTCTGATTGATGGCATCACGCACCCGATAGCGGAACTGAAAATCGAAAGCAGAAGATGTGGGCACACCATTGACCTTCGTACCGTCTATCCAGTTCTTGATAGTGCCAGAGCCGTCCCAACATTCACCGACAGAAAAAGCAGGTTTGGAAGCGGTATTGTATTCGGCTGTATAGGAAGCACTATACCCTTTCACCATATCGTAACGGAAGCCTGTATAGCCGATGTCATCGAGCAGGAACGAAAGGTATGCCTTGACAATCTTATTCACATTCGCCGATTGATGGTCAAGGTCGCGGCAGCCATCCCAGTCCGTACCCGTATCGTTATTGGCAGACAGAGACACGCCTTTTGCCGTAGCCTCTTCAAGAGCAGAACCACCATCATCATTCTTGCAGATGTCGGTGCTCTGCAACTGATAAGTCACACCATTGTAGGTCTCGGCAGGGAAAGAGAACCACCCATTGGTGTTATGGTGGTTGATGACAATATCAGCAATGGTTCCCAAACCTTTTTCCTTGAATGTGCTAATCATGCTACGCAACTCTGCCTCTGTGCCAAACGACGAGTTTTGGTTAAAGTAATAGAGCGGCATGTAACCCATGTTGTTATAGTCGCCACAATAGCCAGAGTTCGGCACCCAGATGAAGTCGAAGTAGCGAGCCAATTCGTCTGCCTGTTTTTCCAGTTTGGTCCATTTTGTGTCGGAGTAACTGTCCCAGTAGAAACCTTGCAGCATCACTTCCGATTGTGCAGAAGCGATTAAGCAAGAAGAAACAAGGACTAAAAGTGATAGTATCTTTTTCATCGTCTTATGAAGATTAAAAACAAATAGGGGCGGGCAGAAATGCCCGCCCCTATTGATCAATAATGTGTTAGATTTCGTTATTGAGCCTCAACGGTGAGAACACCCTGACCATCACAGTTTGGTTTGAAACTGAACTTGTAAGTACCTGCCTCAATCGAGAGGTTTGCACCATTCTGTGAAGTCATCTCTTCCAAACTGCCACCCCATGAGAGTGTCCAGTCGTGGTTGGCACGAATCTTATATTCGCCATCTGTCATCTCGTATGTGCCTTCCCATGCCATGTTGTCCAAATTGAACGTCAGGTCATAGTCAGTACCCCAGTTCGAGTCGCCATTGACAGCAGAGCCGATGAGCGACATCTGAGAGATAGCGAAGATAGAATAAGTATTGTTGTCTGTATTGACAGTCAACTGATAGAAGCCTGAAGGCTCTGTAATCTGGATGTTGCCACCATCAATAGCGATAGAGTTAGCACCCTCACCTGCACCATACTGTGGGTTGTCCCAAGATGGATCGGTCGTGAGTTTAAAGCCCCAAGTGTTAGCATTGTCTGGCTGATAGATGTAGTAATAGCCTACAAATTCATCACCAACCTTTGCCAATGGAGAGAAGCCCCAACCATTAGAGTCACCAGCATAGTACAGCATCTCTGTGTAGCCGGAATAAGAGTAAGTCCAATCCTTTGGAGAGATGGTGAACTTATACTTGCCATCAGCAGGAATCTCAGCACAGAAACTGTTGCCAGAAGTGATGTCAAGATTGAAGAAGCCAGAAGTGGAGGTGTCACCGTTGGCATTGGCACGGAAGAGGCTTGCCCAATCCTGTGCATCAACGGCAGACTGAGGTGCGAAGCAGAACCACTCACTACCCTCTTTCAGTTCGATGATGCAAGAGTAAGTGCCGTCGCCGTTAGCCTCCATTGGAGTTGGGTCGCCAAGGTTCCAACCATTGTAACCACCTACATAGTAGAAAGCAGATTCGTCCGCAATGGATGGAAGGCTTTCTGTCGTCACATTGATGGTCACCTCGTTCGTTTCGATAGAAAGAGGAACAGAAACACCGTCTGCATTCATGATGTCGGCATAAACCTTAAAGTTTGCCTCACGAGTGGTATATGCCAAAGAGTTGTAACTCGTCTGAATGGCAGCAGCGAGGTCGGAAGCAGTCACCACCAACTGGTTGCCATCAGTGGTGAAAGGTACATTCACCTCATCATTGAGGAGCAGTTTCGTGAACACCACAGAAGAACCTTCTGTTACGTTCTGAGCAGAAACGAAGTTGACCAGTGCCACACCCGCTTCGTCAATGTCAGCGATGTTGACAGCAGAGGTGGCGGCAGCAATCACGCCACCGTTCACATTGCCCTGCTCAGCCTCCTGGGCATTCGTCTGAGGATCTGCCCAGTCATCGAAATCTTCGTTGCAGGCACTGAAACTCAGTGCTACTGCAACAAGACCTGTATATAAAAATATCTTTTTCATGTGATTCAATTTTTAGTTTACTGTTGTGAACCTGTTCCGTTAGTAAAGTCGAGATAAATCTGCTTGCCAGCACTTGTCTGGAATGAGTAGTCTGCACCCAAAGCATCGTTCCAGTTGGTTGGAATATCAATATCACGATAGTAGAGAGTGCCATCTGACTTAATGGTCAACTCAGTCTTCCACCAGTCGATACCGCAGTCAACTGCAATACGAAGTTCACCACTTCCACCCATTGCTGGAGATACGCATGGCTCTGTAGCAGAAGAACTCATCGTGAAGAGGTTTGCATCGTCAAATGACCACTGCTCACCTGCAGCACCTGCACCGAAGAGGTAAACCTTAGCCTCCTTTGTCTGGAGTTCATAATCGATGGCATTGCCCACAATCTTGTTCTTCACAATGACTGTGTACCAGCCCGCGTTAGAAGCCTTCATGTTAGAAGTCTCGCTGTCGCCACCATTCACAACACCTGCGTCATTGCTTGCACCGATAGTCACCTGGCCAAAGCCCTTGTCATTGCCCTTCCAACCTGCGTCTGGGTTAATCTTGAACTCATCGCCTGCATTGAAGTAAACAATACCGTATGAAAAACCATCCTGGCTAAAAGCAAAGTGGAGAGGAACGAACTCGCTCCATCCGTTAGAAGCGGCAAACGAACCAACAATGTACATCTCTGTTGGGAGAGCCAACTCAACCACTGGCACGTAAGCAAGCACAGACGGGAGTTTCACCACGTTAGACTCAACCAGTCCCATGGTATCTTCACCTGTAAGGTGGGCGGTTACCTTAAAGTAAACCTCCACAGCCTCAGCCAACTGGTCCACATTGGCATCGCCTACGATGTCGAGCAGAGCCTGATTCAATTCTTCAGCAGAAATCTCCATACGGGCAGTCCGGTACGTCGTGCCCAGAGCCGTAAAGTTTTCGTTATCCATACTTACATATACCGTGTAAGTGGTGGGGGCTGTATAACCATAGTCTGGCTGCGAGGTTGTCAGCACAACGTACTTGGAGTTCTGGAGGTCCAGTGTGTTGTTGTATGCTACACCTGGCGTGTTGAGCACCAGAGAAAGTCCCTGCGTGTTCAGCACAGGATTGCTGTCGCGGTCTTCACTACAAGAAGTAGTGATGCCCAATGCTGCTACAGCAAACAAGAATGAATAAAATATCTTTTTCATGAATAGTCACTTTTTAGGATTAATAACCTGTGTTCTGGTGCATGTTCTCGTTTGCGCTGGTCTCTGCGTATGGGATGGGGTAAAGGTCGTAGAAAGACTCTACACCTGTGCCAGCATATACGCCACCCTTCCAGTCCCAAACGTAGGCGGAACCAGTGAACTGACCGAAGCGGATGAGGTCTGAACGGCGACGACCTTCCATGTAGAACTCACGGCACCACTCGTCGATGATGTCCTGCTCAGAGATGGACTGGTCGAATTCTGCTGCATGAGCACGGTCACGAAGCACGTTGAGATCTTTCTTGGCTTCTTCTACATCACCCAAACGGAAGTTTGCTTCTGCACGAGTCAGATAAGCCTCTGCCACGCGGAGATAAGGAACGTCTGTGTCAGGGAAAGAAACATCAGATGGAGTACCACCCTGTGCATACTCGTTGGTCCACTTCAAGATAGCGAAACCAGCCGTGAAAGTTGTCTTCTCCTCTGTTTCGTAAACACGATTGTCGCTGACGAAAAGGAGGGCACGGTCGTCACCAGCCAGCGCTGCGAAGTCATGAGCAGAAATGCTCTTGCCATTCAAACTGGAACCATTAGAGATGAACTTGTCCACAAGTGACTGACGAGCACGGTTACAAGTCCACATAGAACTTGGAAGACCTTGGTCTGGTGTGCCGTCACCGGTACAAGAAGCAATAGGATACATTGAGCCACCGTATGAACGAGAGGTGGCACCATCACATCGGATTGGGAAGATGATTTCCTGGCGTGCATTCGGATTCTCGCCATTGTCACCCATGAAGAGTTGCTCATAGGCAGAGCGACCATTCAATGCCGTAGTGTTCAACTTATACTTTGAAGCAATCACTTCGTCAGCATACTGCTTAGCCTTCTTCAGCATCTCATTATCCCATTGAGATGTGCCTAAATAAACCTTAGCATTGAGGTAGAGGCGAGCCAGCAACATCTTGGCAGCCACCTTGTCGGCACGACCATAGTTGGCATCATCGCCATTGAAGTCAGCCAAATGCTCATCATTGCTATCGTCAATAATAGAGAGAAGTTCATCTTCTACAATCTTGAAAATCTCAGAACGAGTCTTCTCTACAGGAAGTGTTTCATCCACCACGGTCTTGTAAGGAGCACGACCGAAAAGGTCAATGAAGTGGAAATTCATGAGGGCACGGACAAAACGAACTTCTGCACGATTCTGCAGCACTTCTGCATCTGTCGTCCCTTCTGTTTCCTGAAGATAATAGTTGCAGAGTGTCACATTGTACATCGTACGATAGTAAGTCAACTCATTGTAGCCATGAGTAGAGTTCCATGAAATGTTAGTCAACTCTGGGATACCCGTATCACCCTGCCAAGTCCAGATGCACTCGTCAGAGCAAAGTTCGTTCGCTTCGAAGATACGACGGTAGAAAGCCGAGTTACCTTCGTCAAACTGGCTCATATCAGGGTTGCCAGAGCCACCTGTCTGACCAGTCAAAACCAAAGAGCCATAAATCTTTGTCAAAAGACCTGTGACATCCAGTTCCGTGTTTGTCTGAGGGTCTTTGATGCTCTGGTCAAGGTCGTTCATACATGCGGTAGAACTGAAACCCACAAGAGCAGCAAGTGCCACAGGTGCTATATTTTTGAAAATATTCAGTTTCATATTGTTCTTTATATATTAAATAATGTATTCAACTTATTCTTAAACATTCAAGACATTAGAAGTTCAGACTCAGACCCAGCATGTAGGTGGTTGGACGTGGATAGATACCATTGTCAACACCTGCATGGTTCATAGAAACTTCTGGATCAAGACCCTTGTACTTCGTAAATACGAATGGGTTCTGAACAAGAACGTAAACACGTCCACCAATGCCATTGTACTTGCCTGTAGCACCCAGACCATTGAAAGAGTAGCCCAGTGTGATATTGTCCACACGGAGGAAAGAAGCATTGCGAATAAAATAGTCGCTCATGTAGTAGTCAGTCTTGCCTTCGAAGCCAAGTTTCACAGCCTCAGGACTTGTGTTGTTCCATGCACTGTTGGCATAGCGGTTAGAACCATTAGCCTTGTTGGCAAGGAAGTCATAGTAAAGGTAGTTGTTGAAACTTGCACGCATGGTGAAACTGAAGTCCCAGTTCTTCCAGATGAACTTGTTGGTCATACCCATCAGCACATCGCCTGCCGCATGTTTGTAAACATACTTGTCGTCTGGGTCAATCTGCCCATTGCCGTTGCGGTCAACAAACTGTCCTTCGATGGGGTTGCCATCAGCATCATAAACCTGCTGATATACATAGAATGAGTTGGCAGCATAACCCACCTTGTTCACCATCACTTGGTTGGAAAGACCTGGAGAGATGGAATTACCTGTGAGGAAGTAATCATTACCACCTGTTCCTTCGAGGTGAGTAATCTTGTTCTTGTTCCAGCCCACGTTATAACTGATAGTCCAAGAGAAATCCTTTGTCACCACAGGGCGAGCGTTGATGTTGAACTCGATACCATGATTGGTAAGGTCACCAATGTTCTTGGTCAAATAGTTTCCGAAGTTCGTACCAGACGCTACAGAAACAGTAGAAATCAAGTCTGATGTCTTACGATAATAGTAATCGATAGAACCTTCAACGCGACCATTCAAGAAACTGTAGTCAAGACCTGCACCCCATGTGGCTGTCTTCTCCCACTTCAGGTTTGGATTGTACACTTCTGGACGAATGGTGTAGTAAGTTTCCTGACCAAGTGAATAACGAGCATATTGGTCTGAAGTTACATAACGTGGCAGATAGTAGAAGTCATTACCGATGTTCTGCTGACCTGTGATACCCCAGTTGAGACGGAGTTTCAACTCATCCAATGCAGAAACATCTTTCAAGAAGTTCTCTTGGTTAATCTTCCATGCAAGAGCAACTGATGGGAACCAACCTGCACGGTGTCCCTTGGCAAAACGTGAAGAATTATCGTTACGAATCGTAGCGGTCAACAAATACTTGTCAAGAAGACTGTAATTGAGACGTGCAAAGTAAGAAACAAGCGTATTGGTGTACTCATGCTCCTGCTCGCTACGGAGTGTTGGAGAATAGTAAGCACTTGCGTCTGTCACAAGCACTTCACCCAGATAATTACCCCCCCCGTAGTTGTAAGTCTTACGGTTGAAGTGCTGCTCCTCAGTACCAATCATGAAGTCCACATTGTGAACATCATCAAAGTTGTGAGAGTAGTCTGCATAGATATTGCCCTGAAGGTTGTACTTGTAAGACTGGCTTACACCTGTCCAACCATAGTAGTTGTTGCTGTAAGAATAAGGAGAAATGTCTGTCAACTGACGACCTTCTGAATAGTCAGCACCCACACTGGCATGAATGCGGAGGTCTTCGAAGCCATGAATCTTATAATCCACTTCGAGGTTACCAATCAGTGAGTTCACATTGGCACGGTCATACTTATTCTTAATCAATGCGTATGGGTTCTGAGGAGTATTGGTGTTCGTGATAGGATTTGCCCAACCTGCCTTCGAGAAGTCGCCCGTTGTAATCTGCCAGTAACCACCTGTTGCGTACTGGTCTGCATAAACAGGCTGAGTGGGGTCTTGGTCAATTGCAGCACCAAATACGCCACCATCCACATAACGGTTGTGAGCGTACATGTACTTCGCATTGAAATTCACAGAAAGATGGTCGTCCAAGAATGTCGGAGAAAGATTCAAACTGCCCGTGAAACGCTGATAGTTTGAAGTCTTGGCTATACCGTTGTTGTCCGTATAACCCACGCTGACACGATAAGGAAGATTCTTGGTTGCTCCAGCCACAGAAATCTGATGGTCTGTTGAAACGGCGGTACGATAAACCTCGTCCTGCCAATCGGTATTCGCATTGCCCAATGTACCCAGGACTGCGTCAGAGAAACCGAGTGTTGCTGCGTATGCACGGAACTCGTTACCTGACAGCAGGTCGTATGTCTTACGAGGAGAAGCGATAGAAATATTACCGTTGTAGTTCACCTTTGGAGCACTACCCTTCTTACCCTTCTTGGTGGTGATGATAATCACACCGTTAGATGCACGGCTACCATAGATGGCCGTTGCGGAAGCGTCCTTCAAGACAGACATCGACTCGATATCCTCTGGATTCACCATCGAAAGCGGGTTGGCAAGACCTTGCACACCGTTGTTATCCATGGCAAGACCGTCAATCACAATCAGAGGGTCGTTGGATGCAGAAAGTGAAGAGCCACCACGAATGCGAATGGAAGCACCGCCACCAGGAGTACCACCATCTGAAATGACGCTCACACCTGCAATCTTACCAGTGAGCATGTCTTGAGCACTGGTCGTGATACCCTTCGACATTTCGTCGGGCTTGATGGCGGCAACGGAACCCGTCATGTCGGATTTCTTCACCTTTGCATAACCGATGACCATCTGCTCGTTGAGAAGACGGTTGTCATCCTGCAGAATGACGATGAGCGAAGGAGCAGCCTTCACCTCCTGAGTCTTGTAGCCCATGAAGGAAATCTCAAGAACTGCATTCCTTGCTACCGAGAGCGTAAAATTACCATTGAGGTCGGTAACACATCCAGTGCCTGTGCCTTTCACTTTGACCGCAGCACTGAAAACAGGTTCACCAGTTGTGTCCTTGACGTTACCCTTCACCGTGATGTTTTGGGCAAACGCTGAAACGGACACGAAGACTCCGATGAGCAGGGTCATCAAGAATCTCAGATTTAGCTTCTGTTTCATGTTTTTGGATTTAGGTTTTTGATTTGATTAATAAATATTGTTTGTTATAATACATTTCTATTTTGCCGTACCCCTCGGGTGCGGTGTGTCGTACCCCTCGGGTACGGCGTGGTGTACCCCTCGGGTACGATTCTTTTTTGTTACCATCAGTCCACCGCCTTGATGCTGATGGCGAAACCGCCACCCGAGGCACTCTTCAGTTTGAGCACCGTCTTGCTGTTCACTGCCTTGGTCGTGATGGTGTAACTTTGCGGATTCTTGTCCCAACTGGCATCCTTTCCGTCGGCATAGATGGTTGCCTTGTATTTCTTGCCCGGCGTGAGGAAGTCGAGTTTGAGAGTGCTTACATGACCGTTCTCATCCACCGAACTGCCCACATACCAGTCTTCCGAATGCTTATCCTTACGTGCAATGGTGATATAATCGCCCGGCTCTGCCTCCAGATACACACTCTTCTGCCAGTCAACAGGCACGTCCTCGATGAACTTGAACGCATCCATGAACGGCTCGTAGTTCTCGATGAGGTCAGCAGCCATCTGGAGGGGTGAGTACATCGTCACGTAAAGCGCCAACTGACGGGCTATCGTACTCCGTACCTTGCTGGTGTTTTCGGGCGAGAACTTCGACAAATCCATCTGGAAGATGCCCGGTGTGTAGTCCATCGGGCCGCCAATCAAACGGGTGAATGGCAGGATGGTGGTATGGTTGACAGGATTGCCACCAAAACTCTCAAACTCCGTGCCACGGGCACTTTCGTTGCCAATCCAGTTGGGATACGTGCGGCAAATACCCGTCGGACGTGTTGCCTCGTGGGCATTGACCATGAGGTGATAGTCAGCCGCCTTGGTGACACAACGCAAATAGTGGTTGTTCATGAACTGGCTGTAATGGTGCTCTCCGTAAGGTACGATGTCGCCCACATAGCCACTCTTCACGGCAGGATATCCGTTATCGACCATAAACTGATATGCCTCATCCAGATGACGCTCATAGTTGATGACAGACGAAGAAGTCTCGTGGTGCATAATCATCTTCACACCTTTCGAGGCTGCATATTCATGAATGGCCTTCACGTCAAAGTCGGGATAAGGTGTCACAAAGTCAAACACATAGTCCTTCTGATGTCCGAACCAGTCTTCCCAACCTTCGTTCCAGCCTTCCACCAACACGGCATCGAAACCATGCTTGGCTGCAAAGTCGATGTACGCCTTCACATTCTCCGTGTTGGCGGCATGGCGACCGCTGGACTTGCACTTGGAGTAGTCGGTCTTGCCCAACTGAACGCTATACAGGTCGTTCGTGTACGACCAGTGAGAACGGTTGGTAATCATATCCCACCACACACCGACATACTTCACAGGCTTAATCCAACTGGTGTCCTCCAACTTGCATGGCTCATTGAGGTTGAGCGTGATGCGAGAAGCCAGAATGTCTTTGCCGCTCTCGCCCACAATCACGGTACGCCAAGGGCTGACACAATCGGTCTGCATATTGCCCTTATCGCCCTTCGCATCAGGAGTCAGCCACGAAGTGAAGGTCTGGGTTGCCTCATCATAGTTGAGGTGCATGGTCGCATAGTTGATACAAGCCGCTTCGTGCAGGTTGATGTACAAGCCATCATCAGTCTTCATCTGGAGAGAGGTCTGCACACAAGTAGATCCTGCCGGAGTCTGCGAGGAATTCTCGCAAATGGCATCCTTCATCCGTCCGCGAATTTCAGACAGACGAGTCTGCTGCCACTCATACTCCTGCGTGTCATAGTCGCCAGCCACCCAAAATGCGATGTGGTCACCCGCCATCTTAAACTGGGTCTTCTCTTCCTTGATGATAAAGTAAACGAGATTCTTCTGCGATGGGAACTCATAGCGGAAGCCGAGTCCATCATTGAACAAACGGAAACGAAGAATCATCTGACGGTCGTTCTTTTGCTGCTGGAGCGTCACCTCCAACTCGTTGTAATGGTTTCGGATGGCAGATTCTTCACCCCAAACCGGCGACCAAGTCTCGTCGAAAGTGCTGGACTGGGTGCCCACCACGCTAAAGCCTGTCTGCAAATCGGCTTTCTGCTTGATCAGTTCCTTCTCGGCAAAGGTCTTATATTCAAAATCCGTTGCCTTGTCGGGGTTCTCTTCTTTCAGTTGATAACCCAAGTGGCTTTGACCAATCACAGTCTTGCCCTTGTAGAACAGTTCGTAGGTGGGGCGACCTTCAGCGTCAACGCTGAAATTCATCTCCAACTGCCCGTTTGGAGAAGTCAACTTTTGACCATAAACTCCAAGAGCCAACAAGGACAAAAGTAATGTATAAATAGGTCTTTTCATTGGTAAGGTTTGTAAATGCTGCAATCTACAACACACTTAGGTTAGTTGTCAATTGCAAATTTATACTAAATTATTGAGTTCGTCAAATATTATTGGTACTTTTTTATCTATTTTCGGTACTTTTCTCTCGTTCCACGCTTAGAAATTCAAGATATAGATGCCTCGACTTGGCACTTTGAGGCTCTTACCAAGCGTCACTTTCTTCTCCGAAATCACGTCGTATGCTTTCGATTGCGGCATCACTTCTTGGTAGATACTAAGGTCAAGCGTCTGCTCCTTGCTGGTTCCGTTCACAATCACAGTCACGGTCTTTCCGTCTTTCTGCCGAGCATAGACATAACAACCGTTGCGGATGGCATAGTGTGTCAATTTGCCGAAAGCCACCGTGTCATTACCTTTACGCCAGTTGAGCAGTTTTTTCGTGAAGTCGAAATACTCATTCTGCAAGTTTGTTCTACCCTTTGCCGTGAAAGCATTGTTCTTGTCGCCGGGGAAGCCGCCTGGGAAGTCCTGACGAAGTGCGCCGTCGTTCACGCTCTTGTTGGCATACATACCAATCTCATCACCCACATACAACTGCGGAATGCCACGCAACGTAAGCAACAACGTGAGGGCTTGCTTATAACGATTCACATCCTGTGCTTTCTCTTTTGTCGGTTGGAAACGGTCGGTGTCGTGGTTGGCAAGGAAGGTCAGCAGATGATTGACATCGGCATACACCATGTCTTGCGTGATGTAAGCATACAATTTTGCCAGCCCGTGGTCCCACTCGTCGGTTTCTTCGTTGCCAAACGAATCCAGAATGTACATGAGCGGGAAGTCCATCACGGTCTTCAGTTCGCTATTGAGCGGAGCCGATAACTTGCTGTCTTTCTGCCAGTAACTCACACCCACATTGTTGTTAATCCAAGTTTCACCCACAATGTTGAAGCCTGGGTATTGCGCTTCAACCTCGTGGCACCACCGTTTCATCAGGTTAAAGTCATTATAAGGGTAGGTGTCCTGCCGGAACCCGTCGATGCCTGCATACTCAATCCACCAGATGGAGGCTTGAATCAGGTAATCTGCAAAGAGTTTGTTTTTCCCGTTCACATCAGGCATTTGACTCGTGAACCAACCGTCAATGGTCTGTTCACGGTCAATACCCGATGCGTGTGGGTCGCCTGCCGCCGCAGTCTTATAACCCGTGGGTGTGAACTTGCTGTTGTAGTTGAACCAATCGTCGGCTGGTCTGTCTGCAAACAGGAAGTTCCGCACACCACAATGATTGAAAACAATATCTTTAATTACCTTAATCCCCCTATTGTGTGCCTCACGCACAAGTTCCTTATATTCGTCGTTTGTTCCGAAACGAGAATCTGTCTCATAATAGTTGGTGATGGCATAGCCATGATAAGACTGCTCATCCATGTCATTTTCTAACGTCGGCGTGGGCCAAAGTGCCGTCACACCTAACTCCTGCAAGTAGTCGAGGTGCTGAATCATGCCTCGCAAGTCACCACCATGACGTGCCATGTCCACGCCTCTGTCCCAAGTGTCCTCACGCTTGCCTTTATACATCTGTTTCTTCTGCTTGTCTGTTGTGCCCGTAGCAAAACGGTCGGGCATCAGCAGATACACCACATCGCTGGCATCGAAACTGTCAATTTTCCGCTCTTCACGCTGCTTCAGTTCGTAAGGCAGCGTCTTGACTGCCTTTTTGCCATCCTTCAGCACGATGGAAAACTTCTGAGCAGGAGCACCCTTCGTGTCCACATATATAATAAGGTAGTTCTTATTGTCAAACTTCACCACATTTTTCACCACGATGTCCTGAGCATCCTTCAGTTCCACATCCAAGCCGCCTATGCCCTTGCCATGCAGCATGATTTGCAGTCCGGGGTTCACCATCCCTGCCCACCAGTTGAGGGGATGCACATGGTCAATCACTGGAGTAGCAGCCTTCAAGCCAAGAAAGCCGAAAAGGTTGAAAAGAATCATAACAAGTCCGATTGTACGTTTCATAGGTTAGTGATATTTTACAGATTGTAAATCGCTATTTGTTTCATCGTAAATCCGATTACGGTTGCAAAATTACAACAAATATTAACGCATAAAGGGAATTATAATAAAAATATAAATATTAAAAACAAGTAACTATTTGAATAACAAAAGAAAAAGATTGATAAAAAAGTGTAAAAAAGTAAATGCTTTTAGAAAAGATTTTCTTACCTTTGCCGCAGAAAAAGTAAACGAACATGAAAAAAATCGCCTTTACCCTCACCTTCCTATCCCTGTTTTTCTTGCCAACCAAGGCACAAGAGTTAAATGCCTTGCTGATTGAGTTGGACAAGTGTGTGGAACAAAAAGAACAATATCGGACTCCCCGACATCACCGCATCGACAGTCTGAAAGTCATGCTGAGAACCACACAAGGCACGAAACTGAGCCACGTGTACGAAGCCTTGTATCAGCAGTATTCTCATTTCTGCACCGATTCCGCCCTTTTCTATCTGGATTGCTTGGGCAACCTGCCCGAAACGAAAGAAGATACTGGGCGAAGCACGCAGGTGGAACTGAACCGTGCCGAACAACTGGCGATTATGGGTGCCTACAACGATGCCGAGGGCATTGTCAACTCATTGGTTCCCGAGCAGATGGACACCCCGACTCGTACTCGCTACTACCATGTCTGCCGCACCATCTACGGATGGATGGCAGACTACATGCGGAACACACCGACCCTCTCCAGCCAACTTCTGCAAAAGACACACCTCTATCGCGACTCCATCATCAACATCGAGCAGGACGAAATCAGCCGCGACGTGGTGAAGGCTGACTACCTATTGGCAAGCGACCGTGAGAACGAAGTGAAAGCGGTGCTGAACAAACATATCGGTCAGGCAAAAAACGAACAGAAATCCTACATTTACTTTATTCTTTCAGAGACCAGCCGCGTTCAGAACAACCGCGAAGAGCAGATGCATTATCTCGCCCTCGCTGCCATCGAAGACCTGCGACGTGGCGTGACGGAATACGCCGCCTTGCCCATTCTGGCAAACCTTCTGATGGAGAGAGGCGACATCGAGAGGGCTTATAACTACCTGTTTTGCAGTCTGGAAGATGCCAACTACTGCAACGCCAAATTGCGTTCGGTGGAAATCAGCGAAATCTTCCCCATCATCGAAAAAGCATACAAACAGAAGGAACGGGAAGCCCGCAAGACGGAACACATGCTCTTTTTAGGGCTCAGCCTGCTGGTCATCCTTCTCGCCCTCGTCGCCCTCTATCTGCGTAGCCAAATGCATAAACTCTCCCTCGTCAGAAAGAAACTGGCAGAGGCAAACGGGCAATTGACTGTCGCAAACAAGCAATTGGGCGTGAGGAACGAGAATCTACAAGAGTCGAACATGATGCTGCAACAGATGGACAAGGTGAAGGAGGAATACATCGCCCTCTTCCTCGACCGTTGCCGCAAGTACATCACCGACTTGGAGAACTTCCGCAAGTCGCTCCTCAAACTTGCCAAGAACAACCAGCACGCCGAACTGATGAAGACACTCAAGGACGACACCCTCATCGAAAGCGAGCAACAGCGTTTCTACAGCGACTTCGACGAAGCCTTCCTCGACATCCACCCCCATTTTGTCGAAAACTTCAATGCCCTGCTCTGTCCCGAAGACCGCATCACCCCCAAGAAACACGAACGTCTCAACACCGAACTTCGCATCTTCGCCCTCATCCGTCTCGGCGTGACCGACACCGCCCAAATCGCCCAGTTCCTCGACTACTCCATGCCCACCATCTACAACTACCGCTCCCGCATCCGCTCCAAATCCCTCTATCCCAAAGAAGAATTTGAGGCAAAACTGATGGAACTGTGAAGATTTTTTTCTAACTTTGCAACCAATTTTACTGACTGACACATATATTATAATAAAAGCAACAATGAAAAAACTGATATTTGCAGCCATCATGGGTACGATGGCAATGGGTGCTCAAGCCCAGAATGCGTTCAACTTGGGTGGTGACATTTCGGTGCTGCCACAGTATGAGAAGGCGAATACGCCTTACTACACAAGTGCAGGAACCAAGATTCCAGACGTGCTCACCTACATGAAGAACACCTGTAAGTGGAACTCCATGCGTGTACGCCTGTTCGTGACACCCGACAGCAAAACAGACCCGCAAGTGGTGCAAGACCTGGAGTATGTGAAGAATCTGGGCAAACGCATCAAAGAGGCAGGGATGGACTTCCTGCTGGATTTCCACTATTCCGACACATGGGCAGACCCCGACAATCAGGCCATTCCATCCACATGGAAAAGCAACACGAGCAATGCTGTTTTGCAAGACTCCCTGTATGGGTACACAAAGCGTTGCCTCGAATATCTGGTCGAGAATAATGCCACCCCCGATTTTGTGCAGATTGGCAACGAAGTCAGTTATGGTATGCTTTGGCGAACCAACAACGACCGCTGCTATTCAAATTCCACCACCAGCACGTGGAAACGCTTCACGGATTTTCTGAGTTCAGCAGCAAAGGCGGTGCGTGAAGTGACCCCAGAGGCAAAAATTGTCCTTCATGTCGAAAGGAGCGGCGATGCCAACGCCACCGTCAATTTCTATAACACCATGAAGAACAATGGAGTGGACTACGACATCATCGGGCTTTCCTACTACCCCTTCTGGCATGGCTATCTGTCAACACTCTCCACCACCCTCACGCGGTTGGCGTCTTCCTTCCCCGACAAACCCGTGCAAATTGTGGAGACGGCTTATTACTACCAGTGGTTCCCCACCAAGGATGTGACCAACACCACTGGCACATGGGCTGACACCCCAGCAGGACAGCAAGCCTTCATCGAAGACCTCTGCACCGAACTTGCCAAGCACAACAACGTCACAGGTCTCTACTACTGGTTTCCCGAAGAGAATGGCAACGGCAACACGTTCACCGTGCTGAAGAACTGGATTAACCGAGGTCTCTGGGACAACGAAACCCACAAAATCAACGCTGGCATTCTGAAACTTCAGAACTTCCTCACCGAAAAAGAGGCGGTGGGCATCTATGACATCAAGGTGGCAGGGCAAGGCACATCACCCATCTACAACCTGAGCGGTCAACAGGTGTCCTCCATGTCTGCACCAGGCATTTACATCAAAGACGGGAAAAAGATATTGAAAAAGTAAAAGTAGGGAGAAGTGAGATTTAAGTGAAAAAGTAAAAGTGAAAAGTGAAAAATTTGCTACCGCAGCAGTAAGCCAACAAAATAACGAACAAGTGCGGTAGCAAATTTTTCATTTTTCACTTTTCCCTTCTTTTACTTTTCATACAACGGCACGTTGATGTCAAACACCAATTCGGCATCCTTCAACCGAGGATGATGGGCATCCTTTTCAGAAAGGATGCGGTTCTCGTTGGGCACCTGCCAGTCAATGCCCAAGTCGGGGTCGTCCCATGCGATGGCACCCTCACTCTGCGGAGCATAATAATTGTCACACTTGTATTGGAAAACAGCCTCATCGCTCAACACGGCAAAACCATGAGCGAAGCCACGAGGCACGAAGAACTGACGGTGATTGTCAGCCGTCAGCACCACCGACACATGCTTGCCAAACGTGGGACTTCCCTTGCGGATATCGACAGCCACGTCCAGCACCGCACCCTTCACCACACGCACCAACTTGCTCTGTGTGAAAGGCGGCTTCTGGAAGTGCAAGCCACGCACCACACCTGCCACCGACTGGCTTTCGTTGTCTTGTACGAACACCGTCTTGCATACCTTTTCTTCGAACTCCCGTTGCGAGAAACTCTCAAAAAAGTAGCCGCGAGCATCGCCAAACAACTTCGGCTCAATAATTTTTACACCTTCTATCTCGGTGTCAATCACGTTAATCATAACTATTCCTTATTAAAATCTGATGCAAAGATACGGATTTTTTAATTTTATTTCCTACCTTTGCAAAAATATTCAATGAGATATGGCAAATAAAGTAGTTATTTCGACCGACATTACACAAACACTGACCGAAGCGGTGAGTGAAGTGAAGCACGACAAACTCTTCCTCTTGACCGACGAGACCACACACAAACTGTGCCTTCCTGTGGTCAAGGATATTCCCTGCTTGAAAGAAGCAATACATATCACCATCGGTGCCACCGACACCCACAAGAACCTCGAAACCCTCTCCCACGTGTGGACAGAGATGGGCAACGGGGGCGGCACACGCCACTCACTCATGGTGAATCTCGGCGGCGGCATGGTGACCGACCTTGGCGGCTTTGCTGCCAGCACCTTCAAACGCGGCATCAAGTACATCAACATCCCCACCACCCTGCTCTCTATGGTCGATGCCAGCGTAGGCGGCAAGACAGGCATCAACTTCAACGGGTTGAAGAACGAAATCGGCGTGTTCAACTCGCCCGAAACCGTCATTCTCGACACAGAGTTTCTCAAGACGCTCGACCACGAAAACATCTGTTCGGGCTATGCCGAAATGCTCAAACACGGACTGATTTCCAACAACGAGAACTTTGCCGAACTGCTCAACTTCGACCTCAACGACGTGGATTATCTGCACTTGGGGAAGATGGTCGGAACGAGTGTTGCCATCAAAGAGCGTGTCGTCCTCGAAGACCCCTTCGAGCACGGCATCCGCAAAGCCCTCAACCTCGGACACACGGCAGGACATGCCTTTGAAAGTTGGGCACTCTCTCGCAAGCCCTATCTGCACGGCTATGCCGTCGCATGGGGACTCATCTGCGAACTCTACCTCTCCTGCATCAAGACCGGCTTCCCCACCGACAAGATGCGGCAGACGGTACGTTTCATCAAGGAGAACTACGGCACCCTCCCCATCACCTGCGACGACTACGAAGAACTCTACCAATACATGACCCACGACAAGAAGAACACTGCCGGCATCATCAACTTCACCCTCCTGGGCGATGTGGGCGACATCCGCATCAACCAATCAGCCGACAAACAAGAAATCTTCGAGATGCTCGACTTCTTCAGGGATGGCAACTGAGACACCTGCAACCCAAAGAGGCTCCGCATGGATTCCATGCGGAGCCTCTCTTCATGTTGTCAGAACCATGCACTACCCAACTATGGAGTAGGGGTGTCAGGTGTATCAGGCGTGTTGTCACCCGAATCATCATCAGAAGGTGTGTTGTTCGCCTGTTTGAGTTTCAGCAGGTCTTTCACCTCGACATTGAGATTCTTCTGACTACAAAGGTCACGGATGTCGTGCTTGGGCCAAAAGCGGATATACTTGCGGTTGATACACTCCTCAGTCGCCTCCTCTTCGGTTTCAGCCACATTGGTGTTGAACTGAATACCAAACGAACCGAGTCCAGGAACTTGCACGGCGTGTCCATTGGTGCAGAAGTAACTGATGGCATCGAAGAGAGCCTCTTCAGCCAACTTAATGGTACTTTCTGGCACGTGGGCAGCCTTTGCTGCATAGTAGATGACCTCCTTGTCGTGAATCACGCTGCCACGCAGATAGCAGAGACGATAAACTTCGGGCTTATCCTCCATGAAGTTGAGGGTCACTTTCTTGGGGTACATCAGGGTTGCACCCTTGATAGGGGAAATTGATGTGTTCATAAAAAAACTCCTTTCTTTGAATGTAAAACAAATTTGTTGATTAGTCCAGATTGAGGGACGCTGCTCGCTCCACCTTTGTCTTGTTAGCAAGTTCGGCAAGTTTGGTGTTGGCACGAAATCCGAGCGTGGTGTTTTCAATCACGTTGGCATCACATTCTTCAAGCGTCTGAGCGACCTTCGTCTGCACCTTCAGATAGAAAGAGCCGAACGAATCGAACGTCACGCAGTGTCCGTTGATGACAAAGTATGCAATTGCCTCGCTGATGGCAAGCACACAACCCTTGACCGTGCTCTTAGGAATGTGGGCAGAGTTGGCGATGTACTCAACCAGTGCATTTTCTTTAATCACCGGGAAGGTAAGTTTCTGTACCTTCCATACCTGCGGTTTTTCCTCGATGTAACCGAGGATAGCCTTTACTGAACGATACTTGACTGCCATAATGGTGTCTCCTTTCTTTGTTTAAGTTGTTAATACTTCTTTTAACTTTGGATCCGCCAGCGTATCAAGGTCTGAAACACCCCTCCGGATGAGCCTTTCATGCCCCGATTCTCTCTTGAATCCGATGCAAAGTTACGGACTAAATCAATGCCCTTTCAGATTGTTCACAAGTTGCCGCAGCCTTGTGAACTCACCTCTCCATATCCATTTTCATCCGACGTTTTTCATCTCCACGGTGGACACGAGCATGAGAGCGAAGTGATGACCTGCATGAGAGCAAAGTGATGACGAGCCTCGGAGCAAAGTGATGACGGGCAAGAGGAGTCGGAAGACACGGGCATGAGAGCAAGCAAGATACGGGCAAGAGAACTCGGAAGACACGGAACACTGCCGTTCGAGATGTCGGGCATGAAACAAGTGAAGACACGGGCAAAAGATGAGTGAAGACATTGGCGACAGTGTTGACCATGACAAAAACACAAACTTTGGCGAACATTTAGGCTCCTCTTTTTTTGCCAAAAACAAAAGTTTTGACTATCTTTGCAGCACGAAAACGAGAGAACCATTTTTTACCTTTACACATTATTTATATATAGGAGGACAAGACGATGAAAGAAAGACTACGCAAAGTGAGAAGATACCAAAATCTGATAGACGAAAAGTTTGGTAAAAACACTATATACAAGGGACTCACGCCCTACTATGCCATCTATGACAGGAAGGTTGCCGTCTTCAAACTGTCACATGCAGAAATCTTCTATGGATGCGTCTGGGTGCTTGACACCTTAAGAAGAAACAAAAAAATTGACAACAAGAAGTATAGCACGGTAAGTCTGGAATTAAGTTTTTTTGATGACTACAGAGGCATTGCACCCCCACGTGCATCAGACGAGAGCATCAACAAAGCCATCGATGTCATCATGGAATGTGTAAGAACATGTATCAATGCCTATCACTCAAAAACATCGTGGTTGCCCGATTTCACCAAGTACATTGAAGACTTGGAGGTTGGGATTGACATGAATGGTGGGTTCACTGTAGGTTTGGGGGCTAAGCATGAACCACATCCAAATAGCCGAAGATATTGGGATGAAGTGTTTGTGCCTTATCTGAAGGAATATATGGTCAGCGATGTCTTTTGGTCGGAAGAGGTGAATATTTTTCTCGATGAGCAAGACGCTGTTGTTCCTGCCATCATCAATACACAGATGGAGAAAGTGCCATTGCCGACAGGCTTTCTCCCCAAGAAACCAGCACAGAAAGAAGAGTCGGAAATCCTTGATGTGAATGATGAGGACAATACGAAGCAATTTACCAATCGCCAACTGGCAATCTTGTTCGAGACGCTGCTGAATTTGACATTAGTGCCTGGCGAAACCAACATCAGTGCATTTGCGGAACTGTTGAGCCGAGTGTCTGGCAGGTCGAAAGGTAGCATCCGCAACAAAATCCCATCTTCGGGCATCAACTATGACGACCCTTCAGTAGTTAAAGATGTAGAGTTCGTCGCATCTTGTCTGGAAAAAGTTTCTCCAAAGATAGCGAAAGAAATTCGCGAGAATTTATAGTAAAACACGTTTGCACCCCCATTTTGCACTCCCCTGAAAGGGTGCAAAAGGGGGTGCACCCTATGTAACTTTGCTCCCGAAATCAGTCACGTGCTGGTTTCGGGCTTTGATTTGTAGAAGCCCCAATGTGAGAAAAAATTTCAGCAACCCTTAAAAACAAGATTGTTTTATGAAAAAAGTAATTGAAATTGACAAAGAAGACCGCCAAAAACTCATTGAGCATTTCGGCGTCGTGAAAAGCCTTGTGGCAATGGCACTCTCGTTTCAGCGGAATTCACTCCTCTGCCAACAGATAAGAGTGTATGCCATGAACCACTTCTCTTATACAGAAATCATCTACAAATCTTAAATGTTTCACACTTAAACCATACAATTATGAAAATCATTATTGAACGTTTCTCTGGCAACAGAGTGGTGACCAAAGGTCGCCTCCGCATCGAAGGAACACCCTTCGCTTGCTACACACTGGAAGCAGCCAACCCGCAATATGCAAAAACACGCAACAAGGCGATGCTTGCCTTGCCCGAAGGCCGCTACACCATGAAACTCGTACACAACCCTCTTTTCTGCACCCTGCGTTTTGCCCTCTTCGGCACCTACCACAACGCACAATTCGACAGCGGCACCGAACCCGACGATGTGGCATCAGGCAGTGTCATCCTGGGCACAGAATTTGACGGCGAGTTTGCCATCAAGGGTAGCGATAAGGCAATGAACCTGCTGGCGAAGTTCCTGCAAATCCAAGTTCTGGAACGAAAAGTATTGAAAAATGAGCAAGAGTATATCACTGCCACCATCACGCACGCACCCGACTTTACCTACAACAAGTCCGCATTCTTCCAGTCCACGCCCCTCAAATTCGACGACTACGACTGGAACTTGATAGATGAAGAAACAGATGTTGAACCTCAATAAACATGAAGAAATATGATGACACCACAAAACTTCAACGTCCTCAAAATGGCAGGACTGAACAACTGCCTTAGTGTGGGAAACTGCTACCTTTCTACGCTGAAACGCCTCTATGCAGAGTTCCCACGTGGATATGTAGAGCCGGACGTGCTCCTCCACCTTCTCTATGGCGACCGCTTCGCCTCCGCCAAAGACTTCTTCAAGCATCGTCTTCCTCCCGATGCCACCGTCTTTTTCATCATCCGTTGGCACACCCCCGAAGGGCATCACCAACTCCGCACCCTCTTCACCCTCCTCCACCTCTGCTTTGCCTCCTACCCCAACATCTTCCTCGACGAAGCAGCGTTTCACCATGCCTATCAGGAGTTTGAGGAAGAGTCGGAGAACTAAAGAAGTATCTTTCTGCTTTCTTCACAACTAAAAGCGAGGCACCACCACCTCGCTTTTTTCTTTTCATACAAAACAAGCCATAAAACACCAGAAAAGTGAACCAAACAAACATTTTTTCAAAAAAACACAAAGTTTTATTTTGTTTGTAAAGAAAAAGATGTAAATTTGCAACCGTATTCTTCGGAATACAACTTTTATTTGTTCAAATTTCCGCTCGAACTGCGACCTCGAAACAAGGAAAATTTAAGAACAAATCTCATAACACTTTGAAGTTGTGCCTATATGGTGCAGACTTCTCTGTAAGGTGTTATGAGGGCTGTCGCAGGCCTGAGCGGAATTACGACGAAGGCTGCACTTTTCTTTTGCCCCCTTGCGAAGTTAGTGCTGCTTCCTCGCATAAAACTAACTTCAGATAAATAAGAGCATGGAACATAAAAGAAAAATATTAAAAGGATTAGAGCACCGTTTGTATGAACATCCTTTTGATAAAGCAGCATTGGAAAAATTGGAAGCCATTCCTTTTCTCACAAAAGCAAGTGAATGGGTGACTTCCAATCTAGTAGAACGTGTGTATACTGTACAATACACAGGTAGCAATCTAAAGGTTACAAATAAAAATTATCCGATCATACACCAATACTTAGAGGAAGCATGCAGAATCCTTGATTTAAAGAAAGTACCAGACCTCTATTTACAATGGAGTTATGGAATAAATGCGTGTACGATAGGGGCAGAGAATCCTATTATCATCTTGAACTCGGGACTTATTGATTTATGTGACGAAGATGAAATCATGTTTATTATAGGTCATGAATGCGGACATATTAAATCGAATCATATGTTATATCATATGATGGCACAAGTGATTAATTTTATTATTGATGCAATATCTGGAGCAAGTCTTATCTCTGGTGGAATTCAGTACGCTCTTTATTATTGGAATCGAATGTCCGAATTTACGGCTGACCGTGCAGGGCTTTTGTGTTGCCAAAATCAAGAGGCAATGATTCGTACTTTTATTAAAATGGCAGGACTTCCTATTAAGGAGTTCAAAACTATACGTACAGAGACATTCCTGCAACAGGCACATGATTTCAAAATGCTCGATTACGATAACATGAATAAAGTTGTTAAATTCCTTTCTATTGCAGATGAAAGCCATCCCTGGACGGTAATGAGATCTGCAGAATTGCTGAAATGGATAGATTCAGGAGGGTATAAACAATGTGTTATTTGAGATGTTGGAAGAAGTAATATATAATATACAAAAACTATTGTTAATAATATCAAGATGCATATGGCAACAAATGCTTTTTATTGTAGCAAATGCAGAAAAAACACACGGCATTTAGAGATCAAGGCTGAAGAATATCTTGCATTGCAGGGCATAGAAGGTACTCAGTTACAAATAGAACGAATTATTTCAAGAATGGGAATCTATGAAATGCTCCAAAATATTCAAGGACATCGGTATTGGAAATGCAGTGAATGTCTATACCCGTCAGAAAAAAATCTGTCAGGCAAAGATGTGTGGGATAAATAAGGGGTATTTAAGATGAAACGAAAAGAATTCTCTCGTATAAATTACAATGCAGTTATGCACCCTGATGATAAGCGAACTATTGATTGGCTGAATGGTTTGCAAGTGCCTTATTATTCATTGAAGGAATTTATACGTGAAATGATAAAACACCCCAAAGATAAATTGTTGAAAGAATGGTTAGAGATTTTGAAAGCGGGAAAGGACTATTATACATTTAAGGATTTTCTTCGCATAACAACAAGCAAATATCGTGAAGCATATAATGAGGTTGAATATCAAGGAGAAGGAATCAACATAACAAATAAGAGCCTTCCTCAAATGTACCGACAATTAGTTGAGGCATGCGAAATTTTAGGAATAAAAGAGGTTCCTACTTATTCTACAAATTGGTTCTATGCCCCCTATCATTCTTCTAACGGAGAGACACATCGCAGAATTATTATGGTTTCAGGAAGTGTAGATTTGTTTACAAAAGATGAAATGATGTTCACTCTTGGTCATGAGCTAGGGCATATAGTATGTGGTCATAAACCGTATCACATGCTGTTGGAGACATTCTATATGCCATTCATCAATGATGCGGCATTTAAGGCATGGGGGGCTATTATCAAATTGCCTTTATTGGAGTGGTATCGAACCTCTGATTATACGGCAGACAGAGTGGGGTTGCTTTGTTGTCAAGATATTAACGCCGCTCTGTCTACCATGATTAAGAAAGCAGGGTTACCAAAGAAATGTTATCACCATATTGATATAGAGAGCTTCATCCAACAAGCAAAAAATTTTGATGAAAACTTCACGAGCACTATGGACAAGGCAGTAAAGGCTCTTTCAATCCGTTCTGCAGAGTTTCCGTGGCTTGTGGTCAGAGCAAAGAATTTGCTTGATTGGTATAACTCATCAGGGTATAAACAGATTATTGATAAGAATTTAAGATCATTATAAACCTATAAAAATAGAATTATGTCTAAACAATGTCCAAAATGCCATTCTTATAATACAGAAATGGCAATAGAGAATAGGGTAGTACATGGTATTCTCAATGTTGGCAGGGGAGCAGTTGCTTTAGGTGCAGGCGTTGTGTTTGGTGTCTTTCATCCTGCATTGGGTGGGGGCGCTGCGAAAAATGTGTGGGACAAAATGAAACCAGCAGACTGCAAAGGATACCATTGTTGCAATTGTGGTGAGGATTTTTCTGCATAATTAAACCCCTAATTGTTCATCGAATTAAATACATGCAGACCTCTTTCATTACAAGTAATACAAGCATTCTGTTTCAACTCAATTCGAATAGAATATCTGAGCCGGGACAGAAAGAGGCTATTAAAGCAATGGGACTTAGTTCCTGCCAAGTTAGGTGTTTAAGTCATCAATGTAATGGTCATTATCATAGTAAGCATTAATTGGATATGCAAGTAAAAACGACCAGATATAATATATACTCCTATCTACGGCAAACTGGTGAAATCGTCTGTGGTGCTGTAAATGATGATGGGTATGCGTGGTCGTTTGAGCCATTCCACCCTTTTTTTGCAATGCCAGAGGTGGAGATGTTTATTTTAAGTATCACAGAACAATGCAATCTTCGTTGTTCCTATTGCTGTTATTCTGGTGAATATAAGAACAACCGCACTCATGGTGTTCGTTCAATGAGTCCTGCTGACATTGATGAGGTCTATACTTTTATTCAGCATGTAATTCGCAAACGTCCAGTACAAATCGTATTCTATGGTGGTGAGCCTTTGCTTCAATACGAACGCATCAAATATGCTGTTGAGAAAGCATTATACCTGTGGCCTCAAGATGTTTCTTTCTCCTTATCTACAAATGCCACGCTTCTTTCAAAAGAAAAGGCAGATTGGTTAATCACCCATCATGTGAAATTAGCAATATCTATAGATGGGACAGCGCTATTCCATGACCGTTACCGTATCGATGAGGTAGGCAAAGGCTCATTCTCTCGGGTATATGACGCATTATCCTATATTGTTTGCAACTATCCTGAATACGTTTCTAACATACAATTGTTAATGACGCTTCCTTCCATAGAGCAACTGGAGGCTTTGGCGGAAGACTGGAATGAGGACATCATCTTACACAAACTATCTCCCTCGCAAATTGTAGGTTTAGCACCCAATTTCGCAAAAGTGGTAAAAACATACAATTGGGATAAACTTCGAGACCAGTATTTGTACTTGTTGGATATATATGAGCGACACCAAGACTGGCTTGTACTCAAAGCCTTCTTTAATGGATGTATCGCATACTGGAAAGACCGCCCCATTGTTGAGGTCGATAGTTCTGTCCCTATGGCAACTTGTATGCCTGTCAATACAAAGTTGTATATTGACACAAACAAGCAAATTGCAGTTTGCGAGAAAATTTCTGACCAATATCGTATTGGAAACATCAAGAACGGTATTAATTGGCATAAAGCAAATGAGTTGGCGTTACAATATTACAACAAACGAGTTTGTAGATGTACCTATTGCCCTGCTATTCGTATGTGTGACCTTTGTCTTACTGCTATAGAGTTTAATGATGAACAATGGGATGTCTTATGTCATAATGAACGAGTATATGCCCGATTGTACATGTTGCTGTTTTGTGAAATGGCAGAAAGGGGATTAATGATATGAAAAATGTTCCTAAATTATATACTAACAGATGTGTTCTTGATGAAATATGCCAAGAGGACGGACCTTTTCTCCATGAAATAATGGAAAATGCTGAGTCTCAGCGTTTCTTGCCTGAACTTTATAGCTTGGTGAGAACAAAAGAAGGAATGAGGTTGTTTGTTACTTGTTTTAAGAAATATCTAATTCAAAATGAAGGAATTTTATGGGGCATCAAGTTAAAAAAACGCTTGATTGGATTCATTGCCATCATGGATTTGTCGACAAGACCAGCATTGTTCTATGCAATTCACCCTCTGTATAGAAATTTAGGGATAATGAAGGAGTGCATAGCAATGGTTCTCAAATACATACGGAAAGAAATACAATGTAGTGCCATCAATACACAAATCCGAGATGACAATATCATTTCGGAGAAAATACTTTTAAATTTTGGATTCAAAAGTTTGACAATAACAAAGGCTTCTCTAAAAGATTATCAACTTTCCCTTTATAAAGATACACATTTTTATTAAAAACAAAATGGATTAAATCTATGGAATCTTTTTTAAAATATGTCCCCATTGTAGGGGATATTTATAAAGCAACTAAAATCGGTTGGGATCTTGGTACATTTTTGGATGAATATTTGTCTGAAAATAACCATATGTTACAAAAAGCAATGGAACATTTGCAAACGGCTACAGACTCTGATAATGCAGAATTGGCAAAAAAAGAAGCACTAAAATCCATAAAACTCCTCAACAACAGTAAAAGAGACAAAAAATACCAAGATGCATACATGTATCTTTTGCGAGGGTTTAGTCATTATTTGATTGCCCTATGTAACATTTCGTTATCGAATAGTAATGTTTATAATGAGTTTTATGCTTCCATTAGGGATTTGAAAATTTTATGCCATTTTGAATTAACATTTTTGACAGAAAAAAAGGATGAGATCAGAGAACTGCAAGCAGATGCGATGGAACTCATTCTTGAAATTGAAGAAAAAAAAGAAATTTGGCTCAAACATGACAAAATAGAACATCCCCAAACATATGGAATGTCATGGAAAATCTATTGGTTCTTTAAATCACTGTTCGATAGGCTTATAGATACACAAAAGACATAAGGAACTGAACATAAAATGGTTCTTTCAAATCCGCATCTTTCTAAAAAGACAAAGAAAATATTGGCACATTTATCTACAATAACAAATACTATGGTTCTAAATTATGATATAGCAAAAATCATTAAAGTTGGATGCCACGCAGCGGCTGGAGTAGGGCTGATCGGTGCTTTCACAACGGATGCCCCCGCTTTAGCTGCAATCTGGGGCACAATGATTTATAAAATAGCAAAAGAATATGACGTAGAGTTTAGCAATGAAACTTGTTTGAAAATTGCGACATCAATACTTATGAGTGCTTCGACTTTCATGGTTGGTTCTGGTATACTTGTTAAAATTTTAACATATTCGGGAGTTGGTGCCTGGATTGGGTTGGCGACAAACTGTATAATCAACTATTTTTACACGTGGCGATTAGGTACCGCATTTGATGAGATTTTTCGTTACTGTGGAGTCGACACGGTTCTGTCGAAATTAGTAAGCCTCGCGATTAAGAAGTTGTGTCCTGTACCCACACTTAGTGAAGTAAAAGAATTATGGAATTTTTATAGACATTAAAAACAATTATTTTTAGACAAATCACTTTATGGAAAAATTTAATGACCTAAATGTAACTCGTTTTCGTTATCAGTTTGATGATATAGAGTTATTAAGAGAGTATAATGTAGGACTGGACAACTCTTTAATAGAATCATCGTCCTCTTGTTCTCTGCTAGGTGTACAAAAAAATGGGAAGTGGGGATGGATTAACCTACGAGGACAATTTGTAATCCCTGCAATCTATGACTCGGGATTTGTAGAATGTTATAATGGCATCATTCTGTTGCAGAAAAATGAGTGCTGGGGAGGGCTTTATAGAGACACGCTTTCTACAGCATTCCATTTTAAGTACGAATACTTATCACATGCTTGGCGAGATATATATGTTGCGTGGAGTAATGATAGATGTGCTTTAATAAAACCTGTGGACATAGCAATAACAGACTATAAGTATAAAGGCTTCTCAAAGTATAATCGAGGTAATATTACGGAATATGTCCGTATTGGATTTCTAGGGAGAGAAGTTCATGGAGATATCGATTTGGAAACAGGTAGAGAATTATCTTGAAGTCACCTATTTATGGAAAGTCCTTACTCATCATACGTGGTTTGTGATACTTGACAATCTTGTCCCTGCGACCATGAAGTGATAGATTTCTTCATGGTCGCTGCTCTTTAGGAGAAAAGGGACATCGCAAGGGGACAATTTGAGGGAAATGATAAATCTAAAAGGGAAATCGATTGGAGAATTGGAAGAAGTGTTGTACATTTGCAAAAATGTTTGAATGTGATGGAAACTTTGTTAGGAAACATGATTCAGGATATGCGGGTGAAAGTTGAAAAAGACGTGCCCGTATGTGGGGATTTTGAAGCGGTGACGGCTGGTGCGGCATTGTCAAACCCGAAGTTTTGTATAGGCTGGTTGATGCTGGAGGTGCGGCAACCACCTGTGGGGTTACAAGCAGGGACGTGAAGCGAGGTTTGTTTTATGTGGCATTTAAGCAAAATGCTGATGGCAAAAGAATGGAGGGAGCAGACGAGGATGCTGTTGCTGTAGAGATGATGATTGAGTCGGGAACGAAACAGGACATCCTGAATAAGTTGGACGATGAAGCATTATTAGGGCGATTGCTGGCTGATGTTGAGAGACTGGATTACAATATGAGAGATTTATGATAGGTTCAAATAATGAAAAGATGAAAAGGATTATTTATTTTGTGATGGTATGCGGACTTGCAGTTGTTGGCTGCAAGAACAATGGAACGCCGCCTTCAAGCAGGGAGAAGGAGGTACAAGTGGCAGACGATGTACCCAGTGACAGTAATGATGTGTTGTATGTGGATTTGGATTCTTTGGATGACCCATGCAAAGGGTTGTCAAGCGAAACGACGATGGATGAACTGTTTCCTGACGGGCTGTTGGAGGTGGAGTTATGTTTGACGGATGAGTATCCTGATGTGGATTGGGAGAATCGGCAAGAATGGAAGGATGGAGTGAACAAAATGTGGAAGTGGCATGACAAGGTGAAAAAGAAAATGGACATTTATCTGGAATCAAGCATGGGGGATGTCGCTCCGCACGATACGGCTGATTATGAGAGGGTTTTGGTAAAATTGGAGGATGGGTATAACGATTATTCTTGCATTGGCTCGTTAAGTATTTCTGCAAAAGGATGGGCGATTACTGCAGATTATCGGTTGATTGACATGTATAAGACGCTCATATCTCACACACAGAATGCGACATTGAAAGATGCCTATTATGATGATTATTGCTTTTGGGCAAGGTTGGGTTTGCAATGTGCAGGGGAATGGCGTGAAGAGGCATTGAAAAACCAAGATTACTATACCATGCTCCCAGTCGAGTGTGAGGGGATTCTGAATCTTGTGGCAAGTTGGCGAAAGAATCTTTTGAAAGAGGAGGATGCTTTGATACAAGGGAAGAGTATGGGTCAAATGGCAAAAAGTGCTGTGAAGACAGACACGATGACGGGAGTTGTAAAGGAATGGTATCAATATCGCAAGAAAGTGGCTATGCAAATCAACAAGAAAGATGCTACATGGTTTGACTACATGACTGAGAGAATTATCCAGCAATATTCAAAAAAGAACTTTTTCCCTGAATATTAGGTTTGTAGCGTGACAGATAGAAGATGGGGTGTACATAAAAATTAAATAACGAAGATGAAGAATACAAAATGGTTGGTAGTGGCTTGGGCGATACTGATTGCCTTGGGCATGTTCGGTAAAGGCTTGCAGAAATGGTGGCATGGCGAGCCGAAGATTGAGAAGGTGAACAATGAGGTTGATACGGCTGCTTGGGGGTTGGAGGATCAGGAGAATGCGGATGAGGAGGAAGAGGAACGGGAGCAACCGGAGGACAGTTTCTTCTGGTCGCTGGCTCCTGATAAGGCATTGGCTTCGCTCAGAAGGTTTGAGAAGACATACAAGGCAGATTTCGGCAGAGATTTTGAGTATGGGGTTTGTGTGGATTTCCCTAAACGAGAAATGGTATATTGCTTAAGTATCAGGAAATGGTTGATTGGAAGATTTGAAGAAGCATTGTCTTTGTATAGCGAGGTGCATTTTAACGATTCTGGAGAATCCTTGTATAGAGGTGACATCTATAAGGATGATAAAATTGCTCAATTCTACAGAGACCGATTTTTCAAGTTGATTGATATGGGTGAAGATGAGGATGAAAATAATTATCCGTATGGATTGTATCAGCACATCTGCATGAAAGCCTTCATTGCGACTGAGAAATTTGTGTCTTATCAAGGGTTTGTGGACAATTATTGGGGCGGCATACATGGATTGTATCTGGAAAGAGTCTATTCTTTTGACCCTGCAAATCAGAAGGAGATTGATTGGGATTATCTGTTCAAGCCTCAAAGTAAGGAGGATATTATGATGCTGATTTTTGAAGAGGCAAGCAATGACAAGAAATACAGGTATTGGGAGAGAGATGAGACAATGACGGAAATCAGAGAGAATTTTCTTAAACAAGATGATGAGGGAGAACTGACCGATGAATATAAGGATGTCTCTGTAGGTCTTGTGAAGGAAGGGGTGGTTTTTTCTTATCAGCCATACGTTTTGAGTTGCTTTGCCGCAGGTGCTTTCCATTTCGTGGTTCCATACGAGAAGTTGGAGCCATACATGACCCCAGAGGGAAAAATGATTCTAAAAGAATAGATAGACAGAGGTCTGTGGCAAGAAGTTTTGAGAATGGAAAAAAGAAAAAAAGGATTGAAGCATCTCATTGTTGAATGTAAAGAAGAAAAAGGATGAAAAAGGAATTATTGACATTGGCGATAGCATTGTTTTGTTTCGGTTGCCAGAAGCAAAGCACCAAGAGTACGAGAGATGAAAATGCGAACTGGAGCGACAGCATTACGCATTATACGGAACAAGTTCGGCAGGGAAATCGTATGGCTTATTTGAGGTTGGCGGAGTGCTATCACCAAAGAGAACCTCATTTGGAGCAGCGTGTCATCAAGATGGCATCGATGGGTGTCATGGCAGAACTCTATGGTTTAACCCCTTCTTTCCATACGGTATTTGAATCTTTGGAAGACGAAGACTCAGTCAAGATGGTTTACAACATAGCCAAGATGGTTGAAGAGCACCAATATGATAAAGCACTTGCGAAAGGGAAGAAGTTGGAGGGTGCGGGATTCTCTCCGAAGTTGGTGGAAGGATTCATCGCCATGAAAAAGAACCAGACAGATGAGGCGATAGAAATATTTGACACCTTGGATAGAAAAGGGAGCAGAATGGCACGTTTCTTTGCGGCCATTTTGAGGCAAGATATGGATGCAATGTCGGTGGTGGCAAAGGATTTTCCGCCTTTGTATAATGAGTTGGCAAGAATGTGTATAGAAAGGGCTGACAGCAGTAACACAAATGTGCTTGAGGCGGAGGCCTTCTATCTTAAAGCCGAAGAACAAACCTGTCTGGATGATGGTGGGGTGCAGTTCTTGCTGGGATATTACACCTATGTTGCTCAAAAGGGCGAAAGAGAGGTTGACCCCAAAGTGATAGAGCGGCTGAAGAATTTAGTAAAGAAATAATCTCTTTAAAAATCAAGACGATATGGAAAATATTTTCAGGTTTAACTTCTGGAGGAATCAGAAGCCAAAGAAGAAGATGGTGGTGAGGGAGTACCCCATCACGGCAGATGTAAAACTGCTGGGACACGTGTTTCACGGATTGGAGGACATCAAGCAGTATGTGGAGATGTCACTGTATAAAAGTGCCCTTCTACGGGACGATGCATCTGTGTTGAAACCCAAGCAACAATGTGAGGTGCATGTGGGAGAGCAATGGCATCCCTACCCTTGCTTTGACTCATCTGATGCCATGTATGAGAACCGCACTTATCAGTCATACATTTTCAAGAAGAGACCTCTCACGCAAGAGGACATGAGGCAGTTGGGCGACCTACCTACTGGCAACAACTACGACCCACTCGTCAAAGACGTACCGACCGACTTGCTCCCCATCGTTTACTACGTGGGTGATGGAGATGTGATGAAAGTGGCAACGGCTGAGTAGAAGCAGACTCAACGAAAACAGCCCGACGAGACTGCATTCTGGTGTGTCTCGTCGGGCTGTTTGTCTTTATGAGAGCCTTCAAAAGAAAGGAATCTCAAATGATGCTTTTTTCAATCATTGAATTTGTATCATTGGCGGGGAAGTCGAACTATTTTGTACGATTCATTGCAAAAACCGACCTTTTTCTTGGCTATTTGACGAAAGATGATTACCTTTGCAACAGATTGAACATTTTTACTCAAACGATTGAACATTTTTCACAAACAGATTGAACATTTTTGAATTATGGGATACAAACGTCCTCAGTTTCAATGGATTCTCGAGCGAGTGAATGAGCCGAGAGGAAAGATTCAGGTGATTGTGGGGCCACGGCAGGTGGGGAAATCCACAATTATAGGACAAGTGCTTGAAGAGTGTGATGTTCCATTCGAAAGTTCCTCCGCCGATGATGTCGTGGGTGTGGGGGCTTCTTGGTTGGCTCAAATTTGGGAAGCACAACGCATGAAGATGGTGGCACGTGGTGAACAAAAGAGACTTTTGGTAGTAGATGAGATACAAAAGATTCAAAATTGGAGCGAAACGGTAAAAGCAGAATGGGATAGAGACACTCGGGAGCATCGTCCTTTGTCTGTAGTTCTTTTAGGTTCATCGCGTATGCTAATAGAAAAAGGGCTAACGGAGTCGTTGGCTGGACGTTTTGAACTGATCCGTCTGCCACACTGGACCTTTACAGAAATGAAGGAGTGTTTCGGATGGACATTGCCTCAATACATCTACTATGGGGGCTATCCAGGTGCTGCCACTTACATACAGCACGATATGCGATGGCGAAACTATGTGAAGGATGCCCTTATCGAACCTTCTATTTCAAAGGATGTGCTGATGGACACTAAAATTATGAAACCACAGTTGTTGCGACAATTGTTTGAATTGGGCAGTAGTTATAGTGGCGAATTGCTTTCATTGACAAAAGTGGCGGCCCAGTTACAAGACGCAGGGAATGTCACGACTTTGGCGGGTTATTTGCAACTGCTGGATGAATGCGGCTTGCTATGCGGTCTCCAGAAGTATGCCGCAGACACTGCCAGAAAGTACAATTCGGTGCCTAAATTTCAGGTGTACAACAATGCCCTACGAAATGTCTATGCAGAAGAGGACTATATGGATGCGATAGAAAATCCCAAAGCGTGGGGAAGATATGTGGAATCTGCCATAGGGGCTTACTTGGTAAGTCAAGCAGGAATATGTGACTATCAAGTATATTATTGGCGTGACAAGAACGACGAGGTCGATTTTGTATTGGTACGCCGAAAGAAGATTGTTGCCATTGAGGTGAAAACCGGGAGAAGAACAACCAATGAAGGATTACCTAAATTCTCGACTTTATTTCATCCCTTCCGTGCATTCATTGTCGGAACTGGTGGATTGGGGGTCGAGGAATTCCTTTCAATGGACTTGAATTTACTGTTCAAATGAAGCAGAAACGGAAAAAGGCGAAGCACAATATGGATGCTTCGCCTTTTTGTTTGGTTGGTTATCAAATGAGCCTTTACTTCACGATGACGAAACCACCTTGGTCTGCCATGGTGATGGTGAAGGCTTTGGGGTTGGAGACCTTTAGGTCGGACTTTTGGGGTTCGCGGTCTTTGAGGTTGTCGCTGTAGAGGGTTGCCTTGTCGCCTTTCTGCAGCATGGGGAGGTTGAGTTTGAGCGTGAGGGGAGCACCTGTGGCGTTGTTGCCGGCGATGTACCATGTGCCAGCACGGCGACGGGCAAGGATGCAGTACTTACCGGGGTAGCCGTCGATGAAGACGGTTTCATCCCATGTGGTGGGGACTTGACGAAGGAAGTCCATGCAGAGAGCAGGAGCGGGAGCACCCTTCTCATTAGGAGCCAAGTCTTTCGTGGCCTCTGTGGGGAGGTTTTCGGGCGTGATGGCAAAGTTCTGGATAGGGTTCTGGAAGAGGATGCAGGTGGCGAGTTCGTGGCAGTCGGTAGTCTTGCGTGTGTTGCCACCCGTGTTGCCACGATTGATGTGGCGATTCATGAAACAGCCGCCGAACTCCATGCAGCCCACGGTATTGCGGACAAAGGGATGGAGAGCGGTGTTTTGTGCCTCTACATCGCAGAAGTGCTGAGAGAAGTAGATATTCTCGGATGCCAGAACGGCTTCAGAACCCACATAGTTGGGGTACATGCGTTCCCATCCACGAGGGAGGGTACAACCATGGAAAATCACCATGAGGGCGTTGTCGTCGGCATCGGAAAGTATCTGCTCGTACAGACGCATCGTTTCCTGCTTGTCGCCACCGAAGAAATCGACCTTGATGCCCTTCACGCCTATCTCGTTCATCCAACGCATGTATTGCTTGCGAATAATCGGGTCGGACATGATGTTAATGGGGCCCTGCTCAATGTCGTTCCACCAGCCGCTGGAACTGTACCACAAGAACACGTCAACGCCTTGGCTTTGGGCATACTTCACCAGTTCGGTCATCTTGTCCTTGCCAATGTTGTTGTCCCACCAGTTGTCGATGAGCACATACTGATAGCCCATGTCCTTTGCCAGTTTGATGTACTTCACCTGGTCGTCCCAGCAGATGGAATTATCTTGCCAAACAATCCAACTCCATGTACCTTTTCCATATTTATATTGATGAGTGGTCTCGTAGCGAGGTGTCACATAGTTCCATGGGATAGTAGTCTCAACGATAGGCTTGAGAGAAGTGCCCACGGTGATGGTACGCCAAGGAGTCACACCCGGGAGAGCAAAAGCGGGCTCCACCGTTCCGTTTCCATTGTTCTCTTCTGCCATCGGGAACTCCACCGTGTAGAGTCCATCACCTTTCATGTCGGAAAGACGAGACGCACAATAGCGAGAATCAACACCTGTTTCGGAGATGAGCACCCATGCCCCGGAAGATTTACCATTTGAAGATTTACTATTTACTGCTTCGGCTCCGCCCACATGGAAAAGGCAGGGGAACGTGTAGCCCTTCCCATACTGGCTCTTCGTTGTCATAGGCTCGTCAAACTTGTATTCCTCCTCATAACTGGGTTTCGTACCCTTCCATCCAATCATGGCGTCCGACTGCGGCGTGAGGAAGGTGGTGGTTTGGCTTGGAAGGTCAAAACCTGTTGCCTCGCTCATGATGCGGATGGAGAACTTCTTTCCGTTGGGGCGACTCGGATAGTTGGGCAAGGCATAGCGGAATGCCACATCGTTGTTGCTGACACGGAAATCCACATCGTACTTCATCCCCTTGGCATTTTTCAGCGTCACCACCAATTGGTTGGCATCCACATGCACATGGCTGAACTTGCTGACACGCAGGTCGTAGTTGAACTCCAGATGTGCCTCTTTCTTGCTGTCGAAAGCCACCTCCTTGGAGAAGTCTCCATTGTCTGCCACAAAGCCCAGCGGACTCTCGTCGAGCATCTGCTTGCCGTCGTAAATCACTTCATAGACAGGCTTGCCAGCCTTCACGTCCACGTTCACTTTGAGTTTGCCATCAGGACTGGTCACACTTGCCACCTGAGCATTCATGCCTGCCGAAACAAGCATCAGAGATAAAAGCAATAGGTTTTTCTTCATATTTAGTAAAGTTTTTGGTTTTTACGCTTTCAGTTGTTCACTCCATGCCTCCAATGCCTTCCTGGTGATTTCGATGGCTTCGTCCATCGAGCATTCGAGGGTTCCTCCTGCTGCATTCTTGTGTCCGCCGCCATTGAAGAACTGGGCACACAACTCGTTGCACGGAAAGTCATCCACCGAACGGGTTGACACCCTGATGAGCGGTTTCTCCGTGTCCTCTCTCAGACAGATGCTCAGTTTGTGCCCTTTGATTTGCAGCGGCATGTTCACGATGCCCTCCATATCTCCCTTCAGATAGTGGAACTGCGTCAGTTCCTCCTTTCGGATGGCAAACAACGAGGCGTGCAGTTCGGGATAGACCTCCAACTTCTCATACAGCACATAGCCAATCAGTCGGAGGCGGTCGGGCGAATAGTTGTTCTGAATGCGGCGGTTAATCAAGTCCTTGTCGATGCCCTTCTTCAGCAGTTCGCTGATGATGACAAAAAGGTCGGGGTCGTTGCTGTTGAACGAGAAAAAGCCCGTGTCCGTCGCCATGCCTGCATAGAGGTCTTCGGCTGCCGCAAAGGTCAGTACATCCTTCTCGCCCATCGCATCCAACAGACGGAACACCAGTTCGCTCGTGCTGCTCAGTTCGGGACGGGAGAGGATAAAATCAAACTTCGACTTGTCGGGGTCCAGATGGTGGTCAATCAGAATCCGCTTGCATCGCATCTTGCCGATTGCCCCACCCAGTTCGTCGATACGACGCATGTCGTTGAAATCAAGACAGCAAATCAGGTCTGCCATCTTCAGCAGGCTATAGGACAAGGACTTCTGACGCTCGAACATGATGATTTTGTCTGCATCTTTCATCCAATGCAGAAAATCGGGGAAATAGTTCGGCACAATCACACTGACGTTCTTTCCTTTCCGCTTCAAATATTCGTACAAACCAAGAGATGAGCCTATCGCATCTCCATCAGGCGACGTGTGGCACACAATCACCACATTCTTGCACGTCACAAAAATCTTCTTCACTGCCGCCACTTCCTGCGGACTTATTTTCTGTTTCAACATGGGCTTCTTCTTTTGTGCAAAGATAAGCCTTTCCTCCCTATTTTCCAAATGAAAGCACATTTTTCAAAGGGCAATGTTTTACTTTTCGGAAAAAACTCTTTGAACTTTCCCCGTTTTCTCGTACTTTTGTGCATTCATTCACTAACCCTTTTTTTCTTTGCGATGATTAACCAACAACTTTTACAACCAGGGAGCATCGTCGTCATTGGCGGCTCGAATAATGTGCATAAGCCAGGCGGTGCTGTGGTGCGTAACCTCATCAGCGGCGGCTACCAGGGTGTGCTGCGTATTGTCAATCCGAAAGAAGACGAGGTGCAAGGCATCAAGGTGTTTCACGACGTGAGCGAACTGCCGCCCACCGACCTTGCCATCTTGGTCGTAGCGGCCAAGTTCTGTCCTGACTATGTGGAACTATTAGCCGCCGAGAAGCAGGTGAAAGCCTTCATCATCATCTCTGCAGGCTTTGGCGAAGAGACCCGGGCAGGAGCAGAACTGGAACAACGCATTCTCGACACCTGCGAACAGCACGGCTGTGCCCTCATCGGGCCTAACTGCATCGGCTTGATGAACCGTTGGCACCACTCGGTGTTCACACAGCCCATTCCTCACCTCACCCCCAAGGGTGTGGACTTCATCTCCAGTTCGGGAGCCACGGCGGTATATATCCTCGAAAGTGCCGTCACGAAAGGTCTGCCCTTCAATTCCGTGTGGTCGGTCGGCAACGGCAGGCAGATTGGCGTGGAGAGCGTGTTGCAGTGCATGGACGAGCACTTCGACCCCGAGGCTGATTCGCCCGTCAAGTTGCTTTACATCGAGAACATTGCCGACCCCGACAAGTTGCTCTACCATGCCACATCACTCATCCGCAAGGGATGCCGCATCGCCGCCATCAAGGCAGGCTCGTCGGAGAGTGGCAGCCGAGCCGCGTCGAGCCACACGGGTGCCATCGCCTCCAGCGACTCTGCTGTGGAGGCACTCTTCCGAAAGGCTGGCATCGTGCGGTGCTTCTCACGCGACGAACTGACCACCGTGGGGTGCATCTTCACGCTGCCCCGTTTCACAGGCAAGAACTTCGCCATCGTCACCCATGCAGGAGGCCCCGGTGTGATGCTGACTGATGCCCTGTCGAAAGGAGGCATGAACGTACCTCCGCTGGAAGGCGAGGTGGCAGAGGAACTGAAGTCGAAACTCCTGCCGGGGTCATCGGTGTCAAACCCCATCGACATCCTCGCCACAGGCACACCCGAACAACTGGGCATCGCCATCGACTATTGCGAACAGAAGTTCCCCAACATCGATGCCATCATGGTCATCTTCGGTACACCTGGGCTGGTGAAGATATACGAAGCCTACGACGTGTTGCACAAGAAAATCACCGAGGGCAAGAAACCCATCTTCCCCATCCTGCCCAGCACCACGACGGCAGGCCCCGAAGTGCATGAGTTCCTGCGTCGGGGACACGTCAACTTCTCCGACGAGGTGGTGCTGGCAACGGCACTCACACAGGTGATGAAGACCCCTGCACCTGCCGACCAGCAAATCGAGATTCACGGCGTGGACGTGCCTCGCATCCGCCGCATCATCGACGGCATCCACCAGAACGGCTACATCTCCCCCACCCTCGTACACGAATTGCTCGAAAGTGCAGGCATCCCCACCGTGCCCGAGTTTGTCAGCAGCCAAAAAGAAGACCTCTTGGCTTTTGCCGAACAATGCGGCTATCCCGTGGTGGCAAAGGTGGTCGGTCCCGTCCATAAGAGCGATGTGGGTGGCGTGGCGCTCAATGTCCGCACCGCCGACCACCTCGCCCTGGAGTTCGACCGCATGATGCAGATACCTGACGCCACGGCGGTGATGGTGCAGAAGATGCTCACGGGCACGGAACTCTTCATCGGAGCCAAGTACGAGCCCCGTTTCGGCCACGTCGTCCTCTGTGGTTTGGGAGGCATCTTTGTCGAAGTGCTCAAAGACGTGTCGAGCGGTCTCGCCCCCCTGTCCTACGAAGAAGCGTACAGCATGATTCGTTCCTTGCGAGGCTACCGCATCATCAAGGGCACCCGCGGACAGCAGGGCGTGAACGAACGCAAGTATGCCGAAATCATTGTCCGCCTCTCCACCCTTCTCCGCTTCGCCACCGAAATCAAGGAGATGGACATCAACCCGTTGTTGGCAGACGAGCGGAACGTGATTGCGGTGGATGCACGCATCTTGGTGGAGAAAGCATAAAAAAGCCTTCCTCGTAACGTCAAAAGTGGTCTGAGTCACACCACCTCGGCGGTCTGAGTCACACCGCTTCGGTGGTCTGACTCAGACCACTTTTGAGGTATCGAGGGAGGCTATTTGGAGGTCTTCTCTAAAGGTTGATAGACGTGAACCGTTTGAGGGAGGAAGTAGCCGTTGATGGAAGCGGCCTTGCTGCCGTCTTTCAGGTTGAAGACTTCAACGTGGGTGACGGTAGAGAGGAGGTCGGGGACGTAGTAGGTGGGCTGCTGCAGATAGCGGCGGTCGCCATACACTTTGTTCTTATGGGCGGTGAGTTTGGACTGCTTCATCTTCTGGAAGTCGGGCGAATCGCTGTAAGTGATGGGCTCGGCTTCGGTGATGAGTCTGGAGAGCGTGAAGGTGTGTGCATCGCTTTCTGCTCGGACGATAAGCCCAGGGAGCCCGTGCAGTTTCCAGGGGCCAGTAGAGGAGGGAATTTCGTCGGTGTACCACACGTGCCATGTGAGACCTCGGAAGGTGGTGGTGGCAGCATGACAGAGGTAGCCGGCAAGGGTGAGCGTGTCGGGGGAGAGAGCCCAGTCTTGGGTGGGGGTGGGTTCGATGCCGACGAAGGTGTTGGGAAGGATGCGTTCGTGGGTCGTGGTTTGTCCTTCCGGATAGTTGAGCCACAGTTGCGGGAAGTGCATCTGCTCTTGTGCCATCAAGGTTTCGATGGAGACATTCCCCTCTTGATGAGCGGGGCAGAAGAGGGTGCAGTGGGTAACGTGGCTGCCGATGCGGACGGCAATGGGAATTTGGTCGCAGACGGAAACGCCGTCTGCATCGAGGGTCTGCAGTTGGTAGTCATAGACGGCGGTGAAGAGGGTTGTGTCAAGGGTGGTCTCTTGTGCTTGGGCGGTCAATACGAGCACAAAGGCTAACAAAAATAAAATCGCTTTCATTCTTTACAATTTTTATTTATTCGATTCACGTTTAGGAAGTTCCTTTCGCCTGCGGCGGACGAAGAAAAAACAGAAAAAAACAAGTAAAAACAGAGAAAAACATGTTCTTCGTCTAACAGAAATGAAACAAGAAAGACCTGTTTTTATTTGTTTTTACTTGTTTTTTTCTGTTTTTCTTTCGTCACGCGAAGCGTAAAAAGACACATCCGAAACTTGAGTTATTCGAGTTCTAAAGGTTGATACACATAGGCAGTTTTGGGTACTACCATATCGGTGGCAAGAACGGTCATCTTGTCTTCGGGTGCAGGTTCGGGACCTCCCGGCCACATTTCGATGGCACCGTCAAGGGCTCCTTCGGGCAGGTAATAACGTGGATTCTGCACATAGCGTTTATTGCCAAGCACCTTGTTGCGGTGGGCAATGAACTTGTCGAGTGTGATGCTTTGACGGTTGTTGCCCTCATGGTAGATGATGGGGGCTTGGCGATTGAGCAGCCCTGCAAAGGTGAAGGCGTGTACGCCCTTTTCATCGGTGGCTTGCAGTATCATGCCGGGCAATCCTCGCAACTTCCAAGGACCCGCTGAGGCAGGAATCTCGTCGGCGTACCATGCTGTCCACGTGCGACCTGCATATTTGCCTGTGGCACGATGGCAAAGATAGCCGCCCACGGTGAGGGTGTCTTCGGCGAGTTTCCAAGAGATTTGCGGCAATGCTCCACTGATGGTGTATCGTTGGGGCACAACCTTATCAAACACACGCATCTCTCCCTCGGGATGGTTCAGGAAGATGGTCGGCACATTCTTCAGTCGGGCATACCATTCGCCCAACTGATACTCCTTGTTGCCTCCTTCTCCAAAGTCATTCATCATGGTGAAGTTGAACTCCGCACATTTGGTCACATGCTGTCCCACCTGCACTGCGATTTGTGCAGAGTCGGTCACGGCATTTCCGCCCTTGTCAAAGGTGTGGATGAGGTGGTCATACACCACCACAAACTGGCACACATCAATGGAATCTCTGGTTTCGGCCTGTGCTGTCATCGACAGCAACAAGGCAAGAATAAGGCTTAATTTCTTCATTTTATTTGAGTTCTAAAGGTTGATAAACATGTGCTTTGTCAAGCATGACAACGCCATTCGCACGCTGAATGGTGCGGCCTCCTGTCCCCTGCCAGTGTTCTACTGAGCCAAAGGTACCCAGTGCATTGGGTGCATAGAAGTTGGGATGCTGCGGATAGAGTTTGTTGCCAAAAATCTTTTTCTTGAACTTCAAAAACTTGCCGTGCTCCATCTTCTGAAAGTCGAAGCGTTGACGAGTGAATGTCCCTTGATTGAAAGCGAGGGCACTGCGATAGTGCTGAAAGACAATGGGTTGCTGTTCCTGCAGAAGTCCGTTGAGCGTAAAGGAGTGAATGCCCTCGCGGTCTTCGGCTCGGAGAATCAAGCCTGGCAAGCCGCCCAATTTCCACGGCCCTGCCGACGAAGGGATGTCCTCGGTGTACCATGCTACCCACACCTTACCCTTGTAGGTGGCTGTGGCACGATGGCAGAGATAGCCTTCGATGGTCAGCGTGTCCGTACTGGCAATATCCCAAGAGATGGGTTGCCGAACTTCCTGTGTCTCATAGATGTACGGAAAGAGCGTTTCGTGGCTGGTGATGCACCCTTCGGGATAGCCCATCCAGAGGGTCGGCACGTGCATCAATGCCTCTTGATACGCTTGGTCATTGGCAATCACACCTTCGCTTTTATCATCAGGAGAGCATTTCCACAGGTTGCCAGAAACTTGCAGACTTAACTGAATGGAGTCGGTCACGTCCTTTCCGTCGGCATCTTGCGTGTGGCATTGATAGATGTACGTGGCGATGAAGTCAGACACGGCGAGTGTGTCTTTCTCCTGCGGTTGTGCCTGTGCTGACACCGTCAGCAGAAAGGCAAGGATAATGTTTAGTTTCTTCATTTGATTTCTATGTTTTTAGAGTTTGAATGTTGCTTTGATAAAGGTGGTGCGACCACAAAGACCGTAGTCGTAACTGTAAGTGTTGATGCCATCGAAGACCGTGTAGGCGTAGTGTCGCTGATTGAGCAGGTTGTCGAGTTCGAGGCGGAGGATGAGGCGTTTGAGTTTATATTGTGCCGAAGCATTGAAGAGGCTCATGTGCTTGTATCGGTCTGTGGTGATTTGACGACGCACATGATCGTAGTTGACGGAAATGTCAAGTGAAGAGATGGGGAAGACATGAAGGGAGCCGCTGTGAGTGAGGGACGTGAGGGTGTTGCGGGTGGCTTCGTAGGACGAATGCTGCCAGTCGTGGCTGATGTCCACATCCATTTCTAACCACGAGACGGGGGTGATGCCCACATGACCGCTGAGCGAACAGCCCCGATGGTGGTTTTGAATCACGTTGCCGTCCACAGCCTGCTCTCCGTCGCCAAAAGAGTAGTTCCCCTTGATGCCGAACTTGGCAAAGAGCGACGGGATGTTCTTGGAGGAAGAAAGGGAGAAGGAGGTGCTGCGTGAGTGGGTGTCGCAAAAGAGCGACGAGGTGCTGACGTCGATGCCGCTGACGGACTGGGAGGTGAGGGTGTTCCGTTTGCCCTCGCTGTGGGAAGCCCCGAGGTTGAGGGTGAAATAGTGCAGGGGCACTTGCAGTTTCCAATCTACAGATGAAGCCCAGTTGCGTGACTCGCCAATCACACCAGAAGCGGTGCGTGTGGAACGATAAGAAGTCTGCATCGGAGCCGTGAGCAGGTCAAGCATATCGCCTGTGCCGTAACGGAGGGAAGAGGAGGCGGAGAGTTTGCTGTTAGCCGAGAAGGTGTAACTGAGGGATGCACTGGGATTGAGGTAGAACTTGGAGAGAGAGGTAGAGCCGTAGTGCATCAGACGGAAAGAGAAGGGAAAGGACAGGAGGGTGTAAAGGCGACGGCTGGCGTTTCGCCATTCGAAGCCAGGGGAGAAGGAGGGGATGAAGGTGGTGCCTTGGAGGCGGTTGTGTGCATTTTGCTGCTGGTGGCTTTGCTGTTGGTGGCTTTGTTGCTGCTGTTGGCTTTGCTGCGACGGAATCGCAGCACACAGGACGGTCTCGATGAAGTCATAGTTGGCGACGAGGGAGACGGGGAGGTTGAGGGTGAACTTCTTGGTGAGATGGAGGTCGAAGGAAGTGCGGTGCTCGGTGGTCAGCGAGGTCGATTGTGCCGTTTGGCTCCATTCCTCGCCGCTGTCAGCGAAAGAGAGGCAGAGGAAAGGGGTACGCAGAAAATGCACGTCGGAGTTGAAATGGACAGTATGTCCGCCTACCCGACGAGAAAAGTTCAGCGAGTTCGCCACCTCCAGCGAAGTCGTCTTCCTCCGCTGCTCTGCCCACACATTATTATAATGTACATCGCCCTCGTTGTGCTCAAACTTTGCCTTCATTGTCAGCATGTCCCACACATACTGCTGACGGGCATTGCTCCGATAGTTCACCTGGAGGGAAGGCAAATGATAGGACGAAAGAGGAGAAGTCTGTTCGCTGACCATCACATGCTGGTCGCCTTCCGCCAGATAGGTCGTTGCCGTCGCAATGTCGTGGGTTGCCCGATGATAACTGTAATCGGCATTGACACGAAAGGTGCTGATGGAATCGAGTTTTTGTATCCCGTTCACCGTCCCCATCGCGTTTCGCTGATAGAGGTATTCGCCCTGCGGAGGACGACCACCGTCAAAGCCTCCGAAGAGCGAAGTGGCACGGGTGGAAATGCCAGAACCACCAAAGTGGTCGGTCAAGTCGCTGTTGGCATAGTCCTTGTAATTGCCCAACTTGCCCGAACAAATCGTTTGAAAGCCTTCCGTAAAGAGCATACCCGTCAAACCCAAGATGGCTTGCCAATGGTCATGCCCCTCACCTGATGAAGAAGGGATGGGAGTGAAGCCTGCCTCTTCCTGTCCGAAGGGCTTCATCTTCGCCTTCTTTGCCAACTTGATGTTCATTGCTACGGCATCGCTCGGCTTGTCTTCATCAACCTTCCGCTCATGATAGTTACGAATGACCTGCACCTGTGTGACGTAGTCGGCAGGGATGTTGCGAGTGGCAAGGTTATACTTTCCACCCAACAGATTCAAGCCTTCGATGTTGAATGCCGAGATGGGCTTGCCCATGTAGGAGATGGCACCGCTCTTCGCCACCTCCACCCCGGGCAACCGCTTCAAGCCATCTTCGAGCGACACATCCCCTTTGCCCAGAAACGAGGCAAGGTTGTGGTTGAGCGTGTCGCCCATCTGGGTGAGCGGCGTGGCACGTACCTTCACCTCTTTCAAGGCAATGGTCTTTGGCACCAGCAGCATGTCCTTCACCTGCGGCTTCCCATCCAGAGCAACCTTCACTTCCTCCACCTCATAACTGATGTGGGAGAAGCGAATCAACGTCTCCCCTTTCGGTGTGTCCTTCACCATGAGGCGATACGCCCCTTGGGCATTCGTCGTAGAGAATGCCAACGTCTGCTTTTCATCCGTCACTCGCACAATCACATCCCCCACAGGCTGGTGCTGCAAGTTGGTGACGGTGCCACTAATGGTTGTCTGTGCCATTGCCGAAAGGCTCACGACAACTGAAAGAAGGGTCAAAATAGGTCTCATAAATGCTTGGTTTTAGGGTATAGTAAGGGCTGTACAAGCAACGTTCGTCACTTGCAATCCTTTGATTTTCAATAAAACGACAATTGATTACTCCAGTTCGTACTTCACGGTGAGCACTTGGCGTGACCGTACTGCCCTACCCCGTTGTCGGGCAGGTTTCCACTGCGGCATTCCCCTGATGGTTTCTTCTGCCGATGCCATCAGCGAGTGCAATGCGTCCGGCAGGTCTTCAGCCATCTGCGAAGGAGTTGGCTTTTCTCCGTAGGTTCTGACCATCACATCGGCATCATTATCTGTCTGCGACACTTCAAACGCCTTCACATCGGTGATGGAGCCGTCTTTCTGCACAATGAACGAGACCGTCACATTGCCCTTCATGCCATACTCCACCGCATCTTTCGGATAGCGGAAATGGCGTGAGAGATACCGCATCTTCGCCTCTTCTCCACCCACAAACTCGGCGGGCTCTTCCGTCTCATAGAAAACCACACCCTCATCGTCCTCTTCCTGTGGTTCCTCTGCCTCCGTACTGATGAGCACGGCGGCGGTCAGGCTGCTGTCTTCATAGAGTTCATGCAGTAATTGCTTATTCTTAATCACGTCCACCGTCTTGATGCTGTCCACCGGAATCTCCTCAATCCGCTGCGGCGACAACCTCCTGCCGTTCAGCACGATGAGCGTGGAGTCGGCATCGGTCTTTTTGGGGATGGCGTACTGATAATCCACTACCGTCCGTGCCGAGGCATAGAGCGTCGCCGCCACGATGGGCACCACATAGAGCACCTTCATCCATACCCAGCGGCTGGAACGCGGACGAGCCAACATGCGGAAGCGTTGCAGCAATCCCTGCTTGCTGCTCAGCGTGTTTGCCAACACGAAGCCACCCGTCACCGTCGCCTTCTGCATCAACAACGACAAATACTGCTGAGCCTCCAAGCCCGACGAGAGCACCGCCTCATCCGCTTCATACTCATGCACCGCCCGCAATTCATTGCGTAACAGCCACATGACAGGGTTGAACCATTGCAGAATCAGTAGCCCCTCCATGAGGAGCAAATCGAGAGAATGGCGGAAACGGATATGTGCTTTCTCGTGGGCAAAGAGCGTGGCATCATGCGTTTCGTAGTCCTTGCGAGAAAGCACCATGGTGTTCATCCACGAGAAAGGTCGCACTTCCTCATCGCTCACTGCCACAAGGGTGCCGTCCTCCTCGCGGTGCTTCTCCAACCGACTGACAAAGCGAATGAGGCGCACTTCATCCACCACGGCACGGACGAGCATCACCCCCATGCCGAGCAGCACCACCCACGAGGCAATGCCCGACAACTGTTGCATCCACCATGCGGCATCATGCTCCTGTCGAGCCACCGCTTCTTTCACCTCCCCCACCGACGGCAAGGCTGGCGGCAAAGCGGGAAGTGGCTCCACCGTCTCCACTACATGGGTGGTGATGATGCACAGCGGCAGCACAAACGACAGCACCGCCGACCCCAACAGCACGGCACGATTCATCCGATGCCACGTGTCGTGACTCACCAGCACCCGATAGAACGCATAGAACACCGTGACCAACAGCGCCACTTTCAAATCATAGATGAGAAAATCTGTCATATTTATGAACATTTCGGGAGTTTTTTGAACAACGAATTTGACGAATGAAACGAATTTTTTTAATCGGCGTAGCCAATTATAAAAAATCAAATGTCGCAAGCGACAACGAATTTTTGCGAATGAGAGCCTTGGCGGCTCTCTGCCTGCAGAGAGGGAACTGCTTGTTTGCAAGGCGGTAGCCCCGTCGCTTGCGACGGATATTCGATTCAATTCGTCGCTGCTTGCGGCATTCCAATAAAAAAATTCGTTTCATTCGTAAAATTCGTTGTTGAAAAAAATATCCAATAGTTACATACCTGTCTTCCGCGCCTCCACCTTCTTCATCAACGCGTGCAGTTCCTCCATCTCCTCCTCCGTCATCTGTTCCTGCTGAACAAAGAACGAGATGAACGCCGAGCGGGAACCACCGAAAAAGTTCTGCATCACATTGTTCATGAATCGCGATGTGTACTCCCCTCTCTGCACCACAGGGAAATACAAATAGGTGGTGCCGAACGCCTTGTGACTCACAAAGCCTTTCGTCTCCAGCACCCGAATGACGGTGCTGACCGTGTTGAACGCCGGTTTCGGCTCGGGCATTGCCTCCAGCACCTCGCGGGTCATTGCCTGTTCCTTATCCCAGAGAATCTGCATCACTTGCAGTTCGGCACGGGTCAACTCCCGCATTCCGCTTTCTGTTGTTTCTGCTTTTCTTGCCATAGTTAAAGTCTTTGATTGGTTTGATGATGCAAAGATAGAAACTATTTTTATAGTTACAAAACTATTTTCGTCTTTTAACATATTTTTCAACCATAACGCCCCCTCGACATGAAAGAGAAGGCCATCAAGCCAGGTTAGGCAGACGGAAAGGGCGTGATTTCGGCGGATGCACAAACCTAACGGGGAAGGGGCAAAAACGATGCCCCAATAACCTCAAAAGTGGTCTGAGTCAGACCACCGAAGCGGTGTGACTCAGACCGCCGAGGTGGTGTGACTCAGACCACTTTAGGGGACACGAGCGTCTCGCAAAACCCCACAACTGCTCCCGACAAAAAAGGCGACCTCGATGCAGCCATCAGCACAAAGGTTGTCCTCTTTTCCTCCGAGGGGAGCGTTTCCGTCTGAACAGATGAAATTACAGGATTTCCGCAGGGCCAACATAGGCCTTTTTCTCCCTGTAAACACAAAAAAGAGGGAAAAAAGTCGATTACAGAAAATAAATGTTGTATCTTTGCACTAAGATATCGTCACTGACATGGAAGAACAAACTGAAAAACAACAGAAGAAAAACAACATAGGCATGATTGCCGCGGGTGTGGTGGTGGCACTGGTGGCGATTGCTGCGGCTGTGCTCATCTATCACCAACTGTACGCCAAGCCCTTGATGCAGGAGAACGAGGAACTGAAGGAACTGGCAGAACTGGAGAAGCAGGAGATGGAGAATCAGTACAGGGAGTTTGACTTGCAGTATGAGCAACTGCAAAGCACCATCAAGAACGACAGCCTCATCGCCCAGATTGAGGAGGAACGCAGGAAGACGCAACAACTGCTGGAAGAACTGGAACGCACGAAAGCGACGGATGCGGCTGAAATCAAACGCCTGAAAGCGGAAATCGCCTCGCTGAGAGAGGTGCTGAAAAGTTACATCGTGCAGGTCGATTCGCTCAATCGACTGAACCAGTCGCTCAGCGAGGAGAACACCCAAATCAAGACCCAGATGGCGGAACAGAACACCCAAATCACCCACCTCTCCACCGAGCGCAACGAACTGAAGGACAAAGTGAACATCGCCGCCCAGTTGGATGCCACGGGATTCTGGGTCACGCCAAAAAACAAGAAGGGCAAGGACACGCAGAAGGTGAAAGACGTGAAGCGGCTCGCCTTTGGCTTCACCATCGTGAAGAACGTGACCGCCCAGAACGGACAACGCATCGTGTATGCCCGCATCCTCAAGCCCGACAACTCGGTGATGGGCAAGAAAGGCACGTTCACCTACGAAGACACCTCGCTCGAATACACAGAAAAGAAATACATCGACTATACGGGCGAAGAACAAAAGATGACGATGTACAGCGACGTTGCCGAGTTTCTCGAAGCGGGCACCTACCGAATCTTCATCTTCTGCGATAGCCAGATGATAGGACAAACAAACTTCACGTTAAAGTGAAAAAGTAAAAGTGAAAAATGACAAAAGTTTCCCCTTCCCTCCTTGCCGCCAACTTTGCCAACTTGAGCAAGGACATTGACATGATTAACCGCAGTGAGGCCGACTGGCTCCACCTCGATGTGATGGACGGCGTGTTCGTGCCCAACATCAGTTTCGGATTCCCTGTGCTCGAAGCCGTCAGCAAGATTTGCCAGAAGCCGCTCGACGTGCATCTGATGATTGTTGACCCGGGCAAGTTCACCGAACAGGTGAAAGCCCTCGGAGCCTACATGATGAACGTACACTATGAGGCGTGTCCCCATCTGCACCGCACCATCCAGCAAATCCACGCCGCTGGCATGAAGGCAGGTGTGACACTCAATCCACACACGCCTGTCAATGTGCTGGAAGACATCATTCAGGATGTGGATATGGTGCTGCTCATGACGGTCAATCCGGGTTTCGGAGGTCAGAAGTTCATCGAACACTCCATCGAGAAAGTTCGCCGGCTCAAAACCCTCATTCAGCAGACGGGTAGCCACGCCCTCATCGAAGTGGACGGCGGCGTGAACGGCGAGACAGGACGCCGACTTGTGCAGGCAGGAGTCGATGTGCTCGTGGCTGGCAGTTATGTGTTTGGAGCACCCAACCCAGAAGAACGCATCAAGGAACTGAAAAAGTTAGCATGAACTGGCAGAACAATCCCTTGATTCGCCTCGTCATTCCCTTCACCTTGGGAATGGTCGGGGCGAATCTGTTTATCTGCCACATGGACAGGACGGTGCTCTTCATCCTTTGCTGTGCCGTCCTCGCCCTCCTCTTTTTCCTCATTCCCCAACAGGAGGGCACCTACAAAGACTACAAGTTTGGTGTGGTCGCCATGATTTTCGCTTTCCTCGTCGGCATGACGCTCTACACAGGAAAGCATCACAGCATCACACAAGGCATCCCTCAAGACTCCACCTTCTGCAAGGGCATCCTGACAGAAATGCCTGTCGAGAAAGCACGCTCGTGGGCACTCAACTTAGCGCAAGAGAATGGTACACATATTCTATTGTACATAGGCTCCCCGACCACCCCCGAGATGGAGGCAAGGAAGGGGCTTGGTCTTTCTCCCGGCGACACCATCCTTGCCCATGTCATCCATCTGAACCCCACCGACCAAACAGAGGATGAGACCTTTCGGCCTTTCTACAACTACCTGTTCAGCAATGGCATCTGTGCCACCTGCTATGCACCTCGTGGGCAATGGACGGTGCGTCCCCGACAAGGCAAGCCTTCGCTGCTTCAGCAAGCCAAAAGCATTCAAGAGAAGATGCACCGAATCTACGACGACCGAGGCATCAACGGCGAGGCAGGCAGCATTGTCGAGGCCATGACCCTCGGACGGAAAGCCGACCTCTCCCCCACCACTCGGCAAGCCTACGCCACCTCGGGAGTCAGCCATGTGCTGGCACTTTCGGGTTTCCACGTCGGCATCATCGTGCTGATGCTGCACGTCCTCTTCCTCCATCGGCTTTTTCCCTTGCGATGGCGATGGGTGAGCAATCTGCTGGTCATCATCGCCCTGTGGAGTTATGCCCTCATCACGGGCATGTCGCCCTCGCTCGTCCGTGCCACCCTCATGTTCACCATCTTGCTGCTCTGCCAATCTTTCTCTCAGAAGCCTTTGTCCATCGACTCCTGCACCCTCACCTTCTTCATCATGCTTTGCGTCAACCCCTTCTACCTGCAAAACATCGGATTCCAACTCTCCTTCGTTTCGGTCGGCTGCATCGCCCTTTACGGCAGCCCTTTGCTGAGACGCTACATGCCCTCTCATTTCATCCTACGACTCCTGTGGGGCATCCTCGTCATCACCCTCCTTTGCAGCCTCTTCACGGCACCCCTCGTTGCCCATCACTTCGGCTGCCTACCCCTCCTTTCTCTCGTCAGCAATCTCGCCATCTTCCTGTTCGTCCATCTGGTCATGTACGGCAGCCTCCTTTGGTGGCTTTTCTTTTGGTGCGACCCCATCAACTCCATCCTCACCGACCTGCTCAACTGGACAGCCGACACCATGAACAGCATCACCCACACGATTGCAACCCTTCCCTATGCATCCATCGAGTGGCACCCTAACGCCCTCACCACCCTGCTCTGCTACATTCCGCTGCTCATCCTCGGCTATTTCATCACACACTTCAAGAACGAACGCCTATGACTCACGACGACCTTTGGGAACTCAACTACCTCGACATTCTGGACTTCATGACAGAACAAAAAAGACGCCCCTCCAAGCATCGCCTGGAGGAGCATCAAATGCTCAATTGGATTAAATATCAGAAGAAACGCCTTGCACAAGGCAGGATGAAGCCTGAACGCATCGAGCGATTCAACCATCTCCTTGCCATCGCCAGCCAATACCTACGCAAGAACCAGTATGCCTACAGCAACCGCACTACGCAACCAGAAGGTCAACTGAGTTTCATCTTCCTGCCCAGCCAGAAACTGAACGACAACAGCAGCACTGCCAGCAAGACATAGGCGATGTATGCCCCAACCGTCTCCCACCAATAAGGTTCACACTGAATCGTCATCGTGAACACGTCCTTGCCCCACTGCCCATTGGCGTTGGTGGCCATCACTTCAATCGTATGTTTGCCCTTGGAGAGTTTAGTGATGCGGACATCGTTCTGTCCCATCTCCAGATAGTTCCACTCCGACTCACCATCACGACGGAAAGCGAAGCGGACATGCTGTTTGCCCAGATGGTCAAACGTGGTGAAGAAAAGGTGTACCACACGCTCGTCTGCCGTCAGATTCAACTGGTGTGTATCCATGCCCGGGCAACGCGTTCCGTGAATGGTCTGATAGGCGGCAAGGGCGATTTTCTCCCCCTTCTCCTGCTTCGAGGGCTGCTTCATCTGAACCTCGAAGTAATCCTTCTCACACTCCAAAAAGATGCGGCCAACACCATCGGTGTAAATCGCCCGGAAGAACGCCGGCTGCGGGTCGAGGTCGGAAGGATAGATGTATCGCATCGACTTCTTGGAGGGCGAATAGATGAGAATACGCTGATTGAAAAGCACCCACACGTTGCCCTTGAGCACCGCAATGCCAAGCGGTATATCGCCATGCAGATAACACTTCGCCGACAAGTCGTCCAGTGTCTTCTTCGTCACGTCGTAGAGCAGCAGCCTTCCCGACGTGGTGCATATCCAGAGGTTATTCTTATCGAGAAACAGTCCCGAGGCATTGCGGATGGTCGTGTCGAGGCGAGTAATCAACTCGTCTTTGTAACTGACGAGACCCTGCCACTCCGTGTTCATGTAAACGGTGCCATCCTTACCGAGCGAGAGCGTGTTGACGACACCAAAATTAGGCCCCACCTGCTCACATTCTCCATCGCCACTGTCGGGACGCACCATCCACAAGCCGTCGCTGGTGCCTGTCCAGCGAGTGCCGTCGTCAGTCTTCCACACCGCATGTACCTTATGCTCGGAGGGCAAGCCAGACATAGAGGGTGGAAGCATACAACGCAGGGGCAGCGTGTCAAGTGCCACCTGGGTGAGCATGACCGATGGACGTATCGTCACCGAAGGAATGCCGTCGTCGTCAATCTGCCAGAAGTTGCCCCGCAGGTCGGTCAGTTTCCTTCGGTCTTGCGTCACGAGCGGATTCTTCTCCACAGGCGTCTGGCTAAGGCATTTTCCTTCCCCATCATAGACGAGTAAATGCTTGTTGGCATACGCTAAGACCGAATCGCCTTCACCCGCCTTCAAGGCGTCGAACGTCCATATCTGCAATTTCTGGTCACCCGTAGGACGAATGCTGTAGTCATGCTTATCGAGGATGTAAAGCCCTCGCTTCGTACCTACCCACAGACGGTTGCGGCTGTCCTCGCAGATGGCGGTGACGTTGTTGTTCATCAGCCAGTCGGGATGCAGAAAATCAGCCCTGAACGACGTGAGGCTGTAGCCGTCGTCGCGATAAAGCCCATCGGACTTCATGCCGTACCACATATAGCCTTCGCTGTCCTGAAACAGCACTCTGACATGTGCCGACTCCAACTGACGGAGGTTCGGCATCGGCACTATCCGTTCCTGTGCCTGCACCAACATAGGCACAAGAACAAACAACCATGCAGCAAGAAAAATATTTCGCTTCATAAAGTGAGTAGTTAGCAGTCCTTTACTAAACGTGTCCAAACCCTTGAACACCTCAACGCACGTTCCAGCATGTTCACATTCTATCGCAAAATTACTACTTTTTCTTATAAATTCCACATTTTCAGAGAAAAAATCAACAAAGTAGCATAAAATCGTGCTCAAAACAGGCAGAAAGGAATGCTCGGTTATCTAAAAAAGTCCCCGCACGATCATCGCTGACAGTGCGGGGATGTGTACACTTGTTTAACTATCTTTCATTATAACGCGTTAGGTGAAGGGATTGAGTGAGAGGATTACTTCTTCGGATTCTTGTTCCAGTGATACACCAAGTGCAGCATCACGTAGTGAGGCAAAGAGCGGTACCAAGTGACGGTGCGACCTTGGGCATTCACCATATACTCGGTGTTCGACAACTGATGCAGCAGGTCAAAGGCTTCGAGGCGAGCGATGAGTTTGCCTTTCAGCAGGGGTTGGCTGACGGAGGCGTTGACGATGAAGTCGTCCGTGTTAAGGTTGCTGCTGCCATACCCTCGGCGGCTGAACATGGTGGCATCGGCAGCAAGGGAGGTTTTGAGGTGTGGCAAGGTGTAGGACGTTTCGATGCCATACTCGAAGTCGAAGGCATTGAGGGTTTCAAAGTCCAACATCTTGCCTACGGAGTGCCGCCAATTGATTTGCCCTGTGGCACGGATGTTGAAAGCATTCTTGTTGTATTTGATGTGGGCACCACCTTTGAGTCCGAGGGTGTTGACGGTGTTCACATGGCTCTCCGTCTCGCCCGTCAGCATGGCGTGGTCTTTAGCGTGGTCCCAAAGGGCATGGGCGTTTGCGTGCCACGACCAGTAGCGTTTCTCGCCAATGTTTCGGTCGATGCTGAAGTTGGTGAGGGCACCCCAAACACCGCTGACGTTCATGGGTTTGTAGGTGTAAACGCCGTTGGTGGGATTGTAGGTGAGTGACTGAGCCACATCGCGGAAGTGATAGTTGAAGGAGGCAGACAGGTAACACATTCCTTGATTGCGTCCTGCATTGTCGTAGTATTCTATATTGAACTTCGTGTATTCCTTTCCTTTCAGGTTGGGATTGCCCAGTTTGACGATGAGCGGCTGGCTGTCATCGCGGAAGGTGATGCGGTCGAGCAGGAGTGGCCTTTCTTGATTAAAATCGAGGTTAGAAAAAATATAGCGCCGTGCTCCTTTCCAGTAATTCTTGTAATAGAAAGAAAAACTCGGCAGGAACTTTGTCTGATGAGCCAACGTGTCGAGCACTCCACGCTGATAGTGCAGTTCGTCATGATGCAGCGGTGTGTAAATGTACAGGCACCATCGCTCATAATCCATCTTCCAGTGGATGTTGGAATGCATGATAGAAGCAGTCTTCATCAGACGGATGTTCAGGTTGTTCGTCCAATCATGCCGACGGCTCTCGTAGGAGTTGCCGGGGTCGGTGATGGCGGTCAAGGCATCTATCTGAGAGGGGAGCAGGAGCGATATTTCCGACGTTTCGTCGCCTACTCGTGGCCTTTCGGGATGGTAGAGATAGTCGCGGGTGTGCTCGCTGCTGATGTCGAGCCAATCGGTGAAGAGGAGGTTGACGTTCTTGGGGAAATGGAGGTTGTAGCCGATGTTGCCGGTAGCCCAGGTGGTGCGGCGAAAGAAGTCGTGGGTGTTGTATTGGGTTTGACTCAGCGGCTGAACCGCTGAGCGCAGGGGCTGGGTGTCGCTGGAGAGGGGCTGGATGCCGCTGGAGAAGGACTGGGTGGTTTGGGTGTAGCGTTGGGCTTGGCGGCTCTCGTCGTTGTCGTGCTCCACTTTGGCATAGAAGGAGAGGTGTTGTTCCTTCTGCTTGTTGATGTTGAAAGTGCCCGTTGCCTCCAGATAGGCTGCCCATGCCTTGCCCTCGCTCATGCCGATGGTGCGTTGCGATATGGTCAGGCTGTCGCTCCATTCGTCGAAGGCGGAATGGGAGGAGCCATTACGCTTGGCATAGTCAAAGTGGGCTTCGGTGCGGAGATACATCGGCTTGGTCAGGGAGAACGTATTATGCACCGTCCATTTCTTGTTGCCCGCACGATTGAATGACTCCGTGAGGGAGGTCGGAGCCAATCCCTCCAGAAACTGCTCACGCCGTTGGTTCATCGTCTGCTCGTCGGTGGTGGAGGTGTATTCCGTCCGCAGCGTCTCCTTCAGTTTGTCGCCCACCGATTGGTAGTTGATTTCTCCTGCCACACTACGGGTGGTGAGCAACGACTTGGGGGCACGGGCAGGACTCCATTGCCCTGTCTGCCCTACGTGGCGACTCTCGTTCACATTGTTTGCGTTCGCCAACAGCGTGAGACGCAAGCGGTCGGTAAAGCCCAGCAGGAAACCACGCCCCAACCATCGCTCTTCTGTTCCTCCTGCCACCTCCACATTGGCGATATATCCTTGGCTATACTCATCTTTCAGAATCACATCCATCACATAACGGCGTGGTTCCACATCATAGTCCAGTGCCTCGCTTCGTTCCGTCTGCTTCTCATACGCCTTCAGGTGCTTCACCGTATAGTACGGCAGATTCTCCATCAGCACCTTCTTGTTGCCGCCGAAGAACGTACGCGAGCCTAAGAGCAGTTCGTCCACCTTCCGGCCATTCACAAAGATCTCGCCCTTCTCGTTCATCTCCACGCCCGGCAACTGACGGATGAGGTCGTCGAGCATCGAGCCTTCGGGCAGTTGGAAGGCGGTGGCATCGTAGATGAGCGTGTCGCCCCGATAGAACATCTTGATTTTGGTGGCAGTCACGGTCACCTCACGCAGCATTCGGCTCGGCACCTTTCGCATTTTCAGGGCAGGCACCTCCACATTTTCCCGCGAGGGGTCGGTGATGTCTACCCGTTGCCACACATCGCCGTAGCCGTCCAGTTGGGCACGAACCCAATAAGTCTTCTCGGTCGCTTTCACCTCTGCCCCGAACTGCGACATCACCAGTTTCCCTGTGCTGCCCTGGATGAAGTTCACCATGTCGGCAGAATCCACCACCACCGAACTGTCTGCCCTCAACACGGAGATTTTCGCCTTGGGCAGCGGCATCTTCAGGAACTCATCCAACACCGCGCCCGAAAGATGGATGGTTCTGTCCGTGAAATCCTTCTCCGGCCGATACTGGACAAAGATGTTCCTGCCCTGCCGCTTCACCCGCACAGGCAGCCCCTTGCAGATGAGTTTGACGGCATCGGGCACGGAGCGGTTCTTCACCTTGGCCGACGTACGCAAATCACCCAAACTGTCGGAGAGAATGTCGATGGTGTATTCCGATTGCTCACGGCCAATCGCCTGCAAAGCCTCCAGCAGCGGCACATCCACCCATTCGCGGGTCAGGGTTTGCCCCTGCCCGCCCATTGCCACCATCAGCAACAGCATCAAAAACAATCGCCTCATCTCTTTTCCTCCTCTCCTTCCGTCTGCATCACAAAAATCGTATCATTCTCCACGCGAAGGCTCAACCCATCGAAGGCATTCAGCCGGTCGATGAAGTCGGCAAGCGGTGCATCTGTCTGCCACGTCATCATCAACTTCATGTGGCGTGGTGCCTCGTCGCGAAACGTCACCACCTTCTGATAATGAGCGGACACGACGGAGAGGATGCTGTCAAGCGGCAGATTGTCGAAATAGACAGGAGATGGCGGCAATTGACCTTCGGCAGTTGCCCTTTGCCCCCTGGAGAGTGAGGGGCGAGAAGCAGCGTCGCCTTGCGAGCGATTCACAAAGTGGAGGGCGGCAAAGGCAATGCCCGAGACAAAGAGAACGCCAACGAACACCGCCGCCACCTTACCCACCCACCGCTCGCGAGCACGTGTGGTAGCCAATTTTTCACTTTTCACTTTTCCTTTCTCCCTTCCCATCACCTCCTGCCAAGCCCGCTCCACATCGGGCACGTGGTCGATGTCGTCCATCATCGCCTCCAGTTCGGCGTCGGTGTACTTCTCGGGGTGTTCCTGCATGTCGAAGCAGCGTTGTTTGTCCATCGTTTGCATAGTCCTTACTGTTTAAAATGGTTTCTAATGAGGGTTAAGGCATGAGAAAGATGTTTCCACACAGCCACACGACTGATGCCCTCCGAGGCAGCAATCTCTTCGTAACTGCATCCGACGGTGAAACGGAGGTGAAAGATGCGTTGTTCCTGTGCCGAAAGACGGGTGGCGACCCACTCTTCGATGTCCGTCAACCGTTCATCCTCATACAGCGTCGGAGGCATCGCTTCCGCAGCAACCCACGCTTCCATCCGCCGTTTCGTCTCCTCATGACGCAGCCGTTTCAGGCACTGGTTGCGGACACTCGTCAGCAAGTAGCCCTCTTCCATGCCCTCCAGCAGCACCGTCTGCCCACGAAGCAGCCCCACAAAGATGTCGCTGACCACATCCTTGCTCTCCTGCTCGTCGAAGAGGAGGGTGCGTGCCACCCTCAACATCTTGGCATAGTGCTGCCGAAACAGCCGTTGAATATCCATCTTTTCCATCATGTCTTTTATGGGAATACCCCTCGGAACGAGAAAACGCTAACCCCCTGCCCCTTTTTCCTCTTTTTTTTCATGCTAAGAGCCTCAAAAGTGGTCTGAGTCACACCGCCTCGGCGGTCTGAGTCACACCACTTGGGCGGTGTGACTCAGACCACTTGAGAGGTATCCAGCACACCGAAAATGAGGTACTGAGGAAAAGCGGCTAAGGCTCCAAGGCTTTCAGGATTTCCTCCTTGAAGTGCTGCTCTGCTCCATCGGCATAACCGATTTGATGGAGGACTTGCTTGCCCTGCCGGTCATAGAGGAAGTATTGGGGGATGCCAGAGAAAGCAACGATGTTGGGCAGTTTGTTCCAGAAACTGGAGGACATCCGCAGGTGATAGCCCGTCATGGGGTTGATGCTCTGCCGCCATTCGGCTTCGGGGCTGGACTCGTTGGTCAGATAGACGAAGACCACATCCTTGCCTTTCAGTTCCTCTTTCACGGGTCTCATCTTGACGATGCCCAGTTTGCAAGGGACACACCACGTCGCCCAGAGGTCGATGAAGACCACCTTGCCAGGAAACTGGGCGGCAATGGCATCCATGAACTGCTCGGGCGTTGCGTCGGGCATGACGAGGAGGTGGGAATCGGCAATGGGTTCCTCCTTTTTGGTCTTGACAAGGCTGACGTTGCGGATACTGTTGCCAACGTCAAATACGGTCACATCGGCAGGAAGCGGCTCGAAATGGAGGATGAGCGAATCCTTCTGACTGGTGTTCCTGTAGGGCTTTCCCTCCACAAATGGCTCTTCGCCACCTTTGATGAGCCAAACGCCCGTCTTCTCGCCAGCCTTGTTGACCGCAGGGAGTTCGACGTCCTCTTTCAGTTCCTTGCCATCCATCGTGGGGATGCGGCGACCGCTCTTGAGGGCATACCGCTTGCCGTTCGCCTCAATCAAGTTGTTGGTTCCCACCCAGCCACCAAAGTTGCAGTGCACATTGATGTGCAGGATTGTTGCCGTGTCGGTCAACTCCACTTTGACAAGGTGGTCCATGGAACCCTCCGCTTCTTCATAGTAGGGGTTCACAATCACTCGGTTTTGTGCCTGTGTGGTCATCGCCGACACGAGGACACACAAAATTGTCCAAATCTTTTTCATGTTACATCATTTTTTAATGATTATCTACCCTTTAATTCATGAAAAATTCATGGCTAATTCATGGTAATTCGTGTTTTTATTTTTGAACATAAATTATCATGAACCTTTAGCTCGGCGTAGCCAATTACCCATGAATTTTTCATAAATTATTTTTGTGAGTCTAAGGTTTTCTGGATTTCACGTTTGATTTCTTCCAGCGAGTCGTCGCCAAAACCTGTTTGTTCCCACACTCGTTTGCCCTGTCGGTCGTAGAGGTAATACTGCGGAATGGCACCAAGACCGGGGATGTGGCTCCAAAGAGAGGAGGGGACGCGATAGTGGAGACCAGGAATCTTCAAGACCTGCTCGCTCCATTGGTTGAGGGGACTGGACTCGTCGGTGAGATAGATGAAGACAATGTCGCTGCCCTGCAAGGTTTCCTTCAGCGGCTCCATCGCCTTGATGCCTTGCTTACAGGGACCGCACCACGTCGCCCAAAAGTCGAAGAAGACAGCCTTGCCCGGATGTTGAGCCACAATCGACGGCAGCAGTTGGTCGGCAGGCACGTCGGGCGTGGGCATCATGCGGTCTTTTGCCTCCCGACGCAGACGCTCCACGAGGACTCGGGTGCTGTCGTTGAACGCACGGAGGACGGGCTGGAAGTAAGGATGGACAGCAAGAATCACGCTGTCGGGCTGCACCTCGGCGGCTTTCATCTTCTTGCCTATTTCCTGTGCCTCGGCAAATCCTTTCAGCCACTCGTACACCTCGCCATGGTCGAGTCCGTTGGCTTCGAGATAGGGCAAACGGGCGGCCATGGGGGGCAGGTAGTAAGAGCGGCCATCACGGAAGAGAATCAAGTCGCTGGCATGAGCGTCAACGAGCGTGTGTTCTTGCACGGTGCGCACATAGTAGTCTTCCAAAAGCAGTTGCAGGAAATCCTGCTGGCGACGTGTGTAGCCACGACGTTCGACCACACCACGGCGCAAGGTATCAAGGCTCTGCCACAAGGCATCGCACCACGCTGACACGTCCTCGCCTGTGGTGTAAGTGGGGGTTCCACTGATGTAGCGGTAGTGCAAGAATTTGTTTTCCAAGAGCACTTGGTTAAGGTCGCCCAATGTGCCCCCAAAACGGTAGCAGTCGTGAAAGGAACGCTTCCCTGCCGCAAAATCTTGTTTGAGTGTCCAACAGGCAGTGACATCGGCTTCGAGCGTGAAGGTCTCGCCGGGAATGAGGATGAGCGGAAACTGACCATCAATGCCCTCCTGAATGATGATGGGACGTGTGGCAACATACGCTGGATGGCAATAAGCCGTAGTAGAGTCATTATGTTGGGACTTGCACTCATATTGTCCCGTGATGGGGTCGCGGCTGAATTCACCAAAGTAGTCGAACGCACCGCCTCCGTGCTGGGTGAGGGTGGCGGTTGCCTCACCATACCTCAGCGTCAAGGGTTTCAACGGTTCTCCGTCATCGGCAGGTTTCTGGTAGGGAGAGAAGATGGTGGGATAGAGTTGGTTGTCAAGACGGATGCCGTAAATCTTCCATGGGCCTTCGCTATCACTTTCCAGGTAGTCGAAGGTCTTTGCCTCCTTGGGCAGCGGCTCGAAGGTCAGAATAAGGGAGTCCTGCTGTGCATTCTCGGTGTACTTCCTCCCTATCTCAAACGCTTCATCTGCCAACACCGTGGCACCATCATGGGTGATAATCCGTCCATGCTGAAAGGCATAGGTCTTTCCGCCGCTCTCCAGGCGTGCTCCGTTCATGCTCCAGTCACGCCAATGGGCACAGGACACACGGAAATGCACGATGGTCGCTTTCTTCGTCAGTTCCACCTTCACAGGTTGTAGGCTGTATGTATTCGACGACTTGAAGGCAGGGCGGTCTATCACCCTATCCTTTGCCTGTGCGGACACCGTCAGCAACAGGGCAAACAATAATAAAATCTTTTTCATCTTAGTTTTAGGTTTTAATTTTACTATAATAATTCATGAATTTATCATAAAATTAAATGATTATTCGCAATCGCACCACCAGCAAAGCCCGAAGGGCTGTTAAGACCACAGGCAGGGGTGCAACCCCTGCTAAGACGACGTATGGGACAAGCCCTGAAAGGGCGACAGAGTACTCTGCCACCCCTTTGGGGTTTGTTTTCCTTGTTTCTTATAGCAGGGGTTGCACCCCTGCCTGTAATCTGTGGCCCCTTCAGGGTCTTGGTGGTACGATTGCGGATAGTCATACAAATTTTATTTTTGTTTGGCAAGTAGTTCGTTGAGCCGCCGCTTTGCGTCGTCCAATGGTTTTCCGCCTCCAAATTCCAACGAACTGTAAACCGTATTCCCGTCTCTGTCAAGGATGTAGAAGAAGGGGACAAAGCCATTGTTGAAGAGGCTGGGACGTGGTCGCCCTTCCGAGGTGCCATCGAACTTGGTGGAGAGGTTCGCCCATGTGCATTTCGGCAGTTCATCCACCGCTTTCAGCCAAGCGTCTCGGTCTTCATCGATGGTCACGCTGACAAATGCCACACGGTCATGGCATTCCTCATAATATGCTATTAGTTCGGGAATCTCGGCACGACAAGGACCGCACCAACTTGCCCACAGGTTCAGTAGCATATACTCCTTCCCATCCAGACACTCCTGGAAGGAATAGGCGTTCCCAGCCGTGTCCCACATGGGGAAAAGCCTTGCCACCCCACCCTTCTCTTTGCGAGCCAAGATGATTTGCTGCAATTCCTGCCCCTTGTCTGAGTTACGCAACGATGCGGAGAAACAATCCAGAGCCATCTGCAAAGTGTCGGCATCCCACGCCTTCGACAAGAGGTGCAATGCCTGAAGGCTTTCAGAATGGGCTTTCAAGAAGTCTCGACTCCGAAAGTGTTGAGGGGCATTGAAAAAGACATCGTTGGCTTCAAAATCACCATATTCGTCAGCAATGCTTCCCACGGACACCATAGACGAAAGCGAGTCGAACGTAACCACCGTGCGGCCATACCCCAATGGGATGCTTCCCCATCGGACATGCTCACCCTGCACCGCCAACCACACCTTGTCGTCGGCATCTCGCTCTTTCAGGAATTTCAATGTGACCGTCATTGGCAAACTGTCTTTTTCCATTAACAGCCGTCCATCCACTATCGGCAACGTGTCACACCGCTCTCCTTCCGCACCGAAAGTCACCTCCACAAAGCCTTCCGTGCCCACAGGGAAATTGACTTCCAACACATCTTGCCTCGGTGTCGTGTGCTGACACGACAACAAACCAACACACAAGGCTACAATCAAATTTTTTTTCATATCGGTCTTAAGTTTTACAAATAATTTAAATGATTCCGCAATCGTACCACTAAAGTCCCGAAGGGACGAAAGACCACAGGCAGGAGGTGGAGTCCTGCAAGGACGGAACCCCTGCTAAGTGGACACCCTCACGGGAACCCCGACGGGGTGACGGACAGGTTTGTGTGCCTTCTGCTGGAGCAGTCCATCGCCCCTTCAGGGCTTGAATGGATGTGATACCCATCAGCAGGGGTTCCGTCCTTACAGGACTCCACCTCCTGCCTGTGGTCTTTCGTCCCTTCGGGACTTTAGTGGTACGATTGCGGATAATCATTATAAATTTATCATGAATTCATTTATCCCCGTCAAAGATTTCTGCCAGTTTGGTGTGCAATTCTTCTCCGTAGAGATTCCTTGCCACAATCTTGCCTTGCGGGTCGATGAGCAGGTTATCAGGGATGGCGTTAATCTTATATATCTTCGTGACTAACGACTCCCATGCCTTCAAATCGGAGAGATGCACCCACGGCATCTTCAAACTGACAATGGCTTTCACCCAAGGTTCTTTCTGTCCATCCAACGAAACACCAACAATGTCAAGCCCCTTGGTGTGAAACTTCTCGTATGCCGCCACCACATTGGGCATCTCTGCACGACAAGGCCCACACCACGATGCCCAAAAGTCAACAAATAGCCAATGCCCGTTGCCTACATATTCGCTCAGTTTGTGAGCGTTTCCCAACGTGTCAGCCATCTCGAAGTCGGTAAACTGCTGACCGATGAAAGCATCTTTCGCCTCCTTTTCGGTTGCTCTTACTTTATCGGTTCTGCCCGTCGTTACGACGACTGTTGCCGTAGCCATTTTCTTCAGGAAATCCTCATATTGTTTGACCTTTGGATGCTCGGCGTATGCAGGCTTCTCTTCCAGCATACTAAGCAACCCTTTCCCTCCAAATGCTCTTTGACCTTCCACGATGAGTGCAGCAGGCAGAAGGGACTCGCGTTCCTCCTCAAACATTTTCTTGGTCATCTTAAATTTATATTCTGGATAATAACTGCTCGGCAAACCCATGATTTCTTTATTATAGTAGGCAAGTCGCTCGTTCAGCGGCGAACCCTTCAGCGTGCTGTCGTTCATGTTGACGCTGATGGTCTTGCCGTCATTGAAGAAAAGCGTCCGCCAACTACGCCAGTCTTTCGGGTCAAAGGTGATGCCAAAGATGGCATCCTTCTCCGCCAGACCTTTGAAGGAAAACTTTCCTTTGGCAACGAGGGTACTGTCCACCGACTTGGATGTCAAGCGGTCTTCCAGATAGACCATCTTACCGTTTTCCTTACTCACACCCTTGACGGTGTACTTCACTTGTTGTGCCTGGGCCGACAACGCCAGCAACAGAGCAGATAGGAATAAAATCTTTTTCATATAACATCGATATTTCAATTGATGAATGTTCAACTAAAAACCCTCGCCTCTAACCTCACGACCAAAGGCGAGGGCACCTTGTTTAACTGAGTTTAACTGATCTAACTCGATTGCAAAGATACGGCAATCCCGTTTCCCTGCCAAGAAAAGGAGTTGGCAAATAGTTGATTTTTGCTTTGAGCCACAAAAAAGGAGTTTGCAAAAAGTTTGCAAACTCCACTTAACTTGTTTATAATGAGCAAGAAAGAAATCAAAGCGACAGGATGAACTCATCCCATTCCTTTCCGCTACCTTCCTTGCCAAAAACCTTCTTGTAAAGACGCTTTCGGATGCTGCTGACCGAACTTTTATCCTTGTTCAACACCTCGGAAATGTCCTTCGGCGAGGTACGAATCTTGGTCAACATGCACACTTGAAACTCGGTGTCGGAGAGATGGTAAAGCCCATAGAGGCTGCTGCTGAAATTGGGATAGACGACCTTCAACTGATGCTCCAACTCTTTCCAGTCTTGCGGCTTCAGATTTCCCCCGGCCTCGATGCGGCGACGCAAAGTCTGGTAATACTCCGACTGATAGAACTCGGCCTCCACCTGCTTCATGGCTGTGGCAACGGGTTCAGGACGGAGCAGGTTCGCCTCTTCAATCTCTGCCAATTTCGCCTCTACCTCGCGTTTCCGCTTCCGCAAGCGATAGACATACACCGCCACCCCTGCCGCAATGGTACACATTATTATAATAATATAGAGGAACACCTTGTTCTCCGCCTTCAACTTCCGTTCGGTGGTGGAAAGCACGTAATGCTTCACAGGGGCATCGCCATCGTTGGGGTACTTTCTCACAAGTTCCCGAATCTCATTCTTGCGTTCCTCTGTCATGGTGTTGGAGCGCACCATCATTTCTTTGTAACCCTGATAATCTGTGACAAAGGTGGTATCGTCGATGACTTGCAGGGGCATCACCCGGCCATTCTCTATGTAGGTCGTTCCGTCCCAATGATACCGCCCCATCTCATGGGCAATAATCAGCATATCCTCCCCCACGGCATGTAACTGCACGGTGTAGTAGGTGCTGTCGGGGTCGTAAATCTTGCATCGGGTGTACTGCGTATAAATGGATTCCGTCACCCTCCCGTCGGGTGCGGTTTCACTCTTCATCATCCACACGCCGACGATGGAAAAGTCCTGCTTGTGGGCAAGGCACACCAACGGCACGAGCGTCATCCAAAATAGCAGGCATAATATGTTCTTCCTCATGATTTCTTCTGCATCAATGCGTTAAACGTCTTTTTTCCTTTCACATAATACTGCCACAGGAGCAGGAAGTGGGTGCGTTCGGGCACTCGTTCGTTTTGGCGAAGTTGCTGAATGTGCCGACGGTCTTTGTCGAAATCGGGGCGAATGCGGGAGAACTCACGGCGTGCCTTGAGGACTGCGGAGAAGTTGCCTCGGTCGAATTTGAGCAGGAACTGAAAGGCCGCCAAATAGTCGAGGAAGGCACGCACTCGCATGACGGGTTTCAACTCAGAGTCGGGCAGGTTCTTGTAGAGCATCAGGAGGTTGTTGCGGAAGTTGAGGAAGGTTTTGCGAGGATTGCCCTGATTGAGCGTGGCTCCTCCCAAATGGTAAGCCGTGCTCTGAGGCACACACACCACGGATTTGCCCATCGTGCGGAGTCGCCAACAAAGGTCAATCTCCTCCATGTGGGCAAAGAAACGGGCATCCAGGCCTCCACTCTCCTGCCAATCGGAAGCCCGCACCATGAGGACTGCACCTGTCGCCCACAAGAGCGGAACCACTTCGTCATATTGACCCTCGTCCCTCTCCACCGTGCTCATCACACGTCCCCGACAGAACGGATAGCCATAGTTGTCGAGGAAACCACCTGCGGCTCCTGCATACTCAAACATTCCAGGCTCTCTTAACGAAAGGAGTTTGGGCTGGCATGCCGCACATTCGGGGTGCTCGTCCATATATTTGACAAGCGGTGCATCCCAATCCTTCTGCCGTATCTCCACATCGGAATTGAGCAGCAGGTAATACTCATAATCGGGCAACTGTGCCAACGCACGGTTATATCCCTCCGCAAACCCAAAGTTCTGCTCCAACACCACCACGGGCACCTGCGGAAACTCCTGCAACAGCATATCCACACTCCCATCCGTCGAGGCATTATCAGCCACCACAACATCCCCCACGCTGTTCTCCAACACCGTAGGCAAGTACCGACGCATCATGTCAGCACCATCCCAATTCAATATGACAATAGCAAGTTTCTTCATGAATTTTCTTATGCCTTTATTTCTCCCATTAACGCATCTCCTTCTTGGTTGAAGCCTCCGAGTTGCACCTGCACGATTTGATTGTCCCATTCGGGGCGGTTCGGCACTTCCACACGGATGTAGTTATCTGTGAAGCCGTTCATCATGGGCTTGCGAGGGGAAGCGTGTTCGAGGAGGACGGGACGTGTCGAGCCGATGAATCGGGCATAGAAATCGTGTGTCTTTTCAGCGGAGAGAGCGAGGACACGTTGGCTGCGTTCGTGCTTCTCCTGCGGAGTGACGACGTGAGGTATTTCGAGGGCTTTCGTGCCTGGACGTTCGGAGTAGGAGAAGACATGATACTGCGACACGTCGATGCTCCGCATAAAGTCGTAGGCACGCTCGAAATAGTCGGCAGTCTCGCCACGAGTGCCCACAATCACGTCCACGCCAATGAAGGCATCAGGCATCACCTGTCGAATCTTCTCAATCTTGCTGCGGAAAAGCGCTGTGTCGTAATGCCGGTGCATCAGCCTCAACACCTCGTCGCATCCGCTCTGTAAAGGAATGTGGAAATGCGGCATGAACGCACGTGACCCTGCACAGAACTCGATGATTTCATCGGTCAGCAAATTGGGTTCGATGCTCGAAATGCGATACCGCTCAATGCCCTCCACCTTGTCCATGGCTTTCACGAGGTCGAAAAAGGTCTCTCCTGTCGAACGTCCAAAATCGCCGATGTTCACACCCGTGATGACAATCTCCTTGCCGCCCTCCTGTGCCACCCGTTCGGCTTGCTCCACCATCGAGGCGATGCTTCCGTTGCGGCTCCGTCCACGAGCAATCGGAATGGTGCAGTAGGTGCAGTAGTAGTTGCACCCATCCTGCACTTTGAGGAAATAACGGGTTCTATCCCCTCTTGAACAACTTTCCGCAAACGTCTTGATGTCCGCCGTCTTCACGGTATATGCTCCAGTCATGCCATTGAGGATGGCTGGAATGATATTTCCTTTTTGTTCACTTCCCAAAACCAAATCCACCCCATCCGTCTCAATGATTTCTTGTGGCTTCAACTGTGCATAACAGCCCGTCACCACCACAAACGCCCCCGGATGCTGCTTCACCAACCGATGAATCGCCTGTCGGCACTTGTGGTCAGCCACCTCCGTCACGCTGCACGTGTTCACGATGCACAGGTCAGCCACTTCGCCCTTCTCCGCCTTCCTCACCCCATAACGCATCAACTGCTGCACCACGCTGCTCGTCTCAGCGAAGTTCAACTTGCACCCCAACGTGAAATACGCTGCCTTCTTGCCCTGCAATATGCTCGAATCTATCATCCTTTCTGTTTTTGTGTACAAAGATAGCATAAAATAAGCACAACAGCAACCTCTCCTACCTCTTTTTCCATGTTTCGTCCCCTTTTCTTGACCAATTGGGAAGAAAAGTGTAACTTTGCCGACAATTTACAAAGTTGGCACGAGAAGAGAGCATTTCGGAAAAAAATATGCGGCTTTGTATAATAAACTCGTTTTCGACTCGTTATTGATAATAGAAAGAGAAAACGTAAAAGCAAGACTGCCTATGAATGACTCTACCCCATTTTTTGACAAGAAGACATCAAGAATTTTTGAACTGAAGAACAATTTGGTACGTCCATCGAAAGATACGCTGTTTTTCCTGCAGTTGTTTGCAAGGGTCTATGAACCGCAGGTGGTGATGGGTGTTGCATAAAAAAGATTTGATGTTTGGACACAAGTAAAGTACTCACGTCTTTGGCTTCTTCTGACGAAGCCAAGGAACTTGCCAAGTGCATCAGAAATGGCAAGGCAAAACAGGTGAAGGCTGACGGACTTAGCGGTTCGTCGGCTGCTGTGTTGTTGGCTGCCATCATGAGCGGGAGGGGACACAACCCCAATTTGTTGGTGGTGATGAACGATGCAGATGAGGCAGGATATATGTACCACGACTTGACACAGATGATGGGTACAGAACGGATACTGTTCTTTCCGTCTTCCTACAAACGTGCCATCAAGTATAACCAGAAAGATGCGGGAAATGAGATACTGAGAACAGAGGTGCTGACGAGGGTGGCAGAGGCACAAGACTTGTTGGTGGTCACCTATCCAGACGCCTTGGCTGAGCGGGTGGTGTCGAAGAAAGAGTTGGATGTAAACACACTCCCTATCAAGGTGGGGGACACGTTCGACATCAACGACCTGGAAAAGCAGATTTTTGACTTGGGCTTTGAGCGGACAGATTACGTGTACGAACCAGGACAATTTGCCGTGAGAGGCAGCATCGTGGACGTCTATTCGTTCTCGTCGGACACACCCTACCGCATCGACTTCTTCGGCGATGAGGTTGATAGCATCCGACCGTTCGACATTCAGAGCCAGTTGTCGGAAAGCAAGGTGGAGCAGATGACCATCGTGCCTAACATGAAAAAGGATGACGCGGAATACATTTCGTTTCTGGAGTTCTTGCCAAAGGAAACGATGGTCATGACACAGAGCCTCGAGTTTGTGTGTGACAAGATTGCACAGATTCACGAGGAGGGCTTTTCGAGTCAAGCACAATTCGAGGCAGAGACGAACGCAGAAACGCTGGTCAAACATTTCATCATTGACGAAGAGACGTTCAAAAGACAGATTGTGCAGTTCCGGCATCTGGAAATGAAGAAAGGGAGCACGACAGACGAGAAGGCGATCCACTTCAACACGGCTCCACAGCCACTCTTCCACAAGAACTTCGATTTAGTCAATCAGGAGTTTCACCGCCTGCAAAATGAGGGGTACAAAATATACATCTTCGCCGACAGTGAGAAACAGATTGACCGCCTGCAAAACATCTTTGAAGAGCAAGCACGGACGGAGGCGGATGCTATCAGGTTCATTCCTGTAGGCAAAGCCATTCACGAGGGATTTATCGACCACACGCTGAAGTTGTGCTTCTTCACCGACCATCAGATTTTCGACCGATTCCACAAATACAACCTCAAGAGCGACAAGGTTCGACGGGGAAAGGTTGCACTGACACTGAAGGAGATACAGCAGTTTGAGATTGGCGATTATGTGGTACACATTGATCACGGCGTGGGACGGTTCGGAGGATTGGTACGTGTGCCGCAGAACGGAGTGATGCAGGAGATGATAAAAATCACCTATCGCAACGAAGATACCGTGTACGTCTCCATCCACGCATTGCACAAAGTGTCGAAATACAAAGGTAAAGAAGGAGAAGCCCCAACCCTCAACCGCATCGGCGGAGGTGCATGGGAACGCATGAAGGAACGGGTGAAGACAAAGGTGAAAGACATCGCCCGCGACCTCATCCAACTCTATGCCGCCCGCCTGAAAGAGAAAGGGTTTGCCTACAGCAAGGACAGTTACATGCAGCATGAGTTGGAGGCAAGTTTTGCCTACGAAGATACGCCCGATCAGTTGAAAGCCACCCAAGACGTGAAGGCGGACATGGAGAAACCACGCCCGATGGACAGATTGGTGTGTGGCGATGTCGGCTTCGGCAAAACCGAGGTTGCCATCCGTGCGGCTTTCAAGGCTGCCACTGACGGAAAACAAGTGGCGGTGATGGTGCCTACAACGGTGTTGGCGTACCAACATTTTCAGACCTTCTCCTCACGCCTCAAAGACTTCCCCGTCCGAGTGGAATACCTCACCCGAGCACGAACAGCCAAGGAAACCAAAGAGGTGCTCGAGGACTTGAAAGCAGGGAAAGTTGACATCATCATCGGCACCCACAAACTGATAGGCAAGCAGGTGCAATTCAAGGATTTAGGACTGCTCATTATCGACGAAGAACAGAAGTTTGGTGTTTCGACCAAAGAGAAACTTCGCAGCATGAAAGTGAATGTGGATACCCTCACCATGACTGCCACACCCATTCCCCGCACCTTGCAGTTCTCTTTGCTCGGAGCCAGAGACCTCTCCATCATCCAAACGCCTCCGCCCAACCGTTATCCCATTCAGACAGAAATCCACACTTTCTCTCCCGAGGTGTTTGCCGAAGCCATCAATTTCGAGATGAGCCGCAATGGGCAGGTGTTCATCGTGAACAACAAAATCAGCAACCTCCGTGAACTGGAAGAGATGATACACAAGTACGTACCTGATGCTCGCGTGTGTATTGGTCATGGTCAGATGAATCCACAAGATTTGGAGAAGATTATTCTCGACTTCATGAATTATGACTATGACGTGATGCTCTCCACCACCATCGTGGAGAACGGCATTGATGTGCCGAACGCTAACACCATCATCATCAATAGTGCTCAGAATTATGGGCTCTCTGATATCCACCAGATGCGTGGGCGTGTGGGACGTGGCAACAAAAAAGCCTTCTGCTACCTTATCGCCCCACCCCTCGCCGCCCTCAATGACGTAACCCGTCGCCGTCTGCAAGCCGTGGAAAACTTCAGCGACCTCGGCAGCGGCATCCACATCGCCATGCAAGACCTCGACATCCGTGGTGCCGGCAACATGTTGGGTGCGGAACAAAGCGGCTTCATCACCGACCTCGGTTACGAGACCTACCAGAAGATCCTGAATGAGGCTGTCGCTGAACTGAAAGACAACGAATTCACAGAACTTTTCGCCGAAGAGGACAAAGACGAAAGCGGCAAAATCAGCGGGGAAAAATTTGTCACTGAAACTAACGTGGAGAGCGACATCCAAGCCTTCTTCCCCGAAGAATACGTACCCAGCAGCGGCGAACGCATGAGCCTCTATCGCGAACTTGACTCCTTCACTCGCCCACAACAACTGGAAGACTACAAGAAACGCCTCATCGACCGATTCGGGCAAATTCCTGACGTGGGCGAATCGCTTCTCACCGTCATGCCCATCAAGTGGGCAGCACAACGCTTAGGCATCGAGAAGGTGGTACTGAAACAAGGCAGGATGATTCTCTACTTCGCCCTCGAAGACGAATACTTCCAAAGTCGTGCCTTCGAGAAAGTCATCCAATTCGTTGCTCGCAACGGAAGAGCCTGTCAACTACGTGACGGTGAGCGGAAATCGCTTCTCGTCAAAAACATTACCACAATGAATGGTGCCTTGAGTATATTAGAAGCGATGGAGACACCACGGCAATAAAGCATTAACCCCCTTTTTTCACTTTTTAGGGAAGAATCTTGAATTCCAAGAAAAACAGCACAAATTGAATGAAAAACATGCTATTTGTGCACGTACACAATGGCAAATATGCACTCTGCTTGACCACTTACCTTTGCAAGTAGCCCGTGCGGGCGAGCAAGGGTTCCACCGGTTTTTTGTCTCTTGTCTTTTTGGTTTCTTTTGCTTCTGCCTCTTTCGCGGTGGGGGATAGTTATATAGGGGAGGGAGAAGGAGGAAAAAATATATATAAAATATATAATCGCGTGCGTGAGGGAGAGAGAAAAAAAACGAAAAAACCAGGAGACAAAAAACCTCTACAACTGTACAATCTCCTACCCGATGGGGGTGGCGGCTCCTGCTCGACTGGGATGGTGACTCCTGCCCGATAGGGATGGCGGCTCCTGCCCGATAGGGGTGGGTGACTGTAGCCCGACGGCTGTCGCTTCCCAAGCCCGACAGGTCGGACGTCTCCTGCCCGATGTGGCAAAAATTTTGTCGGGCAGGGGCAGCAGGGGCAGGCGGCATGGGCATACCGCCAAAGTCCTTGGGTGTTGATGGATAGCGAGCGTACGGATCGAGTTACGATTGAACGGATTGGGTGGGTTTCTTTGGGGAGGGGATTTTGTCAAGAGTTGGTTTTGGGGAAAATTTTGTGGGGATTGGGGGTGTTTTGCGGAAAAATTATCTTGGGGAGAAAGGGGGTGGAT
>JAFUWG010000052.1 GCA_017483605.1 Bacteroidaceae bacterium | reverse complement strand
GACATTGCAATCTTTCGCTTGGTTGTCTCGCTGTGGGGCTTGCCCTTCTTTCCTTTCTTCGCCATGCTCATCTTGAACTTGGTGGCTTCTGATAGTTTCCTCCTGATTCTCGCCATTGTATTCAACTATATTCGACTATCGGTAAATAGGTGGCATGGGCGAATAAAATCGCCCGATGCCGAAAAGCCTATGCCACCAAATCGCGAATGTTCATATAGCAGTCTTCGTCTTCCTGTGAGTTTTGTGCCCTGTTTGCAATGTTTCTGTACTTCTGCAAGGCGCGTCTAACTGCCTGTGAACACGAATAGAAATGCCGCAGTGTCGCCTCAACTGCCACCATGTCGTTTTCACATTCCTTAATCAACAGGCTATGCTCATAGTCGCGTATCGTACCTATGCCTTTTGCTGTTGTTATGGGTCTAACGGCTTGGTCTACGACCGTAAGAAGGGGGTTAGCCGTTGCAGCAAGTACGGTGCTGAGTTTGTTGTCGGGTACGTTCAACAAGGTACGGATGCCGCTCTTTGTGTTGATATTCAGTTCAAATCGCTTCTTATCGGCGAAGTAGGACAGGACGCGCTGCCTGTCTTTCAATGCGTTCAGAAACTCCACGTTGTCACCTAACGCGATTTCCTTGCTCTTGTCGTAGATAGTGAGCCGTTTCTTGTAGCGTGGTGTCTTGACGGTGTTCTCCACGACAATGCCGTTATCCGTCGGGTACTCCTTCACCACCCACTTCTTGTAATCGGTTAGGTTCCGTCTGATTGTGTCGGAAATGTCGCAATCACACTCCACTTTCACGTCCTTGGTCACGTCGGCCTTTAGCACTTGTGCGTCGGCAAGAATGCCGTCAATGTTGAGGCGGCACACGCCAATATCGTTAATGTTCTGAAGGCATTGTCGGATGGTCTTGCCGCTGATGAGGCTTGGGTAATCGTCGAGCAGCACCTTGCCTGTGAACTCAATGACTAACTCTGAGTGGTTCATGTCTGCTAAGATAAGTACGTAGAAGGGGCGTTCCTGTACGAACTTGTGCGAGATTACTACGCCGTTGTTGGTCGTAGTCAGAAATGCGTCCTCTTGCAGGTCGCTGATGTTGTTGAGTTTGGTGCTCAGTTTGAGCTTGTCGAAGGTATTGATAAACTTCATATACTTCATTTTTATTTCGTTAAATTTAGTGCGGAATTGCCCGTTTTGTCACCTTGAGAAGTGGTAACTCTAAGGGTGTTCCCGCGATTACTTATAGCAGGGTGTCCGTTGGTTGTCTGCGATGCACGGATGTAGGTGGTCTGATATAAAGCATACTGTATGGTTGGATATGGTTATATGTGGGCTTCTGAGGGCAAAGAGAGGATACCTTGGTCGGAAGTCTCTCCTGCCTCGAAGCAAGTCCTCATGCGGTATGGAAGTACACGTTAAATCCCTTCCCCTCGGTGTTCTCTTGATTGAGTGAAGTCGCATAGAAACTATGTATGCTCTCCCCAACACCTCTCATCCTCAACCCGTGGCTATATATGTGATACTGTGGAATACGTCCAATAGGTGTGTGGATGTTGAGATAGTTAGTGACACATTGGGCAATATATTGAGTGAACTCCGCACATGCCTCGCCGTTAGTGGTTGGTTTTGCTGTCTGTTCGGGGGGCGTGGAAGTTGCAGATTCCGCGTCTTGTTCCGCTCCTTCTTCCCCCTCTGTGGTATCATATTCGTATGGTATCTTCAAACTATTTAGCAAATCTTCAACAGCCCAAATATCGCTGCCAAACATCATTGTGGCCAAAAACGGAAATGAAATATCATCGCCAAATGTACCGTCGAAGTTGAAGTCTGAGTCATATGTCTCTGAGAATAACGCTTCCCCCGTGATGGGGGCAAAAGCCTCAAACAGTTCAGTCATAATCCTACACAGCCGCGACTCATGTTCATCCCATGTCGGATTTGTGATTACCGCCATGTACTGTCTGCCGTATTCCCAAAATGGGAACTGCGGATAGTCACTGTAACGCTCCTGTTCTTTCTCGTTAGAGATACGGATAACGGAATCGATACCTTCCTTCTTCACTTGTTCGTTTTGGGTCGAACTCACCGCTGCCTTTTTCGCCATTGTTTTTGCTTTTTTTATTTAACTTCTTGTTCTTTTTCACGCTGCAAAGGTAGGGCTATATTGACGAATGACCTAACGAGAAAAATGGGGCAAAAAAGAAAAGTCACCGTTACCTGTTGGTAATCAGTGACTTGTAATTTAAAAAACGTCAATCTGTGAAAATCATGTGAAAATCAACTGTCGGGCTTCCTTTTTACCTCATTCCAAAATGTCTTATTGTCGGATTCAAGTGTGCTATACACATTCTTCTTTGTGTCAGGATGAACATATTGCATTAGTATCTTTCTACGGTAATTTGGTCGTTCTATTCCGTAATAGTCTGCTACCAACTTACTGCATGGTACAAAATTGCTTTTAAGGCTTTCACGCAATATTGAGCATGTTTCACAGAACTTCAAAAGGACATTGCCGACAATGTATTTTGACCTTTCTTCTTTTAGGTGGTATATAGCATCCATTCTGTCTAATAGTCCTCTCATCTTCTTTATATGGTTGAGCGTAGTCAGTTGAAGCAACAGTTCCTTTTTGAGTTCGCTGTCTCGTATTTCTTGCAACTGCCCCATTATACGACTCTCTGTATTATAGTCCACCCCAAAGATAGCCATGATATTACGGATAAACATTGCATTCACTTTCGGCTTCGTTGTGAAAATGGGTTGCTTCACAAACTGTATTTGTTCTAATATCGCCCCTGCAATTTCTTTCATGTAGGCTGTTTTGTCTTCTCCGTAAAGGTGGTATGCGATATGCTCAATATATGCTATGCTGTCGTTCTCGTATTGTTCCCCAAGAACGCTGCTTGTCAAACATGTGCATACCCGATTTGACAGGAATGTGTCAAAATCTGCATTGTTCTCAATCGTCCGCAACACCTCAGCCTCATCGCCGTTGTCTGGATCTATTTCTAAATCGTCTGCAATCCACTCCGAAAGTTCGTCCTCATTGTCGGCACAATGATATTCGTACCAATCCTTGCCCTCGTTGTCGTATCTGTACCTTATATAATATGTATAAGTGTACTTTAATTGGCATAATGCCCTTGATAATTCTTCATTCATGGTTTTCAGTCTGTTCTTGTTGCGATTTTATTTCTTCTGCTCTCTCTTGAAGTTGCTTGCGCTTTTTCTCCTCTCGTATTCTCATGTAAGTTTCATCTCCTATCAACAACGCTTTCCGATTGGCCGCGATAATATTAGCAGTGTCGAAATCCTTCAGATATGTTTGAATTTCGGCAGGATTACGTCCCATGTTTTGAGCAATAAGCCCCATTGCCACGTTTGCATGATAGAGGTTTGAAGCATAAGAGTGACGTGCCGAATAAAATGTGATACCCTCACCAAGTCCTATCTTTTTTGCAACCCTTTTAAGATTGACGTTGACAAGATAGGTCGCATAGGTCATGCGTCCGAATTTTGCGTTCTCGTCATCATTGTCTTTGTCGAAAATAGGAAAAACATAATCGTTTAGTTCTTCCTCATCTTCGTCTCCTGTGATACATGAGTCAAATGGATTAAGATACGGAATGAGCAACTGCGCTTCGCACAAAATCCGCGTAGGTTTGTTGGTCTTCGCTCTCTTTGTAAATATCTCATAATACTCTGTTACTTCTTTGTGTGCCTCTGCATATTCCTCTCCATGACGCGCATAATCTTCAATGTATTGTTCCAAATCAACAACCTCCTTAATATGTAAATCCTTACGCTTTAAGTGAGCCAAATCCACTAACGCCAAGCCTTGAAAATGGTACGATGTCAAATATAATGCCAAAGAGAATTGCTCCGCATCAATTGGTGTTAGTTTAGTAGTCCCGCGTGGTTTGAATTTCTGATTCCAATAGTGGACCTTTGTCGTTTCGAGGTTTGGGCGTTCCTTATCTCCATACATACCGTAAGTATCATAGTAATATTTCATAAGCCTGTGCATATCCATTACAGACAAAGCCCTTTTTCGAGTACGGCAATCAAGGTCTTTACTGAACTTGTAGTTGTTTAAGGGGGATTCCTTTATGTATTCCTTTTCTGCGGCATAATTCATAATCGCTTTTAAGCAGTCGAAGAATTTGCGGATAGAGTTGTCGGTGTATTTTGTCCGAAGGTACGCTTCAAAATCTTTTGCCCATGATTTTGTAAGCTCAAACAACTCTACATCTTCATTGCCTGTAAAGCGTTTGATGATATTAACCAATGTGCGATACCCTGTTGCCGTGTTCATTTTCTTTGTGGTATGGGTGAAGTAGTCTATGCGTTCTTCAAATAGCGAGAATAGCGTGTGAGTAGTTGGAGCCGTCTTTGTCAATGCTTTAATAATTGAGTTTGCAGAGTAATCTTCTTTACCCTCCAATCCCATAACGTATTTGTTCGCCTTGTCAATCTCGTTCCTGATTATAGTGTTCATGTTTCGTGCCATAGGATGCCCCAAACGCACTTCCTGTTTGTTCTCGTTCCAAAGTCTTTCGGAACATGACAATCCCAAACTCTTGTATTTCCGCTGCCCATTATACGATACACGCAGCATGATAGGGTGTTCTCCATTCGCCAAAGTCTTTGACGTGTAGAGAATTGCACTAATAGTTGGTAAGTTACGCCTCATAAATCACTTATTTTTAGTTTACGCCACGGTTTACATTGTTTTGCAAAAAATCGTGGTTTGGTTTACGGGTGCAAAGATACAAAATATTCCTAACTCTCTGTGAATTAGGAATATTAAAAATTCTAAAGAAATTCTATTCGTTTCCGTGACAAATGAAGAGAATCTTGGTCAAAGTAGTTTGTTGGTGTTCTGGTCGGGGAAGACCACTTTTGGGGTGAATGTCTTGGCTTCCTCATAGTCCATGAGGGCGTAGGACATGATGATGACGATGTCGCCCACCTGCACCTTGCGGGCGGCGGCACCGTTGAGGCAGATGCAGCCACTGCCTCGTTCGCCTCGGATGACGTATGTGTCGAAGCGTTCGCCGTTGTTGTTGTTGACGATAAAAACGCGTTCGCCGGCAATGATGCCGACGGCATCCATCAGGTCTTCGTCGATGGTGATGCTGCCCATGTAGTTGAGGTTGGCTTCCGTCACCCGAACGCAGTGCAACTTCGATTTCAGCACTTCTATCTGCATAGCCCGCTGTTATTTATAGTTGATATTGTCGATGAGTCGGATGGGTTTGGCACCGCAAAAGACGGTGATGCAGCCCTGAATGTGTTCAGCATCGTCCCAGGAAGTCACGCTTTCGAGGGTGATGGCGTTCACGATGTCGTAGTATTGCACTTCGAGCCCTTCCACCGCATTGATTTGCTGGATGGTCATTTGCTTGGTCTCTTCCACCGTGTGGGTCTTGCTGAACGCCACGCTGTCCTTCAATGCCTTGTAGATGTTGGGGGCAATGTCTCGCTCGTTAGGAGCAAGAAGCGTGTTGCGAGAGGAGAGTGCCAAGCCGTCTTCCTCACGGATGATGGGGCATGGACGGATTTCGAGTCGCTTTGCCCATTCCTCGCCTCGTTTGGTGTAATCTGCCACCATGGCACGGATGACCGCAATCTGCTGGAAGTCTTTTTCGCCGAAGTAAGCACGGTCGGGCTCTACGAACATGAAGAGTTTGCTGACAATCTGACAAACGCCGTTGAAGTGTCCGGGGCGGAACGCACCTTCCATCACGGTGTCGGTAGGAGGGTAGGAGAAAGAACGGGTGTCTGGCTCTGGATACACTTCTTCCACCGATGGGGCAAACACATAGTCGGCACCCAGGCTTTGAAGCAGTTTGCAGTCGGCAAACAGCGTGCGGGGATATGCCTCGAGGTCTTTCTTATCGTTGAATTGGGTTGGGTTGACAAACACGCTCACGATGGTGGCGTGGTTCTCTCTTACACTTCGTTTCACGAGTGATGCGTGTCCTGCATGGAGCGCACCCATCGTTGGCACAAGACCAACGGTTTTGCTATTGTCTCTCAAGGCTGCAACCTTCGCCTTGAGTTCTTTGACCGAATTGATAATTTCCATTGCTTTCTTTTTCAAAACTTAGAAAAGTGCTGCAAAGGTACGAATTAAAAGTGAAATGTGACAAGTGAAAAGTGAAAAATCTAAGTTCCCTACCGTCTGCGTGGCAGGAAACTTAGATTTTTCACTTTTCGTTATTCACTTTTCACTCAATCAGAGCGGATAGTTCTCGAAGTCGTAGAGGATGGTTGAGAGGTAGCGTTCGCCAGTGTCGGGCAGGAGAGCCACGATGGTCTTGCCTGCGTTGGATGGTTGCTTGGCAATCTCGCTGGCTGCGTATGCGGATGCTCCTGAAGAGATGCCGACCAACAGACCTTCGGCGGCTGCAATCTTGCGGCTGGTGAGGATGGCTGCGTCGTTGGGCACCTTGAAAATCTCGTCAACCACGGTGCGGTCGAATGTCTTTGGCACGAAACCAGCACCGATGCCCTGAATCTTATGGGCGCCTGGAGCCTCGCCGCTGAGCACGGCAGATGCTTCTGGCTCGACAGCCACAATCTGTACGTCGGGCTTCAGTTCCTTGAGACGCTTGCCGATGCCGCTGACGGTACCGCCTGTACCGACACCTGCCACAAAGATGTCAATCTTGCCATCGGTGTCACGCCAGATTTCTTCTGCTGTTGTGGCATAGTGGATGGCAGGGTTGGCAGGATTCTCGAACTGCTGGAGAATGATGGCGCCAGGAGTGCTGTCGCGAAGTTCTTCAGCCTTGGCGATGGCACCTTTCATGCCGGCACTGCCCGGAGTGAGCACAACAGTTGCTCCGTATGCTTTCACGAGGTTGCGACGTTCGATGGACATCGTCTCGGGCATGGTGAGGATGAGTTTGTAGCCCTTCACAGCGCTGACGAATGCCAAACCTACGCCTGTGTTGCCAGAGGTTGGCTCGATGATGGTGGCACCTGGTTTGATGACACCCTTCTTCTCGGCATCTTCAATCATGGCAAGTGCGATGCGGTCTTTCACCGAACCTGCTGGGTTGAAGTATTCGAGTTTTGCGATGATGTTGGTTTTCAACTGCTCCTGCTTTGAGTAAGAGTTGAGTTGAAGGAGTGGGGTATTGCCTACGAGTTCTGTAAGTTGTTTTGCAATTTTTGCCATAATCGTATGAAGTTTTGTTGATGTTAGTAATTCTTTTGTGCAAAGGTACGAATTATCTACGATTGATGTCAAGTGTTTTGAGGGAAAAGGACATCAATATACCCTATTTGTGGTATGCTGATGCCCATTTTCCTCACCTGTCTATGTTATTAAATTTGTGCAAACGCTTGTTCAAGGTCGGCGATGATGTCGTCGATGTGTTCCACGCCGATGGAGAGACGCACCGTGGTTGGGGTGATGTGCTGCTCTTCCAGTTCCTCAGGACTGAGTTGTGAGTGAGTGGTCGTGTAAGGATGGATGACCAGCGACTTCACGTCTGCCACGTTAGCCAGCAACGAGAAGATTTGCAGCGAGTCGATGAACTTCCATGCGTCTTCCTGTGTGCCCTTGATCTCGAACGTGAAGATGCTGCCGCCTCCGTTTGGGAAGTACTTCTGGTAGAGTTCGTGGTCGGGATGAGAGGGGAGCAACGGGTGGCTGACGCTCTTCACCTTTGGATGATTTGCCAAGTATTCCACCACCTTCTGTGCGTTGTAGGTGTGACGCTCGATGCGGAGTGGCAGCGACTCTACGCCTTGCAGGAGAATCCATGCGTTGAACGGAGAGATGGTTGAGCCTGTGTCACGCAGGATGACGGCACGAATGCGGGTCACGTAAGCGGCTGCACCTGCCACATCGGCGAATACGGCACCATGATAGGATGGGTCTGGCTTGGCGATGGTGGGGTACTTGTCGGCATTGGCTTTCCAGTCGAACTTGCCGGCATCTACGATGACACCGCCGAGTGAAGAACCGTGACCGCCGATGAACTTGGTGGCAGAGTGTACCACCACGTCGGCACCGTGCTCGATGGGACGGAAGATGATGGGCGCAAAAGTGTTGTCAACAATGACTATGGTGTTGTGTTTGTGTGCGATTTCTGCGATGGCGTCCAGGTTGGTCACGTCGCTGTTGGGGTTGCCGAAGGTTTCCACATAGACGGCTTTCGTGTTGGGGCGGATGGCAGCCTCGAGAGCCTTGAGGTCGTTCACGTTCACGATGGTGTAGGAGACACCCTGTGTGGAGAGCGTGTGGGTGATGAGGTTGTAAGAACCACCGTAGAGGTTATCGGCTGCCACGATGTGATCGCCGTTCTGAGCGATGTTCTGGAGTGCGTAAGTCACGGCAGCGGCACCAGATGCCACGGCGAGTCCTGCCACACCGCCTTCGAGGGCTGCCACGCGGTCTTCGAACACACCCTGTGTGGAGTTGGTCAGACGACCGTAGATGTTACCTGCATCGCGAAGACCGAAGCGGTCTGCTGCATGTTGTGAGTTACGGAACACGTAAGAGGTGGTCTGATAGATAGGCACCGCACGTGCATCGGTTGCGGGGTCTGGAGTTTCCTGTCCTACATGGAGGGCGAGGGTCTCGATGTGAAGTTTCTTTGTCATAGTCGTCTATTTTTTATTAATGTATAAATGCGATTTTGTTGTCTTTTTTGTTTTGACGATGCAAAGTTACGGACTATGGTAAATCTATCCAAGAAAACCATTGAACAAAAGACGATATTTCTAAAAGTCTGTGTTTGTGTAGATAAAACAACTACAACCTTGTGCTTTTCCGAGCCGTAGCCGCTTTCCCCTCCGAGCATACCCCGTGCTCCCTCGCGAGCCTTGGCCGCTATGGCTCGCGAACATTTCGGGCTACCGTCAATCGACGTTCCCTCGATGCGTATTAATTCATGCACCCGATGTGAAATCATTCGCATCGAGTGCATGAATTGATACGTGTGCTCGTAACGCCTACGTAAGAATAGGATGTTTCTGAAAATTTATTTCGTGATGGGCTTGTACTTAGGCACGAGTGCTTTCATGATGACCCAACCGATGAGGTAGGCAACGGCACAGTAGCAGAAGACAATCATATAGCCTGCGGGTTTGCCTGTCTCACCAAAGAATGAAAACGCTGCTCCTTGTGCCTCTGCATAGTCGAAGAGGACGCCAGAACCCTTGTTGATGGCAAAACTGCAGAATCCGCCGAACATCGTGCCAATGCCCGTGATGGTGGCTACTGCCGATTTGGGGAACATATCGCCAATGGTAGAGTAGAGGTTGGCTGACCATGCCTGATGACCTGCTCCTGCCACACCGATGATGATGGCTGGAATCCAGGGAGAAATGCCAGACAGGGGCTGAGCGAACATGGCAAAGATGGGGAAGAAGGCAAAAATCAGCATGGCACGCATACGGCCAATGTAGGGATTCATGCCACGTTTCTCGACAAAGAACTTTGGCAGGTAGCCGCCATAAATGGAGATGACGGTGACAATCAGGTAAAGGACGAAGAGCAGCGTCTTTCCGGTCATGGTGGTGACAGGATAGCCGAGGCCGTCGAAATAGTCGGGTGCCCAGAAGAGGAAGAACCACCACACGCCATCGGTGAAGAGTTTGCCGACAATGAAAGCCCAAGTCTGGCGATACTTGAAGCATTCGAACAGAGAGAGTTTGAAATCGTTCTCGTCCGCAGCCTCGGCTTTCGGGGTTTCTTCTTCAGCCTTGTCAGACTCGATATATGCCAGTTCGGCAGCATTGACAAAGTTGCTCTTTGCGGGTGCCGTATAGAGGAAAACCCACAGTCCTGCCCAGATGAAGCCAATGGCACCGATGATGATGAATGCCATTTCCCAACCGTAGGCATCGGCAAGGGCTGGAATGGTGAGAGGGGCTATGAGGGCACCGATGGAGGCACCTGCGTTGAAGATGGACGTGGCGAGTGCACGGTCTTTCTTGGGGAAGTATTCGGCTGTCACCTTGATGGCTGCAGGGAAGTTGCCTGACTCGCCAATGGCAAGAATCATGCGGCAGGCAATGAACAGCCACACGCTCATGGTCAATCCGAACAATCCCATTTGTGCAGTCTTGTCAATGGCACGCAGCGCCTCGATGCTGTCCACGCCGTTGAACCAGCAGGTTGCGATGCCGCATCCTGCATGGAGGCAGGCACCGATGCTCCAGATGACGATTGCCCAGATGTAGCCCTTCTTGGTTCCCATCTTGTCAATGAACTTTCCGGCAAAGAGGGAGATGAAGGCATAGAACAGGGAGAAGAAGGCGGTGATGGTGCCGTAATCATCGTTGTCCCAGTGGAATTCTTTTGCAATGTAGTTGGTGTTGAGAAGCGACAGCACTTGGCGGTCCATGTAGTTGACCGTTGTGGCGAGGAAAAGCATTCCGCAAATCACCCAACGGTAGTTAGTCATTTTGTTTGTTGTTGTCATTTTATGATTAGTTTGATTGATTTCAGATAAGCGGGTCGTTTAGGGGAGGGTGATTTCCACGCCAGCCCCTCGGCAATCGGCTCCCATTGGTGGGTTCTCTTTCAGAATCTTGATGCGGACGGAGGTTGCGGCAGGGTATTCGTCAAGGATGGCTCGGCTGATGCGACCTGCCACATGCTCCACAAGGCGTGACGGTGTGGCCATCTCTCGCTTGATGGTCTCGAAGATGGCTGCATAACTGATGGTGCCTTTGAGTTTGTCGGTTTCCATTGCGACGGAGAAATCGGTGGTTACCTCGGCGTCGATGGTGAAATAGGCTCCAATCTTCCGCTCCTGCTCCAGCACACCGTGGTAGGCGTAGATGCGAAGTCCCTCAATGATAATTTTATTCTGCATGGCAAGTCTCGGTACCAGAATCCTATTCTGCGTTGCGGTTGTCGTCTCTGACAAAGGCCTCTTCTGCCATGTCTTCTTCGCCTGTCACATACTTCTTTAGAGCACGGGCGACACCCACAGCCCATGTGTTGATGTTTTCGTTCTCAAGTTGCAGAGAACTAACCAGTTTGATGACATGGGTTAAAGGCATTCTGTAACGCAGTACGCCGCTGATGAGTTTGGCATAGTTCCAGTATTCTTTGTTGAAACGCTCGGACAATCCTTCGATGGTTGTCTTGTAGCCACGTCGGTTGACAAAGGTGAAGTCATATCGCTTGCTGCCGTCGGGCTCTACATTTTTAATAATGTGTCCTTTCGTGACGGTCTTGGGGAGAGCGATGCCATCTTCGTCGTCGAGCACACCCGTAAAGATTTCGTAAGGGTAGCCGTCCAGCAATCCCACGAAGGCAACCCATTTTTCTTTTTTGTTCTGGAACTTCACCACGTCACACTCCAGGCTGACGGGACGCTTCTCGGTGATTTCAAATTGTGGGCGATAGGTGTAAATCTCATTGTCGAGCAGCGCCAACAATTCTTCTCGTTCTTCGTTCTCTTCGCCTTCGTATTCCGATGGGGTAAGTGCCTTTTCCAGTTTTTCTACTCCAAACTCAGTCAGTGTGTTCAGAATGGTAGTTGATAATGCTTGTACGGGTGACATGTCAAGTGTTTTGGTGATGTAAAAGTGTTAAGTAAAGACAAAATTACAAGCATTTTTCGAAATGACAAAATAAATGTGAAAAGAAATGGCTAACTTTGGTGTGAATTTGTAAATTGTAATCGTAAATCGTCAAATTGTAAATTATTATGACATCAATTATCAACAGACGTACCATCCGGAAGTATAAGAAGGATGACATCCCGACGGAACAGTTGGAAGCGTTGCTTTTTCAGGCTTCGCGTGCAGCGACAATGGGGAATATGCAACTCTATAGTGTTGTGGTGACTCGTTCTGAAGAAATGAAAGAGAAACTCTCCCCGCTTCATTTTGGACAGCCGATGGTGAAGGGGGCTCCTGTGGTGCTGACTTTTTGTGCCGACTTCAACCGTTTCACGAAATGGTGTGAACAGCGTAACGCCAATGCGGGTTACGACAACTTCCTGTCGTTTGTCAATGCTGTGAGTGACACCTTGCTGTATGTCCAGGCGTTTTGCACTTTGGCAGAAGAGGCTGGACTTGGCACCTGCTATCTTGGCACGACGCTCTACAATCCACAGGGCATCATCGACTTGCTGAAACTGCCGAAACTTACTTTCCCAGTGGCTACCATCACCGTGGGTGTGCCCGACGAGAATCCTGAACAGCCTGACCGCTTGCCCCATTTGGCGTATCTTCATGAAGAGACGTATCACGACTATACGCCCAACCAACTCGACATCATCTACTACTTCAAGGAGCAACTGGAGGAGAACCAAAAGTTTGTGAAAATCAACAAGAAGGAAAATCTTGCACAGGTGTTTACCGATTGCCGCTACACACGCAAGGACAATGAGGCGATGTCGGCAGGTCTGTTGGAAGCGTTGAAACATCAGGGATTTTTGTAAACTGATTGTCCGCATGGAGCATCCAGTTTTCTGTCTCGACTCATAAAACTTTCCGTTCCGGAGGATAAAACAAGAAGAGAGAACCCATCACGGGTTCTCTCTTCTTCGGTTATAAAGATACGATTATATGAATAGGTTAGTAAAAAGTTGCGATTTCATTTGCGTGGTGCCTTCAAGATGTCCATCAACTCATCAATGTCTTGGCGAGTGCGTTCGTCCACTTCCATCATGTCTTTAATCTGCTTGATGGCATGGATGACGGTGGCGTGGTTGCGGTTGCCGATGTTGACGCCAATCTGAACGTGCGACTTATCTGTCAGTTCAGAAGAGAGGTACATGGCGACTTGGCGTGCATAGGCAATTTGTTGGGTGCGAGTGCGTGAATCCAGTTGAGCGATTTTCAGATTGAAACGCTCGCACACATATTGCTTGACATCGTCGATAGTGGTGACGTGCTCTGTTGTCTCGACAAATCGAGGCATCACTTTCTGCACCAACTTCATGTTGATGTCGCAGTTGTAAACCACAGAGTAAGCCATGAGCGAGTTGATGATTCCTTCCAGGTCACGGACACTCTCGTCAATGTTTTCGGCAATGAACCGAAGCACATTTGCAGGGATGTTCAGACCTTCCTTGTCAACTTTTGCCGTGAGGATGTCGAGTCGCAGATGTTGGGTCGGCTTCTCAATTTCAGCCTGCATACCCCACTTGAAGCGGGTCAACAGGCGGTCTTCCAAACCTTGAATGGCAATAGGAGGGCGGTCGGCAGACAGGATGATTTGCTTGCCGTTGACGTGCAGGTGGTTGAAGATGTGGAAGAAGGTGTTTTGGGTCTGTGTCTTGCCCGACAGTTCTTGCACATCATCCAAAATCAGTGCATCGATTGTCTGATAGAAACGGATGAAATCATTCACTTTGTTCTGACGCACAGCATCGGTGTACTGCACGGTGAAAAGATGGGCAGAGAGGTAGAGTACACGCATCTGTGGGTGCAACTCCTTGATACGCAAACCTATGGCGTTGATGAGGTGGGTCTTGCCACAGCCCGAAGGACCATAAACGAAGAAGGGGTTGAATGTCCTGGCAGGATTGTTAGCGATGGATTCACCAACAGAACGTGCCAGGCGGTTACTCTCGCCTTCGATGTAGTTGTCAAAACGGTAGTGGGGGAGTAGTTGAGAGTCGAGGTCCTGCACTTGCGGGGCAGTCACGTCGTCTGGCGATTTGCGGGCATCGTCGCGAGGAGTGCCGTTGACCACTTTCGGAGCGATTTCTGCCTTTTCAATGACCTCGCCACCTTTGTGAGTCTTGACAACCTTTACATTATAATAAAGAGAATTGATGCTGTCGCCAAAGACTCTCTTGAAAGTAGAGCCCATCAGGGGGAGGAACTTCTCTTCCAAAAGATTCTTGACAAATTCGCTGGGTACATCGAGTACCAGTTTGCCGTTCTCGAAACTGTGAAGTTCCACGAAGGCAAACGTCGCCGCGAATTGTTCTGGTGAGATATTGTCGCGAATGATGTCGAGGCATCTATCCCACAGAATTTTTGGATTGAGTTCCATGATTCTACTTTAGGTTTGGTTTATTCTCTGTAATTCTTAACGAGTGCAAAGTTCGCCTTTTTTTTTGAATCCACAAAATTTTATTTTTCCACTCGTGTTTATTGTTTTGCTAAAATTGCCACATTTCAGCGATTTACGTTTTTTAAGTCATTTAGGGTATTGTTTTATGTTTCAAAATCATTTAGATTTGATTCACAATCTGTTAGGTGATTGTTTAACATGTGAAACAAAAACCCGAAAACGACTTTTTTTCTCACTTAATTGGTTGTGTTTTATGGACTTTCGGTCGTGTGTGACGAAGCCGCGAAAAGAAAAAATGTTGTTTGAACAAAATTCAAATAGAGGAACTTTTTCATTTCTTTTTTCTGATGTACCAAATGCTTCTATCCTTGTTCCTTGGCATTGACGTTTTGTGTGTCATGGAAGGGTCAGAGACGGCCGCATTTTGATGTTTTCACAGCCTCATCCTCCATGTTTTAGGGCATGGTTTTATCCTTTTTGCCAAACAGCGAGAAGTGTACGTACCGCTTCGGATGCAGACGCAAATCCTCCAGCAGTCGCGACGAGTTCATCATGGTCGAGTCGAGGTGCAGTGCGATGGCGTTGTCGTTCATCAGCATTCCCAGCGACGACTCTTTGCTGGTCATGGCGGTGTTGATTTTGAAGGTCATGTCCTGCACCGAACTGAGTGTGGCATCTGCTTTCTGTGCCATGCCGAGCATGTCAATCTGGTTGAGATTGCCAGTTGTCGTTTCCAGATTGGTGCAGATGTTGTTGGTCTTCGCCATCAGTTGCGGCACATCCTTGCCCAGCAGTCCGTTGATTTGTTTCGTAGTCACCTTCAGGTCGGCAGAAATCTCCTCCATGTTGTGCATTGATGTGGCGAGGGATGGGTCATTCGCCAAGGTGTTGAGTGCCGTGAGGATAGAGTCAACCTTTGGCAGCAGCGCCTCCACTTGCGGCAGCATATCTCCGGCTGCACTCATCAGGTCGGTCATCGGATTGCCCTGAATGGTGTCGCCTGGATGCAGCAGGGCGGTAGGGTCGGGACCCAGTTTCAGGTTCATCGTGGCACTTCCCAGCATTTCCTTCGTCATATAGACGCTGGTGCCCTCTGGAATCTGGAAACTCGGATTCACGTTGATTTCCACCGTGATGTTCTGTTTCTTGGGGTTGAAAGTGATGGCTTTCACCGAGCCGACAGTCAGTCCGTTGGCACGTATAGGCGATGCGGTTGGCATTCCCTGCACGTCGGTGATTTCCACATAGTAAGACACATCGTTGTTGAAGAGTTTGAGCCCTTTCAGGAAGATGATGCCCACGTATATGATCAGGACGGCAAGCACAGCCACCAGTCCGATTTTTGCTTCTTTGCTAATCTTCATATCTTGTTCTTTTGGTTTGTCTTATCTTGTCATGCCCCTTGTGAGGAGGGACGTTGTTTTATTCTTCATAAGTGACGATGAACGCCTCGGGGAACTTGTCGAGGATGGACTTCCGCAACTTTTTTGCCTCGTCCAAGGTCGAAGCCGAACCGTAAGTGTAGGTGTAGCGACCATTCTTTTCGTGCATCTCGCATTGCAAGCCTTTGAACTGCTTGTCATTGCTTTTCAGTTTCACGCTTCCTGCCAGTACCTGCACCTTGTAAACCGTCTTCTTGGCTGTTGAGGCTTCTTTTGCAGGGGTAGCAACCGCTGCAGGTGCCGCCGTCTCGGCAGGTTGGCTTTCGGCTTGGGCAGGAGCAGGGTCGGCTTTGATGGGAGCCACCTTTTTCCCTGTGCGTTGGCCAACATAACTTGCAATGGCGTTGTAGATGCTTCTCGCCATCAGCCTCTGCCCTTCCTTCGACATGAGGAACTGTTCTTCGGAAGGGGTGGAAATGTAGCCCACTTCGAGCAGCACACTGGGCATGTAGGTGAGTCGCAACACGGCGAGGTTTGCCTGTTTCACACCCATGTCCTTCCGTCCGCCCGTGCGTACCATCTCGTTCTGTGCCATCTTGGCGAAAGCCACGCTCTCTTTCATGTCGTGGTCCTGCATCAGTTCATACATGATGTTGCTTTCCGCCGATGCGTTGTAGTTGTATTTCTTGGCAGCCTCACCCTCCAGGGCAATCACCGAGTTCTCTCTCTTTTCCACTTCCAGGTTCGTGCCGACCGTCTTTAGGCTCAGCGTGTACGACTGCACTCCCGAGGCATAGTGTTTTGCTTCCTTGGGCAGCGAGTTGACGTGGATAGACACAAAGAGGTCAGCCTTTGCCTTGTTGGCGATTTCTGCCCTTCGGCCCAGTTCGATGAACACATCGGTCGAGCGGGTGTACACCACCTGCACGTTTGCGTTGCTGCTGTTCAGCAGTCTGCCCACCTCGAGGGTGATGTTCAGGGCGATGTCCTTCTCGCGGTTGGTGCGTGCCGAGCCGATGGTGCCCGGGTCTTTTCCTCCGTGTCCGGCGTCAAGCACCACCGTGAACTTTCCTCCGTCGCCCGAAGCCATCATTGGCAGCGAACAGAAGAGCAGCCCTATATATATAATAATGTGTAAAAACCGTTTCATATTGATACAAATCGTTGCAAAGTTACAAAAAAATGGTGTAAAAGTGTCAGAAAAAAAGAAAAGAATACCGTTTCCGATATTCTTTTCCTACTTATAGAACAAAATTGCGTTTCTGACGCAAACGGTGGCTACAAGTTAAAGTTGACTTTTGCCCCGCCCATGAACCAGAAGCCCGGCTGCTGGATGTTGGCAAAATCGTAGTATTTGTGGTTGGTCAGGTTGTTGGCCTGCACATACAGGGTGTAGCGTGGAGCCGTCCATTGCACCTTGAGGTCCAGATTGCCAAACGTGCCAAAAGTTTGGTGCTCGCCGGTCTTTGCGTTGTCGAACTCGCCTTCACGATTCTTCAGCGTGAAGTCCCACTGTGCGGAGAGCCTGTCCCAGATGCGATGTCCCAGCGAGGCGACGAACTTGTGGCGGAGGAAAGTCATGCGGGAGGCGTAGTTGGCGGTCTGCTCCTTGTTCACTCGGTATTTGTAGTTGTAGCAGTAACTCAGCGTGAGTCGCTGCAAGACGGATTCCTTGCCCCACAGGTCTGTGAAGTTCATGCTGGCGAGGGCTTCCGCTCCGATGTTGTCGATGTCGCTGTTGGCAGTCGTGTACACCGTTGCCCCTTCGTAGCGAACCCAGTCAATCATGTCGGTGCCCTTGCGGTAGAAACCCTTCAAGTGTGTCTGGATGAAGGAGTTGGCATAACTGACGCCGAGGTGCCAGTCGGTACTTTTCTCCGGCTTCAGTTGGCTGTTGCCTGCCAAGCCCGGTCCGTTGTAGTAGAGGTCGGTGTAGGTGGGTGTGCGGAGGCTCTGATTGAACGAAGCGAAGAGTTTCAGCCCCTCGGCAGGTCGCCACGACACGTCCACGCCGGGGTAGAACTTCATGCCGCCTTCCACTGCCGTGTTGTGGTTTGCCAAGGCACCGAGCGAGATGGTCACCGCGTCCAGAAGGATGTCGTGCTCCAGATAGATGCCGACGTTGCTGCGGCCATCCTTATACCTGTAGTGCTCGTCCCGCCCTGGCACCTTGTACTTGTGCTGGTCTTCCTCGGCGATTTCCTTTCCGAGTCGGGTGGAGAGGATGTTTTCACGCCGGAACTCAAAGCCCACGGCAGTCTTGCCGAGTGCCCACGTGGTGTAGGCATTCAGGTTGGCTCCATACACGTTCGTCTGGTGAAAGTTCTGGTAGTCTTCGGGACGGTCACGCCACCAAACATAGTGGTCCAGAGAGCGGTTCCAATACACCTGAACAGGCACGTGAACCTTGCCCTTATACTCAGCCTGTGCAGCCACCAGGTACCGCCTGTCTTGCTCATATTGAGAGTCGGAGCCTGTGCCGTAGAAGGTGTTGGCACCGTAGTTCATCGTGCTCAGTCCTGCTTGCACCGATGCGTCGAACAGGCGGCTCTGGTACTTGCCGTTCCAGTAGGCGTTGCCCTTGTTGAAGTCGTCGTTGTAGGTGCCGCCGTCGCTGCGTGAATAGCCGCCGCTGACACGGTTGTTGAAGCCGCCGCCCTTCACCGCCACGTGTCCGTTTGCCCCGAAGGTGCCATACGAGCCGCCTTGCACGTGAGCCCCCACGTTGCTCTGCTGTTCGGTGCGGGTGACGATGTTGATGGCGCCTGCAAATGCCTGGCTGCCATACACGCGGCTGGCACCTCCTTCGATGATTTCGATGCGTTCGATGTCGTCCACGCTGACGGGCAGGTCAACCGTCAGGTGCCCCGTGTGGGGATTGCTGATGTTGATGCCGTTGAGCAGCACGGTCAGTTGGTCTTCCGTGCCGCCGTTCACGCCGATGTCGGTCTGGATGCCGAAGCCTCCGCGCTGCCGCACATCCACGCCGGCAGCCAGTTTCAGCAGGTCGTTGACCGAGTTGGCACTCGATGCCTCAATCTCTTTTCTCGAAATCACTTGCACGAGACGCACCGCCTTGTCGGCAGGCAGCGGGACACGTGTGCCCACCACCTCGGTGTCGTTCAGTTCAATGTCGTAGGCTGTCTTTTCGCTCTGTGCATGGGCGACAGCCGTTATGCCCATGGCGATGATGAAGAATTCTTTTCTCATGTCTTTTCTTGTTTTGTTTTTGATGTTCTTCCGGAGGGGAATGCCCCTTCCTTCTTGCGGAACTTTTGCTTTTCTTCCTTCGGAATTTTTGGTTTCCTTCCTGCGGGGCTTTTAGCCTTCTTTCGCTGCTCCAACTGCCTTTTGCCGCTATCTTTCTTAAAACTAAACTTAGATTTTATAAAATCTAACTTTAGTTTTAAGAACGCACCGAGCAAAAGCAGGTTGGGGCAGCGGGGAAAGGCTAAAAGAACTTCCCTGCATGGCATCCAAGCGGAGCCCTGTTATGTTCAGAAGAACTTCCCTATAATGTTGATTTTGTCACTGCGGCTGATGCCACCCGGGTTGGTGCCTGGTTCGCCTTCGGGCACAGCCATGTTCCACTGCTGGTAGTAGTCTTTCCAGAACTGCGTCACCTGTCCTGTCTGGTCGTGAAAGGACATGGGCTGCTGGGGGAAGAGTGCTTCCCCTGTGGCGTCGAAGTAAGAGTAGTGAACGAGTTCGCTGCAATAGATGGCTGAGTCGCTTGGCTCATATTGGAAGTCGTAAGGTCTGCCAAGATACGTCTTTGCCTTCTCCACCGATGCCGCCACGTGGCTTGGGTCTTTCAGCCGCCCAAGCAGCAGGAGTGGCCGCCCCTCGGGGCTGTGGTCGCTGTGCAGCAGGAACGAATCGATAGGGGTTAACCACACACCGTGTCGTGTGGTCGCCTCGAGTGCATAGAACTTTCCGTCAGCCTCTTTGCACACGATGGCTACATGAGAAACTTGCTGAAGGTCAACGCCTTCAGTCACTGTGACGATGGCTTTCGCAATGCCATCACGCGAGGGGCTCACTACATTGAAGAGTAAGTCGCCATGCTGAAGAGCCGTGAGGTCAAGCGGTTCGTCCTCTCCGCCCGACGTTGCCGCCGTGCAGGTCTGCTCCTCGTCTGCCTGCTGCCGATGGTTCATCGTCATCATGGCTGCTGCCGAGTCGGGGCACGCCGCTGCCAGTGTGGCAACGCTCAGCACACCAATGCGAATCTCTTTCCCCAGGCTGAGGAAGATGCTGTCGCCGTGGCGTGTGAACTGCCTCCACACAATCGCCTCCGTCTTCTTGAATTGTTTTTTGTTCATTGAAAAAGTTTTTTTATAGTCTCTGTAATCTCTTTATAAACGCCTTGTTAGGGGGGGTAATTTTTCTTCAGGTTTCTCTCCGCGTCCATTCTCAGGAAGATGAAAAGCAGCAAGGTGAATCCCCACAGCGAGGAGCCGCCGTAACTGAAGAAGGGCAGGGGGATGCCGATGACGGGAGTGAGTCCGAGCACCATGCCCACATTGATGAACAGATGGAAGAGGAACACGCTGAGCACGCAGTAGCCATAGACGCGTCCCATCGTGTCGGGTTGTCGTTCTGCCAAGGCGATGAGTCGCCAGATGAAGAACAGGTAAACGATGAGCACGCCTGCCGAACCGACGAAGCCTTCTTCTTCACCCACCGTGCAGAAGATGAAGTCGGTGTGCTGCTCGGGCACATATTTCAGTTTGGTTTGGGTGCCGTTGAGGAATCCTTTGCCTGTCAGCCCGCCCGAACCGATGGCAATCTTTGCCTGATTGACGTTATACCCCGCACCGCGAGGGTCGTCCTTCATGCCGAGCAGCACTTCGATGCGGACACGCTGGTGGTCGCCGAGGTGGTCGAACATGAAATCGGTGATGTAGAAGAAAGATGTGGAGAGCAGGGCGAACGCTCCGATGAGTGCATACTTGTAGATGCGGGTGTAGAGTGCCAGCCCGAAAATGTACCCTGTCAGGAGGATGCACATCCCCAGCATGACGTAGCAGACATCGAACGGGATGACGTAGATGGAAAAGAGCATGGCGAGCAACGTCGCTCCGAAACATGCCACTGCCATGATTTTGACCGCTTTCCAGTTGTGGCAATAGACCCACACCATGCCGATGCTGAAAAGCATGGCGAGCAGCAGCACGGTGAACTCGCCGATGGACACGGGCATGTTGGCGATGGGTTCGTCTGCAAACTTCATGCCGACCACAAAGTACACCACGCAGGCGAAACCGCTGAACAGGAGTGAACCCGTCATGCCCTCCCTGTAGAGCATGAGGAAGAACGCGAAATAGACGAGGGCGGAACCGGTCTCTTTCTGGCAGATGATGAGCACCATCGGCAAGAGAATCAGCCCGATGGCGGTGCCTATGTCTTTGGGCTTCTTGATGCTGAAGCCGTATCGGTCCATCAGTTTGCCCAACGCCAATGCCACGGCAAACTTCGCAAATTCAGCAGGTTGCAACTTCACGGGACCAATCGGCAGCCACGAGCGTGAACCTTTGGTGTCGGGGGCAATCACGATGGTGACGGCAAGCAGGAGCATGAGTGCTCCGTAGATGACGTAGGCGGCGGTGTCGTAGAAGCGTTTCTCGATGAGCATCAACACGGCGGCAAGCACCAACGAGGTCCCGCCCCAGACAATCTGCTTGCCCGAGTTCGTTTCCCAAGCGAAAAGGTCGGGGTTGTTGAAGTCGTAGCAGGCTCCGCACACACTGAACCATCCCCACACGATGAGAATCACGTAGAGCAGGATGGTGACCCAGTCGATGCTGAGAAAAATGCCTTTGTTTCCTTTCCCTTGTTCCATAGTTGACTACCTTTCGTAAGTTCCGTAACTGATGTGGCGGCTTTGGAATGCCGCAGCCTTCGCCTCGCTGCCGGGCGAGAGTTCTCCGTTGATGTATTGCTCCATCATCAGGGCACCGATGGGCACGCCATAATGGGCACCGAAACCACCGTTCTCCACATAGACGGCAATGGCAATCTTCGGGTTGTCTTTCGGGGCAAAGCCCATGAAGGCTGAGTGGTCTTTTCCGCGGTTCTGTGCCGTTCCTGTCTTTCCGCACACCTCGTACATGCTGGTGTTCGCACTGCGGCAGGTACCTCCGAGCACCGCCTTTCGCATACCCTCGACCACCATCTCATAGTACTGCTTGTCAACCTTTGTCTTATGCTTCACGAGCAGGCTGTCTGCCAATTTGCCACCTTCCACATCTTTCACGATGTGTGGCGTGACGTAATAGCCGCGGTTGGCGATGGTGGCACCGAGATTGGCAATCTGAAGCGGCGTGAGCGTGACCTCTCCCTGTCCGATGGCGATGGAGATGACGCCCAAAGCATTCCACTTCCCAAGACGGCGGTCGTAGTAGTCGGAGTTTGGAATCATGCCTCTCGCCTCGCCGGGCAAGTCAACACCCAGTTTGTAGCCGAATCCCATCGAAACCATATAATTTTTCCAAGTGGTCATGGCCTCCTGAATGGTCGGGTATTTCGTGCGGTTGCTGAGCATGTGGTAGAGTCCCCAGCAGAAGTAGCCGTTGCACGAAGTGGCAATGGCAGGAATCAGAGGGAGGGGAGCGCCGTGGCCGTGACAGCCTACTTTCATGCCGCCGAAGCGGAAACCGCGGCTGCAAGGGTAGGCGGTGGAAGAGGTAATGATGCCCTCCTGCAAGAAGGTGAGTCCTTGCGATGTCTTAAACGTGGAGCCCGGAGGGTAAGTTCCCGAAATGGCACGGTTGAGCATGGGCTTCATCGGGTCGTGCTGCATCTCCATCATCTGTGCTCCACGCTGCTTGCCTTCCATTCGATGAGGGTCGTAACTGGGGGCGCTGACCATGCAGAGAATCTCGCCGGTTTTCGGTTCGATGGCGACAATTGCCCCCATCTTGCCTTCCATCAGGCGTTCGCCCAAAGCCTGCAATTTTGCGTCGATGGAGAGGGTGAGGTTTTTGCCCGGAATCGGTTTGCGGTCGAGGGCTCCGTTTCGATAATGTCCCTGAATGCGTCCACGGGCGTCACGCAGCAACACTTCCACACCTTTGATGCCTCGCAACTCTGGCTCATAACTACGCTCCACGCCCTGCTTACCGATGTAATCTCCGGGGTCGTAATAGTCGTCGTTGTCCACTTCCTTCTGCGACACCTCTGCCACGTCGCCAAGGATGTGGGCGCAGTTGTCGGTGGCGTATCGGCGGATGGTGCGTTCACGCACATAAAAGCCATGGAAACGGAACAACTTCTCTTGAAAAATGCTGAACTCTTCGGCTGGAATCTGGCCCATGAAGAGTTGCTGTGTGTAGGTGGAATACCCTGGGTTCTTGTTCTTGTCCTTGATGGTTTCCATCCGCTGGTCGAACATCGCCTGGGTGATGCCAAGCGTATGGCAAAAGTCGAGGGTGTCGAGGTTTTGTATCTCACGCATGACGACCATAATGTCGTAGGCGGGCTGATTGTAAACCAGCAGTTCGCCATTGCGGTCGTAGATGACTCCTCGTGCGGGAAAAATGACGTTGTTGAAGAAAGCATTGTTGTCGGCACGGGTCTTGTACTCTCCGTCAGACAGTTGCAGAAATGCCAGCCGGACGATGTAACTCACGACAATGACCAAAGCGATGCCGCCAAGAACAAACTTGCGATATTCGTAAAGGTGATTCTTCATTACTTCCTTGTTGCAGAGTCTTTGTTTGCGTTCTTAAACAGAGTCTTCATGATTGCTTTGATGCCCAACCGTTATTTGCGTGGACGCACAAATAGTTCGATGAAGATGATGAGCAGGGTGGAAAGGACAGAACCTCCGGCAATGGACAGGAGGGTGAGTTGCCAATTGACGAGCGTGAAGGCATCGAGCAAATAGAAGGTGCCATGCAGCACCGCCATCAAAATCAGCACATAAAGCACATAACTCCAGAAGCCAAGGGTCTGGAATGTGGGGGTGAAGTTTTCGGCTGCATCGCGAGGCGTGAAGATTTTAAGCAGCGATGGCTGAATCATGGCAATGAGTGTGCATGATGCCGAAGCCATGCCTGCCGTGTTGCTGAAAACATCATAAATCAGTCCGATGATAAATCCCCAAAGCAAAATGTCCACACGCGAGGTGCCACGATGGAAGCATACCATCATGTAGCCGATGACAAGCGGGGTGATGTAACCTAACAGATGCACTTGATTGAATATGAGCACCTGAAAGACTAACAGAACGAAAAGTCTGAACAGACGTTGTAGAAAAATGGGACTCATCTGACGGTATCTGTGTTTTCGGTGTTCTTGTTGGCAGATTGAGCGGCGACGGCTTCTGCGTGCTGCCGTTCAAGTTCTGTCTTGATTTTTTCTAACTCTTCTTTCTCTTTCTCCTCTTTTTCTTTCGCCGCCTTCTCTTGCTCCTCAGCCTTGCGTTTTTCCTCCTCCAGCGTCTTCTGCTTTTCTTGAGCATTCAGCACACTGTCTTGCTTGGCAGGGTTCTCAGCCTGTTCTTCCAAGAAATGACGTTCGGGAGATTGGTAGTTCGTGATGACAGAAACCTCACGCAGCGTGGCGAAGTTGGCAAAGAGTTTCACTCTCAGCAGGTATGACATGCCGTCTGAAGAATCGTCAATCCCCTGCACATATCCGATGGGAATTCCAGGAGGAAAGATGTCGGAAAAACCGTTGGTCTCGACGATGTCCTTCTTTTGAACCTTCGCATGGCGAGGAATGCTGGTCGCATACGAGATGTCAGCATGTCCTCTCTTCCAAATCAATGAGCCGAAATACTCTGATTTGCGAAGGCGGCAACTGACTTTGCTGTTTACGTTGAGCAAAGGCATGACGATGCTGTAGTGGCGGCTGGTCATATAGACGATGCCGACCACACCTCGTGAACAAACCACACCCATCTCAGGTTGAATGCCGTCGGCTTCTCCCTTGTTGATGGTGATGAGGTTGTTGGCTTTGTGCAATGTCATGTTCACCACTTGAGCATTCACCAGATTGAACTCTTGTGGCAGTACGTCGATACGCTTTACGCTGTCCAACTGTGCTGCTGCCAAACGTTGTTGCATCTCGACCACTTTCTGACGAAGACGCTCGTTGCAGGCTTCGAGAGCATGGTTTTCTTCTTTGAGGTGCAGATACGACGTAATGCCACTAATGACGTTGTAGGTTGAGCCTACCACGTCATTAGCGGTTGTAAAATACACACTCTTTTGGTAACCGTTGTAACTGAAGAGAAACACGAGGCTAATCACCTCCAGCAACAGAAACAAAAACCAGTGCTTGTTTTTGATGAGTAAATCGAACAGTGCACGCATTGCGTGTTATCTCATGAGGAACTGGAAGTTGTTGACGTTCTTGAGTGCGATGCCTGTACCCTTGGCAACAGAGTGCAATGGGTCGTCATCTACGTGGAACGGAATCTGAATCTTGTCGGTGAGACGCTTGTCAAGACCACGGAGCAAGGCACCGCCACCTGTCAGCCAGATGCCGTTCTTTACGATGTCGGCATACAACTCTGGCGGTGTTTGTTCCAGTGCCTGAAGCACAGAGGTTTCAATCTTGGCAATGGTCTTGTCGATGCAGTGTGCAATCTCCTGATAGCAGACGGAAATCTCCATCGGGAGAGCCGTGATTTTGTTAGGACCATGCACCACAAAATCCTCTGGGGCTTCATCGCCGAGGTCTGTGATGGCAGAGCCGACATTGATTTTGATACGTTCTGCCATACGCTCAGACACCTTCACGTTGTGCTGGCGAGACATGTACTCCTGAATGTCGGAAGTGAGTTCGTCGCCTGCCACACGGATGGAGTTGTTGCTGACGATACCGCCCAATGAAATCACAGCGATTTCGGTAGAACCACCACCTATGTCAACAATCATCTGACCCTCTGGAGCCTCCACGTCGATGCCACAACCGATGGCAGCAGCCATTGGCTCAAAAATGAGATACACATCGCGACCGCCAGAATGTTCGGCACTGTCACGCACGGCACGCAACTCTACTTCTGTAGAACCAGAAGGGACGCCGATGACCATGCGGAGTGATGGCGTGAAAAGGTGATGACCTGTCTTTACCATCTTGATGAGGCCACGCATCATCTGTTCGCAGGCGAAGAAGTCGGCAATCACGCCGTCACGCAATGGACGGCAAGTGCGGATGTTCTCGTGGGTCTTTTCATACATCATCTTTGCTTTCTGACCCACAGCAATCATCTTGTTGTTCTTCTTGTCGAGAGCAACCACCGATGGCTCGTCCACCACAATCTTACCATTGCAGGTGATGATGGTATTGGCGGTGCCGAGGTCCATCGCTATATCTTGTGTCAAAGAGAAAAATCCCATAACTGTTTTTACGATTTGACGGTTTTAGAAAGACCTTTTATTTTGCAAAATACGCATGAATGGCTGTGTCGTAGTGGCTGGAAGTAGCAAAAGCACGCTCTGCAAACTGCTTGCGCTGAGCCTTTGTCGTTTCTGCTCCCTGAGCCTTCACGATGTCAAGCAGAGGCTTGTACTCAGCCTTGCTGGGCACGATGACCACGTCGTTGAAGTTCTTGGCTGCTGCACGGATGAGCGAAATGCCGCCGATGTCAATCTTCTCGATGATGGTAGGCTCGTCGTTCGTGCTTGCAACAGTCTCCTCAAATGGGTAGAGGTCAACAATCACAAGGTCGATTTCTGGAATTTCGTATTTAGCCATTTCCTGCTGGTCGCTTTCCAATTCGCGGCGGCCGAGGATTCCGCCAAACACCTTTGGATGGAGTGTCTTCACACGTCCACCCAGGATTGATGGGTATGTTGTCAGGTCTTCAACTTTCTGGCATGGATAGCCGAGACTTTCAATGAATGCTTGTGTTCCCCCCGTTGATAAGAATTTGACTCCATTCTTGTTCAGTTCTGCCAAAAGTTCGTCGAGTCCATCCTTGTGGAACACCGACACAAGAGCAGTTTTAATTTTCTTTTTGTCAGCCATTTTGTCCGTAATTTTTGATATTTTGTAAACTAAACTTATTGATTCTGCAAGATGCTGTGTGCGTACACAGAGTTGTGGTGTGTACACCTCTTACAAAATGCAAAGTTAGGCATTTCTTCCGACACATTATTAAATAAATTAAAATTTTTCTATCTTTGTCGGTAAAAATCTTGTCAGAAAGAAAACTTTCCACTAATTTTGAACCTCGAAACATCAAAAGTTTATGATTATGCGTCAGATAATACTCTTGTTCTTTACCGTATGTTCTTTGTCTGCCAATGCCCAATTTTTCTTTGGCTTTCCGCAGCAACAACAAATGCAGCAACAGGAAAAATATACGGCTCCATCTTTCAAGGGAGGCAAGTCTGCCCTTGAAGCATTTATCACCAAGAATTTTCAGCAGCCCAAAGAGCGTGAACGGGTGGATGGCAGAATCGTCATTGCGGTGATTGTCAATCCGAAAGGGAAACCTGTTGAAACCCATGTGGTTCGCTCTGTTAGCGACAACTTGAATGCCGAAGCCATCAGGGTTTGCAAAAAGATGAAGTTCAAACCTGCCACCTTGGGCAAGAAGAAGACAAAAGGACGCATCGACATCACCTTCCCCGTGAAGCACGGAAGAGTTTCCTTCCTGGATTTGCCCACGATAGAAGTCTAAACGAAGCAGCATAAAAACGGTGTGACTCAGACCTGTGGAGGTGGTCTGAGTCACACCGCTTTCGTGGTCTGAGTCACACCGCCTCGGCGGTCTGAGTCACACCACTTTTAGGGGTTCTTTATCTCATTCGAACAAACAGCGTGTTGCTGGTGGTTGTTTTGCCTGCGTATGTGGTGTTGAGATTGATGGCGACAGATTGTCCGGCACGTATCTTTCTGCAGTGGAGTCGTCCTGTGTAACGAATCTTCTGTCCGGGCTGCAAAGTGGTGGTCAGCGAAGGAGAAACAGCGATGTTTTTCTGTTCGTTCACATTCAGATAGATGACGATGTCACGGAGTGGGGTAGTAGCGGTGTTGGTGATGTAGCCTTCCACTTCCACCGTTTCGTCCTTTGAGAAATAGCCGTCGCCGTCAGAATCCATGTAACTCAAGTCGGAGATGCTGACATAGGCAGAAGTGCTTGCTCCATTGTAGGCACCGCCGCCAATCTGATAGTCTTGGTCGCCGTAATAGCCGTCTGTGGCATTCGCACGGTTTTGATAACCGTATGAATCGTTATTTCTTTCTTCGTATCTGCGTGCTTCGACCTTTTCGTTCTCCTCAATTTGAGAAGCGATGCCCACACCGAGGACGGCACCGATACCCATGCCGATGAGGCTGCCGAGAGCGGCGTTTTCGCCACGGAAAGGTCCGTGTCCGGAAAGGAAACCTACGGCTTCACCAACACTGCTGCCAATCATGGCACCAGTCATTCCGCCTGCTGCCTGATAAGAACTTGTGCAACTGCTCGCCATCATCACTGTTGCCAGTGTCAGGCATGTAATCTTTGTCTTTTTCATCTTTGTGTCAGTTTTTGTTTTGGTTAATGTTTTTGTTCTTCGTTGGTTTCTCTTTCTCTTCTATATAGTCGTCAATCAATTTTCTGGCTATCGACATTTTGTCGGGTATTGGAGGCAGACAATCCCGATTGAACCATCGGGCCTGGCTGAGTTCCTCTTCTTGCAGATGCAGTTCACCGCTGACGTAGTCGGCTGTAAATCCAATCATTACGCCTGAAGGATAGGGCCATGCCTGACTGCCGAAATAGCGGATGTTGGTAATGGTCAATCCCACCTCTTCCTGCACCTCTCGTACCACGCATTCTTCCAGCGTTTCGCCTGTCTCGACAAATCCTGCCACAAGCCCATACATCTCGCTTCTTCTGAAATTTCGGGCATGTACCAGCAGGATGTCATCCCCCTTGCGGATTCTTACGATGATGGCAGGGCTGACCTGTGGCCACACCTCCTTGCCGCAGTTGGTGCATCGTTTGCTGATGACGGTTTCGCGTTTCATGGGAGCACCACATACGCCGCAATATTTCGTGTTGCTGTCCCAGTAGAGCAGTTCAGATGCTTTTCCCGCTTCGTTGTAGAACTCATGCGGCAACACGTGCCACGACTCTCGCAGTCCTATCGTCTCCAGCCCTTTCATGTCCGTTGAGGGTGTGTTGAGGCTGTAAGCCACGCAGGGTTTTCCGTGCAACATGGGCAACTCTTGCTTGGGTGTCCACTCTTTCATGGGGAGTGGAGGCTCTTCCGAACAAGGTATGCTGTAGCCCTCTTCATCATGCCGGAGCAACAATGCGTTGCCGATGAACACAAACCAATAGGTCAACTGCTTCTCTTTTGTCATCTTTTTTACTTTTTCGGGCCAAAATTACTCATAATTTGCGATATAACGGCTATTTTCACTCTTTAAAATCCTTAAAAAAGTTAAGACTTTGCCGATTAGTTGTAAATTCGGCCGAAAAAGATTACATTTGTAGTCAAATTTGATATTGCAGACATGATAAACGTAAATCGCGCGTACATATATATATTATTGACATTGCTCATCTCACTCTTTTCGATGCCATCAATGGCACAAAAGAATGCGAAACCGAAGAAGAAACAAAAGACTGAAATCGTGACGGAAATCCAGCCGGATCCTGTCGGGAGGAAGGCTCGTCCTGACCGTCATCCAAAGGAACTGGAAAAGCCGATGCTCATTGGTGGAGGAACGGGTGCTCCTGGCGACTATCTGCATGGCATCGATGTCAGCCACTATCAGGGACGCATCAATTGGGATGAAGTGGCAAGGGATTCGAAGGTGAACTATGTCTATCTGAAGGCAACGGAAGGCGTCAACACCACCGATGATACCTATCGCTATAACTTCAACGAATGTAAACGGGTAGGGCTGAAAGTGGGCAGTTACCTCTTTTTCCGCCCTCATCTTTCTGCGAAGGCTCAGTTTGACCTCTTCGTGTCGATGGTGGACACCAAGAAGCAAGACCTGCTGCCGCTTGTCGATGCTGAAGCCATCAAGGGTGTTTCCATTGCCGTCTTCCAGGCACGCCTTCTCGAACTTTGCGAACTTTTGGAGAAGGAATATGGCAAGAAGCCGCTTATCTACACGGGTCGCAACTTCTACAACAAGAACATTTACGGCAATTCCCGCCTTCGTGCCTACAAATATTTCATTGCCGCCTATTCTTTTGACGAGCCTTCGCTTTATGGCGATGACGACTACGTCATGTGGCAATATTCAGCAACAGGTAGTGTACGAGGCATTCGTGGCAATGTCGATATGAGCCGTTTCGTCGGTCGCCACTCTCTCCGAGAAATTCTTTATTGACCCTCTCTTCTGGGTCAATCTTCCAGGACAAAGAAAAAATATCCGCCCGATACAAAACTGTTGTATCGGGCGGATTGTTTGTAAATATAGAGTCTTTTTACTCTTCGTTCAAAATCGAAATTATTTCTTGGGAGCGTTGCCCCAAGCATTCGATTTTACTCTTCGTTCAAAATCTTCATGATTTCACAACAAGCCTTTGCCACGTTGGTACCAGGGCCGAAGATGGCTGCAACACCTGCTTTGTAGAGGAAGTCGTAGTCCTGAGCAGGGATGACACCACCGGCGATGACGAGGATGTCCTCTCTGCCGAGTTTCTTCAGTTCTTCAATCACCTGTGGCACAAGCGTCTTGTGACCAGCGGCGAGCGATGATACGCCGAGTACATCGACGTCGTTCTCCACTGCCTGACGAGCAGACTCGGCTGGTGTCTGGAAGAGCGGACCCATGTCCACATCCATACCGCAGTCGGCATAACCAGTTGCTACCACTTTGGCACCACGGTCGTGACCGTCCTGTCCCATCTTCGCGATCATGATGCGAGGACGACGACCATTTGCCTGTGCGAATTTCTCGGTCGCGGCACAAGCGTCCTTGAATGCCTGGTCGCCTTTTGATTCTGAACTATACACGTTGCTGATGGTTCTGATGATTGCTTTATAACGTCCAACGACAGCCTCGCAAGCGTCGGAGATTTCGCCGAGTGTACAGCGAAGACCGGCAGCCTTCACGGCGAGGTCGAGCAGGTTGTTCTCGCTCTTCTTGCCGTCCTTGAACTCCTGCACGCACTTGGTGATTTCTGCCAATGCTGCCTGACAAGCAGCCTCGTCGCGGTTGGCTTTGAGTTCCTTGAGGGCAGCCTCCTGTTGCAGACGAACGGCTGTGTTGTCCACCTCGAGGATGTCGAGTGGGTCTTCGTGGTCGAGACGGTACTTGTTGGTGCCGACGATGGTTTGAGTGCCAGAGTCGATACGAGCCTGAGTACGTGCAGCGGCTTCCTCGATACGCATCTTGGGCAGACCTGTCTCGATAGCCTTTGCCATACCACCCAGTTTCTCGATTTCCTGAATGTGCTCCCAAGCTTTGTGAACCAACTCGTTGGTCAGGGTCTCCACGTAGTAAGAACCTGCCCATGGGTCAATCTGCTTGCAGACCTTCGTCTCGTTCTGGATGTAAATCTGTGTGTTACGAGCAATACGAGCCGAGAAGTCAGTTGGCAGGGCGATGGCCTCGTCGAGAGCGTTGGTGTGGAGTGACTGCGTGTGACCCAGTACGGCTGCCATTGCCTCGATACAAGTACGACCCACGTTGTTGAATGGGTCTTGCTCTGTGAGTGACCAACCAGATGTCTGCGAGTGAGTACGGAGTGCGAGCGACTTTGGATTCTTGGCTCCGAAACTCTTCACAATCTTTGCCCACAACAGACGACCAGCACGCATCTTGGCGATTTCCATGAAGTGATTCATGCCGATTGCCCAGAAGAAGGACAGACGTGGAGCGAAAGCATCCACATCAATGCCTGCGTTCACACCCGTGCGGAGGTAATCCATACCATCGGCGAGGGTGTAAGCCAACTCGATGTCGGCAGTAGCACCTGCCTCCTGCATGTGATAGCCGGAAATGGAGATGGAGTTGAACTTAGGCATTTTCTGAGAGGTGTACTCGAAGATGTCGGCGATAATCTTCATGGAGAATGCTGGTGGGTATATGTAGGTGTTACGCACCATGAATTCCTTCAAGATGTCGTTCTGGATGGTACCAGCCATCTCTTCGAGTTTTGCGCCCTGTTCCAGACCTGCGTTGATGTAGAAGGCGAGGATAGGAAGCACACCGCCGTTCATGGTCATAGACACAGACATCTTGTTCAATGGAATACCAGCGAAGAGCACCTTCATGTTCTCCAAGGAGCAAATCGACACACCTGCCTTACCAACGTCACCTACCACACGAGCATTGTCGGGGTCGTAACCACGGTGAGTAGGAAGGTCGAATGCCACTGAAAGTCCCTTCTGACCAGAGGCGAGGTTGCGGCGATAGAAGGCGTTAGACTCTTCTGCAGTAGAGAAACCTGCGTACTGACGGATGGTCCAAGGACGGAAGGGGTACATCATCGAGTAAGGACCACGGAGATAAGGAGGAATACCGGCTGTGAAATCGAGGTGCTCCATGCCCTCAAGGTCTTCCTTCGTATATACTGGCTGAATGTCAATCTGCTCTGGAGTTCTCCAATTCGCACTGATGCCATTCTCTTTCTGCCATTGCTGACCATTCTTCTCCTGAATGCCAGCATAAATATCTATATTGTTAAAATCTTTTCTTGCCATAATTAGATACCGAGTTTAGCATTGTACTCTTTGAGTGTTTCGAGTTGATTAACACGCACATGGATGAAGTTCTCGATGCCGGCAGCCTTCAGGTCTTCTGAGCAAGCAGGTGCACCAGCCACGACGTACATGGCACGGCCATCGAGGTACTTGAATGCTGGGATAGCATACTCTGCATATTCGTCGTCGGAAGAGCAGATGACCACGATGTCGGCACCTGCTGCAAGGGCTGCATCCACACCTTCCTCTACGGTCTTGAAGCCGAGGTTGTCAATCACCTTGTAACCTGCAGCGGCGAGGAAGTTGCAAGAGAACTGTGCACGAGCCTGACGCATGGCGAGGTTGCCGATGGTGAGCATGAAAGCGATAGGTTGCTTCTTTGCCTTCTCGGTGGCAAGACGAAGCGTCTCGAACTCGGAAGCCAAACGCTCCTTGTTGAGTGCTGGCAGTTCGCCGTCCTCGTGACATCCACAGCAAGCAGCCATTGGAGTCTTGCCTTCGCTGGTCTCCGTGAAGTTCGGGAACTGATTGGTTCCGAGGATGAACTCCTTACGCTTAGCGGCATCAGCATGACGCTTCTTGTTGGATTCATTGACCGCATTCTGAATGTTGCCGTTGAGTGACTCTGCAAGGAAACCACCTGCGTTCTCCACAGCAAGGAACAACTTCCAGCCTTCCTTGGCGATGGCATCGGTGAGGTGCTCGATGGTGTAGGAACCACCTGCCACATCGACGAGTTTGTCGAAGTGAGCCTCCTCCTTCAGCAAGAGTTGCTGGTTGCGAGCGATACGCTCTGCAAAGTCTGTTGGTGTCTCGTAAGGCTTGTCGAATGGAGTAACCACGATAGAATCGACGTTCGCAATGGCAGCCGACATGGCTTCTGTCTGCGAACGGAGCAGGTTCACGTAAGAGTCGAACAATGTCTGGTTGTACTCTGAAGTGACGGCGCACACGTGCATCTGGCAAGCACAGTCGCACTTAGGCTCATACTGCTTCACAATCTGTGCCCACAGCATACGGGCAGCACGGAACTTGGCAATCTCCATGAAATAGTTGTCGCTCACGCCCATGTTGAACTTGATGCGCTTAGCAGCCTCAGTTGCCTCCACACCTGCCTCGGTCAACAGGTTCAGATACTCGGCACCCCAAGCCAGTGCATAACCCAACTCCTGATAGATGTAAGCACCTGCATTGTTCAGTGCCACAGAGTTCACGTTGATGCACTTGTAACCTGGCAGTTCAGCCAACGCCTCGATGAGCGGTTTTGCAAATGCAAGCACCGGAGAAACATCCTTTCCTTTGCTGAGAATCTTGCTGATGGGGTCGAAGTTGATGCTGCCCTTCAGGTCTGCCAGCGGGTAGTTCTTCTCCTTGAAATACTCCACGAGAATCTGTGCCAACTCCACGCAATGACGCTGGCAGGTGGTGAAGTTCAGTTCCACATACTGTGGCAGGATGCCGTCGAGCAGGGTAGCGATAAACTCCTTGTTCACATCGTTGCCCGAAATCTTGAAGCCGATGGAGTCAACACCCTTGTTCAGAATGTCAAGAGCCTTCTCGTTGGCAGCCTTTGCATCCTCCACATGGATGTCCTGACGCACGAACCAGAGGTTGTTGTCCTTCTTGTTGCCACGGATGAATGGGAATTCACCAGGCAGAGAATCTACAGCCTTGAGGTCAGCCAAGTCCTCGCGGCGATAGAAAGGCTGTACATTGAAGCCTTCGTTGGTTCTCCAAACCAACTTCTTCTGGAAGTCAGCACCCTTGAGGTCCACCTCAATCTTGTCCAACCACTCCTGTGTGGTAGGTGCCTGAAACTCCGAGAAGAGTTTTTCCTTGTTGTTAGCCATAAAATATCAATTAAAGTTTGTTGTTGGTGTTTTACATTTATATATAATGTGTGCCAAACGACACGCACATACCAAAGAACTTACAAAGGTAAACATTTTTTCTGTATGCCCCAAAAGAAAAGAGGAAAAAAATTCTTTTCCGCCACCGAACCCCTCCATGAGCCTGCTTTTAGTAAACTGGAAATGATAAATTCCGTCGGAACACAGCGGCTCTATCCTTTGTGTCTCGACACCGATACCCACACCTCCCGTTTCCGCCCTCTTTCATCCCCTCGGATAGGACAAAATTACACGCTCGTCACCTCTGAAGTGGTGTGACTCACACCGCTCGGGTGGTCTGAGTCACACCGCCGAGGCGGTCTGACTCAGACCACTTTCGACGCTTCCAGCGTGTCATTTTAGCGGAGACGAAATTGACATGGCGAAAAAGAAGGAATAATCATGCGGGTCAACCCTTCTTCCTTTCAGAACATTCAAGAATCATGCAAAGTGAACACGGCGATTTTATATTGCAAAAAGGATGGCCTTTGTCTGAAAAATTGTGAGGGAAAGAAGGGAAGAGGCTTCTTTTCATGAAGTTTTTTCTCTTTTTGTGTGAATGGCGGGAAAATTATTTCTATCTTTGCAAATTGAGAAAAGAATCATATTAACAATAACAATCTTTCCGTATGAAAACAAAACTAATTCTTTTGTCGATGTTGGCAATGGGAGCGGCAAGTGCTTGGGCACAGAAGACACCCGTGTGGTGCGACCCTAATGTCAACGAAATCAACCGCAAGATGGACGTGGCGAACTATTTCGCCTACGAGAGTGAGGAACTGGCGAAGAAGCCGCAGACACCGAAGGCAAATGCCAAGGCACAGTCGAGCCGATACCTGTCGATTGAGGGCAAGTGGAAGTTCAACTGGGTGGAGAGTGCCAACGAGCGTCCTGCAGATTTCTACACGCTGAAGTATGACGACTCCAAGTGGGGTACGATGCCCGTGCCTGGCATTTGGGAGTTGAACGGCTATGGCGATGCCATCTATGTGAACAACCACTATGCATGGCGCAGCGACTGGGTGAGCGACCCACCTGCTGTGCAGGACAAGGGCAATCATGTAGGCTCTTACCGCCGCTCGTTCACCATTCCTGCTGACTGGAAAGGTGAGAACGTTTACATCCACATCGGTTCGGCTACCTCCAACCTGACGCTCTATGTGAACGGCAAGTATGTGGGCTATTCAGAGGATTCGAAGGTGGCTGCCGAGTTCGACATCACGAAGTACATCACCCCCGGCAAGGAGAACCTCATTGCCATGCAGGTGATGCGTTGGTGCGACGGCTCTTGGAACGAAGACCAGGACTTCTGGCGTTTTGGTGGCATTGCCCGTGAGTGCTATCTGTATGCTCGTCCACAGAGTCATGTGGATGATGTGTTCATCACGCCCGACCTTGTGAACAACTACACGGACGGAAAGTTGAACGTGAAAGTTTCTACGGTGAATGCCAAGGGTAAGCGTGTGGAACTGAAGTTGGTGGATAAGGATGGAAAAGCCATTGCCACCTACGCCGAAACCCTGAAGGGCGACAAGGCAGAGACAACGCTGGAGGCAAAGAACCCATTGAAGTGGACGGCAGAAACGCCTAATCTCTACAATCTTTACGCCTCTCTCTATGATGGCGACAAACTGCTTGAGTGCATCCCGCAGCGAGTGGGCTTCCGCAAGGTAGAAATCAAGAATCAGCAGTTGCTGGTGAATGGCCAGCCGATTCTCATCAAGGGTGTTGACCGCCACGAACTCGACCCCGATGGTGGCTATGTGGTGAGTGTTGACCGCATGATTCAGGACATTCAGGTGATGAAGCAACTCAATGTGAACGCTGTGCGTACCTGCCACTATCCCGACGACCCACGTTGGTATGAACTGTGCGACGAATATGGCATCTACATCACCGCCGAGGCAAACATTGAGAGCCACGGAATGGGCTATGGCGAGAAGTCGTTGGCAAAGGATGCCCGTTTCCACGATATGCACATCGAGCGTGAACGCCACAATATTTATGTGTTGAAGAATCATCCTGCCATCATCGTTTGGTCGCTCGGTAATGAGGCTGGCTATGGCAAGAACTTCGAGGATGCCTACGACTTCGTGAAGGCCTACGACCCGTCTCGTCCTTGTCAGTATGAGCAGGCACACAAGAACGGCAAGAGCGACATCTATTGCCCAATGTACGCCGACTATAATCATTGCGAGAACTATTGCAAGGAAGGCAATCCTCGTCCGCTCATCCAGTGTGAGTATGCCCACACGATGGGTAACTCTGGTGGTGGCTTCAAGGAGTATTGGGACATGATTCGCCGTCTGCCCAACTATCAGGGTGGCTACATCTGGGACTTCATCGATCAGGGTCTTCGTGGCAAGAGCAAAATCACAGGCAAGGAGATTTGGACGTATGGTGGCGACTATGGCCGTTTCCCTGCCAGCGACAACAACTTCAACTGCAACGGCGTCATCAATCCCGACCGTGTGCCGAACCCTCATGCGTATGAGATTCAGTATGAGTATCAGAACATCTGGGCAACGTTGAAGGATGCCAAGACGGGTCAGGTGGAAGTGTATAATGAGAACTTCTTCCGTCCGCTCGACTATGTGATGTTCGAGTATGAAGTGCTGGTCGATGGCAAGTCAGTGGCAAAGGCCTCCGAACACATTCCTGCTGCCATCCCTCCACAGGGCAAGGCACTCTTCACGATTGACGCGATAGCCGAGGCTCTTGCCAATGAGGCTTATAAGGGCAAGGAGGTGCTGGTGAATGTGGATGCAAGATTGCTCAAGGATGAACCTCTTCAGAAGAAGGGCGAAGTCATTGCTCACAACCAGTTTGAACTGACCCCATACGCCTTCCCAACTGTTGATGCCATCACGGCTCAACCTGTTGCAGACAAGAAGGCAAAGACCGCTCCAGCCTCTGTGGCTCTTGACGAACGCCATGCCTATGCAGTGCTTTCTGCCAATGGCATGAAGGTGACCCTCGACAGATGGACGGGCTATGTGGCTTACATCGACGTGGACGGTACACCCATGATGACAGACGAATCCGAACTGACGCCCGACTTCTGGCGTGCTGCGACCGACAACGACTTCGGAGCAGGCTTCCAGAACCGTTTTGCTGCATGGCAACACCCACACATCGAGTTCAAGTCGCTCGACATTCGTCCCGACGGCGTGAACTATGTGGCAACGGCTGAATATGAAATCAAGCGACTGGAAGCCAAATTGCAAATCACCTACACCATGACTCCTGCTGGCAAACTGGTGGTGAAGCAAGACCTCACCGTCAATCCCGATGCCAAGGAGAAGCCACAGTTGATGCGTTACGGCATGAAGATGCAGATGCCAAAGGAGTTCTCGCAGATTGAATACTACGGCAAGGGTCCTCACGAGAACTACATTGACCGTGCCTACGGTCAGAACCTCGGCATCTGGAAGCAGACTGTGGCAGAGCAGTTCTGGGGTTATGTGCGTCCACAGGAGAACGGCACCAAGACTGGCGTTCGCTACTGGACCATCACCAACAAGGCTGGCAAGGGCTTGAAGTTTGAAGGCATCCAGCCGCTCGAAATGCAGGCACTCAACTACACGGAAGACGACCTGCAGCCTTCTCGTGAAAAGGCACAGTGGCACAGCGGCGACCTCATCGAACGTCCATTCACTGACCTTCACATTGCCGCTCGCAGCATGGGTGTGGGTTGTGTGAACTCATGGGGTGCATGGCCACGTCAGGAGTATCAGATGCCATATCAGAACTATTCTTATACCTATATCATTTCTCCGGTTAAGTAACGAAAAATTCATCGCTATGGACAAGAAGATAAAGACTTGGCAAAACAAGGTTCTCTCGAAACTCATCCTTTTGGTGGGCTTCGTGTCTCCCATCACCTTGGCTTCTTGCTATGGTCCTGCTCCCGCAGGTTATCAGGGTGGCATCTACGATGAAGACACCACCTTTGAGGCAGGGCTTGATGATAGTCTCATGGTCGTTTCCGACACCCTCGACACTTCTGTGCAGGAAGACGCAGCCGAGGCTTTGTAAAAGTGACGCATCTATCTTTAGATTAACCTCTAAAAAGCCATCAGGGCGACATCCGTTGAGATGCCGCCCTGATGCTTCTTTTGGGGTAGGTCTTTGCCTGCCTGTAAGTTTTGAGTTTTTAAGTTTTTAAGTTCGTGAGTTTTTGAGTTTTTAAGTTTTTAAGTTCGTGAGTTTTTGAGTTTTTAAGTTTTGAGTTCGTAAGTTAATTACAACTTAAACTTCAAGTAGTAAGGCATGGAAGCCTGAACGCCTGTCTTGCGGTTGATGTGCTTGATGTCTGAGAACACGCCGTAGTATTCCCCCAGAGCCTCTTGCAGTTGAACATCCGCATAACTGTTGCCCTTCATTTCGTTCATCAGGTTGTCGAAGATGTTGGTCTTGCCTGGATAACTCATCACGGAAGCCTCGTCGAGTTTTGCCAGTTTCTTCGCCTTTTCGATGGCGACCTCGAGACCGCCCAGTTCGTCCACCAATCCGATTTGCTTGGCGTGGATACCTGTCCACACACGACCCTCGCCAATCTTCTTGATGTCATCCTGCTTCATCTTTCTGCCGTCGGCACAACGCTTGGTGAAGAGTTCGTAGCCATTGTTGATGTACTTCTGGGCGATGGCACGCTCCTGCTCTGTGAACGGACGGGCAATGTCGCCGAAGTCAGCAAACTGGTTGGTCTTCACGGTGCTGAAGTGTACACCCAACTTGTTGTTCAGCAGTTCGCCAGCATTGGGGAACATGCCGAAGATGCCGATAGACCCTGTGATGGTGGTTGGCTCGGCATAGATGTAGTTGGCTGCACAACTGATGTAGTAGCCACCCGATGCCGCCATGTCGCCCATGCTCACCACGATAGGCTTCTTGGCTTTGATGTTCATCACCTGATGCCAAATCTGTTCGCTGGCGTAAGCCGAACCGCCGCCAGAGTTGACACGCAGCACGACGGCCTTCACGTTGTCGTCCTCAGCCAGTTCCTTCAGGTCTTTGATGACCTTCTTGCCCACGATTTCGGGCTCTTGGCTGAAACTCGACGTCTCTTCCTCCACGATGCTGCCCACGGCATAATACACAGCCACGATGTCGCCGCTGATGCCCTTAGGCTCGCTCGATGCCACTCCTGCCAAGTCCTTCACCGTCACGGTGCGGTAGTCCTCGGGCGACTCCACCTTCATCATGGCAGCAATCGTGTTGGGCACCTCGTCGCTGTAGGCAATCTTGTCCACCAATTTCTCCTTCTTGTAGAGTTTCGTATCCTTGAAGAGCATCGCACTGTCAGCCAACTCGTTCAGTTTTGCCACGCTGATGCCACGGCTCTTGCTGACAGCCTTGGTCATTTCACCCCAAATCTCCTGGTCGTAGGTCTCAATCTGTTCGCGGTTGGCATCGCTCATTTCGGAGAGCAGGAAAGGCTCCACGGCACTCTTGTAGGTGCCCACCTTCACCACTTGCACCTCTACGCCCACCTTCTCCAGCAGGTCTTTGTAGTAGGTGACCGTGCTGCTTAAACCGCTCCAGTCAATCATGCCTTGAGGGTTCACCACTACAGAGTCAGCCACCGAACAGAGGTAGTAGGCACCCTGTGTGTAGGCGTCGCCATAGGAAACGATGAATTTGCCCTCCTTCTTGAAATCCACGAGCGCATTGCGTACGGCTTGCAGCGTGGCAGGCATTGCACCGGCGAAGGTGCCAGCCTCGATGTAGATGCCCTTCACCTTGTCATTCTCCTTGGCGTTCTTGATGGCGGCGAGAATGTCGTCCAAGCCCTGCTGCTCCAAGGCGGTAGAGCCCAGCAGTTCGGCAAACGGATTCTCTTCGCTGCGTTCGTCAATCGAGCCTTGCAACTGAATGACCAGTACGCTGTTGTCTTTCACTGAGGCAGTTGTGCTGCCCATCGTAGCCATGCCCACCAAACTGAGCACAGACATAATCGTGATGATGACTCCCACGATAAAGATGCCGACAATTGTTGCCAACACATACTTGAAAAATTGTTTCATAAGTATTGAGTTTTGAGTTTTTAAGTTCTTGAGTTTTTAAGTTTTTAAGTTCTTAAGTTTTTAGGTTTTTAAGTTTTTAAGTTTACATTTTTACATCTTTTGTTGATACTTCTTCCAGAACGATATCAGCATGGTGACACAAACAACGGTACCCACAATCATCAGGATGATGGCACTGGTCGTTCCACCTATCGATTCAACTAGGCTGAAGTCCTTGGCTGCATCGCCCAGCGTGTACATTTGCCAAACGGCGATGCTGTTGTTCAGGATGTGCAATATACTTGTAATAACGATGTTTCCGGTCTTATAGTATATCACGCCCAAGATAATTCCCATGGCGGCCGCAAAAGGCACTTGGGCAGGGTTGAGATGGATGATGCCGAAGGCAAGGGCAGAGCCGACGATGGCGACCCACTTGTTCACACCGTTACGGAGCATATATCCCTCGATGCCCTCGCGGAAGATGAACTCCTCGATGATGGGGCCCAGCAGTCCGATGCCCAATGCACCCATCACGCTGTTTGACATATCCGTGAAGGTGTCTTCCATCAGGTTGGGCAGGTCAAGCATTTCCTCGGCAATGTCGAGGGCGAAGATGCCCGCGAAGGCTGCCACGATGCTCACTGCCCCCCAACTCCAGTTGATGGTCTTCACGTTCAGCACCTGCTTCCAGTCAATCATTTTCAGCAGGGCAATCACAATGATGGTCAGGATGCCGCTCACCACAATGGCGAGTGCCAGCATGTCGGGACTTGCCAGTTCCCTCATCATGGCGTCGCTGTCGCCCGAGGCGGCAATAGCCTTTGCCTTGTCAATGTTGCGGAGAGCACCCACTGCCACCAGGGCAACTCCTGCCATCGCCTGCATGATGATAAACACAATCACCGCAAAAATAGGATAAACTACTTTCTTCATTTTTTACATTTAATATTTTACGTTTAACTTTCTTCTTGATATTCCAAAATGTCTCCTGGCTGGCAGTCCAAGACCTTGCAAATCGCCTCCAAGGTGGAGAACCGCACCGCCTTTGCCTTGCCAGTTTTCAGCACAGAGAGGTTCGCCTGGGTGATGCCGATGCGTTCAGCCAGTTCCCCCGACGAAATCTTTCGCCGTGCCATCATTACGTCCAAGTTTACTACAATCATAAGAGCGTTTTCATTTCTTCAAATGTTCACTTCTTCAAATCGTCAACTCCTGTTCTTCCTTCATCTTCCGCCCAATCTTGAAAATCTGTCCGAACAGCAACATGCCGAAGGCAGAGTAGAGCAGGGCGATGTCGGGCTTTTGGATGATGCTCAGGTTGTATGCCTCAAACTCAAATTCCTGCACGTTGAGGATGTAATTATAGAGCGTGCTCACCCAGCCCAACACATACATGGCGAATACCGACCAGCCGCCCCAAGCAAGTTGTGTTTCCGTGCTTTTCTCGAAGATGCGTCCCTTGTTCACCGAGATGACGAGTTTGATAAACGCCACCAAGAAAAGAATGATGAAGGCAAATCCCAGATAACTGACGCTTTGCAGGACTTTCATTCTGTTGCTTCCGTTCTCAGGCATCACCATACCCATCATGGTCGTGATAGGCATCTTCTCTCCTGTTTTCAGATTGACGATGCTGTCGCCGACATTGAGCGTCATCAGGTATTCACCTTTCGGCATCATCTCCACAGGTGTCATTCGGCTGATGATTTGGAAACCCAAAGTGGGGTTATGTTGATGCCCCATCTCCCTCTCCGTCCTTGCATGTTCTATGCCAGCCTTTCCACCTTGATACATCCAGTAGCCTGTCTCAAACATGTTGATGCCGATGCCAAACACGATGGCTGCGATGAGCAACCCGCAATAGATGTTGAACTTCTTTTTCATTTTTTGTAATTATTATCTGTTAGTTACATCCCGCATGGTCTCCCTTCCCCTAAACAGGGGGGAGGGTCGGGGAGAGGGTCTTTTAATTCGTTCCCGAGTTCACCACTGGTTGTGCAGGCTCGTCGGCACAGAGCACCACGAGCAGGTTGCTCACCATCGAAGCCTTCTGGCTGTCGTCCAGATTCACGATGTCCTCCGCCTTCAGTTTGTCCAAAGCCATCTTCACCATCGACACCGCACCGTCCACAATCTTCTCCCTTGCCGTGATGATGGCTGCCGCCTGTTGGCGACGCAACATAACTGCCGCAATTTCAGGAGCGTATGCCAAATAGTTGATGCGAGCCTCCAACACTTCCAGACCTGCCATCGCCAGACGCTCATTCAGTTTGTTGGTCAGCACCTCGTTGATTTCCGTGCTGCCGCCACGCAGCGTCACATCGTTGCCCTTGCTGTCCTCGTCGTCGTAGGAGTACATGCTTGCCACCTCACGCAAGGCCGAGTCGCTCTGCACCCTCACGAAGTTCTCAAATCGGTTCATCCTCGCCGTCGCACTGCTGCCCGTGCCTGCAGCAGCCACCACTTCCGTGTCGATGTCGAAGATGGCCTTGTACGTGTCCTTCAGTCGCCACACCAGCACCAAGCCAATCATCACAGGATTACCCGTCTTGTCGTTCACCTTGATGGGTTCAGCATTCAGGTTGCGTGCTCTCAGGCTCACGTTTTTCACCGTCATGAAGGGGTTCAGCCAGTAGAAGCCATTCTTGCGGAACGTGCCCACATACCGTCCGAAGAACGTCATCACCTTCGCCTCGTTAGGCTCCAACATCGAGAAGCCGCAACTGCCGATGATGGCAGCAATCAGCAGTACCACCATCATGACGAACCATCCGCCGCAGGGCTGTTCGGCATCGGCGGCGATGATGCCTTGCACCAGACAGCACACCGTTGCCACATACAGCACGATGTCGATTGCACACATCACGAAGCCGTTCAGCGAACCGCCTCGAAACTCAAACTCAGAATTGTTACTTGTTGCCATAAGGAAAAAAGTTTTTAAGGATTGCGTTTAAATAATAAGTAGTATTTTTATCGTTCTCAAGTCCATCAATCATTGATTTCGCTGCAAAGGTAACACATTTCTACATACTCTCCAAATAAAAACGAGAAAAATTTATCGAAAAACAATAATTTTCTCTCGTTTTGCAAGAAAAGTCCATTCTGCGACTCCCATTTTCTCCCTTCCTCCTTCCGTCTTTTCGAGGCATCCCCAACCCACGATTGCCGCCACCTCTCTTAAAACTAAACTTAGATTTTATAAAATTCAACTTAAATTTTATAAAATCTAAGTTTAGTTTTAAGAACACTCCCCCAATAAGGGCATTGCCGCACCTCCGTCATCTCCTGCGGTATCCTTTGCCGGCAGACGGTGATAATATCCTTTTTGGATGAAAAACATCTGCCATAGAAGAGTCTGAAAAAGGATATTCACAAATTTTTGGAAGAAAATTTGGAAGAAATCTCCTTTTTCCCTTATCTTTGCAACCGATACCGCATAGCCCGGCAGGGGTGGCGGTTGGTTGATTGCAGTGAAAGACACCTTTATGAATCGGTTTCTGACTATAAAATCCATCGGAAGAATGAAAAGATTGATTATCATAAAAATCATGTTGTGCATGAGTCTTCTTGTCTTCGCACAAGAAAACTTGAATGTACGAGACACGTTGTTGACGGAAAAACCGAAGGCTGCAAATTCTGTGTATCAACAGCGTTTTGACGAAGCCATCGCCCAGATGGATACCTGCCGTGAATGTGGGGTGGAGGCTCTGTTGGCATTGCGTAAAGAGGCTTTTGCTCCCGAGATAGTACGACTGAACAGCACCATCGTCTTGGCGAATGTTTGTTTGCAAGAGGGCGATGCGGAAGGACTTGACATCTGCTTGACAGACATCGAGCAATATGTCGGCTTGCATTCCGATGACGAGGAGGTGAAGGAAACGTTGGCACAATTGAGGAAATGGCAAACGGAAATGCTGAAGGAGCAGCAAGACTTCAGAGAAAGATTGGTGGGAACTTGGGTCACGGCAGAGACATCTGTTGATCTCCTGAATGAGAAAGAACGTGGATATCCTTGCCATATTGTTGACATCAGGTATAACGATTCCACGTTTGTTGCTCAGTTGGATAGAAGCCTTAGTTGGGAGTATCCGACATTTACTGACAATATTGACATTTATGGTGCCCAAAAGAGAATCGACATTCATTTTGGCACAGAGCGGAAGAAAGAGGCGAACACGCACAAGGCACAATCGCTGATGAACTCGGTGAGAGAGAACAGCCAGAAAGCGGCTGACTACAAAGCGAGGACGGGCAGGACCGACCACGGGACGGACATTGCCAACATTATACTGATGTCGATGGCAAAGAGTGCGTCGGTGGCAAGAACTTACTATCACTTTCACGACTTGGAACTGAAAGAAATCGCCCCCGACATCTTGAAGGGCACGTGGTACTATGAGTGTAAAGTCGAGCGGTCGGACGGAGGAATTGACAAGGCAAACCATCGGTATGTTCGTCAGACCTATCTCTATCGCATCACTCCAGAAGATACCATCGGCTTTGCGCTACCCAAGGTTTGTGCGAAAAAAGCAGAAAAGAATGGTTCTTACGATGTCTGTGACTATCTTGTTGACCTCAAGCAGTTAAACAAGGAAGGGAAAAAACAAATGCCAGAGGGGCGGGAACTTACGGTGACAGAATGGAACCAGAATGCATACGCCCGTTTGCGTGCCAAGATAATGGAGCGTGCCAAGGACTTGGATGCCGCGGATGCCGAGTGGGTCGAAAACGAGATGGAGTGGGGGCCAAAAGGGTATGCTTGGAATGATGGACATTACGCTACAAGTCCGGCTCTTCTTCAGGACGGATACGGCTACGACGAAGCATACAAAGGGCCATATTCACGAAAACTGGGATATGGTTGGGGTGAGACCATTCAGGACTTCTGGAAAATGTTTGACAGAGACTATGACATGCTGGTCTTTCCCAATGTGATGAAATGGGATAAAACAACAACGTCCAAGACGGTCGTTCCCAAATATTTCATCATGAAGAGTGAACAGGATGCCAAACATTCAAAATAAGAATGAAAAAAGGAGGAGAAACCATGAAAGGATTGTTAATCGGTTTATTATTGCTGCTTCCTGCTGTATGCGATGCCCAGTCGTCGCTGAAGAATCGTGTCGAGACAATGGTGAAGGTGAATGCAGGCGGGGATGCCCAAAAGGAGGCAAAGATTAGGGAAGACATGAAGAAGATTGACGATGCGTATGAACGTTCTCGCAATTCAGAACGCATCAGGACTTTGCGGAATAGCGGTGTCAGCATCACGAAAGCAAACACACAGCGTAGGGCTGTATCGAGCGGAAGCATCGGCGGTGCGGCAAGGTCAAGTGTGAGTTACGGCAGCCGCAGTTCTTCGGGAGGAGGCTACTCAAGTGGATACAGTTCGAGCAACAGCAGTTCCAGTACGCCAAATCCTCGGTATGCCAAAGAGGCGGAACGAGACTTGCAGCAGATGGCTGAGTATGATGCCAGAATGCAAGAGTGCATCGCTGAAGGGGCAAACTTCCGCTCGAAGGATGTAGGCAGCATCATTGCCGAGCATCGGGGTGGGGTGACTGGCAATAGAGATGATGGCGAGGTGGAGGCAAAGAAGCCGAAAGGGCTGAATGTCCCCCTGCTGGCAGGCATCAAAAAGACAGACGACAAGCAGGAGCCCGAGGAGGCGAAGCAAGAGGAGGAAGCGGAAGAGGAATTGACTGAATATGACAAATTGATGATTGAGTATCTCGACAAATGGGAGGAGGACGAGACGAGTTTGACAAACGAACAACTGAATGAATTGAGAATCTATTTGGAAAAAATTGTAGAACAATAATCCCCAGTGAAACTATGAAGAAGATTTTTTTATTGACCGTTTGGGTAGTAATCATGCCGATGTGTGTATATGCTCAAACGCCCGTCTCAAAGGAAAGGGCAAACAATGCTCTGAGCAGAATGCCGAAGAACGAAGCACAATTGCCGGAACAAGACAAGAATATTCAGAAGACAGGAATAGACCAAGAACAGCAAGGGGTGACTAAAGTGGATGCCAGTTCGAATAAGGTCAAAAGCATTACGGTACAAAATGGCACTTTACAGAAAGGGAAGGAGGTGTCAACGGGAGGATTCGACGATATAATGAACCGAAAGAAGGCTGAAGCAGATAAGAAGGTCAAAGTTCTTTCAGAAGAAGAATTGGAACGACTGACTTCAGAGCAACGGACTGCATATTACGAGAAACTTTTGACTCAGAAATATGCTCAGTTGAATAATTATGAAAATGAACGGGCAACCTTAGTTAATGAGATTGCTACGCTTAAACAACAAATATCCGATGAGACTAAACAATTGAACACTTTGACTCAACGACTCAACAGAACTCCAAACGACACTCGGTTGCAGAATGACTATAGCAAACGAGATAGTTCTGTTAAAGAAAAGAAGTTGAGAAAGTCAAAAAAGGAAAAACGCAAAAAGGCGGTGGAAAATCAAATCTCAAACTTGAAGGGCGAGATTGAAAGATTACATGAGAGTTGTCCTGATTGTAAAAAATAAAAATAGAGACTCATCATGAAAAAGACTATAATCTATGTGGGAATGATGGCTTTCGTGCTGTTTTCCTGCACTCTATCGGCACAGGCTCAGAGCAAAAAGCAACAGAAGCAATTGGCTGAGTTGATGCAAGAGTTGGAGAATTTTCAAGACTGTTTCGACGGGCAATCGGCCCCACAGGTACATGATAACGCGTATCACCTCGGAGAAGTGGAAGTGCCAGTCGTTGAACAGACAGACTTCACGAAAGGGGCATTTCATTTCTCGCAAGTTACACCCGATTTGAATGTGCGTGTAGCACTTGTGGACGATAAGAACTTGTCGGATTGGGAGAGGAGGAATGCACGGCAGATTTGTGAGGAGTATTTTCGTGGTGGTCCTGGTTTCCACATTGCGGCTCATGGATTGGAAGACCCAGAAAATGCCGCAAATGATAAGTTGCTGATAGGAGGACAGGAACTGACACCAGAGCAAACGGCTGACATGATTATGCAGTGCCTCAATGGCTATGAGATATTGACGAAATATCGCAAGGAGCCTTTCCCTGTGGTGTTACACTCGTGTCTGTCGGGTGAGGGTGAGAATGGCTTTGCGGCTCAATTGTCGGAGATTCTCTCAAAGAAGATTGAGAATGTCGCCGTGATTGCTGCTCCCAACCTCGTGATGTGTCAGATGGACAATGCGGGTGGGTACAATGAGTACATCGTGGACAAGGCGGGTCACAAGGGCGGTCGTTGGAATGTCTTCCAGAATGGTCGAATCGCCATGCAAGGAACTTTGGATTACAAATCGACTGTAAGCCAGTATGTGGAGTGTTATGATGTCGAAAAATAAATGAAAGGAAGACAAGGAAATGTGTAAGATTAAAGGTGTGACATTAGGCATTAAAGACCTAAATTTTACGGCTTATCGTGGTAAGATGCTGGCACGATTGATGGACGGACGAGAGGTGATTGTTCCCGTTTCGTTTTTCCCAGATATCCAGCAGATGCCTGTGAAGGAGCGTAACAAATGGATGGTACTTGATGACCAGTTTTTTACCTTCGAAAATATGACGAGGGTGTACTCTGTACTTGATTTGTTGAAAGTGGCATAGTCACGACAATGGAGAAGTGTAGATACAACACAAAGAAGAGGGCTTCCCTAAAAAGGAAGCCCTCTTCTTTGTGTTGGCTTTATTGTTTCTTGTTTTCTGCCTTCAAACTTAGAAGTTGCGGAACTGCTCGTTGTGGGCAGCCTTGACTGCGACGCACTCCATCTCGATGAGCCATGTGGGACGGCAGACGGGGGCGAGGGTGATGACGTAGGGGATGTGGGGGAATTTTTCCTCGAACATATTCTTGACCATCTGGTAGTCGGCTCCGTCGCGAAGATAGACGATGATTTGCATGACATCGCCCCAATCCATGCCGCCTTCTTCGAGCAGTTTTTCTACGTTCTCCCACATGCGGCGTGTCTGGCCTTCGATGTCGCCCACGTGGAGGACTTCACCCTTGTTGTTGATGGAGGCGGTGCCTGAGATGTAAACATGGTTGCGGTCGCCATACTGCATGAGGATGCCTCGCTCGAAGGTGACACCATACTCGATGGTGCGGTTGAGGTGGGTCAGGGCGTAGAGGTATCGCTGCTGCTGGGGCTGGAAGCCTGTCATGGCATAGGAGCCGAGTTGCACGAGTGCCTTGGGGTCGGCAGGGTTGCCGCCGATGCCTGTAGAGGCGATGTAGTGGGTGTCGGGGGTGAGTCCTTGCTCGACGAAACATTCGCGGCGTGACTTGACAAGTCCGTTGTACTGGGTATCGACGTCGCGGACGAAGAACCAGGTGCGGATGCAGTTGGCTTCGAGAGTGGCGTTGAACATCTTGAGGATGTCAATGTAGGTGAAGAGGGTCTTCCACGTCTGCATGTAGGAGGTATCAGCGGTGTTGTTGATGAGTCCCATGGTCCAGATGTGGCGGTAGCCATTGTGGGTGACTACGGTAGATTCGTTGACATTGCAGATGTCTGTGCCTCGTTGCAGGTAGAGCCAGATGGCAAGTTTAGAGCCGTCGAGTGGCGGCTGCTGGATGTAGGAGATGGTGCATTGGTCGTCTTCGCTGATGACGGGCACCTGATTGGTGGCGTCGCTGAGGAAGTAGCGTTTGAAGACGGCTTTGGCTCCTGCCATGATGTCGAGGGCTTTGAGGTGTTGCTCTGCACGCTGGATGCGTGAAAGTTGGTCGGCGAATACTTCTCCCCGAGGGTCAACGTGGAGCATGGCGTGAAACTCGGTCACTTCGCCCGCATGAAAACTGGTCAGTTCGATGCGTGCTCCAATTTCTTCTATGTTTAATGCTTGAAATTCCATAATCGGATGCAAAGATACGGATTTTTAATGAAGAATGAAGAATGAAGAATGAAGATTTTTCATTTCACATTTCACATTTGTACATTTATTTATAACTGTGCATACCTGTGAGCAGGTAGTTACAGCCGAAATAGGTCATCAGGATGGTGAGGAATGCCAACCGGAGGTAGAGTTTCTGGTGGCTTTCGCTGCGGAACCACGGGAGGGTGGCGGTGTGGAGTGGATACATATAGACGATGAGCGAGATGAGCGCCCAGGTCTCTTTGGGGTCCCAACTCCAGTAGGTGCCCCATGCGGTCTTTGCCCAGATGGAGCCGAGGAGGATGCCTGTGCCAAGCAGCAGTTCTGCCCAGATGAGCATGGTGCGGTTGGGGCGGAAGAGGAGCAGGGCAAAAAGGCAATAGGATATCATGATGGTGGTGACGTGGGAGGAGAGCCAGGGGCTTTGCAAGGCGGGCATCAGCGAGGTGACTTGAGGGTCGAGGGCACCGATGTGGGCAACGAGCAAGGTGGCTCCTGCCACGAGGAGTGGGGGAATGGCGTTTTTGTGGGTGAGGCTGGCAATGACGAGTGCCGTGAGGGCGATGATGAGTAGGGTCTCGTAGGTGTTGGAGAGTGGAATGTGCTCAGAAATGTACCAGCGGATGCCCAAAGAAACGACGAGCAGCAAGGTCAAGAGGCACTTGACGATGGTGCTGCATGTGCGTACCCACGGGATGTCAGCCTTCTTCCAAAGGGTGAGGAAGAAGAGGAGGAACGCAAGGGTGAAGCAGGAGGCAAAGAGGATGGTGTCCCAAGGGACGGCGTTGTAGAAGAGTTCTGCCTGCACCTTCCGGGTGGAGAGGGGTTGAACGCCTCGTGGCAGAGGGTCGAAGAGTTTTCCTTGGGTGAGGAGCACCACAAGGGTGAGTCGGTCTTCGAGGTCCGGGAAATCTCCTGGGATGAGGCGGTAGTTGCCGTGTGCGTCGAAAAAGTCGGCGAAACGGGCATAGTCGCCCTTGATGCCCAGTTGGTGCTTGGCAGCCGCTTTCTTCACTTTAATCATCTCAACGTCTTTCCAGTCTTCAGGGTATTGTGCCCAGGAGAGGAACACTTGCTCGGCGGTGAGTCCTTGGAAGGTGGGCTTGCCGGTGAGTTTGAGAACGAAGTCGCGGGCAGGGGTGTTGAGGGGGCAGATGCGGTTGTTGTAGATGACCTGCAGGGTACGGAGCGAATCTGCCTGTGCCCGTTCGGTGACGCGTACTTCGGCGGCCGTCAGTGCCGTGGTGGCAAAGAGCATCAGGGCGGTGGCGGCAGTACGCTGGTGGCGTAACTGTCGCCAGATGCCCTGAATGTGTCGGGGAACACAGGGAAGGGTGGTGAGAAGTGCCGCTATCCACAGAGCGATGAACCACCAGGCTTCGTAGATGTGCTGATGGGCAAAATCGGTGCCGTAGTAGTTTTCGACAATGGTCGCAATCGCCATGATGACGACGAGTATCGCATAGAGAGCGAAGGAAGTGCGACGGATGTATAGGAGGGTCTTCTGTTTGTTCATCTCTTCTGTTGTGTTCTGAGGGGGTGTTTATTCTTTGGCTCCACCGTTAATCCACGAGGCGATGATGTCGAGGAATGCGGCATATTTCTCGTCGGTGAAAAGTCCCTGATGTGAGTAACTGACGTGTTCGTCTCCTTGGGTGATGACTTTATAGAGGAAACTACCCTCGGCATCTCCTGGGAGGATGCGTGTCTGGGTGCTGTCCTTATAGGCTGTCTTTCCAACCAAGGATGCGTAGGCGTTGGCTGACGTGAGGTCGAGGTGTCCTGCTCCTTCGGCACTGCTGTGGCAACGGGAGCAGTTGGTGCCTGTGCCTTGGAAGATGAACTGGTCGATGGCTCCGAACATGCCGACATTGAGGGTGCCCACGTTAATCTTGATGGTGTCGTCGAGGCGTTGATTCTCTGGAATGTCGTAACTGTAGATGGTGGCAATACGCTTGCGAAGGGTATTGACCACGGCTATCTCGAGGGTCTTGGAGTCGATGGACACGTTGGACAGGGTGATGACTTCCGTGGTGGAGTCGGTGGCAGAGGATGGCAGCACTTTCTGGATGAGCGAATACTCGCTTTCGTCGTCGAAGGCTCCTGCCACGACCGAATAGGCTCCTGTCCATGTGTCGAGACTCTTGAAGGTGCCCGTAATCTGCACTTCGTAGCCGTCGGATGTGTGTTCATAGACGGGGTCATCCACATGGCCGTCGTCGCAAGCCGTGAATGACATGCCGAGGGTGCAGAGTGCGGCAATGAATGTGATGGACTTTTTCATGCTATGTGTCGAATGAATCGTCATGTGTTAGAATGTGTACTGAAGCATGATGGTGGCTGAGTGCTTGGCTACGCCGAGGTCGTCGTTGTCGCGGTCGAGTTGGGTTTCGTGACCTGTACGGCCGATGTACTGATACATGGCGGAGAGTTTCAGGCCTGTACCCTTGATGAAGTAGTTGACGCCAACGGCTGGCATGTTGAGAAAACCGTCCTTGTCAGTGCCGTTGCGGTCGAGGAAGTCGTAACGAAGTGCCACCTGTGTCTGTGGAGCCACAAAGTAGCCGCCCTGCACGTAGCCGCCGAGATAGTTGAAGTGGTCGCTGATTTTCTGACGGTCGGTGAAGTCGATGTTCATGTAGTAAAACTCGGCACCAAGGTAGAGTTTCTTGTAGAGCCATGTGGCTTCGAGTCCGTAGCGAGTGTCGTTGGTGCTTTCGCTTTCACTCTCCACGTTGATATTGGCTGATGCCGCCAACTGGAATTTGTTTTCTTTCAAGAGTTTAGGATTGCCTTGTGTGGCTGGCATGGGACCCATAGGTGCCCATGTGAAACGTGTGGCATAGAGCAGAGAAGGGATGTGCCAGTCATCGGACAGTGTCTTGGTGGAAGTGTTGATGGTAGCACCTGTGCCGTTGAAGAGTCCTGCTTCATAGCCCCACCACTTGCCAATCTTACCATGAGCCATCACGCCGAGGTCGAAGCCTGTACCAATCTTGGGGGTGACGGCGTTGAGGGCGTATGGCATGATGGTGGTGGCGGTGAGAGAAGTGGGCAGATTGGGCATGAGTGTTTCGCCCAGTGTGGTCAGATAGGCGTGGCTGAATGGAGTCTTGAACTTACCCACTCTGACAGCGAAAGCGTTGCTTGCTTTCACGTCGAACCATGCTTGCTGAAGCAGGGCACCGCCTGACTGAGAGGCATTGATGGAGAGGTTGTAAGTGACAATCTTGTATGCTTTACCGGTGAAACCCAGCACGGCGTAGGGGAAAGAGAAGCCAGAGTTGGCTACGTTGTCTTGGTTGTAAGCCTTGTCCAGACCTTCATCGTCGTAGTAGTTGAAGTTGGCGGCTGTCTGAAGCATGAGGTAGGGCTTGAAGGAGAAGTTGCCGTCTTTGCTCTCTACTTGGAACATACGGTCGGCTCCGATGGTTACAACGCCGTTATCTGCGTCGTAGTTGTCGCTCTGTGCAGATGCGGTGAGCGAGGTGAGTGCAGCGAGTGCTGCGATATAGAGTGATTTCATTTTTTGTGGAATTATAAGGAATGTAAGATTTCTGGGAATTATAAAGACTCAAGGAATTTGAGGAGGGCTTGGCGGTCGGCTTTGTCCATCTTCTTGAAGAGGTTCTTGCTTGCCTCGCCTTCACCGCCGTGCCACATGATGGCTTCGGTGAAGTTGCGGGCACGACCGTCATGCAGGAAGTAGGTGTGACCATTCACCTTCTTCTGAAGACCGATGCCCCAAAGTGGGGTGGTACGCCATTCGTTGCCACGAGCAAGTCCGCTGGAGTAATTGTCGTTGAGACCTACACCCATAATTTCGGAACCCATGTCGTGAAGCAGATAGTCAGAATAGGGGTGGATGGTTTGACTGCCGAGCCAAGGGAGTTCGGTGCCGTTGAGCAATGTTGCACCACGTGGACGAGTGTGCAGCGTAGTCACATGGCAGAGGTGGCACTTTGCCTGATAGAACATCTGCTCGCCTTTTTGTACAGCCTCACGTTCAGTCATTGTTTCTTTAGTGCCGTCCGAGCGGGTGAAGGTCACATTGGTGGTCTTGCTGCCCAAACGTCGAGCAGGAACACCAAGACTGTGCAGATAGAGGTCAATGTTCTCCATGTCTTCGGTGGGCACGTCGAGTTGGTCGTATGTAAGACCCATCATCGAGCCTTGTGTCATCTGCGACTGTCCCTCGCAAATCTCCTCTGGATAGCGTGAGTTGGTTGCACCCATGTCGGAAGAGAAGCCAAGTTCCACCGTCAAGTCGAGGTGTTGGGCTTTGTTGCCAGAAAGACCGACCCCCGTCACGCCTCGTTCGGTGATGTAGTTGCAGCGACCGGAGATGCCGTACTCAGGGTAATTGCTCTTGGCTGCCAGTTGTTCAATCTCGTTGCGGTCAATAGCCATCATCTGTCCCATGCCGACGTGGCGGAGTGGGATGCGGACTGTGCAGAAAAGGTCTTCGGGATTGATAGTGACAGAATCTTTCTTCACATTGTCCCACATCTTCTTGTACCATTCCACGACCGTAAAGTTCGGCTTTGCCAGTTCATACTCTTCTCCATCGGGGAACTGGAAGGTCTGATAATCCCAACGCACTTGCAGTTTTCCTTCGGCTGTCACTCCGTAGATGGATTGGTCGTGCAGCACACGGCCATAGTCTTGGAAGAAAACGCCGTTCTTTCTGGCTACATAGACAAGCATCGCGGACATACCGTTGGTGCCCGATCCATAGACGGGCGTGCCGTCGGCATCCTGTCCGATGGTGTTCCACACGCCAGGCGTGGTACGTCCAGCGTTCATGTGGCAACTGCCGCATGAGTAACCTGCATAGACGGGGCCATAGTTGGCGGTCACATTGTCGTAGAGGCGGTCGCCGTGCTGAAAACGAGTGGCATAGACACCTGTCAACCATTCAGCGTCGGTGTCGAAAGACTTTGAAGAGTCCCAAAAGATGGTGGAGGTACCAGCCGAGAGGGCATAGTTCTCCAAATCTTTAGCATGAGTCTCCACAAAGGTGTCGATGCCTTCGGAGTCATCATCGCAGGATGTCGTTAACATCAAAGCAGCCGACAGTATGGCGAAAAGATTTATTTTATTTATTAATTTGTTCATAAACAAATATTTACGTTATTCTTTTGTGCGATTCTTAGATGAATTACTTTCTTAAACCACAAGAGTGAAGGGGAAAATGTCATGCATTTTCCGCCTCCACTTGGGTAACTAACAAGTTATTATCTAAAGTTTATTTTACAGTACGTGGCTGACCGTTCTTGAAGAGCAGGTACTCCAGCGTGTGGAAACCACGGAGAGACTGAGCGGCTTCGATAGCCTCATCATCCTCGTCGTAGTCACCCTTCCACTCCATCTCAGACCACTTCTGTGATTTGAGCAAGTTTGCAATGCCCACAGCATCAAGTGGCCAAGAGTCCATATTGGGGTCGAGACCAAGTTCTGATACAGGACCGAAGAGGAATGCCTCAGAAGTCTCCCAAGGTTGACGAGCGGCGAGCCAAGCAGCACAAGCAGCAGAGAAGGCTGCGTTAGATGGGTTTGCCTGTAATGCTCTAACAGCAGTAAGAAGTGCGTTGTTCTTGGCAACGAGGTCAGAGTAAGTTGGCAAGGCAACCTCATCAACGAACTGATTCACGATTGCCTGAGCATCTTCTTCAGAGAGGTTTTCACCAATCAGACCGTTCAGTGTTTCGAGGCTTTCCACCAGTGCTGCACATGCTTCCATTGCCTCTTCTGTCTCTGTAGAACCAATGTTGTTGCGGAAAGGCTGTGGAATGTTGTCGATGGCAGTCCATGCAGCACAGATGTTACGCCATACAGCGATGGATGGCTGCAACAGGTTGGCATTCTGCATACTTGCAACGATGATGCTGTGTGAATCGGTACCGACGGCTCTGTAGTTGAACTTAGAAGGGTCGCCGTCCAGACGCATACCCAAAACAGAGTTGGCAATTGAGAGGATGTTGTTCTTGTAGTCATCACGAGAGTGCCAAGAATACCATGATTCCACAGCGTAGAGAGCCTGGTTTTTCTGACCTGCCTTCCAATAGTCGTAAGGCTCACCAATCTTGGCTGTACCTACCTCGTTGGCGATGTCAATACAACCTTCGATAATCTGCTGAACGCAATCGTTAGCAGACTTGTAGCCAGAACCTGCGGTATGACCTCTGAATGCAGCAGCAAAATCGCTTTCCCATTCATCGTAAAGATTCTGCGAATCCTGTGAAAGCAGCATTGCCACATTGACTGCGTAGTTGCCCCATGCAGCAGCATTTTCAGATGTGTAATCGAGGTTTTGTGCCTCTTCTTCTGTGATTTCATTGTCATCATCATCATCGCTACAAGAAGTAGTCGTGAAGCCGAGTCCCAATGCGAGGAGACCCATGATAAGGAAATTTTTCTTCATTGTGTATTTTTATTTTTTTGTTAGTTATGATTTTTCACTCTGTTTTATTTTTTCCAGAACCAACCAGCCCAAGCCATGCCGATGGCAAACTCGTTCTCGTTGTTGTACTTGCCACCGCCGATGCGACGGCTGGTGTAATCAGCCTTCACCACAAGGTTGGGAAGTGCCCGCCAGTTGATACCTGCCACCCACATGCTGGTCTTCAGACGGTCGTCGGCGGTGTAAGGAGCGAGCACGTCCTCCTGTGCGTTGTAGTATTCATAACGTCCGAAAGGAATGATTTTCGGACAACGGGCATCGTTCACAATGCCTTGGATGTTCAGACCCAGTTCTCCACCGAAAGCCACCGCCTTGTGAGCCACGGGCGTGATGCGAGAGTAGGGCGATTTGTTGCTGAGTTTGGTATTTTTGGCACTGAGCACGTTGCTGTTGGTCAGGTTGCCCCACAGGCAGTTGGCTCGTGCTTCCACATATTTATTCACGTATTGTCCTTCCACATTGTAGATGCGAACAGGCAACTTGCCCAATCCGTCGTAGGTTTGGCTCTTGTCGGCATTGTCGCCAACGTTGGCACAATAGTAGAAGGCACCACCCAAGCGAAGCCCGGGAACACCACGCCAATCTACTCTTGCCACATAACCAGGGCTGGTAAAATTCTCCTCTTCAAAGATGCCCTGTTTGCCACCGGCTGCCCACGTGTTGCGGTCGAAGCCGTTGGCATTGAGGCCGTTGACAATCTGCACCTGATAGTCGAATGTGCCATATCCCTTGCCGAGGGTTCCGAAGAACTCCAGACCTGTCTCGTGCCATGTGTTGGGCAGGATGGTGGTCTCTCCTTCAGGACGAACTGTGCCGAAGAAATTGAGTGGTTCGTGGTGTGCGTTGTTTTGGCCAACGGGCACGATGATGTGACCTGCACGCACATTGAATGCTCTGTCAATCAGTCGAGTAATGTGGAACTGCTCGAGTGCCACTTCACCGCCTCTTTCAATTTCGGTTTCGTATTCGCCATTCTCTGTGTTCTCCAATTCGTAAGCAGTACCCACACCGCCACTTTCAAATTCAATCTCCACGCCGAGAATCCACTGCTTGGTAAACTTATAGTCGCCAGCCAGCACGAAACGTGGGATGCTGATGGTGTTGCGGCGTTCCTTGGGATTACCCTCTGAACCGCCATAGAAACGATTGGTGCCATAGTTCTTGAATGCTGCCACCATTTCGCCATAACCACCGATGCGGAACTTGTCCCATCCGCCATACTGAATGCTATCCTGAGATGCCTGTGCCATCATGTTGCCAGACATGGCAATGGCACCTGCCAAAAGAGTTTGTCTTAATACCTTGTTGAAGTCCATTATTCTGTTTTTACCAATTAAAATTTCTGTTTTTTGTGGTGTCGCATTGTAAATCGAGTGCAAAGTTACTAACAAATGTTAACCATCGCAATACCTAAAATTTACCAAAAAAGGTATCGAAGTGGGTATTTTGCCTGCCCCGATACCTAATTTCCCGATGGATGATACTCATTTTTATCGTCTTGATACCTAATTTTGGGTATCGCAACAATGGTACTTTCCACCATTTTTAGGGCACGAACCACAATTGCAACCATTATTCTGGCTCGCAATTTGGCGATAAACGTATCTGCCAATCGCGAAAACCGCACAAGCGATAATCACATATACCGCAACCTCTTGTATGTTCATCTTGTTATTTTTTTGATTCAACACAGCCTTGTTCAGAAGAGGCTTCCCACTTGGAATACCACCATCGACGTGAGCCACGCCAAGAAGGTGGTGTAGATGGCGGTGAAGCCTGCCCACTTCCATTTGCCCGATTCGTTCTTGATGCCGATGCAAGTAGGGATGCAGGGCATGTAGAGCAAAACAAATATCATGAAGCAGAAGGCGGCGAGGGTGGTCATGCCGCTGGTGGTGATGTCACCATGATAGAGCACCGACATCGTGCTTGCCACGATTTCTTTGGCTCCCACACCAGCCACAAGAGCGACACCCTCTTTCCATTGCAATCCGCATGGATGGATGACTGGCTCGACCAACTTGCCAATCTGGCCGATGTAACTCATTTCCATCTGCTGCTCCTCAGGCAGTTCGGGGTGGTGGGGGAAGTAACTGAGAGCCCACACGACAATGCTGGCAACGAGGATGGTGGTTCCCATCTTCTTCAGATACTGCTTGCCTTTTTCCCACGTGTGACGGCTCACGCTTTTCATCGATGGCATACGGTAGGGAGGCAACTCCATCACGAAAGGACTGCTTTCGCCCTTGACCACACATCGGCTGAATATTTTTGCCATGAAGACGCTGAACGCAATACCTATCAGATACAGACAGAAAAGCACTAATGCCGCATTCTTGGGGAAGAACGCACCGATGACGATGATGTAAACGGGCAATCGGGCAGAGCAAGACATGAGGGGGATGATGAGCATGGTGATGAGGCGTGACTTGCGGTCTTCGATGGTGCGGGTCGCCATGATAGCAGGGATGTTACAACCAAATCCCATAATCATCGGGATGAACGACTTGCCGTGCAAGCCCATGCGGTGCATGATTTTGTCCATGATGAAGGCGGCACGTGCCATGTATCCGCTGTCCTCCATCCACGAGATGAAGGCATAGAGAATCATGATGTTCGGCAAGAAGACGATGACACCGCCCACACCGCTGATGATGCCATCGACGATGAGGTCCTTCAGTGGACCGTCGGGCATGTAGGTGCCCACCAGTTCGCCCAGCCATCCCACGGCAGCGTCAATCCAATCCATCGGATATTGCCCGACGTTGAAGGTACAAAAGAACATCAGGTACATGAGCAGCAGGAAGATGGGATAGCCCCATATCTGGTGAGTCACCACCGCGTCAATCCGTTTCGTCATCAGCCGCTTGTACTTGTGCACTTTCTTGAAGGTCTCCTTCATCGCTCCCTGCACAAATCCGTATTTGGCATCGGTGATGGCAGATTCGCTGTCTTCTTCGATTTCTTTGAGAATCGCCTTTTGACAAGCGTCTCTTTCGGCGAAGATTTCAGTCTGATTGTCCAACTGCCTGATGATGCCTTCCACCTGGCGGTCGTTTTCCAAGAGTTTGATGGCAAGGAAGCGGGCAGAGTAGTTTTGATGAGGCTCGGGATTCTTGCGAATCAGTTCTTCAACCTTGGCAATATTCTCTTCAAGCAGAACTCCATGATTGACGTGTATGTGTCTGGCTATCTTTTGCTTACCCTCTGAGATTTCAATAATCTGGTGAAACAGTTCTTTGACTCCCTCACCCGTCTTTCCGACGGTCGGAACGATGGGCACACCGAGCAAGGTGCCGAGTTGCTGCATGTCCAGTTGATTGCCACTGTCCCGCAGTTCGTCGTACATGTTCAGAGCCATAATCATCGGCACGTCCATGTCGATGAGTTGGGTGGTCAAGTAGAGGTTGCGTTCGATATTGCTGGCATCCACCACGTTGATGATAAGGTCGGGATGCTGCTCGATGATGTACTTACGCACATACAGTTCTTCGGGGGTGTAGGCGGTGAGGGAATAGGTGCCAGGCAGGTCAACAAGGTTGAAGTGATAACCCTCAAAGTCGAAGTGTCCAACTTTGGCATCTACCGTCACGCCCGAATAGTTGCCGACACGTTCGTGGGCGCCGCTGGCAATGTTGAACAGGCTGGTCTTTCCGCAGTTCGGATTACCCACAAACACGACGTTCAGTTCGTGCTCCTTCACACGTGCCACACGTGTCATGGCGTCTTCGCCACTCTCGGCTGGGATTCCTTTTTGTTCGGGATGCTGAGCCTCCCAAGCCTTTGCCTCTTCTTCGTTCACCACTTCCACGAGTTCTGCTTCTGCCCGGCGCAGACTCACCTCGTAATCCATGATTTTGTACTTCACGGGGTCACGCAATGGGGCATTGAGCAGCACCTCAACGCCTTTCCCTTTGATGAAGCCCATTTCCACGATTCGCTTGCGGAAACCACCATGTCCCATCACACGGACAATCACGCCTTTTTCACCGGTCTTAAGGTCTGAAAGTTTCATCTTAATTGATTTTGAGTGCAAAGTTACAGCCTTTCAAGTTACAAAACAATACTCATTTTTTAGTAATTTACACATTAGATATAAATAAAAGGGAGTTTTCTGACCGTGGATTCCCGATTTTTCACTATCTTTGTACCACATTTAGAAAGGTTTACGTAATTCTGAATAGTTTTTCACCCCTAAAAACATTCAGAATTATGATTGCGATTAGAAGGAGTTATATGGCTGGTCAATACAAGTCAACGGACAAGCTCAGTTTTGTGATTGCCAACGACTACCGCCTGTTGCAGGTGATGAGCCGTTTCGGCATTTCTTTAGGTTTTGGAGAAAAAACCATCATGGAAGTGTGTCGTCAGTGTGGTGTAGATGCTGACACATTCCTTACCATCATCAATTATGTGAAAGACGGTGCCGATAACCGTCCGCAGCGAGTGGAGCAGGTGAGTGTCGCCTCTGTGCTCGGCTATCTGAAGAGAACGCACAAGTATTTCTTGGGCTATCTCTTCACCAATATTCGTTTCCATTTGCTGAATGCCATCGACTGCTCTGTCCAGAACGAGATTGCGTTTCTGGTGCTGAAGTTCTTCGATGAGTATGTGGAGGAGGTGCGTAAGCACATGGAGTATGAGGAATCGACGGTGTATGCATACGTGGAGAAACTCTTGGATGGCGAATGTGTCTCGATTGACAATAGCCACTTGCTTTCTCGCCATCATGAGGCGATTGAGAGCAAGTTGAAAGAATTGAAGAACCTCTTCATGCAGTATTATCCGCAGACGGAAAACAACGAGAAATTGAATGCGGTCATCATCTCCATCTATCAGGCAGAGGAAGATTTGAGCATCCACAGTCTGGTGGAGGACAACATTTTTGTGCCAGCGGTGCGTCGATTGGAGCACCAGACGAAAATGCGTCAACCCGTAGAGGAAGAGACTCAGAACACCGCCTCATCGTCAAGCGAAGAACAACTCTCCGAACGAGAAAAAGAGATTGTTGTTTGTGTGGCAAAGGGACTCTCCAACAAGGAGATTGCCGATACGCTGTGCCTGTCGGTCAATACTGTTACGACCCATCGGCGAAACATCGCACGGAAGTTGCAGATACATTCGCCGGCAGGTATTACCATCTATGCTATCGTAAATAAGTTAGTGACGCTCAATGAGGTCATTATCTGATAGAATATAAAATTCAATACATTTTTATATTTATTTATGGAAAGAAAAGTTGCTCTAATTACAGGAGTTACGGGTCAAGACGGCTCCTATTTGTCTGAGTTCCTTCTGTCGAAGGGCTATGAGGTGCATGGCACCATTCGCCGTTCATCGGTGGATTACCGTGAACGCATAGCCCATCTCGAAGGTACTCCAAACTTCCACCTTCACTATGCCGACCTGGGCGACTCGATGTCGATGTTGCAGGTTGTCAGCAAGGTGCAGCCAACCGAAATTTACAATCTCGCGGCTCAGTCGCACGTTCAGGTCAGTTTCGACTCGCCAGAGTTCACGGCAGATGTTGACGCCGTGGGTGTGCTTCGTGTGCTGGAAGCCGTTCGTCTGTGTGGCCTTGCAGACAAGTGCCGCATCTATCAGGCATCCACATCTGAGTTGTATGGCAAGGTGGAGGAAGTTCCACAGAACGAGAAGACTCCCTTCCATCCCTATTCTCCATACGCCGTAGCAAAACTCTATGGTTTCTGGATTGTCAAGGAATATCGCGAGGCATACAACATGTATTGCTGCTCGGGCATCCTCTTCAATCATGAATCAGAACGTCGTGGTGAGACATTCGTCACTCGCAAGATTACGCTGGCGGCAGCCCGTATTGCTCAGGGCAAGCAGGACAAACTCTTCTTGGGTAACCTGTCGTCACTTCGTGACTGGGGCTATGCCAAGGATTATGTGGAGTGCATGTGGCTCATTCTTCAGCAGGAGAAGGCCGAAGACTTTGTGATTGCCACTGGTGTGCAGCATTCTGTACGCGAGTTTGCCTACTATGCATTCAAGGCTGCTGGCATCGAACTGAAGTTTGAGGGCGAAGGCATGGACGAAAAGGGTATTTGTGTGGCTGGCCCTGCCAACCTGATTGGCAAGACGCTGGTTGAAGTGTCAGCAGACTTCTATCGTCCAACCGACGTGGTGAACCTCTGGGGCGATCCAACCAAGGCAAAGGAAAAGTTGGGATGGAATCCGCAGAAGACTTCCTTTGAGGGACTGGTGAGCATCATGGTGAAGCACGACATGGAGAAGGTCGCTGCCGACCACGTTGCTTCTGTCATGCGAACCAATCTTGCCGAATATTTGGAAAAGGGTGTGGTAAAATAGTTGATTATGGCATTAGACAAGAATTCTAAAATATTTGTTGCTGGTCACCACGGGCTGGTGGGTTCTGCCATCTGGAACAACCTGAAGGCTCGTGGTTACGAAAACTTGGTGGGCAAGTCTCACGCAGAACTTGACCTGCTCGACCCTATGGCAGTGAAGCAGTTTTTTGATGAGGAACAACCTGATGCGGTGGTGCTTGCCGCTGCCCATGTGGGTGGCATCATGGCAAACCTCCAGTATCGTGCCGACTTCATCTATCAAAACTTGCAGATTCAGCAGAACGTCATTGGTGAGGCGTGGAAACACGGCGTGAAGAAACTCCTCTTCCTTGGTTCCACCTGCATCTATCCAGGCGAGGCCCCACAGCCGATGCCGGAAGATTGCCTCTTGACATCACCGCTCGAATACACCAACGAGCCATACGCTATCGCAAAGATTGCGGGCTTGAAGATGTGCGAGTCTTTCAACCTTCAGTATGGCACGAACTATATCGCAGTGATGCCGACCAATCTTTATGGTCCTAACGACAATTTCCATTTGGAAAACTCGCACGTGCTGCCAGCCATGATTCGTAAGATTCACTTGGCAAAGTGTCTGAACGAAGGCGATTGGGACGCCGTTCGCAAAGACCTCGGTTTGCGTCCTGTCACATTGAAGGTGCCGAAGATGGTGGATGGGCAAGCCTCACCTGAAGATAAAGCGTCTCAGGCAACCCAAACCATTGTTGCTACAGCCATGAGCGATGAATACACCATTTTGCAGGTGCTGCGTCACTATGGCATCACGCCACAGGCTGTGACCCTCTGGGGTACAGGTGCCCCGATGCGTGAGTTCCTGTGGAGTGAGGAAATGGCAGATGCTTCTGTTTATTGCCTCCTCAATGTGGATTTCAAGGATGTGGTGGAAAAGAGCGATTTTGTCGTCAACCGCGATGGCATCAAGGAAATCCGCAACTGCCACATCAATGTGGGTACGGGCAAGGAAATCTCCATCAAGGAAGTTGCCGAGAAAATCATGCAGGAAATTGGTTTCAAGGGCGAACTTCGTTGGGATGCCTCCAAACCAGACGGAACCCTGAAGAAACTGACCAGCGTGGACAAACTCCATCGTCTCGGCTGGCATCACACCATTGAGATTGACGAAGGTATTCACCGCCTCTATGAGTGGTACTTGCAGGGCATCTGCATCAACCATCTAAATGCTTAATGACCTGCCTTTCGAGGCGTAAAAAATAAGAAGTGTATGATAGTTTATCCAAATGCGAAAATTAACATCGGGTTGAACGTCGTGGAGAAAAGGCCAGACGGGTATCACAACCTTGAAACCGTTTTTTATCCCATCAATTTGCAGGATGCAATTGAGATTAAAGAGATAGAAGATGATGTGCCAGCGTGTGGCTATCGGTTGAAAGTGACAGGTTCTGTGCTTGATGGTTCCCCCGAAGACAACCTCGTGGTTCGGGCTCTCAAACTGTTGAAGCAGGATTTTGACCTGCCCCCTGTCAGCATCGTGCTCTACAAGCACATTCCCACAGGAGCGGGACTTGGCGGTGGTTCGTCCGATGCGGCATTCACCATCAAGACGCTCAACGAGCGTTTCAACCTCGGGTTGTCGGATGAGCAGATGGAAGACTATTGTACACAACTTGGAGCCGATTGTCCTTTTTTCATCAAGAATCAGCCCGTCTTCGCCACCGGCATAGGCAACGTGTTTCATCCGATAGAGATGAATCTGAAATATAAACAAATGGTGTTGGTAAAGCCCGACATCTTTGTTTCCACCAAAGATGCCTATGCGAAGGTGAAGGTGCAGCATCCGGAGAAGCAACTGCCCGAATTGTTGTCACAACCCATCGAAACATGGAAAGATACAGTCGTGAACGATTTCGAAATGAGCGTCTTCTCCAAATATCCCGAGATTGCTGCCATCAAGGATAAGATGTACGACCTCGGAGCCATCTACGCCAGCATGTCAGGCAGCGGCTCGAGCGTCTTCGGCATTTTTGATGACCCCGTAGAAAATGTCGATGAACAATTCAGCGGCATGTTTTGTCGCCAAAGAGAATTGTAACCGTTTGTGAATGGGTCAAGGTCTTCGCAAAGGCAAGATACCACGATGCGTATCAATTCATGCACGGGTGTTGTATGATTTCAAATCCCGTACACAAATTGATACGCATCGAGGTAACGACGTAGGGGCTATTTACCAAAGGGGTCGCCAAACTTGTCGTCTTTATCCAGAATGTTACGCATCGGAGCACTCGGTTCGACATCACCGACTTCATCGAAGCCACCAAACAGCACATCCTCAATGACACTCTCCTTGCCGCCAGCAACGCCACTGGCACACAATGGGGCGGCCTCTACGGTTGCAACAATCTCCATCTCTGGACGAATATAGATCTTTTTCATCGTTCTGTCTATCTTTAACAGGTTAAACATTCATTTACTTCACACTCACTTTCTTGCCATTCACGATGTAGATGCCCTTCGGCAGCGACTGCACGTCCTTCTGCCCGAGAGCCACACCCTGCAAGGTGTACACGCCATCAGCAATTCGCTTTTCTGACTCAACATCCACGATGCCTGTTGCCTCGTCATTCATTACCAGGCGGATTTTTGAGCCGAAGTCTGTCTCTTTGTCCAGCACAGCCCCCAACTCAAACCAAGCACGAAACGCCTTCACATTGGTCTTGCCTGTTGAGTACCAGAATTTATTGCCGCTGAGGAACAATCCGTCATTGGGGATTTTATCCTTGACAAATGTCCCCGTAAACTTGCCCGATGTTTCATACTCATCTTTTCCTGTCACATCAGTCACGGCATCTACCAAGGTAGCATCATCCGCCTCAAACGATTCTATGTCCTTCGTCGTCTTGATAAGATATGGTGTGCCACCAGCCATTCCTTTCTTTGCCGTCATCGTGTATGTCTCACATTTGATAGCAATCGCATCTGGAGTCACATCGTCCTCGTCTGCATATTCGGTTTCAAAACCAGTAAACACAGCCAATTGTACATCACTGCCGAATGCCGCCTCTGCCTTTGCCTTGGTCAAGGTGAAAGGCAACACAATCGTGCTCCACTCCCCAGCCTTGATGGCACGTGTCATTTTTACGTATCCCTTTCCCCCTGCTGTATAAGTGGGCAGTCTGGTGGCATTCTCATCAAATTTGATGCGTCCGTCGTCTGGTTCACCAATGGTGATGGTTACGATCATATCATCAAAATCCACCTCCTGTTCCGAGGGAGTGGTGAAGGTCAATTCACTAAGCGTGGCAATGAATGTGCTACCTACGGACAATTCTGCATCGGCAGTCACATCAATGTCCAACAGCACGCCACTCGTACCGCTGATGGGGGCACTGGTCAGTGATAGGCAAGCAAATGTGCCCACTTGCCCTTCTCCATTTGACGAGGGACTGTGATCACTGAAGCGTGCACCTAACCCAAACGTAGGACGGCCATTTCCATCCAATACGAAACTGATGCCTTCAGGTAAGGTTAACTTGAAGGAAAAAGCCGTGAAAGTGTAATCGTCATTATTCAATTCGATGCTGATAATGCCAGTTCCGCCTTGCGGAATCGTGGCATTCTCTGTGCTCACCCCATTTTCCGCATTGGCAGTCAGCATACCTGTCAAGAACGTGAGCAGCAAAAAGAAAATCTTTTTCATACGGATAATATTTATTGTAGTTATTCTGAATTATTTCATTGAGGATCAAGTTGCCCCTCTTCCTTCATTCTCACTTTTGCACTGACTGTTCCCGATTTCAAGACCTTGTTGACCACTGCCACAGCATCTGTGATGCTTACCTTCCCGTCACCGTTCACATCGGCAGCCTCATTGACAAAGTTTGCGGAAGCATTGCCGAGAATACTGTTTACAATCGCCACTGCATCGGTGATGGAAATCTTGCCGTCACCGTTCGCGTCGCCTATCTGTACGTCGCTCACGGTTAGTGCCACATTCACATCTACAGGATTAATGGTGAGAGCGTCTGTTGTGGTCAACTCTATGTTCTTGATGCCGAGGACATAAGTTCCTGTACTCATGAACATGTCGGCAGTAAGTGCGAGATTCAACAGCACGCCATCTGTTCCGTTGAGTGCTGTAGAGGTAGAAGAGAAAATGACCACCTGATGGTTGCCATTGGCAAGTTGCTCAACCCCGACACTCTGGTCTGCCTTACGCTCTGTCAGTTGATATGAGGAGATGGTGACACCCTCGGGCAGGACTATCTCAAAGGCACAAGCGGTGATTTTCTCCTTGTTCGCCATCATAATGGGCAAGGTCGCTTGACTGCCGACAATGACGGATATATTGGAGGAATACAAGTAGTTAGGAAGCGGATTCACCGTCACCTCACAAGATGCGGACACACCATTAGCGGCGGTACAGGTGACGGTGGTCTTTCCTGCACTGGCAGCATAGACAGTTCCATCGCTGGTGACCGTCGCAACAGAAGTATTGCTACTATGCCAAGTCAGCGTAGTTACTGCACCTTCTTCCAAAATAACAGGCTCAAGTATATTGTTCTGACCGACAGTCAATTCCATTGCGTTTTGTAGCGTGATGGACGTAACCGTAGGTTTGACTGTAATGGTACATGCAGCATTCAGCCCACTTCCATCGTTAGTACTTGCCGTGATGGTACAGGTTCCTTTGCCCACACCTGTTACAAGGCCTTCGGCATCCACCGTTGCTACTTTCGTGTTCGAACTCTTGTAGGTCACACTTTGGTCTGTTGTATTGGCAGGTGTAAAAATCGGACTCAATGTAGCAGTCTCGCCTTGCTCCAATTCCAACAAAGTCTCCTCCAGCACAAAATCTTCTGCGATAATAGGTACTACGGTGATTCGGCAAGTTGCACTTACACCGTTATAGGCCGTACAAGTGATGTCGGTCGTGCCAACCCTAAGTGCCCGAATGACACCAACGTTGCTGACAATAGCAACTCCCGTGTTGCTGCTCGTCCATGTAAGTTCCGATGTTGCACCCGTTTCCAATATCTGGGGTGTTAGTGTGTAAGTACTGCCAGGCTGTAGATTCAGAGAAGAAGGCATATTAATCTGGGTGACATCGATGACATTGATATTATAGGTGGCTATATAGGTTGTATATATTAGATATTGGGATTTGGGATTGAACCAGGTGACTTTGACATCCATCCGAAAAGTCCCAGTTCTCAATGCTTCTATTTTATATGCGTTGTCTATTGGTGTTATCGTAAATGCACTATTGTCATAGACATTGTTGTAATACATCTCATATGTCTCTTGGTAGATTTTACACGTATTAGAGAGTGTGAGACCTACATCTGTAACAGGATTTATTGTTGCAGATTTACCTATCATCATTGTGATAGTGGTTGTGTAGTCTGCTGCCGACAAACGATATATCGATGTCGAAAACATTACAAGAATTAACAAGAGTTTTTTCATTGTCTTCCCTTTTTTGTCCTTCCCAGTCCCTTGAAAGACATTTATATAAAACGAAGAAGCGTGGAACTGCTATGTCCACGTTTCAGACAGAGGTCCTGAGAAAACCCACAACGATAAACGACAGAGTAGATGTTCCACGCTATAACGTGAAACACTATGCCTATCCTCCATCGTTGTTTTTTTAGAAATTTCTCAGGTTTCTGTCTGTACGATGAGCATAACGCTTCTATTTTACCAATAAGCCACGGCACCGAAGCACCGCAGTGACAGGACGTTAACCGCCCAATCGGTTGCAAATTAACTAAAAATCTCCGACACCCACAAACTTTTCCCCAACTTTTTTCAAAAGGACACAAAAAAGGCACAAAGCGGAATGTGCTTTGTGCCTCATATTATATATGTGAAAAATCTCGACAGAAAAGAATGACCCTCAATGTTCACTCCAGTCTTTCACCCGTCTCTTGCGGAAACGATGCCCAATGTCTTCTGCCAATGATGTCCGATGTCTTTTGCCAATGTCTTCCTCGCCCTCATGCCCGTCATCTCGGACGGCTGTGTTCCGTGTCTTCCGAGTTCTCATGCTCGTATCTTACTCCGCCTCTTGCTCGTATCTTCCTTTGCCTCTTGCTCGTCATCACCTTGCTCCGAGGCTCGTCATCACCTTGTCCTCACGCTCGTCATCACTCTGCTCTCAGGCTCGTGTCTTCTGTGGAGGTGTTTTCAGAGGGATGAATCAAGAGATTTCAGAGAGTGGTTAGAAGACAAATCTGTGCAACCTGCTCAATCGTGCCATAGGCACTTGTCGATAAAAACATACCGCTCTGCGATGATTTAACCCGAATCAGCATTAGAACTTTTGACATAAAATTTATGATAATTCATGGTTAATTTGTGATAATTTATGTTTATAATAAAAACACGAACCTTTAGCTCGGCGTAGCCAATTTCCATAAATAGACCATGAATTATTCATGAATTTTTTTATCTCCATTTTGGGTAAGCATATTTTCCACAAGCCAGTGGGGCTTTCATCTTTTCCCTTTTTTTGTCGTCATGTCAATTTCGTCTTGGCAAAAACGGCACGCAGGAAGCGTTGAAAGTGGTCTGAGTCAGACCGCCTCGGTGGTGTGAGTCAGACCACCCGGGCGGTGTGAGTCACACCACTTCGGAGGAGACGAGTGTGTCATTTTGTCCTATAGGGGGATATGTTTTCGGAGGGATAAAGTGAATGTTTTTAGGGGGAGATGGGGTAATGTCGATGAGGCTTGAAGGGGCAAACAACGGTGGTTTGCTTAGTCATAGAAGTTCCAACTGAGTCCGAAGCGGATATTGCTTGGGTTCATGGGATAGCCTGGTCCCCAGAAATAGCGTCCTGTGCCTTGGTTCGCATGGTGATACTGGATGTAGAAACGTGTGCGTTTCAGGTCGAAGTTGGCATAGGCGGAGATGACGGGATAGTTGCCTATCTTGACCCGTTTGTTGGCACTTTGATTCATGAACATGCCCAGAACCGGCGAATAGTCGGGGGCATCGTATTCTGTGAAATAAACCAAGTCGCCTCCTAACTCCGTCTTGAGCACTTTGGCAATATTGAAGCGAATGTAAAGATTGCTATACAATGAAATCGTCGGGAGGGGCAATACGTCTTTGTTGGTGCATGTCTGATAGGTCACATCGTTGTCCCAATGCAGAATGCCCAGGGTGAAGTTTTGGCGGAGGTTTGCACTGACCACCTGAATGTTGTCGCTGCATTGGAGTGCTGACACATTATTAGTATATATAGGGTTTTCTGTGTCTGCGTTCAGCGTTGTTCCGGTGTTCTGGAAATAGCAGAAGTTTTTCATGTTCTCCACCCCGACCGTCAGTTTCGTGTGGGTGTAAGGGAACGTGATGACACCCTCAATCCGTTGCCGCATCTCTTTTTCTGTGTCTTGGTCCCACCATGCGTGTTTGCTGTGATAGTGTCGGAAGTAGAAACTTGGGTGTGTATTCTTGATGTAGGCATTGAGGGCCACCTGTGCCGTATCGCCCAGCAGAGGAATGTTGACTTCTGCATGGCCATTGATGTCAAATTGCCCGATGCTTTCACCTGCCAACACAAACTCAGCATCCAGATTGTAGTGTACCTTCTCGCCCTGCGAACGGATGATTTGACCACCCACGAGAACGTTGTGTTCTGTGTACTGCTCCTTGCCAATCATCCCGTTCGTATTGGTGTAGTAGCCTCCATAGAGGGTGGAGTCGGGTAGGGTGAATTTGTTGTATTCGTAACCAACGTATGCGTTCAGCCCGAACACAGCCCATTTGTTGAAGCCTTCGCACAGAGACAATCCCAGCAAGTTCTTCACCGAGAAGTCCTTGGTGCGGTCTTGTGCCGAATCTCCCGGCAGATAGGTGTATGAGTGGTAGTCGGTTGGTTCTTCGTAGGCACGATAGTTACGCATCATCTTCTGAAGTTTCAGCGTGTGGAAGATTTTGCTGACTGGCACAAAGACCTCCTTCGTTGTGGTGGAGTCAACTTCCTCTTCCCGATAGAAACCGAGGTTGTAGTGGTGGTTGAAGAAAACGATGTCGTGCTCTTGACGATTCCAAGTGTTGGACAGCAGGGTGGGGAAGTCGCTCGTTCCATAGTTTCTCGCCATGCTTTCTGGATTCGTGATGTAACTCTCGTCTTCAAGACCGCCGTTCTCAGCCGCCTTCATGAAATTGTGCTGATAGTAGAAGTGGAAGTTGTATTTGTCAGCAATGTAGGATGCCCATGTCGAAGCGTTCATGAACGAGGTGTTCTGATGGTCGTAATACCCCTGTCCATAAATGTAGTCGAAAATGCCGCCGAAGTTGAAATGTTTGCCAGCGTTGTTGGTATAGACCGCTTTCACGTGGTCAGAACCCGTTGTTTTCGAACCATTCCAGTTGTAGGTGACGTTCATGAATGGCGACTTCGTGTTATAGTAGCGGAAATGTTCTGTGTCCACAAAAAACATGTCGTAAGGGTCGGTGAAGAAGAACGTTGACATTTGTGGACGCTCCATGAAGATGCGTGACATGCGAGGCGAGCCAACGTTTCCGAGTGTGTTGTAATGTCCTTCCTTCCCCTCGGGCAAATCGGAGTTCATGAAGAGGTGCTGCAACGTGTCCACGTATGTGCTTGTCATGTTGCCATACTTCTCGTCCAGCGTCCATGCCCAGATGTCGTTGGGGACGGCTTTCCCCTTGGCACGAGATGACAAGGAGTCGGGACGTGCATCCATCGACATGTCGGAATTGCTTTCCAACTCCGACACAATACGTTGTGCATTTGCCACAGCGGCAAATGCGACCAACAGGGAAAATAGGATGGGTTTTCTTAAATTCAAAACTTTCAGAAGGTTTTTACGCTGACACTAAAAAACGAGAATCATGGTCTCGGATGAATCTTTCTTTCCCGTCGTGAAGTCAGAACATAAAGCGTAAGTAGAACTCCACCAATTTGAGAACGACGGCACCAAAGCCCACACTGAAGAACAGCACTTTCTGGTCGGGGAGTGCAAAATAAATAACAACGGCAGCCACGAATCCAATCATGAAAATCCAGTTGAGCACTCTTCTTGCGGTCGTTACGCTGTCGCTGGACGATTTGCCTTTGTGCCATTTCTGCCGACTTTCTTTTTTGCTCTCCGCAACGGCTTCTGCAATGATTTTATCAACGTCTTCTTGATTCATCTGATGTGAAAATCGTTAGTGATAAATGCGACTCTCTGCCAATTTACTGATTGATGGTTTCTGAAATTTCTTTCTTCAGTTCGTTCACCAAGTCAATTGTCTTGATGCGGAACTTGCCAGGAATGCGTCTCAGTTCACCTTTCTTGTTGATGCACTCTTTGTCGCTAATCCAGTCTTCTGCTGTCACACGGTCGAACTTTCCATCGCCTTGGTCAACGTTGAATGCCAGATTGTGAAGGCAGAACTCCACCTGACCGTCATTCACTTGGAGGTCAAGCACATAGAAAGCCTGTGTGTAGTTCTTTGCCAACGGCTTTACAGAGAAAATCAGTTCCTCTGCACCCAGACATTGAATCGCTCCACTCTGCTTGTCTGCAGTCTTGACAGAAGAGTATTCGATGTTCTTGAAAAAGTCTGCGTCTGTATAATTGCCACGCATACTGTTGGCTTCATAGCGAAAGCTTGCCCATTGTGCCAACCTTGTGTAGATGTCCGCTTTTTGTTTGCCTGTTGCAGCAATGACATCTTTGAAGACGACTTTTCCGTCCACCTCAGGCACGGCACCCTTGGCGGCGTATGCTGACATATTTTCATTGGCAGCCTTTGGTGCCTTTCGTGCAAAGAGACCTTCACTTTGTGCTTGCATCATCATGGGAAGTGCCACCGCAAGCATGGCAACAATCATTTTCTTCATATTCTTTCAGTTTTTTATAGTTATTTCGTTGCAAAGTTAACGCTTTTGTCACTTATAGTCAAATTATTACCTTTAAATCTTCTAAAAACGTCCCCATTAAAACAACAGAGAGACACCATTTTGTTGGTATCTCCCTGTTCTGTTGCATCAATCGGCACCGTCTGGATGCCGCATGGTCATTTCTTCTCGCCCCATCCGTGTGGTCGCTGGTTGTTTCGCTGTTGCTGATTTCCCCGCCGTGGATGGAATTGCTTCAAAGCCTCCATCTGGAAACGGTTCAGGGCTTGACGCACCGCATACACCTTTTGCCATGAAGAGAGCACCGAGCGGAACTTCTTGTAGTACGTCTGTTCCACCTTCTTGATGTTCACTTCGATGTTGTTCGACTGGTTCACAATCTGCTCATATTCAGCCTCTTTCAAGTTTTCCTTCCAGCCTTTCATCATCAGTTCCTGCTTCTGCTTCATCAGTTCCTGCTGTTTTACAAACATCTCATACAGCAGCGGGAAAAACTTGGCGGCTTCAGCATCGGTGAGTTTTGCCTCACGAGTCACAAACTCCGTCATGTGTTTCTTGTACAGTTCAGGATTGAACTCCTTGCGGGCATCATCCTGCTGTCCTCCCGTCCTTGGTCCGTCGCCAGGGCGTTGTGCATTGATGCTGATGCAGACCATCAGTGCCATGATAAAAGAAATCAACTTGTTCATAGTCTCCATGTGTTTTTATCAGATTTTTACTATTCAGCATAGCCCGACAGGTAGTCGTAAACCGCCATGTTGTCCGCCATTGTGTAAGTCATCAGGTCCTCGTTGTAGTCATCGTCGGTGTACTCCGCTCTCATTTCTTCCACGTTCTGTGTCGTGGTAGGCAAAACATTCAGAGCGACCGTCACAATCAGAGCAAGCGAGGCTGCGATAGAGACGACACTAATCCACAAGTTGCGGCGACGGTTCTTGTTGATGTCAAGAACCTTTGTGTTCTTGTCCGAAACGTCCTCCTCTGGAATCTGTTCCATGATACGAGCGGTAAGATTGTCGAAATATTCGTCAGACACCTTGAATGGGTATCTGCCACCGTTCTGGCTTAATATTCTGCTATCTTTTGTACTCATATTTTTGTGGTATTTATTGGTTTGACTTTCTTTCTCCTAAAAGGTTTAATCATTCGCGTACATTTTAAATTGATTCTTCATTTTTCACTCTTCATTCTCCATTTTATATGTCTCAGGCTCATGATTCCTTCGCCTTGACAAAGTTCGTAATCTTCTCCACCGCGATGTGGTATGACGCTTTCAACGCACCCACACTGGTGCCCACCAGTTCTGAAATCTCCTCATATTTCTTCTCCTCAAAATACTTCATGCAGAACACCTGCCTTTGTTTTGCAGGCAAGGTTGAGACCGCTTGCATCAGCACCTGTTCTGTCTCGTCGCCGTCAAAGTCTTCATCCGCCACGAAAGTTGCCTGTCCCGTAAAGTCTTCGTCATCAATCGACACCATCTGTCGCCGCTGCTTCAGAAAAGTCAACGACTCGTTATACGCAATTCTGTACAGCCAAGTGCCCAATGCCGAATCACCCTTGAAGCCGTCAATGCCTTTCCATGCCTTGATAAACGTGTTCTGTAGCACGTCGTCCGTATCCTCATGGTTTTGTAGCAGATAGTGAATCTGCCAGTACAGTTGCCTTGAAAAGCAGTTTACAATATCCTCAAACGCCCGTCTCTTTGTCCGTGCGTCCTTCAGTCTCTCCAGTATGTCCTGCTCATTCAACTTTGCCATGCGTTTCTCTGTCTTGCAACTTTTAGACCTTCAACTTCACCAAAGGTTTAACCCCTCCTGCGGTTGACGTTGCAAAGATACGAAAGATTTTGCAAAACAAAAGAAAAATGGAGAAAAAATCAGAGATTACGCAGATTTTTCACGAGTCATGTGTGGGAGTACCTTTGCCCCTTTTTTGTGGAATGTCAATTTCGTCTTGGCTAAAACGGCACGCAGGGAACGTTGAAAGTGGTCTGAGTCAGACCGCCTCGGTGGTGTGACTCAGACCACCGAGGCGGTGTGAGTCACACCACTTCGGAGGTGACGAGTGTGTCATTTTGTCCTATTTGGGGAGATGTTTTCGGAAGTTGTTAGGAGATGCTCGAGGGGGAGGAGAGGAAATGAAAAAAATGGAAAAAGAAAAGGCTTCGAAGTAGGTTACTTTGAAGCCTTTTGTTGTTTCTTTTTTTCTTTCATCCGTTTGCGGATGGATTCGAAGTCGTGCCGCCATGTGAGGCCGAGGCCTTGGGTGTTGAGGGTGGCTTTGGTGAAGTAGCGGTCGTTGGTTTGGTTGTAGGCTTTGACGTAGAGGGTGCCTTTCTGGTTCATTCGCCATTTCACTTCGAAGTCGCCAATGAAGTTGGCTTGGTTGGTCAGGGCGTTGTCGCGATAGCCGAAGGCACCGTTGATGAGCAGTCGTTCGTCGAGCAGGCGACCGGAGAGGATGCCTTCCACGTCGAGGTCGTCCCAGCCCTTCTCGCCGGTGGTGAGGGACGAGCCGAAGTTCCAGTTGGTGTTGTTGCCTATCACGTTGCTGAGCATCTGGTTGATTTGTCCGCTCAGGGTGGAGGAGAGCAGGGAGTTGGCAACCTGGTTGGAGTTGTCGGTGCCATTGGCACGGGCATATTCGTTGGGGTAGAAGCGTCCAAGTCCGAGCAGGTATATCATCTGGGTGTTCATCTCTTCCTCGGAGTTAATCATGGAACGCACCAGTTGCCGCACCTCTTCGTTGACGTTCGGGATGTCCATGTCGAAGGCAAAGTCCATGTTGCCGAGTTTGCCTGTGATGTCGAGGATGCAGATGACTTTCACCTTGTTGTTCTGAGAGAAGGCTGTGGTGGCGGTGAGGTCGCTAAGGGGCACGGCATTGATGGTGTGGTGGCAGATGAGGTGGATGTTGGCATCGAAGGGGTTGCCGTTGAACTCGACCATGGAGCCTGGCTGGAGGGCGAGGTCGCGGAAGATGATGTCTTGCAGATAGAGGCGGTAGGAACCAGAGCCGATGTTGTAGTTGCCGAAGAGTTGGAAAGAGCCTTTGTTGTACCACTTGGCTGTGAGTTGGGCGTTGCCGAAGGTACGCATGTAGCCGTCTTCGATGTTGTCCATGCGGAGTTTCACCTCGCAGGCGGGGGTAAGGTTGATGTCGAAGTTGATGAAGATGTCGCTGTCGTAGTTCTTCTTGGCCTCTTTCACGATGGTGAGCGAGTCTTTTTCCACAGCAGCAGGGGCTTCTTCGTCGTGAAGCGTGAGGAACTGTGGATGGAGGGTCAGCAGGGAATCGCGGTCGCGGAACTCGATGAAGGCGTTGCCTGTGATGGCATCAGGGGTGGCGGCATCGTAGGCGAAGACGGAGCCTTTGGTGGGGGTGACACGGGCATTGACATAGAGCGGATGGCCGTCGCTGCCGTCGATGCTCAGGTCGCCGTCGGCAAAGACGGTGGCAAGGAACTTGTCGCTGTTGAATTCGGTTTCGTCGTAGGCAAGCAGTTCGTGCAGGTCTGCCTTGAAGTGGTAGGCGAAGTTCTTCATGTTGCGGTGAGTCACCTGTCCGTTGATGGTGGAGCGATGGCCGAAGCGGTCGTAGATGCTGATGTCCTTGAAGTCGAACAGGTAGGGACGCAGATGGAGCGTGTCACCCTCGATGTGGTAGGGTACGTTGGTGGCACGAAGCCGCAGGTTCATGTTGGGCACGGCGTCGCCGACGATGTTGACGTTGTTGAGCGGGCCGATGATGCTGATGGGGCCTGTGACATAACCTGACACCTCTTTGAAGACTCCACCGAGGAAGCCGTGGATGAAGGCGGCGTTGGTGTTGTGGGTATCGACATTCAGCCGTATGTCGTTCTTGGCGGGTGAAATCCAGCCATTGACCGTGGTGATGCCTGTCACGTTCTTCTCTCTGCCTGTCAGCCCGTCGGGCACGGAGTAGAGGTCAACGATTCGCCCTTCCACAGAAATGCCTTCCACGTCTTTGTCCCAATGTGCCTCGATGTTGGCATTGCCGATGGGGCCTTCTTGCACGGAGAGGTCTTCCACGTAGAGGTTGGCTCGCAGGTCGGGCACTCCGCCGCCCAGCACGTTGTTGACAATGGCTTGTCCTGATGCCTTGCCAGCAAAACGCACAGCGGTGAAATCGACGAGGGAAATGAAATACTTGATTTCGAGGTTGTTGAGGGTCGCCACCAAGGAGTCGGAGGGGGAGTTGGATGCCTTGCCGTCGATGGCAAGGAAACTGTTGGTGTTATTGTTGGCAAACTTCACGTTGTGGCACTCGATGTTCTTCTTGTAGAACGAAATGCGTGAGGGTGACACCGTCCATGCCGTGTCGTTGATGACCGCAGTGGATTTTCGCAGGGTGATGTCGGTCTTCATGCTGCCCAGGGAGTCGTTGAACTGAACGACGGGCAGCAACTGGAGGATAATGTGGTTTCTGCCAGTCGTGTTCAGGTAGAGGTCGCTGGTGATGCGGTTGTCGTGGATGTCGGCAGCCACGTTCAGTTGTGTGGATGAATAGGGCACGTCGTCATCGTCACTCTCTTTGAACGTGGAGGCGATGGCATGGACGTTCATGTTTTCGGCGGTGGTGTTGCAAGTCACTGCGATGTCGTCGTACTGCTTGCCATTGTAGGTGAGGCATGGAGCCGAGAGTTGCAGTGTCATCTGTTGGGTTGTGGAGTTGACGTTACCGAACAGGTAGACGGGTTGTGTGATGTCGAAATCGGCTTCTGTGAAGTGGTGCAGAAGCGGGGCGTCGGTGATGGTCAGGTCATAGTCGAAATTGGCTTGGGGGGCTTCATTCGATTTGACGATGGCTGGCAAGTGGTGTGCCAACTGATGGGTGACACTCGCCACGATGTCGGGAAGGCTGACGTTACCTTGGATGTTTCCCGAAAGGAGGTCGCTATCGAGAGTGTAGAGGCTCTTGCCTTGCTCCTGTCCTTCGGCATGGAAGGAGAGGTTGTTCATGTGGTAGTGGTCGGTGGGGGTGATCAGGTTGAGGTCGGCGATATCGAAGTCTCCATAGAGGTGCTTGAAGTCGCTGCCGTGCAGGTTGGCTTGGGCGTTGAACGAAAGCGTTTCTCCTGCATATTTGTCGGTGAGGTTCAGTTTGTTAGGATTGAAGTTCTCCAGCAGAAGTTGAAGTTGGATGTCTTTGGATGGTGTGTCCGTATAGGCAAAGTCTGTTTGGGCTTTGAAGTGCTCATCGTCGATGCTGGCTGTGCCTTCGATTTGGGTGGAAGTGCTGCGTGCGTCGAATGTGATGTTCTGATAGTTGTAGCCGTTGTAGTGGAGATCGTGAATCTCTCCTGATACCGTGCCAGCAGGGAAGGGTTTTGTGTCGGCGAGATTCATGGCAAGGTCGATGTTCAGCGAAGTGGTGCCCAGTTTTTCATCTTCCAAAATCTTGCCCAAATGAATGCTGTCGCCTTGGATGTTTCCTTCCAGAAAGCGTTCTGCATCGTAGGCCAGTTGGTAGTCGGCATTGCCGATGTCTGTGCTCACCTTGCCTCGGGAAGTAAGAGTCTTGTCGGCAGCATAGTTGATGTCGCCTGCATAGTTGAATGTTCCGACGGATTCGATGAGATGCTCCTTGCCGTGTTCTGGCATAAAAACGTCAGCCAGTTGTTGTATCTCGTGGCTGGTGAGGCGTAGGGTCGAAATGTTGGAAACGATGTTTCGTGTTTGGGAGTTAAGTGGGTTTTCAACCTCCGCTGATGCCGAGAACATGAAATCCTCGTCGCTTTGTAACAGCATGTCTTTTAGCGTGATTCGTTCTTCATTACCTGCTGCTTCCATCTGGAAACTGATAGGCGTGGAGAGTTGTGCCAGTTTCTCATTGAGGAAAGAGAGGTCGCGTGGAGAAAGGCTGCCATGAATCGGCGTTGAAAAGAACTGAAATTTCTTTTCTGTTTCGTACTTGCCGTATTGAGCATAGAGGGAGTCGATAGCAATGTCGGAGTGGGGAAGTGAGAGGTTGAAGTGGGTTAGCGTAGCGTATTGCTCATTGGCTGCTAACCGCAGTTGTGTGTTGTGGATGGAAAGCCCAGAATTGAGTTCTTTTGCCTGCAAACGACGGATGGTGAGGTTGATGGAGTCGTTGGTCAGATGACGAAGCATGAGGTTCATGCCGCAGTCGTGCAGATGCAGGTGGTTTGCATCCAGGTTGTTGGGGTGTGCTGCCTCTGACAAGACATCGTAGGAAACGTCGGCATGACGCATGATGAATGAACCGATGTGAAGGTCAATCTTTGACGGTTCTTCCTTTTCCTCGCTCTTGAAGGCGTCGATGAGAAACTGAAAGTTCGGCTCGCTGTCGGGTGTCGCTTTGTAGAGGGTCGCCTTGGTGCCAAAGAGTTGTGCTGTGCCAATATCAATACGTCCGGCAAGCAGCGAGAGCAGGTCGATGCTCGCCGACACACGTGCCACATGTGCCATCTGCTTGCCTGTTGGCTCATAGATGGTCATGTCGTTGACAATGATGCGATTCAGTAATCCGAGGTTGATACTGCCAATCTCTACTTTCGACTTGAGTTGACTGGTTAAAATATTAGAAGTCCAGCCTGCCAATGCTTGCTGCATGAAAGGGAGGCTGAACAGAAGAACGATGGCGGCGTACAGAGCCACAATCGTGCCCACAATGTTGACTAATATTTTCTCAAGTCGTTTTATGGTCGTCGTTGTTTAGCGGTTTACCTTTCTTTTGAAATCGACCATCTTGATGGCTGTCACGGCACATTCGTCGCCTTTATTACCCATCTTGCCACCTGCACGGTCTTCTGCTTGCTGCATGTCGAGCGTTGTGATGAGTCCGTAGATGACGGGCACATCCTGCACGGCATTGAGACGAGCCAGACCGTAAGTGACCCCTTGGCAAATGTAGCGGTCGTGAGGGGTATCGCCACGGATGACACAACCGATGGCAATGACGGCATCTACGCCTGTCTTGACCATCTGCGATGCTCCGTACACCAATTCAAAACTGCCTGGGACGGTCAGCACAGAAATGTCCTCTGCTGCCACACCGTTCTTGATGAGCGTGGCCTTTGCCCCGTTCAAGAGGGCTGCAGTGATGTTCTCGTTCCATTCTGCCACCACGATGCCCATCTTCATGCCTGTAGCGTCGGGCACCGAGTTGATGTCGTAGTCGGAAAGATTATGATTTTTTGTTGCCATAGATGATGAATGAAAAGTGAAAACAAAAAGTGAAAAATTTGCTACCGCATTTGTTTGTCCTTTGTTTGTTTATGCTTGCGGTAGCAAATTTTTCACTTTTCGTTTTTAGTTTTTAACTTTCTTATTTCGTTGCTCTTTCAATGTACTTGTCAATCTCTTGTGAGAGTGGGCTGCGGAAGTACTGCTTCTTGATTTTGTTGTAGAGGTCGAGTGCTTTGTCGTTTTGACCCATTGATTCGTACACCTGTCCGGCTTGAAGGAGGAACACTGGGCTGACGGCATCGTTGTCTGCCTTTTCGGCTGCCTTGACGAGTGTCTTCACGCCTTTCTCGTTGTCACCTTTCTGAATGTAGAGATTGCCGAGAGCCGCAATTGCTGCTGGAGAAACGATGTCGTCGTCCTGAGCAGAGAAGTCTTCCAGATACTTGATGGCTTCGTCCACCTTGTCGGTGTTGGCGTATGCCAGACCTGCATAAAGTTTCGCGATGTTGGCTGTTTCTGTGCCGCCAAACTCGTCAATCACTTTCAGAAGACCCTTGCTGTTGCCGTCGCCCTTCAGTGCCTGCTCATACTGCTGCTGAGCAAATGCCACCTGTGCCGAAGCGATGGCTTTCTGAGCCTGAAGTTCCTTGTCTGCCATGTAGTTCTTGTAAAGGTAAACACCTGCTACAATAACGATGATTGCACCAAGTACGGCTACAATCGTTTTCCAGTTTTTCTCGATGAATGCCTCACCCTTGCTGAGTTGCACGTCAAGTGCGATAGGCTCATCCGTTGGTTGCTGATTTTTTTGCTTTTTTGCCATGATATTTTATTGTTTTTATTTTCTTTTGTACAAAAATCATGCAAAATTACAACATTTTCTCCTAACAATAAAGAGTTTTCCAAAAAATCTTTCTTTTTATTGGACATAAAAAAGAGAAAAGGTATGCTTTTCTTCCTCCTTGTAGGTCTATTTTATCAATCATGTGGGTTCGAAGACTCTTTTTCCTCGAACCCGCATTTTCTTTTTGCCCCCTACGTCGTTCCCTCGATGCGTATCAATTCGTGTACTCGATTTGAATGATTACAAATGTGGGACACGAATTGATACGCATCGAGGGAACGACATAGGGGGATTATGAAAAATTATTTGTTTACCGTCTTGCGAGCCTCAATCAGACGTTTGAGTGCTTTCTCGATGAGGTCGTGAGTACCAGAACCGTCGTTGACATATTGAACAACCATGTCGGCATAGTTGATAGCCTCACGCAGTTCGGTCGTCTTGTTTGGAATGTTCTCCTTCGAATCGGTGAGGAGTGGGAGAAGTTCGTTCAGGTCTTCTGGCTCGGCAAGGTTGCCTGGACGCATGGTGTTGATGGCAACGTTGAGGGCGGAAGTGGCTGCATTGATTTCGTCTTGTGTCAACTCCTTGTTGGGTTTCGTATTGACCTTCTCTGCAGCCTCCATCTGCTGAAGCAGACGAGCATAGCCGTTAGGTGCCCATGGCGAGAAGTTTGGCACCTTCACAGCGAGTGCATTCCAAGCGTTTTGACCGTCCACACGCTCTTTTGCCACTTGCAGAGCCTGCTCCAGATTGGTCTTGTCAATGCCCTTCTTGGCTTTAGCCTTGGCGGCAGAAGCGACGTTCAGGCGGAGGTAGTGAGTGGCGTTGCCTGTCTGGTAGTAGTCAGGTTGGAACTGCTTACCTGCCAGTGTGAGGGTGTAGAGGTTGCCGTTCTTGCCCGTATCCTCCGATGCACCGTTCAGTTGGATGTCGCTGAGGTTAGATTGCAGCGTGAAGTCTGCGTCTTTCCATTCGTGGATGTCGGGTGTTGCCATGACGAGTGGGCCGTACATGATGGCGCCTACCCATTGAGGGTCAAACGGCGTGCGTGTCTCGTTCTTGCCTGTGGCAGCAAGGTCCATCTTGTCGGGACCCCAGTTGATGTGCTTGGTGAATGGCATGGTCACTTCAACCTTGTCGCCACTTTGCCATGTTCTGGAAGGAATCTCCACGTATGAGCATGGCTGATAACTCTTGGCGATGGACTTTCCGTTCAGTTTCACGTCGAAACCTTCTGTAGCCCAATAAGGCACACGGAGTTTCAAGGCAAAGGTGGCGTCCTTGCTTTCGTTAGTCTTGTTGACCACCAATGTGCTGCTTTCTGCTGGCCATTTGCACGTTTGCTCGATGGTGACGCCTTTGTCTTCCCACCATGCGACAGTTGGCAGATAAAGTCCAACCCACATGGTCTGGTCGTTCACGAAATAGGCGGCCTCCTGATACTTCACATGATTCTCTGCACCCGTACCGCCACAGCAAGTGCTCTGAGGAGTTTCGTTGCCGAATGGCTTTCGGGCATTCATGCCCACAGCATACTGATAGGTCACGCCCCAATAGTCGGGATGGACAGAACCCACAATCTGGTTGTAGAGAATACGCTCGTAATAATCCATGTAGGCGGCATTGTCGGGGTCGAAGCAGTTCAAATCCTTGGTCAACTTGGCAAGGTTGTAGGCACAACAGGTTTCGTTGATGTCAGGATTAGGATACATATTGCGATGGCGGTCGCTCATCACACAGGTATTCATCGAAAGAATCTGAGAATAGGGCTGACGGAACATCTCGCCATTGCCCACACCGCCCATAGCATAGGCATAGCGTCCTTGCACGAGGTTCCAGAAGTTGTAGGCAAGGTTGTAATAGTATGGGTTGCCGTTGCTGATGTAGGAACGCAAGGCACCTGTAATCATCGGAATGTGCTGGTTGGCGTGGCGTGTGCGGATGTCATCCACATTCTTGGCAACAGGGTCGAAGAACGCAGGAGCATCGAAACAGTTGGCTGCCTCAATGAGATGTGCCTTCTCGGTCGGGTCGCTCACCATCTCAGAGAGACGAGCCAGCGACTCTGCCATACCGCCCACTTCACCAGCGATGTACATGTTCCACATCTCGTAACGGTTGCCAGGTTTTGCCTGACGCTCAGCCTTGTCACCATCTGTCTTCACATAAGTGCGGTAGTGCATACGGTTCCACACCCACAAACCCATGTCTTTGGCAATGAGCAGGGCTTTGTCGGCAATCTGTTTGTCGTCAATGTTGTTGGCGATGTCGATAAGACCAGCCAGTTGCTTGTGAATGGTATAATAGGGTGCCCATACCCATTCTTCATTATTGTACGCGCGATAGCACTCGATGAGGGCGGGGTGGGCGGCAGGGATGGCGTTGAGGTAGCCATAACCGTAGTGCTTGTAGTCCTTCTTGTATTCGTTGAAGGCGGCCCAGTTGCCCTTCATCTGCTTCAATTCTTCTTCGGGTGCATAGTCGCGGGCTTCCCAATAGCGGTTGAGGGTGCTGTCCCATACGAAGGTACGCTCCTGACATTCACGCAGTTCGTTCACCATCCGACGGATTCTCTCACGCAATTCATTCTTCTCTTTGTCGCGGTTGCCACGCTCAGAACATGAAGCGAAGGCAAAAGCAAGGGCACTCATGTAGTGACCGGAACCATGACCTTTGAGTTTGGTGGTGGGAGAGTCCCATCCATCTGCCTCGGTGTAACCCTCTGTTGGCAATCCGTAGGTGTCACGATAGTTGTAGAGTTGCTGTGTGACATCCCATGAAAGAATGGTCTTGATGTCCAACTCTTGGTTGTTTGACAATCGGTTGCCTCTTTCAAGGTAAACATCACCTAATGGAAGCGGCTGTGCCACAGGTTTGTTGCTGGGCACATCCCATGCTTTTTCCATCACGGTGACATTGGCTGTGATGGGGTAGCCATTGTCGGTCGTGTTGTCACCAATGATGAAACCATTGACGGTGTAGGTCTTGCCTACTGGATAAAGTTCAGGGTTGGCTTCTTGCTGCTCGGTAGATGCGAGGGAGTTTGACCACTTGGTCTGTCGCCACTCGTGACTGCCGTCGCTATACGTCACCCACAGTTGCCAAGGCAGGCGAGGGGCGGTGCCGACAGGTGTTTCTACGTTCACAGCCTCCACCTTGACGATGGCACGCTGTTTTGCCTTTGGTGCTGATACCGGGGCTTCGTTTGTGGTTGTCTGGAATGCCTGCATGGGCATGGAAAGTGACAACGCTACAGCCCCACAAATGAATAGGTTTAAGTTTTTCTTCATAATCTAACATTGAAAAATTTTTGTAAAATTAGTTATTTCATTTGACATATCAATAGGCAATGGTTAAAAATGAACTATTTTGCTACTTTTCATCTTCTTTTTTGGATTATTTTGTCTAACTTTGCAAAAAGGATGCCTCAAAATAGGGATTTTCCCCATCGATGTAGGGATTTTAACTATTGCCGTTGAAAAGGTATTTGCGACCTTTGCATTGAGAAAAAGTTTCTTGTTTACAAGAAGTAAAAACGGACGAACTAAAAAACACAAATATGAAAAGATTATTAACATTGGCTTTGGTGGTTGTTCCTTTGCTCGGCATGGCACAGGATGACCTCTACTTCACCTCTTCCAAGAAGGCTAAGCAGGCTGCTCAGAAGGCTGCGGCAGATTTGCGGGCAAAAACCGAAACGGTGGTTACACCGACCACGGTGGATTACCACACCAATTCACGTAGTGAGGACGAATATAACCGTCGGTATGTGTACGGCGGTGACTACCAGAATGCTGGCGGACTCTATGCGGAGGACTCGCTTGCGGCACGGATAGACACCGTTGACGGTTATTATGGCTATGATGATGCTGCCTATGACTTGGATGACCTCGAACTGGATTATCGCTATTCGCGTCGTCTGGTGCGTTTCCACAACCCTCGTCTATACGCATTGTCAAGCCCTTACTATTGGGATTTGTACTATGGCTATGGTGCATGGGACTACTTGTATGACCCGTGGGATCCTTGGTATTGGCACTATGGCTGGGGCTACGGCTGGAGTTGGGGACCTTGGGACTGCTGGTATGGCGGCATCTGGGGATGGCATCACCCATACGCCTGGTCATACTGGGAATGGGGACCAAGTTGGGGTGTTCCACATGGTGGGTATCACTATCGCAACACGGTGCCTCGTGAGTTGAACTCTTCGCGTGGACACATGGCTTCCAACAACCGAATCCGTACCAATCCGTTGGGCAGAGGCACAGTGGGAACACGTACCAATGTGTTTACTTCTCGTACAGGCGTTCAGGGCCAAGGAGTTCGTTCGACCGTTCAGGGTGTGAGAGGCACACGTGGTTCTTATACCGACTATACGAATGCCCGTACAGGACGTTCTGCCGTATCTTCAAACGAAGGAGCACGTACTTCTGTCTATAACCGTACACGTGAGAATGCGGCACAGCGTAGTGGCATCACTCGTGGCAATAACAACACTTATCAGCCATCTCGCTCATACAGCAACCAGAACAGCAGCAGCCGTTCTACGAATACCACACCTCGCACTTCTACCTATAACAGCGGTGCTTCAACCCGTAGTTCTTCCTCTTCATATAGCGGCGGCGGTAGCCGTGGTGGCAGTTTCGGAGGCGGCGGTGGCTTCAGTGGTGGAGGTAGCCGCGGCGGAGGCGGTGGTGGCGGCGGACGCCGTTAATGCCGTTGAGATTTAAGGAATAGAAAACGTTATACATTATATATTATTATAGCAATGAAAGCATTTGGTAAATATTTTCTCCTCGGCGTGCTGGTTGGCACGGTAGGGACATCATACGCACAGGATTCATTCGATGCACAGACAATGGCGAATAGCGACCTCAACGGAACGGCACGTTTCGTGTCGATGGGTGGAGCATTGGGTGCCTTGGGTGGCGATATCAGTGTGATGAGTACGAACCCTGCAGGTACAGCGATGTATCGCAAGAGCGATGCGGCAATCTCCGTGAGTGAGTTGTTCTCTGGCAAGGGGGCAATGGATCATGATGGTTATCGTTTCTCGCTCGACCAGGGCGGCATCTTGATTGCTTTTGACATGGATAATCCGTCCAGCAAAGGCTTGCAGTTCGTCAATTTTGGCGTGAACTATCAGAAGAAACGTAATTTCCTCTCGAATCAGTTGACCAATGTGAAGAACCTGAACAACACGTTCAGTCAGACATTTCAGATTGCAGACCTTTGCAACTATGCGTATGCCAATGATTATTGGGGTACGATGGCTGACATGAGTGCGTCGAGTGATTCGCATGGAGGCATTCTGGATGAAAGTGCCGATTATGGCTATGCAGGCATTCCTGCCTCAGACGCTTATTATGAGAAAGCAACCTACGGCGCCAATGTTCAGGCTGATGTCAACCTGTCGTTCAATGTGAGCGACCAGTTCTTCTTTGGTGCTTCCATCGGTGTGTATGATATTGACTACAAGCGTGAGTCGTTCTATCAGGAGTTAGGCACAGACGGAAGTTCCTACGACTTTTCCAATTGGTATGAGACAGGTGGCGACGGCTTTGACGTGAAACTGGGTTTCATCTGTCGTCCCATCGAGGACAGCCCCTTCCGTTTCGGTGTGTCGGTTCATACTCCTATTTGGTATCGCATGACGGATGCCAATGGTGCTACGCTCTATTTGAACGATGACTATGTGACATCGGCTGTGAACGAAGATTATGACTATCATTATCGTTCTCCTTGGACATTTGGCGTGAGCCTTGGTCATACGGTAGGGACAAACTTTGCCATCGGTGCGGAGTATGAGTTCCAAGACCTCAGTTCTGCCAAGTACAGCGATGTGGATGGCTACAGTTCCAACTACTTCCGCAATGTCAACGACATCACCAAGAAGACGTTGAAGGGACAGCACACGATAAAGATTGGTGCTGAGTATAAGCCCATTGATGCTCTGTCTCTGAGAGTTGGTTACAACTTTGTGTCTTCACCATTCAAGTCTGACGCATATCGCACGATTGGTTATGATGGCATCTACACTGAGACCGATTGGACAAACTGGAAGGCGATTAACCGTTTCACGGTAGGTCTTGGGTATCGCTATAAGGGTGGTTACTTTGACTTGGCATACCAGTATCAGGCACAGAATGGCGACTTCTACGCTTTCGACAATGATGTAGATTTCTTGCCCACAAAGATTAACGCGAATCGTTCTCAAATCATGGCAACTCTTGGTTTCCGTTTCTAAGATGAAAGAAACGATGTGAACAATCAGAGGATGTATTAAAAGGAGTGCCCCCGAAAGCCGTACAGAGACTTTCGGGGGCACTCCTTTTTGCTTCCCTCGACACCTCAAAAGTGGTCTGAGTCACACCGCCGAAGTGGTGTGACTCAGACCACCGAGGCGGTGTGACTCAGACCACTTTTGAGGACACGAGCACATCTTTTGGGGATATCTTCGTGTTTCGTCTAAGCCCCATAGGGTTTATTCAATCTCATTTGTCAAATTGGGGTCTTTGGGGTTCTTGATGAGTTGCTTGGTTGCTTTGCCTGTCAGTTTCATCTTTTGGGTGCCATCGTTCAGAATGGTCAAGTTTTCGACATTGACATTGGCTTCGATTTCTGCCGAACTGCGTGAATAAATGGTTGCGTCTTCTGCTTGGAGGTCGCTGACGGTGATGGCACCTACGTCTGACGACTGTATGCTGAAAGTGGTGCATTCAATCCTGCCAAGTTTCATGTCTCCCGTGCCCAGCACACCCAACTGAAGGTCTTCTGTACGCCATGTCGCTTCGCTCACGAAACTACCATTCCCACAGATGCTGACGCATTTGAGGTCGGGGCATGAGAGATACATTTTCACGCTTTTCGGATTGCCGTAAAAGTTGATGTCTGTGTTGCTGTCCATCCTGATGGAAACCGTGAGCAGATTGCTGTCGAACGTGGTCTCAAGGTATTCCAGAAGAGCGCTATCGCCTTCCACGTCAATGCTGTAGTTTCCTTGTGTATAGATGATATCTACGCTGCCCAAGTTGGTCAAGTATGAAAAATCTCTTGGGATGCTGATGTGCTTCTTGATGACGTTCTGCTTCTTGGCAGCAGTCACTTCTTTGGTCTTTTCTTGCTGGTTTGATGATGCGTTACGACATGCTCCCAGCATCAGAAGCATGGCGACGGGTATGAGCAATTTGTATTTCATGTTCTTCGAGATGTTATGACGATTGTTGATGCAAAGATAGTGATTAATGATGAATTAGAATTTGAGAAATGGCGATTTTTTCATGTGCATAGCGGGGATTTTGTCTTTTATTTGCAAAATCTTAATTCTTCATTCTTTAATTCTTCATTCTTTTTCATATCTTTGCAACATGATTGTAAATAGAAACTCTTAAAAACTGCATTAACAATGACATTAGACAACAGATACATCACAGTTGCTTACAAACTTTACACCATCGAAGATGGAGAAGAAGATGAAGAACCGGCAGAGGTGGCAAACAGACGGCATCCTTTCCAGTTCATCAGCAAGTTGGGACTCGTTCTTCCGGCTTTTGAGGCAGGCGTGGCAAACCTTGAACGTGGAGATGAATTTGACTTCGTCATTCCGTGCAAGGACGCATACGGCGAGTTTAACGAAGAACTGATGTTCGATGTTCCTCATTCTGTGTTCATGATAGACGGGAAGATGGATTTCAACTATATTTATGAAGGTGCCATCGTGCCGATGCAGGGCGAAGATGGTAGCCAATTCAACGCGACCATCATCGAAATCAAGAAAGACACGGTGACCATCGACCTCAACCATCCGCGTGCAGGGCAGGACCTGCATTTCGTAGGACACGTGATTGATAATCGTCCTGCCACGAACGAAGAGATTTCCGAAACGCTGAATTCCATGAGTGAATGCAGCGGATGCGGTGGTGGATGTGAAGGTTGCAACGGCGGTGGCTGTGGAGGAAACGGAGGACGATAGTGATGAGAAACACCTTTGGTCACATCTTCACACTGACAACTTTTGGCGAAAGTCACGGTGCCGGAATCGGTGGCGTGGTGGATGGTATGCCTGCGGGCATTGACATCGACCTCGATTTTATTCAGTCGGAATTGGACCGTCGCAAGCCAGGGCAGAGCCGCATCACGACGGGGCGTCAGGAAGGCGATGTGGTAGAGATTCTTTCGGGGGTGTTTGAAGGCAAGAGCACGGGATGCCCCATTGGTTTTCTGGTTCGCAACACCAACCAGCATTCTAAGGATTATGAAAATGTTCGCAACGTCTATCGTCCTTCACATGCCGATTACACCTATACGCAGAAGTATGCCATTCGCGACCATCGAGGCGGAGGACGCTCATCTGCACGTGAAACCATTTCTCGTTGTGTAGGCGGTGCGTTTGCCAAGTTGGCTCTTCGTCAACTGGGCATAGAAGTCGTTGCATATACCTCGCAAGTGGGGATGATTGCTCTCGACCGAGATTATTCTCAATATGATTTTTCGCAGATAGAAAACAATCCGGTGCGATGTCCTGACCCCGTGGCGGCAAAGCAGATGGAGCAACTGATTCTTGACGTGAAGGCAGATGGCGACACCATTGGCGGCGTGATTACGTGCGTTGTCAAAGGCGTGCCTGTAGGTCTTGGCGAACCAGCCTTCTCCAAACTTCATGCCGAATTGGGTGCCGCCATGCTTGGCATCAACGCCGTGAAAGGTTTTGAATACGGCGAAGGGTTTGCAGGAGTGGGGCAGAGAGGTTCTGAACAGAACGACATTTTCTATCACGACGGCAGTCGCATCAGCACCCGTACCAACCATTCGGGGGGCATTCAGGGTGGCATTTCCAATGGCCAGGACATCTATTTCCGTGTCCTTTTCAAGCCTGTTGCCACACAACTTCGTCCGCAACCAACCGTTGACAAGGAGGGCGAAGAGATTATGCTCGAAGTGAAAGGTCGCCACGACCCTTGCGTCTTGCCACGTGCCGTTCCCGTTGTGGAGGCAATGGCGGCAATGACGATTCTTGACCATTATCTTTTGAACAAAACAGTAACATTATGAATAAAGTAATGCTGATTGGCAATGTGGGTGCAGACCCACAGGTGAAATATCTCGACCAAGGTGTGTGTGTGGCACAGGTTCGTCTGGCCACCACAGAGAGAGGCTATACGCTTCAGAATGGAACGCAGGTGCCCGACAGAACAGAGTGGCACACCTGCATCTTTTGGCGTAAGTTGGGCGAGACCGTAGAAAAGTATGTCCACAAAGGTGACAAAATCTATGTGGAAGGAAAAATTCAGAGTCGCGATTGGACTGACCGTCAGGGCATCAGTCGCAAGACGATTGAAATCATGGCCGACAATCTGGAGTTGCTTTCGCCGAAACCAGCCACACAATCGCCTGCTCAGCCTCAGCCGTCACAGCCCGAGACTCCTGCTGCCGTGACTCCATCAGAGAACAACGGCGAATATCCATTTTAATATTTGTAGAGAAATGCCTACCATCATTGCAGGACCGTGTGTCATCGAGTCGATGGAGTGCCTTGAAGAAGTCGCTCAGGAGTTAGTTCGGCTCAATGAAAAATACGGAATAGACATCATTTTCAAGTCGTCTTTTGACAAGGCGAATCGTACCAGCATCCACTCCTATCGAGGTCCAGGGCTGGAGAAGGGAATGCAGATGCTTGCCGACATCAAGGAGAAGTACGGACTTCGCATCCTCACCGACATCCACGAGAGTTATCAGGCAAACCCTGCTGGCGAGGTGGCGGATGTGTTGCAGATTCCGGCATTCCTTTGCCGACAGACAGACCTCCTTGTTGCTGCAGCCCGAACAGGTCGCATCGTCAACATCAAAAAAGCACAGTTCCTTTCTGGATTGGACATGGAGTTTCCCGTTCAGAAGGTGCGAGAGAGTGGCAACGACAATGTCTGGCTCACAGAACGTGGCAACATCTATGGCTACAACAACTTGGCGGTAGATTTTCGTAATATTGCCGATATGCACCATTTTACCGACACTGTCATCATGGATTGTACCCATTCCGTACAGCGTCCAGGTGCTGCTGGCGGCAAGACGGGCGGCAACCGCGAGTTTGTGCCGGCAATGGCTTTGGCGGCAAAAGCCTTTGGAGCCAATGGCTTTTTCTTCGAGGTTCACCCCGACCCTGAAAGTGCACTTTCTGACGGTCCTAACATGCTGTATCTTACAGACCTCGACCGTGTAATTTCCACATTGATAGACGCATGAAATCCATACCCTTTGCAGAGCGATGCCTTCGCGACGAAGCACAGGCATTGCTCGACCTCATTCCTCAACTTGACAACAGTTTCGAACAGGTAGTTGACCTCATCCACCATTGTTCGGGACACGTTGTCGTGACGGGTGTTGGCAAGTCGGGACATGTGGGGGCAAAAGTTGCGGCCACATTGGCATCGACCGGCACACCAGCCATCTACCTCAATGCCCTTGATGCCCTTCATGGCGATTTGGGCGAAATCATGGACAATGACGTTCTTTTGTTGATTAGCAATTCGGGCAACACCGACGAATTGCTGCGAATTGTCGCATCGCTCGAAGACCGCCATCTCCCCATCGTGTCCATGACCAGCGACGCTCATTCGCTTCTGGCACAGCATTCCGACTATCACATACTTTGTCGAGTTGAAAAAGAGGCGTGCCCTTTGAATCTTGCTCCAACCTCCAGCACAACAGCAGCCATGGCGATGGGCGATGCCCTTGCTTGTGCTCTGATGGAAGTTCGCAAGTTCAAGGCAAAAGACTTTGCTCAGTTCCACCCGGGTGGTTCACTCGGTCGCAAACTTTTGGTCAGAGTCAAAGATGTTATGTACACCGACAATTTCCCCATCGTGCCTCCCACCATGCGACTTTCCGATGCCCTCATCACCATCAGTTCTGGCAAACTTGGCTTGGGAGTCGTCATGGAAAACGATAAGATTCTCGGCATCATCACCGACGGCGACATCCGCCGTGCCGTAGAAGGTGCTCGAGAAAACTTCATCAATCTCTCCGTGAGCGAAGCCATGACCAGCACCCCCAAGACCATCTCCCCCGAGGCGAAACTGACCACCATCCAACAGATGTTCCGTAACCACAAAATCCACTCCCTCCTCGTCACCGATCACGGCAAACTGGTCGGCATCGTGGATTACTTCGCCATCATGAACTAATCTGAAGAAGTTATCACAGATGAAAAAACTCTGCAAACCGTGTGTCATGGCTTGCAGAGTTTTTTTGTATGAGGAAAGAATTCATTTTGAAATTTTCATGTCGCTCCCGAAATAGAAACTTGGTTCGGGTGGTTGGTTGTAGCCGACATTTTCGGTGGCGACGCTGATGCGGTAGGGAATGTTGAGCATGAAGGTGGGGAAGCGATGGGAGGTGGGGATGGTGGTGGAGTAGATGCGGAGTTCGGTGCTTTCGTTGTTGCGAACGATGACTTCTTCTCGCCAGTCGCCGAGGATGTCGGCAGAGAGGCACGGGTTCTGTTTGGTGCCGTTGTTGAAGGAGCAGCCTTCGGCACGGAAGTCTTTGATGGTTTCCGCTTTTTCGGCATTCCAGTTCCACTTGCTGATGGCGTTGCGGTCGAGGAGTTCACGCAACAGGTCGCCGTCCCACCAGACCGCACTGTTCATGGGAATCCAAGCATTTTCGGCATGGAGATTGCCTTTCACATCGAAGTAGCCACGCTGCGAGGAAGACCACATTTCGAGTCCCCAGTTGGTAGGGTCGATGTCGGCAGCCATGCCGCGTCCCACATCGTCGGTGCTGGGGATTTGGAAGATGATTCGCCCTGTGCGGGCATCGCGGAAGTCAGAGCCATCCTTCTTGTTTTCGTGAACATCCCAAATCTGCAGTTGAGTGCTGTCGGGATAGAAGGCGAATTGGTGGATGGCATCGCCGTGCCCCATGCGAGTGGTGTAAAGCCCTGTGCCATCGTTGTTGACCGCCATCGAACCGTAGGTGATCTCGTCGCATCCGTCGCCATCTACATCACCCACACGCAGGTTGTGGTTGCCTTGACCTGAGAAGCCGGGGAACTTTTCGGAGTCGAAAAGCCAACGGAGCGTGAGGTCGGTGCCGTTCCAATCGTAGGCGGCGAGGTACGTTTTGGTGTAATACCCGCGGCACATCACGGCACTGGGGTGTTTGCCGTCAAGGTATGCCACAGCCGCCAAGAAACGGTCCACTCGGTTGCCGTAGTTGTCGCCCCAACTGGCAACATTGCCGCGTGGAGGCTGGTAGTCAACCGTTTTGAGGGCTTTGCCCGTGCGTCCGTCAAAGACCGTGAGGTATTCAGGCCCATCGAGGATTCTGCCCACGACATTGGTTCTCTTTTTCTCCATCTTGCCCGGAATCTCTTTCTCGATGCTGCCGCTCATCACCCAGTTCGCATTGGGGTCGCCGATGGCGTTGCCCTGTCCGTCGATGGTGCCGTCGGCTGTTTTTGTGATGAGTTCGGAGCGGCCGTCGCCATCGAAGTCGTAAACGAGAAACTGAGTATAGTGGGCACCGGCACGGATGTTTCTGCCGAGGTCGATTCGCCAGAGTTGCTCGCCTTTCAGCGTGTAGCAGTCAAGATAGACATTCCCCGTGTACCCCTCATGGCTGTTGTCGTGACTGTTGGAAGGGTCCCATTTCAGAATGACCTCGTATTCGCCGTCTCCATCCACGTCACCCACGCTGGCATCGTTGGCAGAGTAGGTGTAAGGGCGACCGTCGGGGGCAACACCACCTTCGGGCTTGGAGATGGGGATGGAGAGGTAGTCTTTTTGATTGGGGTGATAGGTGAAGACACCTGTGTCCTGTTTGGATTCTTTGCCGTTTTTTACGGCTGAAACCTTCAGTTCGGCATCCGTTTTTGGGGCTAAAGTTTTGAAGAAGGTGGCATCCTCTATAGGCTTCTTGTTCAATCGTTTATCATTCAGGTAGAGATTGAATGTCGTGTGCTCATCATCTTCTTCAAGCATTCGCCACGAAACCACAAGGCTATCCCCCTCGCGTAAGCACACCAACCCACGTCCCAACTTCTCTTTCTGGATGTCGGGCGAGTAGGAGGGTTGAGCGTTGGAGAGAACCGTTGTGAGCAGGGCGAAAGCGGCGAAAAACGTGCGTGTCTTCATTTTGTGTGGGGCTTTTTTTATTCTGAAACGTTGATGTGTCCGATGCCGATGGCTGTCTGATTGCTATAGTTCCACAGCGTGAGGTGAACCGTGAAGGGGTGCAGTCCGATGCCTGCCGCGTTAGTGATGCCCTTGGCGGTGAAGAAGTCGCTGTTTGCCTTGTACATCTCGTTCTGGATGGCACTTAAAGTCACGGCTTTTGCGAGGTTTGCCGCAAATTCCGTTCCTGCCAGTTCATCGCATTTTGCCACCGCGTAGGCGGTCATGCTTTGGTCAACCTCAGCCGACTTCTGGAAGGTGTAGTTGGCATGTTCCAGCGTGGTGAGGCTGGCATGGATGAGTGAGTCATATACGGCGTCGAGCGTGTCTGTGTAAACGATGCTGTCGGACACGACTGCGTAGGTGCAGGTTGCTTCTGCGTTGGAGTCGTCAAGACAAGATGTGATGCCAGCCATCAGGCACAGCATGATGGAAATCATTCCAAAAATCTTTTTCATTTTTTCTGTGATATTTTTGTTGTGTTCTTTTGTTTGTTCAAGCGATTATTCGTCCAGCGTTTTGCCCACGTAGTTCAGCCCACGCTGTATCACATCGGTGAAGTCCGTGTCCTCCACATTTTTCGGACTCTTCCGTCCCTTTCGGTAGTCGAGTGGTCCGAGGGAGGTGAGGTTTTTGAACCATTTCCCGAAGTAACTCTGATTGGGGAAGCAGAGCAGGTCGGAAATCTCCTTGATGGTCATGTTGCTGCTTTTCAGCAAGTTTTGTGCATCGACCAGCAGGGCGGTAGAAATCCATTGGCTGGGCGATTTGCCCGACCTTTCCTTCACGATGGCACTGAAATAGCGGCTGGTGAGGAACTGCTGGTTGGCGTAGTAACTCACCTCGTGCTCGGTGCGGTATTTGCGGTAGAGTTGCGTGACGAACTTCTGCAGCACCTCGTCTTTTCTCGACATCGGCGACATGTCGAAAGGCATGTTGGCATAGCATTGCAGCACCTCCAGAATCAGGGAGTAACTGAGCAGTTCTGCCTGTTTCCTTGCCATGTCTGCCACGGGGCGTCTTTTTGTTGCGAGGTAGTTCTTCCGTTCCTCCTGCTCCCGTTTGGTCATGGTGGTCAGCATGGTGATGTGCTGCTGCAGATTGTCGTATTGGACCTCTGTAATGGTCTGGAAAGGAGCCTTCTTCAGCACGAAAAGTGCGTTGAAGTTGCTCACCTGATAGAGCATCGGCTGGATGGTCTCCAGGTTGGTGCCAATCAGGGTGCCACGCAGGTTGGGTGTGTGGCTGATGATGTGAAGTTTGCTGTAGGAAAAGTACACGATGATGGAATGCTTCGTCATGTGGTATTCCGTTTCGTCCAGACTGAGCGTGATTTCTCCCTCTTTGCAGATGAACATACCCGTCATGGAAAACTTCACAATGTCTTCTTCGGCGTCGAGAATGTCGATTTCTCCGCCTTCAATCTCACGAATGATGACTCTGTCTTCTAACATAATAACAAATTTGACTACAAAATAACTACTTTTTGAACAAACATACAACACTTTTAGCATCTTTTTATAAAGGAAAAATACATTTTGAACAAAAGTGATGGTTTTTCCACCAATAAAGTTACAGAATAATGCTGTAAATTTGCACCCGAAACCCCGAGGGAGAATATTCCGAAATCCTTCATGAAAGGAATCTCCTGTTGCCTCCCCTGGTGTTCTCCGATTGCCCCACAAGGCACTCCCTGAGGGTCTTTGGCGGCACGCCCCGATGCCCCGATGCGGCAGACGCTCTTAAAACTAAACTTAGATTTTATAAAATTCAACTTAAATTTTATAAAATTGAACTTAAATTTTATAAAATTGAACTTAAATTTATATAAATCTAACTTGAATTTTATAAAATCTAAGTTTAGTTTTAAGAACACTTGCGGCAAAAGCCCTTTGGAGAAGGCTCTGGAGGGAAAAAGAAGGATGCCGCAGAGAGGGGTCGAAGAGGATGGGAGAGGGGAGTGACGGGCTGCACAGCGGGGAGGATGGAGGTATTTGTTGTGACTAATAATATATAATGTATAAAAGAATATGAAACGAATTGTTTATGTGGCTTCGGTGTTGCTAGCGGCTGTGGGCATCACGTCTTGCAGCAAAGGGCAGGCAGCGAAGGAGACAGAACCGAGAGTGGAGGTCGCTGTGGCAAAAAGCGTCAACGAAAATGCTGTGACCACCTTCACTGGCAGAACCAAATCGGCTTCCGAGGTGAATTTGGCGTTCCGTGTGAGCGGACCCATCCTGCGTGTGTTGGTGAAGGAAGGTGACCACGTGTCGCGAGGTCAGGTGGTGGCAGAGATGGACAGCCGCGACTATCAGGTACAACTTGCCGCCACGCAGGCAGAGTATGAACAGGTGAAGGCAGATGCGGAGCGTGTGATGGCACTCTACGCCGAGGGCAACACGACGGCAAGCAATAACGACAAGGCACGCTACGGGCTTCAGCAAATCACCCAGAAACTGGCGAACCACAGGAATCAGTTGGCAGACACCAAACTGAGGAGCACCATCGATGGCTACGTGCAGACGAAACTGCACGAGGCGGGCGAAACGGTGAGTGCCGGAATGCCCGTGCTGAGTGTGTTTGGCAGCGGCGACACAGAAGTGGAGATTCATGTCAGTTCTTCCGATTTCTCTCATTTAGAGCAGATTACGAACTTCTATTGCAAATTTGATGTGACGGGCGACGAGAAGTTTCCGCTGACGATTGTCCGCACCAGTCAGGAGGCGAATGCGTCCCAACTCTACACGATTCGCCTCAAGTTCTCGGGCAAGGTTGACCGCAAGAAAGTCACCCCGGGCATGACCACGATGGTGTATGCCGAAGTGACCGACGACGGAACGACTGCGGCGGTGAATGTGCCGTCGTCTGCCGTGCTGATGGAGGGCGGAAAAACGCAGGTGTTTGTTTACGATGCGGCGAGTGGCACCGTGCGGACGCGTCCTGTCACTGTGTCGATGCTCAATCGCGACGGGACGGCACAGGTGGACAGCGGTCTGAAGGCGGGTGAAAAGGTGGTTGCATCGGGTGTTCACCATGTGAAGGACGGACAGAAGGTCACGCTGTTGCAGAAGCCTTCGGCGTCGAATGTGGGTGGACTTTTGTAGAATCTCTATACATGACAGATGAAGATGAACTACAGCAAATGGGCATTGGAAAACAGTAAACTGATTCACTTTCTGGTGGTGATTCTGGTGGTCGGCGGCTTCATGGCATACGGAGCGATGTCGAAGTTTGAAGACCCCGCCATCAAGGTGAAGCAGGCGATGGTGGTGACCACCTATCCCGGAGCCTCGGCTCATCAGGTGGAATTGGAGGTGACTGACCCTCTGGAGAAGAGCATCCGCGAGATGTCCACCATCAACAACATACAGTCGTCGAGTTATGCCGACCTGAGCCTCATCACCGTGGAACTGCTTCCAACCGTTCCCGACGACAAGGTGGAACAGGAATGGGACATGCTGCGCCGAAAGGTCGCCAACGTGCAGAGCCAGTTGCCCTCGGGGGCTTCGGCGTCGCAGGTCAAGGACGACTTTGGCGATGTGTACGGCATGTTTTATGCCTTGAAGAGCGACGGACAGAGCGACCGCCAGTTGAGCGACTATGCCGAACTGATGAAACGGGAGGTCTCGCAGATTGACGGCGTGAGTCGCGTGGAGATTTACGGCAAGCGCAGCGAGTGCATCAACATTGAGTTGCGGGAGGACAAGATGGCAAACCTCGGTGTGATGCCGACGGAGGTCATTCAGACCCTCAACAACCAGAACAAGACGAGTTATGCGGGCTATTACGACAATGGCGACCGCCGCATCCGTGTGACGGTGAACGACCGTTTCAACAATGTGGACGACATCGCCAACATGCTCATTCAGGGACATGATGACGACCAACTGAGAATCAAGGATATAGCCGTGGTGACCAAGACCTACGAGGCGGTGACTCGAAACCGTATGGAGTGCGACGGTCAGCAGGCACTCGGCATCAGCATTGCCTGCTCTCCAGCCTATGATGTGGTGAAGGTCGGTGCGAAAGTGGAGCAGAAAATTGCGGACATCGAACAGCGTATGCCCGCAGGCATCGAGTGTCAGAAGGTGTTCTTCCAGCCCGAGCGTGTGAACGACGCACTGAACACGTTCCTCATCAACCTGGTCGAGTCTGTCCTGATTGTGGTGCTGGTGCTCGTCTTCTTCATGGGGTGGCGAAGCAGCGTCATTATCGGAGCCAGTTTGGTGGTCATTGTGTTTGGCTCTTTCTTGGTGTTGCAAGCCTTTGACGGCACCTTGCAGCGTGTGTCGCTCGCCAGTTTCATCATTGCGATGGGTATGCTGGTGGACAACGCCATCGTCATCATGGATGGCATCTTGGTGGACCTCAAGAAAGGCAAGCCCCGTCTGGAAGCACTCACGTCCATCGGTCAGAAGACCGCCATGCCGCTCTTGGGTGCCACGCTCATTGCCATTTTGGCGTTTCTGCCCATCTTCATGAGTCCCGACACGGCAGGTGTCTATGTACGCGACCTCTTCATCGTCATCGCGGTCAGCCTCTTGCTCAGTTGGGTGCTGGCATTGGTGCAGGTGCCGGTGATGGCAGAATGGATGTTCAAGAATCACAAGGTTGCCACCTCCGACAGCGAGGGCGGCGATTTATACACGGGCAAGTCATACGTGATACTGGAGCAGGTGCTCAATTTCGGTCTGAAACATCGCTTTGTCGTGGTGGGGCTCACCGTTGCCCTGCTGGCAGTTTGCGGATTCTCCTATCGCTTTGTCAATCAGGCTTTCTTCCCCGACATGGAGTATGACCAACTCTATATGGAGTATAAATTGCCTGAGGGCTACAACTCCACACAGACGGAGCAGGACCTGAAGGAAATTAGGGAACGGCTGATGAAGCACGACTATATCACCCATGTGACCACCTCCATTGGCGGCACGCCTTCGCGTTACAATCTGGTGCGTTCCATCGCAACGCCCTCGCTGGCATACGGCGAACTGATTATCGACTTCACTTCGCCCGATGAGTTGGTGAAGAATATCGATGCCATCCAGCAGGAAATCAATGATTTGTACCCCGATGCCTACGTGAAGTTCAAGCGATATAACCTGATGTTCAAGAAGTATCCTATCGAGGCTTGTTTCCACGGTCCCGACCCCGCTGTGCTGCATCAGTTGGTGGACTCCGCACGGGCAATCGTCGATGCTTCAGACAAGGTGTATCTGCCCACGTCCGACTGGGAGCCGCAGGTGCCTGTGCTGACCATCGACTATGATCAGGCGTCGGCTCGCAACAGCGGACTTTCTCGTGGCGACGTGGCACTCTCCATGATGGCATACACGGGCGGCATTCCTGTGGGAACATTCTATGAGGGTATCCACCCGGAGAACATCTACATCAAATGTACGGACGAGAACGGACAGAACGTGGAGAACCTGGACAACGTGCAGGTTTTCGGGATGATACCGAACCTGAAGCAGTTTATGAATCGCTCGACGATGCAGAAACTCATGTCGGGCACAGTGACCAAGGAGGATGTCATCGAAAAACTGATTCAGACCACGCCGCTCAAGCAGGTGTCGCATGGCTTGGACATCACGTGGGAAGAGCCTGTTGTGGTGCGTTACGACGGAGAACGGACGCAGCGTTTGCAATGCTCTCCGGCTCCAGGCGTCGGCACCGAGGCGGCTCGTCAGGCAATTGCCAAGCAGATTGAGCAGATTGCCCTGCCCGAAGGCTACACCCTGACGTGGGAAGGCGAGAAGAAGGCAAGCGACCAGTCGATGAAGTACCTCTTCAACGGATTCCCCATCTGCATCGTCATCATGATTCTCATTCTGGTGATGCTCTTCAAGGACTACAAGAAGCCTGCCATCATCTTCTGCTGCATCCCGCTGGTGGTCATCGGCGTGATTCCTGTGGTGCTGCTGACGGGCAAGCAGTTTGGCTTCGTCGCCATTGTAGGTGTGCTGGGACTTATAGGCATGATGATTAAGAACGGCATTGTGCTGATGGACGAAATCAGCCTTGAAGTCTCGCAGGGCATCGAGCCACGCACGGCACTCATCCAGAGTTCCAAGTCGCGTCTGCTTCCTGTGATGATGGCGAGTCTCACCACCATCCTGGGCATGATACCGTTGGTGACCGACGCCCTGTTCGGTTCGTTGGCGGTCACCATCATGGGCGGTCTCTTTGTGGGCTCGCTGATTACGCTGATTTTCATACCGATACTTTATTCTCTTTTCTTCAAGGTAAAATGAAAAAGACCATCATCACAACGATTCTTTCCTTGCTGCTTGGCGGTTTCGCTGTCAAGACCGTGGCACAGTCCCTCACGTTGGAGCAGTGCCGACAGAAGGCATTGGAATATAATAAGTCGCTCTCTTCTGCCAAAATCAGGTTGGAGCAGACCACCTTCGATATGAAGTCCTACAAGGCGAACTTCTTCCCGCAGTTCAATTTGTTGGCGACCGATTTTTATAGTACCGCCCGAGGGGACATCTCCATCGATGGCGGCCATCTGCCCATCTACAATTTTGTGGAGTCGGCAGGGCAATTTCTGCCCAACGTAACGGTCAACAGCGACGGTAGTTACACGCTGAATCAGTACGCCGACTTCCCCTCGCAGCAGATGAAGTGGAAGTTGAAAAACATCTTCATCGGCGGCATCTCGGTGATGGAGCCTCTCTATATGGGCGGTAAGATTTCCACGGCTTACAATATGTCGAAACTCGGTGTCAATATGGCAAACGAGAACATCCGTCTGACAGAGTCGGAAGTGCTGGCTGGCACCGACGAGGCCTTCTATCTGGCAGTCAAGGCAAAAGAATTGGGCGATGTGGCACGCAGTTACAAGACCATGCTCGACGAACTGAAAAAGAACGTGGAAGGGGCTTTCCGTCACGGCATGAGCACTCGCAACGACATTATGAAGGTGCAGGTGAAGATGAACGAAGCCGACCTCTCGATTCAGAAAGCGGATAACGGCTACCGACTGGCATTGATGAATCTTTGTCACATCATCGGTATGCCGCTCGACAGCAACATCGAACCTCTCACGTCCTTTGCTCAGCACGAGGGCGGTGCGGATGTGCAAGCCCTGAGCGTAAACGATTCCAGCGTCTATTTGCCTTCCGAGATGAATGCCGACATTTCTGCTCGTCCCGAATACGCCATCCTGCAGAACAAGACCGAATTGGCACGCCAGAATATCAAACTGACCAAGAGCGACTATCTGCCCAATGTGGCTTTTGGGGCGGCTTACACCTACGCCAACGGTGGCGAACTGGCGGGCAAGACAATGCTCAACAACGGAGCGGCAACGGTCGGTGTCGCAGTCAAGGTGCCCATCGACCTCTTTGGCGGTGCAACCAACAAGATTCGTTCTGCCAAAGCCGCCTATCAGATAGCCCAAATTGAGCAGCAAGACCTCAACGAACAGATGCAACTTGAGTTGGCACAGTGTCGCAACAATGTCAACGAAGCCATCACCGAAGTGCAACTCTGCGAAGTGGCACTCCAGCAGGCAGCCGAAAATGTCCGTCTCTCCAAACAGCAGTACGAAGTCGGTTTCGAAACCCTCAGCGACTATCTCGAAACCCAAGCCCTCTGGCAGCAATGCAGTGCCAACCTCGTCAACGCCCGCTGCCAACTCGCCCTTTCACGCACCAAGTTCCTCAAAGCGGCAGGTCGCCTCTAACCCCATCCCTCCACAAACCTCTCCCGCAATAGGACAAAATGACACACTCGTCACCTCCCAAGTGGTGTGACTCACACCGCCCGGGTGGTCTGACTCAGACCACTTTCGAGGCTTCCTGCGTGCCGTTTTTGCCAAGACGAAATGAACATCCCCACAAAGAGAGGTATGTCGTTTTTATCCTGACAAGTACCTGCGGCACGATTAAGCAGATGGAGCAGAAATGTCTTCAAATCACCCTCCGAAATCTCTTGATTCACTCCTCTGAAAACACCTCTACAGAAGACACGAGCATGAGAGCAGAGTGATGACGAGCGTGAGGACAAGGTGATGACGAGCCTCGGAGCAGAGTGATGACGGGCAAGAGAGCGAGGAAGACATTGGCAACAGAATGAGCAAGACATTGAATAGTGTCGTTCGAGATGACGGGCAACGGAGCCGACAAGACATTGGGCATCGTTGGCAGAAGACATTGGGCATCGTTCTCGCAAGACACGGGCGAGTGACGTCGGTGAACATTGAGGGTCACACTTTTCTACAGAGATTTTCGATTGCAGCGGCTACGTGAAGATGGAGATTATAATTGCTCCATTGATGTGGAACAAGATGAAGTAGAAGAAAAAGTCGAGCCTACCCGTCAACTCATTGAGAAAATCAAACGGTATATCGCTGACAAAGATAAGTAACATCACATCATAAAGGCATACACATATATATAATATGAGGCACAAAGCACTTTCCGCTTTGTGCCTTTTTTGTGCCCTTTTGAAAAAAGTTTTGGAAAAGTTTGTGGGAATCGAAGTTTTTCACTTAATTTGCAATCGATTGGGCGGTTAACGTCCTGTCACTGCGATGCTTCGGCGTCGTGGCTTATTGGTAATTAGAAGCGTTATGCTCTTTCTTGCAAGGTGAAAACGTAGGAAATTTTCAATCATTGCAGAAAATGTTTGAGGAGGCTCGCGTGCTACTGAGCCATCTCGAATAACAGAAGTTGGACATAGCGGCTTCACGCATTATTGCGTGGAACTGCTAAATCGAAACCATCTTTGTTATTCGGGTACTTCCTACGACCCTCACCTTGGAGATGTGGACATACAGTTCCACGCTTCTTGTGTGTTCTATGTAAAGATGAAGCCGCATTTACTACCAGCCATAGCGACGATGCGATGAATCACATAACATTTAACTAACCATAAAAACTAAGAATTATGAAAAAAAAAATTGCAGCATTTTGGATAATGCTATTTCTTGTCTTGCAAGGAGCATGGGCTCAAAAATTACACACGGAGACCATTTTCCAAATTATCCACACTCCTTCTATGAGAGAAAAGGATGTTTCATCTCAACGAAATTACTCAGGTGTGGAGAAAATATCTATTGGGTTAGATAGTGAAGGCAAAGGTACCTATAAATTTAATTTTGATTGGGGAACGGTATTATATGCAGAAGAAGATGCAGAGAAAGTTCACCTTGATGTAAATCAGGCTTATGATGTACCTGACGAGGAAAGAGAAGCCTTGATGGAATTTTATAGAGCAACAGGCGGTGACAACTGGACTCGTAATGATGGATGGGGAAGTGATTTACCTGTTTCTAAATGGTATGGTATTGGTTATCTGACACAATATTATGGAGCTGTTGGAGAACCTGGCAAACAGCATGTATCTTCCATTGAAATGGCAAATAACAATTTGACCGGTACTTTGCCCGAGTGTCTGCTCAAACTCCCCTATTTAGAGAACCTTGCGCTACAAGACAACAATTTGAGTGGAGAATTTCCTGAAAATCCCTTAGCAGAACTGATGGAAAGGAGTTACAATAGTGGAGCATGTTTGTTGCATCTCAGTGGAAACCGTTTTGGCCCCACCGTCCCAGAATGGGCACAGAAGCATGAAATGTTCCAACATTTCTGGCCTGAATTTATTACACAAAACGGAATGGATGCATCCATTCTCGAAACAGTGCGCATCCCTGCTCCTGACATTAACTTCATTGACTTGGATGGGAATAGACATACAAGCCCTAAGGAATACTCCAACAATAGGCTTACCATTCTTTTTAACTGGGCGACATGGTGTCCTTTTACCCCGCAATTGATGGTAAAATTAATTCCTGCCTATGAAAAATACCATGATGTGGGTTTGAACATCATCGGTATTGTTGACATACAAAATGATGTACATAATGGCGGTGATACACAAGAAGCTGTTGATAAATATATAAAGGACAATAACATTCAATGGCCAAATGTCTCACTCTATACCGATGATAAGGGTGAGTTTTGTTGGGACAATCAACTCTTTTTCCTGAAATGGTGGAACTATGGAGTACCTTCTGTTACCGCTATCAATAGTGAAGGAGAAATCATTTTTCAATCCCATTTTTTGACCCCGAACTATTTTGAACTCATTCCTATTGTTGAAGAACTGTTTGGTCCTATCAACCCCATTGATTATTATACTTCAACTGATTATTCCCATGACGGAGAAGTGCGTGTGCTTCAGAAAGCAACCGAAGGAAAAGGCATTGACATCGTTTTCATGGGCGAGCCATTTGTTGATAGGGATATGGAGCCTGGTGGCAAGTATGAGAAGAAGATGGACAGTGCTTTGGAACAGTTCTTCGCATACGAACCATACAAGTCACTGAGAAACCGATTCAATGTCTATGAGGTGAAAGTGGTCTCTCCCAATGAGGCTTTGGCAGCAGACGCCAAGACCGCTCTGAACACTACGAATGAAATTTTTGAATACGCCCAAAAGGCGGTGGGTTCGGATGCCGAGCAAATGATGGTTTGTGTCTTCTACAACACGGAAGGCTCTTTCTGCCGGAGTTATACTTATATGTATGAGGATGGCTCTTTCATCTCCTTTATGAAAGATGCTGTAGGCCCTGTCTTGAATCATGAGGTAGGACATGGTTTCGGCTTGCTGCTTGACGAATACGTGGAGGGTAACTATCAAGATTTGACCATGCCTGAAGAACGGAAGAAAGAACTGGATGAGGAGTATGAGAAGTATGGATGGGGAGCCAATGTCGATTGGCGGAATGACGCATCGACAGTCAGATGGGCCAAGTTCCTGAATGACGAACGCTATGCCGATGCTGAGTTGGGTCTCTTCGAGGGGGCTGGTCTGTATGGCTATGGTGCCTATCGCCCGACCGAGAACAGCATGATGCGGTATAACAACGCTCCGTTTAATGCTCCGTCGCGTGAGTCCATCTACAAGCGCATCATGAAACTTTCTGAGGGTGACGCCTGGACGTATGACTACGAGAAGTTTGTGGAGTTTGACCTTTCCACACATCTGAGCAGCAGTTTGTCAAAACCAAGAAAAATATCCGACAATAAGAGAGAGGAAACAAAAGACCCACGAAAGATTACGACTCCAAGTGCAAAGGATGAACATGTGGAACCGACGTTCATCAAGGGAACATGGCGTGACGCAGGCAGAAAGTTGGAACACAAGTGATGGTCTGATGCCACATCGAATAAAAGTTCAATTATCAACTAAAAAAACGAAAAGACAATGAAAAAGTTATTTTCTATCATCATAGCGGCATTCTTCCTGACCGCAACAGCCGCCCATGCAACCAGCAATGACAAGGGGTTGCTCATCACGCACAAGGACGGGGCAAACACCTTCCTGCTGCTGAACCGTGAAATCGAAATGACGTGGACGGACGACCAGACGCTGCACATTTCGAACAAGCGAAACATCGATTATGACATGAACATCTTCGACATGGAGGAATTTGTGATTTCCATGCAGCCGACGGGCACTTTTGCGACCGTCACAGATGATGGACTCATGCTGATATGTCAGGTGCTCAGTGAAGAGGGGCAAACGATGCTGATAGGCTCGAAAAGCAGTGTCCCCACAGGAGCCATTATCGGTGCATATACCATCCCTGAGACGGTTCTTGGGTATCATATTGTGGGGGTGATGGACAAGGCTTTCGCCAATTGTATTGATTTGTCAAACCTTACCATTCCAAGTTATGTGACGAGTGTCGGGAATGGTGTTTTGGCGGGATGTGATGGATTGGTAGAACTGACGGTGGATAAGGAAAATTCTATTTATGACAGTCGTGATAATTGCCAAGCCATCATTGAGACGGCAAGTAATACCTTGGTGGCAGGCTGCTCAAAGACTGTTATCCCCAAGAGTGTTACAGTCATTGGAACGTCTGCGTTTGAAGGGTGCAACAACTTGACCTCAGTGGAGATTCCTGTTAGTGTTGCAACAATTGAAAGTGCCGCATTCAAGAATTGTAAGAACCTTGTGGATGTCTATTGTTATACAAAAATGATTCCATCCACGAATGTCACGGCTTTTAACAATGTTGGAAATGTGACTCTCCATGTACCTGTCAGTTTGATAAACGAATACAAGAAGGCAGCCCCATGGAAAAACTTTGGTGAGATTGTAGCACTCCCTCATGTTATCTATATGGTGGATGATGAAGTCTATAAAACAGTCGAATATGAATATGGTGAAACAATTGTTGCCGAGGGAGAACCGACAAAGGAGGGTTATACATTCTCTGGATGGAGTGAAATTCCTCAAACGATGCCTGGCGAGACGGTTGTAGTGAAGGGTAACTTTGTTGTCAATCAATATAAATTGACATACATGATTGACGGAGAAGAATACCAATCGGCATTGGTTGATTACGGTTCTGTCGTTTCAGCCCCAGATGTGGACGCTAAAAGAGGATACACATTCAGTGGATGGTTGGATATGCCTGAAACCATGCCTGCAAAGGATGTCATAATAAATGGTCATTTCACAAGAAACAAGATTGGGGACTTGACAGGCAGTGGTGCTGTGAACGTGCAGGATGCCACAGTTACCGTAAATTATATCCTTGGTAAAGAGTATGAACAATATGACTATAGTTTGGCAGACATGAACGGTGATAGCGAGGTGGACGTGTTTGACGTGACAGCGATGATAGGTGCCATCCTGAGCGAAGGGAACGCCGCCAAGGCAAGAAGGATGAAAGGCTATGCGGATGTTGCATCGGAGGACTTGACGCTGGCGGCTTCGGCAGAGGGGTTGACGGTGAACGTGGCAGATGCTGGACGCTTCACCTCGTTCCAGATGGACGTGGAGGTGCCAAGGGGCGTGAAGGTGACAGGTGCCCGATTGACAGCCAACGGCACAGACCACATTGTGAAGTATGCACAGGTGGGCGAAAACCGCTACAGGGTGATGGCACTCTCGATGGGCAGCACGCCGCTGGCTGCATCTGCCGACGGGCTGCTGGAGGTGAACCTGTCTGACGGAGGCGACGTGATGGTGGACGGCATCCTGTTCGTCACGCCGCAAGGCGAGGCGGTGCGTTTCGCTGCCCAGTCGCTGAACACGGCGACCGGCATCGCGGACATCACATCACCCTTGAAGGACGGAGCGGTCTATGACCTGTCGGGCCGCAAGGTGAACGCCGTGGGTAACCAACTGCAGAAGGGCGTGTACATCGTGAATCAGAAGAAAGTGGTAGTGAAGTAAAATGCAGGAAACATGAAAGACAAGAAGACCATGTGGCTCATCGTGTGCCTGATGGCATGGATGAACCCGATATGGGCGGAGGACAAGGCGTATGTCAGCGACTTCTCCATTTCCGCCGAAGAGACAAAGGATGTGAGTGTGGTGATGGACAACGCCATCACGTATGTGGCGTTCCAGTTCGACCTCTCTTTGCCGACGGGCATCACGCTGGAAGGCTATGAGGTGGCCAAGAGCCGTGTGCCGGAGAGCACAACAGTGTCGATGGCAAAGCAGGAGGACGGCAGTTTCCGCTTCCTTGCCGCAGCCATGTCGATGGAACCTATCACGGGCAGCAGCGGCGGCATCGTAACGCTGAAACTGAAGGCGGCAAAGACGGTGAGTGTCGGAAGCCTGACAGGGTATCTCCGTCAGGTGAAACTCTCGAAGACGGACGCCACGGGTGTCACCATCGCGGAGATTCCCTTCGCCGTCAAGGTGTTGGCACCTTCGACAGTGACGGCACGGAATGTGACTCGTGAGTATGGCGAACCCAACCCAGTGCTCGGGTATGACGTGACAGGTGGAGAACTGGAGGGTGTGCCCGACATCTCCTGCGAGGCGACCGCCGCTTCTCCTGTGGGCACATATCCTATCGTCATCACGAAGGGCGGTGTGACAAACTACAACGACAGTTACGTCAATGGCACGCTGACCATTACGAAGGCACCATTGACGGTTACGGCTCAGAGTCATGTCATCAAGCAGGGCGAGGCTCTGCCTAACTTCGAGGTAGATTACGAAGGTTTCAAGAACAACGAGACGAAGGATGTGCTGACCAAGCAGCCGACGGTGACTTGTGCCGCCACTTTGGGCAGCGCCCCGGGCACGTATGACATCGTGGTAAGCAGTGCGGAGGCACAGAACTATGACATCTCGTATGTGAATGGCACGTTGACCGTTGTCGATGCGGATGCTGTTGTCGTAACCGCCAAGAGTTACACACGCGAGTATGGCGAGGAGAATCCGACGTTTGAGTACACATCGGCAGGAAAGGCATTGGACGGGACACCCGACATTTCGTGCGAGGCGACCGCCACGTCCTCCGTAGGCACATACCCAATTATTGTGTCGAAAGGCAGTGTTAAGAACTACAATGATAGTTACGTGAATGGCACATTGACCATTATAAAAGCACCGTTGACGGTGACGGCTCAGAGTTATGTTGTCAAGCAGGGCGAGGCTCTGCCTGCATTCGGTGTGACTTACACGGGTTTCAAGATGAATGAGACAGAGAGCGTGTTGACGAAGATGCCAACGGTGACCTGTACAGCCACGTCTTCGGGCGTCTTGGGTACATACGATATTGTTGTAAGCGATGCTGAGGCATTGAATTATGACTGTTCGTATGTGAATGGCACATTGACCGTTGTCGATGCAGATGCTGTGGTGGTAACAGCCAAGAGTTACACACGTGAGTATGGCGAAGCAAATCCGACATTTGAACATGAATCGTCAGGTGCCGCGTTGGACGGAACACCCGACATCTCATGTGAGGCAACCGAGGCTTCTCCTGTGGGCACATATCCTATCGTCATCACGAAGGGCGGTGTG